>NZ_JBIVSD010000011.1:0-279941 GCF_044756065.1 Kitasatospora sp. NPDC092039 | reverse complement strand
ACAGCGCCGATGGTACTGCAGGGGGGACCCTGTGGGAGAGTAGGACGCCGCCGAACAATCATTGCTGAAGAACCCCCATCCGGGACCCCGGATGGGGGTTCTTCGCGTTTCCGGGCCGACATCGTCAATTGCCGCCCCGGCGGGACAGCCAGCTCCGTCGACGCGGTGCGGCCACCGTGGCGGAGGTCGGCGGGTGGAGGGCGGCCACGGCGCTGCGGATCAGGATGCGCACCCCCTCGGCGGCCGTCTCCGCCGCCATCGACGCGCTCCTCTCCTGACCGGACGTCTGGCTGGGCAGGTACGGCAGGCGGACGAACCCGCCGCGCAGTTCCGGGCGTTCGGTGGCGATCAGGTGTGCCAGCCCGTAGAAGACGTGGTTGCAGAGGTGGGTGCCGGCGGTGTGCGAGAGGGTGGCCGGGATCCCGGCCTGCTGGACGGCCTCCACGCAGGCCTTCACCGGCAGGGAGGAGAAGTACGCGGCCGGGCCGTCCGGCACGACCGGCTGGTCGATCGGCTGATGGCCCTTCCGGTCGGCGGTTCGGACGGCGTCGTCGAGGTTGACCGCCACCCGCTCGACCGTCAGGTCCGGGCGGTTGCCGCCCTGGCCCGTGGCGATGACCAGGTCCGGCCCGAACCGGGCGACCGCCCGGCGCAGTTCGGCGATCGAGTCGCCGAACGCCCAGGGCAGCTCGGCGAACTCCAGGGCCACTCCGGCCGGCGGACCGGCTGCGACCAGCCGGCCCGCCTCCAGCGACGAGTTCAGTCGATCGCGGCCGAACGGTTCGAAGGCGGTCAGCAGGACGCGGATGATGGCGGACCTCCCAGCTTACGGGATCGTACGGACCCGATTTGTGCCGTTCGAGCGTAGAGCCGTCCCGAATGTCCCGGCAAGCCCCACTGGTTCCCGATGGACACCATGACCTGAATTCGCGTCAGGTCCGGCTCAGCGAACCAGGTCCGGCTCAGCGCATCAGGTCCGGCGCGGTGCACCAGGCCGGGTGCGGCGCATCAGGTCCGACGCAGCGCGCCGTCCGCACGGAGGGAGGCGAGCGTGGGGTAGCCGTCGACGGCCATCAGGAGGTCGGCCTCGGCGAGCAGGGAGCGCAGCACGTGCACGATGCCGTCGGTGCCCTCCAGCGCCAGCCCGTAGGCGTACGGGCGGCCCACGCCGACGGCGGTGGCGCCGAGGGCGAGCGCCTTGACGACGTCGGTGCCGGAGCGGACGCCGGAGTCGAAGAGGACGGGCAGGCCGTCGGCGGCCGCGACCACGCCGGGGAGCAGGTCGAGGGCGGCCAGCCCGCCGTTGGCCTGGCGGCCGCCGTGGTTGGAGCAGTAGACGCCGTCGACGCCGCCGTCCCGGGCGCGGCGGACGTCCTCGGGGTGGCAGAGGCCCTTGAGGACGATCGGCAGGTCGGTGAGCGAGCGCAGCCACGGCAGGTCGTCCCAGGTCAGCGGGTTTCCGAAGACGGCGGCCCACTCCAGGACGGCGGCCTGCAGGTCCTCCTCCGGCGCCTTGGCGAGCCGGGCGCGGAACACCGGGTCGGAGGTGTAGTTGGCCAGGCAGTGGCCGCGCAGCTGCGGGAAGTTGGCGGTGGCCAGGTCGCGCGGGCGCCAGCCGGTGACCCAGGTGTCCAGGGTGACGACGATGCCCCGGTAGCCCGCGGCCTCCGCCCGGTGCACCAGGCTCTCGGCCAGTGCCCGGTCGGTCGGGGTGTAGAGCTGGAAGAAGCCGGGGGTGTCGCCGAACTCGGCGGCCACCTGCTCCAGCGGATCGACCGTCAGGGTGGAGGCGACCATCGGCACGCCGGTCCGGGCGGCGGCGCGGGCGGTGGCCAGGTCCCCGTGGCCGTCCTGGGCGCACAGGCCGATCACCCCGATCGGCGCCATGAACAGCGGGGTCGACAGGCGCAGGCCGAACAGCTCCACCGAGAGGTCCCGCGTGCTCGCGCCGACCATCATCCGCGGCACCAGGCCCCACCGCTCGAAGGCGGCGACGTTCGCCCGCTGGGTGGACTCGTCGCCGGCCCCGCCCGCGACGTAGGAGAGGACCGAGGGCGGCAGCGCGGTGCTCGCCCGGGCCTCCAGGTCGGCGGAGGCCATCGGCATCGTCGGCAGGACGCCGCCGAGACCGCGCAGGTAGATCTCGCTCTGGTAGTCGCCGAACCGCCCGTGGAACGCCTGGTGCCCGTGGAACGCCCGATGGGTCTGCTGGCTGTCCATCCGCTGGCCGTCCTTCCGCCCTCGCCCGCCCGGGACCGTCCCGGCCGGCGGTGCCGTCAGCCCGCTCCCGCCGTACGGGTGGACGGGCTGACGGCACCCCGGCATTCTCACCACGGACGGACCGGAGGGCCAGGGTCCGGCGACGGGTGCGTGGCGGCGGCGTCCACGGCGCGGGGTCACTGCGCCGGTTCGGGACGGACCCGGTGGCCGTACCGCCGCACAGTGGCGGCGGCGAGCAGGGCGACCGACCCGCCGAGCAGCATGACGGTGCCGGGGGAGGAGTGGTCCACCACCAGGCCGCCGGTCAGCGCGCCGATCGAGAAGCTCGCCTGGAACGCGGAGGTGAACACCACGCCGGCGCCCTCCGGGGCGTGCGGGGCCGCGGCGAGGAACCAGCTGAGCGAGCAGACCGGGACGGCGCCGTACGCCACGCCCCAGAGCGCCAGCAGGACGGCGGCGCCCGGACCGGCGGTGCCCAGGAGGGGCAGCAGCAGGGCCGCGCCGGCGAGCAGCACGGCCGCCGCGCCGAACACCGGCCGCAGTGCCCGGGCCGCCCGGCCGCCGGCCAGGAGGTTGCCGAGCAGTCCGGCGGCGCCGTAGACGAGCAGCAGGGCGGTGATCAGACCGGGGCCGGCGTGGGTGGTTCCGGCGAGGAAGGGCGTGACGTAGGTGTAGCTGCCGAAGTGGGCGACCACGATCAGGAAGGTCACCGCGACGCCGGTACGGGTGCCCCCGCCGGCCAGCAGACCGCGCAGCACGCCCAGCCCGGTGACCGTCAGCGGGGGCAGCGGCGGCAGCGACCGCAGGAGGGCGGCCAGGGCGAGCAGGGTCAGCGCGGCCATCGCGAGGAAGGCCGCCCGCCAGCCGGCCAGCGAACCGAGGAACACCCCCGCCGGCACGCCGAGCACCGAGCCGAGCGGGACGGCCGAGAAGATCACCGTGTTGGCGCGCGCCCGCCGGTGCTCGGGGACGAGGCGCGGGGCGAGCCCGGAACCGATCGACCAGAACGCCCCGATGACCAGGCCGAGGGCGACCCGGGCGGCCAGCACCGCCCAGTAGGCGGGGGCGAACGCGCTGAGCAGGTCCGCCAGGGTCAGGACCAGCAGCAGCGCGCAGAGCATGGTCCGCCGGTCCGCGCGCCTGGTCGCGACGGTCACCACGGGTGCGGCCACCGCGGCGACGATGCCGGGCAGGGTCATCATCAGCCCGGCCGTGCCGTCGGAGATCCGGAAGGTGGTGCCGATCGGGGTCAGCAGGCCGATCGGCAGGATCTCGGTGGTGACGATGGAGAACACGCCGGTGGTGACGGCGAGCACGGCGAGCGTGCCGCCGTCCCGGGCGCGCGGTTTCCGGGAGGGCGGCTCCGGGGCGGGCGAGGGAGTGTAGTGAACGGTGGTGCCGGTCGGCATGTCGGAGGTCCCGTCGACGGGTGGTGGGTGTCTGACCCGAAGTCCACCAATTCGACGGGGGGTTGGGCTGGCGTGAATCCGACGTCAACGCTTCCGGGCCGGTTCGGCGGCCCGGCGTCGTGCGGCGGTCGGGCGGTCGTCGGTGCCGCCGCGCTGCACGGCGGCCCGGCGTTCCCCGGCGCTCCCGCGCTCCGCGGCGAGGCGGCGCTGCTTGGCGCGGTGGGCGAGCACGTCCAGGATGCGCTGCCAGGTCGGCGAGGCCTCGGCGATCCGGGAGAAGATCACCTCCTGGTTCCCGGGCCGGCGGTTGTCCCGCCCGTGGGCGATCTCCCAGGCGTCCAGGTCGTCGATCAGCCGGTCCACCCGCGGATCGTCCGGTTCCCAGTCGAGCGACTGGTCGCAGAGCAGGAACAGCCGCAGCGTCCCGGGGTCGTCGAAGCTGGCGTTCTTCTCCCGGATGCCCTGGCGCATGGCTTCCGGGTCCAGGGTCTGGAGCAGGATCCAGGTGTCGCGTTCGAGCAGCACGGACCGTTCGCTGACCCCGAGCGCGCGCATCCGGTCCAGGATGGCGACCACCTCGGGCGGCAGGGCGAGCCGCTCGCCGCTCGCGAGGTCGGCGATCCGGCGGCGGTGCTCGGCGAGTTGGTCGATCCGGCGCTCCAGTTCGGCGTCGAGATCGGTGACGGCGGCGGCGAACTCCTCCGGCTCCGCCCGCAGCAGCGCGTCGATCCGGGCCAGCGGCACCCCGGCGTCGGCGAGCGTCCTGATCCGGATGAGGTCCACTGCCGCCTGCGCGTTGTACCGGCGGTAGCCGGAGGCGTCGCGCTCGGGCTCGGGCAGCAGCCCGACCTGGTGGTAGTGGCGGACGGTGCGCACGGTCACGCCGGCGGTCGACGCGAGTTGACCGATCGTGAGCACCGGTACCGCTCCCCTGTTGAAAGCCCGTCGAGATCGACGCCGAGATCGACGCCGAGATCGACGCGACGGTTGACGACGAGGTCGAAGTCTAGGCGCGGCCCGCCCGGTCCACGACGTCGCGGATCGCCTGGACCACGTCGTCGACCCGCTCGAAGACGAACTGGCTGTGGCCGGTGTCGGTGAGGATGCGCTGCTCCCCGTTCGAGACCGAGTCGGCCATGGCCGCGTACAGCCGGGCCTTGCCGTCGTGCATCGCCTGGAGGAGTTCCTCCGACATCAGCGCCTGCTGGCCGGGGTCGATGCCGAGCGGGGTGAGCGCGATCAGCGGGACGTCGGGCAGGTCCGCCCCGGCCCGCAGCTCGACGGCCAGGTCGGCCATCGAGGCGCGTTCGGCCATGCCGGCGTGGATCCAGCGCTCGCTCACGTGGTACTCGACCACCGCGTCCCGGACGTCCGCCGGGTAGTCCACGAGGAGCTCCGCGGCCATCTGCCGGATGGCCGGGAGGGCCTGCCGCAGCTGTGCCTCGGTGGGCGACAACCGCGCGCTGGCGGCCAGGCTGCCCTCGGCGGGCACGTAGTCGTCCCAGTCCCGGTGGAACGCGTCCAGCCAGACCAGCCCGGCCACGTCCTGCGGGTAGAGCTGCGCGAACCCGTGGGCGTAGGCGCCGCCGAGCGAGTGCGCGACCAGGACGTACGGGCCGGGAACGCCCTGGGCGCGCAGCAGTTCGCGCAGCTCGGTGGCGACCTCGGCGGCGGTGCGCGGCAGCGGGGCGTCGTCGCTGAAGCCCGTGCCGCCGCGGTCGTACACCACGGCGGTGGTGAACTCCGAGACGCCCTGCTGGACGCCGAAGTAGTCCAGGCCGATCGCGCTGGCGCCGGGCAGGAGGACGACGGCGGGCCCGCCGCCGCCCTGCCGGTGCAGGTAGAGACGGCGGCCGTCGACCTCCTGGAAGCCGCCGATCGGGGGGTGGAGCGGGGTCGGGGTGGTGCTCTCGTTCGTCATGCGGCAAGCCTCCAACCCTGACGTAGCGTCAAGGTCAAGCGGCTGTCTCCGGAGGCTCTTCGCGGGCACCGTCCCGGCCCTTCGGGGGCGGTGCGGGGGCCTTCGCGGGCAGCCCGGAGGCCCGGTCGGCGTCGTCCGGCCGGGTTTGACGGCGGTCCGGGCTTCCATCACCCTTCCACTAATCGAATAGTGAAAGGGTACTTTGCCGATGCCCGTTTCCTCCTCCCCGCCCGCCGCGCCATCCACCGTGCCTTCCGCAGCGCCGTCCGACCGGGCTGCGCGACCCGCTCGGCCCGCGCGGGTCGCCGTGCTCGCGCTGGCCGTCCGGCGGGTGAAGCCCCTCGTCTGCCGCCCCGCCGTGCTCGCCTGGGGCCTGGCGGCCGGGTTCGCCGCGCTCTACGCCTGCGTCGCCGTCAACCGGCACCGGCGCGGCCTCACCAAGGCCTACGACCTGGGCATATTCGAGCAGGCCGTCCGGGCGTACGCCCACGGGCAGGCGCCGGTCGTGCCGCTCAAGGGGCCCGGCTACCACCTGCTCGGGGACCACTTCCACCCGCTGATCGCCGTCCTCGCCCCCGTCTACCGGGCCTTCCCGGGCCCGCTCACCCTCGTCGTCGCCCAGGCGCTGCTGATGGCGCTGGCCGTCGTCCCGCTGACCCGCTGGGCCCACGAGGTCGCCGGGCCCCGGGTGGCGCTGCTCGTCGGCTGCGCCACCGGGGCCTCCTGGGGGATCGTCCGGGCGGCGGCCGACGACTTTCACGAGATCGCCTTCGCCGTCCCGCTGCTCGCCTTCGCGGCCACCGCGCTCGGCCGGCGCCGACCGCTCGCCGCCGCGCTCTGGTCACTGCCGCTGCTGCTGGTCAAGGAGGACCTGGGGCTGACGGTGGCCGCCGTCGGCGCCCTGATCGCCTGGCAGGCCCGGCGGGAGCGGCACCGCAGCCCGCTGCCCGGGCTCGTCCTCGTCGCCGTCGGCCTCGCCGCGACCGCGCTCGCCGTGCTCGTCGTCCTGCCGGCGTTCAACCCGGGCGGGGGATTCGACTACTGGCGTCAACTGGACGGCGGCGGGCAGCCCTCGCCCTGGTCGCTGCCGCTGCGGCTCGGCTGGCCACCGGTCAAGTGGCTGCTGCTGTTCCTGCTCGCCTCGACCGCCGGCTTCGTCGGACTGCGCTCCCCGCTCCTGCTGCTCTGCGTGCCCACCCTCGCCTGGCGGCTGGCGTCGTCCAACCCGCACTACTGGGGCGTCAGTTACCACTACAGCGCGGTGCTGATGCCGATCGCGGTCGCGGCCCTGGTCGACGCCCTGCGCCGGGTGGACGCGAGGCGGGCGAGGCGGGCGCTCGCCGTCAGCGCCCTGGTGACCGCCGTGACGCTGCCGCTCTACCCGCTGCACGAGGTGGTGATGCCCGAGGCCTGGCGCACCTCGCCCCGGCTCACCGAGACCCGGGCGCTGCTCCACCGGATACCCGACGACGCCACGGTCGCCGCCTCCAACCGGCTCGCGGCGCAACTGACCGGCCGGGCGGAGGTCACCCTGGTGTGCCGGGCGCCGGAGGGCCCCGGACCGCAGTGGGTGGCCGTCGACCTGCGGGACCCGAGCGTGCAGGCCCCGTGCGCCACCGCCGACACCGCCCGGATGCTGGCCGGCTACCGGGAGCGCGGCTACCAGCCGCTGATCGAGCGGGACGGCCTGCTCCTGCTGCAGCGCCCCTGAGGGTTCGCACGGGGCGGCCCCCCGGGTCCGGCTTGACCCACGCACCGCGGTGGGCCACCATTCCACTATTGAACTAGTGAAAGGCCGAATCGCCGGTGATCGAGTACCGCATCGAGCGGCGCAGCGGCGTCTCCACGTACCAGCAGATCGTGCAGCAGACCAAGCAGGCCCTGCGGCTCGGGCTGCTGCAGCCCGGGGACAAGCTGCCGACCGCCCGTGAGGTGGTCGAGCTGACCGCGATCAACCCCAACACCGTGCTGAAGGCCTATCGCGAGCTCGAACGCGAAGGGCTGGTCGAGCCCCGCCCGGGGCTCGGCACCTTCGTCCGGCGCTCGCTCGCCCGGCCGGAGGCGGCGGCGGACGGGCCACTGCGCGCGGACCTGGTCGGGTGGGTGGACCAGGCCCGGGGGGCCGGACTGGAACGCGAGGACATCGCCGCGTTGATGGCCTCCGTCCTGGAGCAGCGCTTCGACACCGGCGTGTCCGGTACCGGCGTGTCCGGCGCCGGGGGCGGGGGGTCGGATGCCGTCACCGGGGGCGCGGGCTCCGACACCGGGGCCTGAGGCCGAAACCGGGGACCGACCTCCCCGGAAACACCGAACCGAGAACAGTGGGGGGACCGGGTGGACGACCCGACGACCACGGCGCCCGCGTCGGCGCCGGTGCAGGATCCGCCGCAGGGGACCGAGCGGCAGGTGGCGGCCCTGGAGGCCGACGGCCTCGGCAGGAACTACCGGGGCGGCTGGGCGCTGCGCGGCTGCGACGTCGCGGTCCCGGCCGGGCGGATCTGCGGCGTGGTGGGCCCCAACGGCGCGGGCAAGAGCACCCTGCTCTCCCTCGCCGCCGGCCAACTCAAGCCCACCGAGGGTACGTTGCGGATCCTCGGCGCCCCGGCCGGTGCGCCCGAGCTGCGCGCCAGGGTCGCCTACGTACCGCAGGACAAGCCGCTCTACCCGGGCCTCACCGTCGCCGAGACGCTGCGGATGGGCCGCGAGCTCAACCCGGTGTGGGACGAGGCGCTGTCCCAACAGATCATCGTCCAGGGCGAGTTGAACCCCAAGGCGCGGATCGGCTCGCTCTCCGGCGGCCAGCGCACCCGGGTCTGCCTCGCGCTGGCCCTCGGCAAGCTCCCCGACCTGCTGCTGCTCGACGAACCGATGGCCGACCTCGACCCGCTCGCCCGGCACCAGCTGATGGGCACCCTGATGTCGGCCGCCGCCGAACGCGGCACCAGCATCGTGCTGTCCTCGCACATCCTCCCCGAGCTGGACGGCGTCATCGACCACCTGCTCCTCGTCCAGCGCGGACGCGTCCGGCTGGCCGGCGACCTGGAGGAGATCCTCGACGGGCACCGGCTGCTCACCGGGCCGGCCGCCCAGGGCGCCCCGGTGGCCGCCGGGTCGGTGGTCGAGCAGCGCGTCAGCGGCCGCCGGGCCGTCGCGCTGGTCCGCACCGGCGAGCCGGTGGACGGCGAGTGGGAGAGCGAGCGGCCGGGCCTGGAGGACCTGCTGCTCGGCTACCTCCGCGCACCCGCCGACCCGGACGACCTGAACGACCCCAACGAGGTGGCCGCATGAGCACGACCGTCCTGCCCGACCGCGCCACCACCCCGACCGCCACCACCGGGCCCCGCCTGCGCGGGCTCTTCTGGCTGGTGCTCCGACAGAACCGCCTCCTGCTCTGGGCGCTGGGCGCACTGCTGGTCCTGGCCGTCGCCGATCTCCTCTGGATCCACGTCGCCTGCCGCCACATCGTGGGCGTGCTGCGCCGGACCGGCTGCTACAGCCCCACGTCCTGGTCCGACAACTACTGCTGGAACCTCCTCTCGCCGATCAACCGCCCGGTCTTCTGGTACACGCGGGTCCTCCAGCCCGTCGTCACCGCCGCCCCGCTGCTGATCGGCATGTTCGTCGGCGCCCCGCTGCTGGCCCAGGAGCACGAACGCGGCACCATCCGGCTGATCCGCGCGCAGTCCGTCAGCCCGGTCCGCTGGCTGGCCGTCCGCCTCGCCGTACCCGGCCTCGCCGTCCTGACCGTCGGCGGCGTGCTCGCCGCGATGATGACCTGGGTGTGGTGGACCGACATCGTGCACGGGCCGTCCGCCTTCGATCCGCCGTTCCAGTTCTTCACCTACCCGGTCCTCGGCCTCGCCCCGATCGCCTGGTCCCTGTTCGCCCTGGTCCTCGGCGTCCTCGTCGGCCTGCTCGTCCGCCGTACCCTGCCCGCGATGTTCCTGACCGGCGCCCTCGTCGCCACCGCCCACGGCCTCGTCTACTGGGCCCGCCCCTACTTCTACCCCGTCGTGGACCAGGTCGCCGCCGTGGGCACCCCCCAGCCCACCAACGCCTGGCTCCTCGGCCGCGGCATCGTCCTGCCCGACGGCACCCGCGGCAGCACCGATTCCTGCCTCTTCTCCTTCCACGACCTCGCCAGCTGCAACACCGCCACCGCCTCCTGGGCCCGCTACCACCCGGCCGACCACCTCGTCCCCATCCAACTCGTCGAGGCGGGCATTCTCGCGGCGCTCACGGCATCGATGCTGGTCGCCGTCTTCCGCCGCATCCGCGCCTAGCGCCGCACGGCCGCCCCGGCCGAAGTGCAGGCGGCGGCACGACCGCCCCGGCGGGCCGACCGCGGAGGCGGTGGACCGGCCGGTGGGGGTGGACGGTCAGCCGGGCGGGAGGGTGCGGAGGTAGGTGAGGACGGCGCGGACCCGGCGGTGGCCGGTGTCGGGGGTGGGCATGCCGAGCTTGCCGAAGATGTTGCCGATGTGCTTGTTGACCGAGCTCTCGGCGAGGAGGAGGAGCCGGGCGATGGTCGGGTTGTTGTGGCCCTCGGCCATCAGGGCGAGCACCTCGCGCTCGCGCAGGGTGAGGGCGGCCAGCGGGTCGGGGGCGGTGCGGTGGGCCATCAGCTGGGAGATGACCTCCGGGTCCATCGCGGTGCCGCCCTCGGCGACGCGCCGCAGCGCCTGGAGGAACTCCTCGGCGCGGCCGACCCGGTCCTTGAGGAGATAGCCGACGCCGGTGGCGCTCTGGGCGAGCAGCTCGGCGGCGTAGGCGCGTTCGACGTACTGGGAGAGGATCAGGACGGGCAGGGCGGGCAGCCGGCGGCGGGCCTCGACGGCGGCGCGCAGGCCCTCGTCGCGGAAGTCCGGTGGCAGCCGGACGTCGACCACGGCGACGTCGGGGCGGTGGTCGAGCAGGGCGGGCAGCAGGTCGTCGCCGTGCTCGACGGTCGCGCACACCTCGTGCCCCTCGCTGTGCAGCAGCAGGACCAGGCCCTCGCGGAGCAGGGTGTTGTCCTCGGCGATCAGGATCCGCACGGGATCTCCACTTCCAGAACGGTCGGGCCCCCGGGCGGGCTGGACAGGCGGGTGGTGCCGTCGAACGCCGCGACCCTGCGGCGCAGGCCGGGCAGCCCGCTTCCGGCGCCCTCGACGGCGCCGCCCCGGCCATCGTCCTCGACCCGGACGGTGATGGCGGAGGCGGTGATCCGCAGCCGGACCAGGGCGCGGCGGGCGCCGCTGTGCCGGGCGACGTTGGCGAGCGCCTCGGAGACCACGAAGTAGGCCGCGGCCTCGGCGGCGGCCGGTGCGCGCGGTGGCGGGTCGGCGGCGGGGCCGGGGGAGGGAGCGGCGGGGGAGGCGGCGGACGCCTCCGGTGTGGCCGGCTCGACCCGGGTGGGGACGGCGCAGCGGGCGGCGAGCGACCGTACGGCCTCGGTGAGGCCGCGGTCGGCGAGCAGCGGCGGGTGGATGCCGCGCACCAGCGCGCGCAGCGACTCCAGGGCCTGTTCGGCGACGAGTTGGGTGGAGTCGACCAACGCCGCCGCCTGCTCGGGGCGTTGGTCGAGGGCGCGGCGGATCATGCCGAGCCGGAGCGAGACGGCCACCAGGTTGGCCTGGGCGCCGTCGTGCAAGTCCCGTTCGATCCGGCGCAGTTCGGCGGCGTGGGCGTCCAGTGCCGCGGACCGGCTGGTGGTCAGCTCCTGGACGCGCCGGGCGAGCGAGGTGCGGGGCCGGGCGACCAGCAGCCGGCGGGAGGCCCGGGCGTGCAGGTCGGCGGCCGGCCGCAGTGCGGTCAGGGCGACCGCGGCGTAGCCGACCCCGACGGCCGCCGCCGCGACGGCCGTCGGCCAGGAGTCGACGGTCACCAGGATGATCCGCCCGCGTTCGGCCGGCAGGAGCCGCCACCACACGGGCGCGGTGAGCCAGTTGACGGCGTGGCTGCACAGGGTGAGGGCGGCCCCGCACAGCAGCGTTCCGGCGGTGCCGTGGGCGAGCAGCCACACCAGGTCCTTGCGGACGGCCGGATCGCGTACGGAGACCCGGTCGCCGTACGGGGTGTGCAGCGGCTCGCCGCCCAGCCGGCGGCCGACCCGCCGCCGGTGGAACCCGGCGCAGCGGCGCAGCAGTCGCAGGGCCGGCGGGAGGAGCGGCAGGCCCACGCCGACCGCGCAGAGGGCCAGGACCACGAGCAGCAGGCCGAGCCCGACCAGCGCGGCCAGGCCGGTGCCGAGGCCGAGCAGGAGGTAGCCGGCGGCGGCGGGGGAGCGGCGCACCTCGGACCGGGCGGCGGAGCGGACGGTCGACCGGACCGTGGACGCCGCGGTCCTTGACGCGGCGGTCCTGAGGGCCGCGGTCCTGGACGGGGAAGTCCTGGATGCGGCAATCCTGGTCTCCCGCACGACTGTTCAGTGCCTCCGCGCCTCCGAGCCGACTTTTCGATCACCCTAACACCGGCCTCGCGACCGGCTGCGGCCTGCGGCCCTTCCCTCCGCAGCGGGCCACCTCCACAATGGGGCGGTCGATCGCGGAAGTGGGGGGACCGGGGTGGAATGGCTGCTGGGGATCGGTGGCGCCCTGCTGCTCGGGGTGCTGACCAATCTGGTGTACGACTTCGCCAAGTTCGGTAGCTCGCGGCTCGGTTCCCGGGTGCCGCTGCCGCGCGGCCGACGGGCGGCCCTGACGGCGGCGGCCCGGGCGCACGACGTACGGGCGGACGGGCTGGCACCGCTGATCACCTGGTCGGCGTCCCGGCCGCTGACGCCGAACACGCTGGTGACGGCGCACCGCGGACGGGTGGAGCGTCCGCACGCGCTGGACACGGTCGGGTGGGCCGACGAGGTGGCGCGCCAGCGGGCGGCCGGCGCGGCGGGCCGGACGGCGTACATCACCCGGCTGACGGTCGATCACGGTGAGCACGGCGGCGCGCGGGTCTGCGAGGTGGACATCGCCGAGAGCGACTACGCGGAGTGCATGGCCACCACCCGGCTCGGCCGGGAGGACCCGGAGGCGGCCCGGCTGCTGCACGAGGCGCTGGACCAGGGCCTGACGAGCTTCGTGGCCGTCGCGCCGCCCACCATGGTCAGCGCCTGCGTCGCGGTGCGGGACCGGCTGGGCCGGCTGCTGCTGCTCCGCCGGTCGCTGGCGGTCAACACCTTCCCCGCGCAGTGGACGGTCGGGATCAACGAGACGATGAAGTACCGCGACGAGCCGGGCGCCGCCGAGGACTTCTACGGGCTGGTCCGGCGTGCGCTGGAGGAGGAGTTGGGGCTGCTGCCGGAGGACGTCGGGCCGACCGCGATCACCTGGCTGGGCTGGAGCGAGCCGGCGTCCTGCTACAACCTGGTGGCCACCGTCCGGTCCCGGCTCGACGCGGCCGAGATCGACCGCCGCCGCGAGGCCTGTCACAGCACCTTTGAGCACGACATGGCCGTCTGGGTGCCGTTCACCCGCCGTACGGTCTCCGAGCTCGTCGAGGGCGGCACCTGTCCGGACGGCTCGCGGCGCTGGTCGTACCTCGCGCCGCTGGTGGCCTGGGAGGCCTGGCGGGCGGCGCAGCAGGGGCGGGCGTAGGCCGGAAGGGGCCCGTCGCGCCGGGTTCATCGTACGGCTGCCGTGACCTCCCCCTCCGCGGTCGTCGCCGCTTCCGCGGTGGCGGGCGGCGTCGCGGCCGCCGTCCGGAACCGCTGCCGGTAGTCGGTCGGGGTGGTGCCGAGGCGGCGGCGGAACGCGCGCACCAGGGTGTCGACGGTGCCGAACCCGCAGGCGGTGGCGACGCGTTCGAGCGTGGAGTCGGTGGACTCCAGCTGGTGGCGGGCGAGTTCGACCCGGGCCGACTCGACGTAGGCGCTCGGCGTGGTGCCCAGTTCGGTCTTGAAGATCCGGGTCAACTGCCGTTCGCCGACGTGGGCGTGGGCCGCGAGGTCCGGGACGGTGAGCCGCCCGGAGAGGTTGCGCAGGATGTGGTGGCGCAGCTCCTCGATCCGCCGGGTGGTCGACACCGGCTCCAGCGGAACGCTGAACTGGCTCTGGCCGCTGGGGCGTTTGAGGTACATGACGAGCTGGCGGGCGACCCGCAGCGCCAGCTCCTCGCCGAAGTCCTCGGCGACCAGCGCGAGCGACAGGTCCAGGCAGGCGCTGATGCCCGCACCTGTCCAGACCCCGCCCTCCCGGATGAAGATCGGGTCGGCGTCGACCTCGACCTCCGGGTGCTCCTCGGCGAGCTGGCCGGCCGTGGACCAGTGGGTGGTGGCGCGCCGCCCGTCCAACAGCCCGGCGGCGGCGAGCAGATGGGCGCCGACGCAGACGCTGGCCACCCGGCGCGAGCGGGCGGCCAGCGTACGGACCCGCTCGACCACCGCGGGGTCGGTCAGCGCGCGGACCCGGCGGCGGTCGTCCACCTCGACCGAACCGGGCACCAGCAGGGTGTCGATCCGGCTCCGGGCGGCCTCGTCGAAGGTGAGGTCGGGCAGGATGCGCACGCCCGCCGCGGTGGTGACCGGGGCCGTCGTCTCGGCGGCGAGCACGACCCGGTAGCCGGTGGCGTCGTCGGTCTCCCGGCGGACCAGCGAGAACACCTCGGGCGGGCCGGTCACGTCGAGGAGGTCGACGCCCTCGAACAGCACGATGACGATCAGCCGCTGCACGGCGTGGGCGGTCACGGGCCCCTCCTCGATGTCGGAATCTGCATGTTAGGCGACATTGCCGACACCCGAGCGCCGCCCGTAGCGTTCGAAGGGCCGGTCGCACCAGGTGTGACCTGCGAGAACCCCGAATCCCGACCATGAAGGCGGTACCCCGTGCCCACGACGACCCTGCGCACCCTCAACGGCCTCGACGAGACGCCGGCCGCGCTCGGCGACTCGACCCTGATCATGATCGACTACCAGAACACCTACGTGCGCGGCGTGATGGAGCTGGAGGGCTGGCGGGAGGCGCTGGACGCCGGTGCCGACCTGCTCGCCCGGGCCCGGGCCGCCGGCGCCACCGTGATCCACGTGATCAACGACGGCGGCGAGGGCACGCCGTACGACGTCCGGGCCGAGATCGGGCGGATCCACCCGAGCGTGGCGCCGGGCGAGGGCGAGCGGGTGGTGGTCAAGCGGGCGCCGGACGCCTTCGTCGGCACCGAGCTGGGCGAACTGGTCGACGCGGCCGGCCACCGGGACGTCGTCGTCGCCGGGTTCATGACCCACATGTGCGTCGCCTTCACCACGGCCGGCGCCTTCCTGCGCGGCAACCGCCCCACTGTGGTGGCCGCCGCCTGTGCCACCCGGCCGCTGGAGTCGGCGGGCACCGCGCTGAAGGCCGCCCAGGTCCACCGCGCCGCGCTGGCGACGGTCGGCGACCTGTACGGGGTGGTGGTGGAGTCCCCGGCCGACCTCGCCTGAATCCCGGCCGGGCCCGGCCGGGCGGACGTTCGACGGCCGCTCGGCGGCTGTCCTGCGGCGGCTGTTTACGGCGGCCGCTGTAGGGCGGCGGCCGCCCGGAGCGCCACCGATCCGCCCCCGCCTCGTTGACCAGACGGCGCACGGTGTCGGCGGCGGGAGGGAGCGGGCATGGCGGGGAACCGGCCGGCGGTGGTGGGCGGCTCGCCGGAGCTGGCCGAGTCGTACCAGGTCTGCGAGCAGGAGGTGGCCGGTCACCTGGCCTCGCTGCGGGCGATCACCGACACGCTGCCGCCCGAGGTGCGCCCGCACTTCCACGCCGTCAACGCCTTCGCCTCCCGGTCCGACCGGATCGCCGACACCGGGGCCGCAGATCCGGGGGGCGCGGACGCCGGGGACGCGGACACCCACGACGGCGCGGGCGCGGGCGCCGACGCCGAGGCCGGCGGCCGCCTCGGCGGTGCCGACCCAGCCGAGCGGCAGCGCCGGTTCGCCCGCTGGCGGGCCGACACCCTGGCCGAGCTGGCGGCCGGTCACAGCCGGCACCCGCTGCGCCGGGCCTTCGTGGACACCGTGCGCCGCTGGGCGCTGGACCCGGCGCTGGTCGAGGAGTTCCTGGACGCCACCCGGGCCGACGGCGCGCGTCCGCCCGCCTTCGAGACCCCGGCGGACCAGCGCCGCCACCTGCGGGGCGTCGCGGGGACGATCACCGAGCTGTGGGCCCCGCTGCTGGGGGCGCACGGCCCCCGGGCGGCGGGCGCTCTGTCCGCGCTGGGGGAGGCCTGCCAGCTGGCCGACATCCTGGAGGACCTGCCGCTCGACCTGGCGGCCGGCCGCTGCTACCTGCCGCAGGGCGAGCTGCGCCGGCTCGGGCTGACCGCCGCCGACCTCGGCCGGCACGGAGGCCAGGCCGGAGACCGGGCCGGAGACCGGGCCGGAGACCGGGCCGGAGACCGGGCCCGAGACGGGGCCGGATACCGGCACGACCGCCGGAAAGAGCACCGGGACCGGGACGCCCTGGACGAGCTGCTCGACGGCCAACGGGCCCAGCTGCACCGGCTGTTGCAGCAGGCCCTGCCCGCCACCTGGCTCGCCGCCCCCGGCTGCCGCCCGTTCCTGCACACCCTGCTGCTCGGCACCCAGCTCCAGTACGACGAGATGACCCTGCTGCGCTCACGCGTCCTGACCGACGGCCTCACACCGCTGAGCGCCGACGGCACCACGCTCCGCCGCCGCGCCCGGTCCGAGCCCTCGGAGGGCACGCCCGCCCACGTCGCCGTGATCATGGACGGCAACCGCCGCTGGGCCGAGGCCCGGCGACTGCCCGCCCAGCACGGCCACCGGGCCGGGCAGCGGGCCGCGCTGCGCCTGGTCAACGCGGCGCTGCGGCTCGGCATCAGGCACCTGAGCCTGTACGCGTTCTCCACCGAGAACTGGGACCGCCCGCCGGAGGAGCTGACCGAGCTGTTCGACTCGCTGGCCGACGGCCTCACCCGCAGCGCGGAAGGCCTGCACGCGCTCGGCGTACGGATCCGCTGGTGCGGCCGGCGGGACCGGGTGGACGAATCGCTGGCCTCCTCGATCGCGGTGGTGGAGAGCATGACGTCCAACAACGGCACGCTGACCCTGACGGTCTGCGTGGACTACGGCGGACGGGAGGAACTGGCGGCCGCGGCGCGCAGCCTGGCCGCCGAGGCGGTGGCCGGCGCGATCCGCCCGGAGGCGATCGGCCCGGCCGACCTCGCCCGGCACCTGTACCTGCCGGACCTCCCGGACGTCGACCTGCTGATCCGAACCTCCGGGGAGCAGCGGATCAGCAACTTCCTGCCCTGGCACCTCGCGTACGCCGAGCTGCTGTTCGACCCGACGCCGTGGCCCGACTACGACCTGGCCGGGCTGCGCGCGGCGGTCCGGGCCTACGCGGCCCGGGAGCGCCGTTTCGGCGGCGTTCCCACCCAGTCCCGACAGCCTCCCCAGACCGCGCAGCCCCCGCAGGCCGCGCCGGCCGCGCAGCCCCCGCAGGCCGCACAGCCCCCGCAGGCCGGGAAGCCCCCGCAGCCCCGCGACGCCCCACCCGCCGTCGGCGCTACTCCTGCGCGGCCGGGGGAGGGGTGTACGTCCCCTCGGCCGTGACGTACCCCAGCACGGTGTCCACGGTGACCGGGTGCGGGCCGTAGTTCGTGGTGTACGCGTCCACCGCCTCCTGGGTGGGGCGCAGCGGCACCCCGCTGAGCCGGACCTTCATCGGCTGCCCGGCCGGCACCGGCTGGGCCGTCAGCTTCCCCTCCGCCAGGCCGCAGCGGAAGGCGGAGCGGTGCCCCATCTCGGCGCCGCCGACCTCGCACCGGCCGGAGGCCAGCCCGTCGCGGATCGCGCCGACCAGCTTCACCACCTCGTAGTCGCCCTGCGTGGTGCGGACGGAGACCCCGCCCTCCAGCGCCCCGTCGCCCTGGGCCTTCGGCGGGTTCGCGAGGGACGGGTCGCCCTGGGCCGAGCGGATCGGCAGGCGCACCCCCGGGCCCCATGCGTCCGGTACCAGGCGCGCCGGCGCGACCACGTCCACCTTCGCCCCGAAGCGGTCCAGTTGGGCCTGGGCCGCCGGTGTCCAGCGCACCTCCACCCAGCCGTCGGTGAGCGTGCCCAGGTTTCCGGAGCGGCCGGTGCCGTCGTCGACGGCACCGGCCGCCGCCCCGGTGAGCCACCCCAGCAGGGGGGTGGCCAACGCCGCGCCCAGCAGCGTCCGTCGCGTCGTGCTCATCGTCCCGATCCGTCCTTCCCTGGCCGCCGATTACGGCCCCGGGACGGATCATCCGTCCACCGGCCGTCCCCGGGGCCGGATCGGAGGGGGAATCCACCCGTGTGGGGGGCGCGGAGCAGTGGTCCCGGGTGGTTCGTCCGGAGATCGACGCCCCCTGGGGCACCCGCACACCCCCTCGCCGACCGGTACGCCCCGGGACCGTCCGGGAGGCGCCCGGATGCCGCCCCGACCCCGAGTTGAACGCGTTCAAAGTCGTGCGCCATGATGAGGCCGCGCGAGAACACCCCGCCGCGGCCTGCGGCGAGGGACGGCCCCGTGCTGCCCCGACACGCTTCGGGCCCCGCAACCCGTCATCCGTAACCCCCACCCCGTACCGGACCACGGAGTCGACCGTGCGACACCTGCTGCAACGCCACCCCTTCGCGATGCGCACCCACTTCGCGCACTCGCTCGTCCTCACCTACGCCCTGCCGCCGCGCCTGCTCGCCCCGCTGGTGCCGCCCGGCCTCGCCCTCGACACCTACACCGACCCCGACGGCACCGAGCACGGCTTCGTCGCGGCCGCCGTCGTGGACACCCGGGCGCTGCGACCGGCCGCGCTGCCCGCCCGCCTCGGCCGGGACTTCATCCTGACCGGCTACCGGGTCTTCACCCGCTTCCCGACCCCCGGCGGCCGCACCATGCGCGGCCTGCGCATCCTGCGCTCCGACACCGACAGCCGGGTGATGGCGCTCGGCGGCAACGCCTTCTCCCGCTACCACTACCGGCACGCCCGGATCGGCACCCGACTGGTCGGCGACACCCTGGAGTTCAAGGTCGTCAGCGGCGACGGCCGGGCCGACCTGCACGTGCGCGCCGACCTCGGCAGTGCTCCCGCCGCCCTGCCGCCGGGCAGCCCGTTCGCGGACGCCCGGGCCGCGCGCCGATTCGCCGGGCCGCTGCCCTACACCTTCGAGTACGAGCCGCAGACCCGCTCGATGATCGTGGTCAAGGCCACCCGTGCCCACTGGGACCCGGCCCCGGTGGCCGTCGAGGTGCCCCGGCTCACCTACTTCGACCACGGCCCGCTGGCCGGCAGCCGGCCGGTGCTCGCCAACGCCTTCCACGTCGCCGGCCTCGACTACGGCTGGCACGCCGGAGAGCGCCGCAACCTCACCGGAGCCGCCCGATGACCGCCCCCGCCCCGACCGGGCCCGGCGCGCACGCCGCCCGCCCGCACGCTGCTCGCCCGCACACCGCCCGCCCGTCCGCCCTCTGCGCGGCCGTCCTCTGCCCGTCCACGGCCGGGCTCGCCGGCCCCCGTCCGTCCGGCGTGCGCGAAGTCGTCCGCTACAACTGGCCGATGTACGCGGCCGGCGCGCTCACCGTCGCCGCCGGCCGGGTGCTGGCCCGCCGACTGCCCGGCCCGGCCGCCGCGCTCGCCCGCACCGCCGCCGCCACCGCCGCCGGGTACCTCGCCCTCAGCACCCTCGCCACCTGTTGCGTCTACGACCGCTCCGAGCTCCACCGCTACGACTGGCTGCCCGAACTGCTGCCCGGCGGGCCGGGCGACCACCTGGTGGTCAGCACCGGCCTGGACGAGGCCAGCCGCCCGCTCGCCGCCCGCCACCCCGAGGCCCGCGGCCGGCTCGCCGACCTGTACGACCCGGCGCTGACCGCGAGCGGCTCGATCCGCCGGGCCCGCCGCCACGCCCCGCCCGCCCCCGGCGGCATCCCGGCCCGCCCGGACGCGCTGCCCGCCGCGACGGGCACCCTGGACACCGTGTTCGCCGTCTTCGCCGCCCACGAGCTGCGCCGGTCCGCCGACCGCACCGCCCTGTTCGCCGAGGCCGCCCGCGCCCTGCGCCCCGGCGGCACCCTGCTGCTGGTCGAGCACCTGCGGGATGCCGCCAACACCGCCGTCTACGGCCCCGGCGCCTGGCACTTCCTGCCCCGCGGCACCTGGCTGCGGCACGCCGCCGAGGCGGGCCTGCACCGGGCCGCCGAACGCCGGATCGCCGGGCTGGTCACCGTCTTCGCGTTCCGGAAGCCCGCGTCATGACCGGACTGCTCACCCTGGAGGGCCAGTTGCGGCTGGTCGGCGCGGCGCTGCTGGGCGTCGGCCTGGTCCACGCGGTGCTGCCCCGCGCCATCGGCTGGCCCGCCGACCTGTCCGGTACCACCCTGCTGACCCGCCAGGTCTCCTACGCCCACCTCTTCTTCATCGGCCTCGCCTGCGCCCTACTCGGCCTGCTCCCGCTCCTCCTGGCCCCCGACCTGCTCGCCGGCGGCCGGCTCGGCACCGCCCTGCTGGCCGGCCAGACCCTCTTCTGGGGCCTGCGCTGGCTCTTCGAGTTCGCCTACTTCTCGCCCCGGCTGTGGCGCGGCGACCGCCTGCGCACCGTCGCCCACCTGGGCCTGTCCGTGCTGTGGACCTGGGTGGCGACGGTCTTCGCCGCCGCCCTCTGGCACACGGTCTAGGATCAGTCACGACCTCAGGAGCCCACACACCCCCTCAAGGATCATGCGGTGACCGTTGCTTTTCCCCGTGCTCGCGCCGTGCGTTCGGCCCTGTCGGCCGGCGCCCGCCGCCGTCACGCCCCCAGGTAGCGCAGCACCGCCAGGACCCTCCGGTGGCCGTCCACGTCCACCGGCAGGTCCAGCTTGGCGAAGATGTTGCCGATGTGCTTGTTCACCGCCGCGTCGCTGATGAAGAGTTCCGCCGCGAGCGCGGCGTTGGAGCGGCCCTGGGCCATCAGCGCCAGCACCTCGCGCTCGCGGGTGCTGAGCCGCTCCAGCGGGTCGTGCCGAAGCCGCACCAACTGCTGGACCACCTCCGGGTCCACCACCGTCCCGCCGCCGGCCACCCGTTCCAGGCCGGCCATGAAGTCGGCGACCGCGCCCACCCGCTCCTTCAGCAGGTAGCCGACCGAGCGACCGCCGTCGGAGTCCAACAGCCGCATCGCGTAGGACTGTTCGACGTACTGGCTGAGCACCACCACCGGCAGCCCCGGGCACTCCCGGCGCAGCTCGACGGCCGCCCGCAGGCCGTCGTCGCGGTCGTCCGGGGGCATCCGGACGTCCGTGACCACGAGGTCCGGCCGCTCCGCGCGCACGGCGGCGACCAGGGCGTCCGCGTCCCCGACGGCGGCGAGGGTCTGGTGCCCGAAACGGTGCAGCAGGCCGACCAGCCCCTCCCGGAGCAGGACGGCGTCCTCGGCGACGATCACCCGAAGTGGCACGGTATCTCCACGTGGAGCAGGGTCGGACCGCCGGCCGGGCTGGACACCCGCATCCGGCCGTCGACGGCGGTGAGACGGTCGGCGAGCCCGGTCAGCCCGCTGCCGAGCGCCGGGTCCGCGCCACCGCGGCCGTCGTCGGCGATCTCCAGGACGAGCAGGTCCGCGTGGTAGCGGCCGGAGACCCGGGCGCGGTCGGCGCCGCTGTGGCGGGCGATGTTGGTCATCGCCTCGCTGATCAGGTAGTAGACACCGGTCTCCAGCTGCCGGGGCAGCCGGCCGGGCAGGTCCAGGTCGACGGTGACCGGGATCGGGAACCGGCTGGCCTGCTCCCGGACGGCCGCGGCCAGCCCGTGGTCGGCCAGTACCGGCGGGTTGAGGCCGCGCACGATCCGGCGCAACTCCTCGTGCGCGGTACCGAGTTGCTCCTGAGCCCGGGTCAGCTGCGGGCCCAGCGGCGAGCCCGGCGGGACGTCCAGGTGCATCAACCCGAGCGTCATCCCCAGCGAGACCAGCCGCTGCTGCGCGCCGTCGTGCAGGTCCCGCTCGATCCGCTGCCGCTCCGCGTCGAAGGCGTCCACCAGCCGCGCCCGGGAGGCCTTCACCTCCCTCAGCTCCGCGCCCAGCTCCGCGTCGCGCGGGGCGAGCAGGGTCCGGGCGAGCGCCGCCCGGGCGCCCGCCCAGGAGGTCACCGTGTACGGGGAGGCCAGCAGCACGAAGGCCCCGAAGACCGACCACGGCCAGGTGGAGCCGTCGAGCGACGAGAAGCAGAGCGCCGGCACCCCGAAGGAGAAGGACAGCACCAGCAGGTCCAGCCACCACAGCGCGGCCGCCGAGACCAGCGCGAAGCCCAGTTCGCGCCAGGTCGCCGGCTCGGTCAGCCGGGTGGCCGCCCAGGCGCGCAGCCCCGGAGCGTCCGGCGCCCGGTGCGGGTCCTCGGCCGGGTCCAGGTCCACCAGCCGCAGCCGGCGCCGCTCGACGGCCGCGACCGCCACCGCCGACAGCACCACTCCGACCAGCGGCGCCACCCCCACCAGCACCACCAGCAGCACCGCGCCCGCCACCAGCCCGGCGGCCAGCACGGCCAGCGCCGCGGCCCCCACCAGCACCCCGCTCGCCAGGTACGCCAGTGAGCGCCACGGCCACGCGGACGTGAGGAAGCTCAACGGCCGTTGGGCCATCGCCTGCCATGCCGTTCTCGGACGCATGCGACGAACAATAGTGCGGCGGGGCGCCGGGCGGGGTAGTGCAGGCACTACCTTGCCGGTAGTGCCCGGATCAGTGCCCCCGGCCTGCGGGTTCGCTGGAATGGCCGGCATGACGAACCATCGGGAACCCGCGGCGGACGGCGGCGCCGCCGAACAGCACGACACGGCGGAACAGCACGGTGTGGTGGAACAGCGCGGCGTCGTGGAACTGCACGACCTCCGCAAGGTGCACGGCACCGGCGAAGGGGCCGTGACCGCGCTCGACGGTGTGACGCTCGGCTTCCCCCGCGGCACCCTGACCGCGATCATGGGGCCCTCCGGATCCGGGAAGTCCACCCTGCTCCAGTGCGCCGCCGGCCTGGACCGGCCCACCGGAGGCCGGGTGCTGCTGGCCGGCCTCGACCTCGGCGCCCAGAGCGAGCGCCGGCGCACCGAACTGCGGCGCCGACGGATCGGCTTCGTGTTCCAGGCGTACAACCTGGTCGAGTCGCTGACCGCCGCCCAGAACGTCGAACTGCCCTCCCGCTTCGCCGGCCGCAGGGGCGGCGGGCCGGTCGGCCGCGCGGAGGTGACCGCCGCACTGGACGCCGTCGGACTGGCCGACCGCGCCCGGCACCGGCCCAGCCAGCTCTCCGGCGGCCAGCAGCAGCGCGTCGCCCTGGCCCGGGCCCTGGTCACCCGCCCCGACGTGCTCTTCGCCGACGAGCCCACCGGCGCGCTGGACACCCGCACCTCGGGCCAAGTCCTGCGGCTGCTACGGCGGTTGGTGGACGAGCAGGCGCAGACCACGGTCATGGTCACCCACGACCCGACGGCCGCCGCCGTCGCCGACACCGTGGTCTTCCTCCAGGACGGCCGGATCGCCGACCGGCTGGACCTGGACGGCGACACCGCCCGCTCCGCCGCCGCCGTCGCGGCCCGCATGGCCCGGCTGGAGGCGTGATGCTGATCCTCGCCAACGTCCGTGAGCGCTGGGCCGGGTACCTCTCCTGCTGGCTCGCCGTGCTGGTCGGCGTCGCCCTGATCACCGCCACCCTGACGATCCACGAGTCCGCCCGGCCCGCCGTCCAGCCCCGCCTCGCCGCCGCCCCCGCGCTGGTGCTGCCGCCGCAGGCCACCGACCGCGGCGGCAGCCCGAAGGACCGCGTCCCGTGGAGCCCCGCCGAGGCGCAGTCCCTGACCGAGCGGCTGCGCGCGGTGCCCGGCGCGGCCGCCGTCGTGGTGGACCGCGTCTTCTACGCCCAGGCCGTCCGCGACGGCCGACCGCTCCCGGACGACGGCGCGGCCGAGGCCGGCCACGGCTGGTCCTCGGCCCGGCTGGCCCCGTACCGGCTGCTCACCGGCCGGGTCCCCGACACCGCCGACGAGGTGGTGGTCGACCAGGCCCTCGGCGTCCCGGCCGGCGCCCGGCTGACCGTCAACCTCACCGCCGGACGCAGCGAGTTCACCGTCGTCGGCACCGTGGACGGCCCCGGCTACTACCTCAGCGACGCCGCGGCCGCCCAGCGCGACCCCGGCGTCCGGACGATCGCCCTGCTGCCCACCCCCGACACCACGCCCTCCCGCCTGGCCGCGGCCGCCCGTACGGCCGTCGGCGACGGGGCGACCGTGGTCACCGGCGACGGCCGCGCCGCGCTCCAGCCCCGCCACGTCGAGCACCGGCGCTTCCTCGGCACCCAGCTGATCGCCGCGCTGGCCGCCCTCGGCCTGTTCACCACCGGCTTCGTGGTCGCCTCGATGCTCGTCCTCGCCACCGGCCTGCGGCGCCGCGAACTCGGCCTGCTGCGCACCCTCGGCGCCACCCCGGGCCAACTGCGCCGGATGGTCCTCGGCGAGGCCGCGGTGGTCGGCCTGCTGGGCTCGGCGGCCGGCTGCCTGGCCGGCCTCGCCGCCGCCCCGCTGCTGCGGGACACCCTGCTGCGCCTGGACATCGCCCCGCCGGGGCTCGCCGTCCGGGTGACGGCCTGGCCGCTGCTCACCGCCGCCGCGGTCGGCATCGGCGTCAGCGTGCTCGGTGCCTGGGCGGCGAGCCGTACGGCCGTCCGGGTCGCACCGCTGGAGGCACTGCGCGAGGACCGCACGGCGGAGCGGAGGCCGAGCCGCGCCCGGCTGGGCGCCGGACTGGCCGTGCTCGGCCTCGGCGCCGGCTGCGCCGTCCTCACCGCCGCCTCCGCCGCGGACCGCCGGGTGGGCCTGGCGATCACCGCCACCATGGTGCTGATCACGGCCGCCGCCCTGCTCGCCCCGGTCCTGGTCGGCCCGGTGGGCCGGGTGGTGACCGCACCACTGCGGCGGCTCGGCACGGCCGGTCCGCTGCTGCTGCGGGCCGGGCTGACGGCCGGCGCGGGCCGCGCCGCCGCCACGGCGGCCCCGGTGATCGCGGCCGTCGGGTTCGCGGTGCTGCTCAGCGGCGCGGTGGAGACGATGCGGGCGGCCTACCCGGCCGGCCAGGCGCTGCGGCTCTCCGGCCAGGCGATCGTCACCAACGACGGCACCCCGGGCCTCACCGACGAGGCGGTCGCCGCCCACCCGGTCGGCAAGGCCGCCCTGCCGACCCGCGCCTTCGTCCACCGCGCCGACGGGACGACCGCCGTGATCGACGCCCTCGGCTCCCGCGACCCCGCCTGGGACCGGCCCGGCGAGGCGGTGCTGGGAGAGTCCATGGCGGCGTGGCTGGGCGTGACGGCCGGGCAGCAGTACCCGGTCCGCTTCGCCGACGGGGCCACCGTCCCGCTGTGCGTCGCCGGGATCCTGCCGGACGACCCCGCCCGCGGCGACTTCGTCCTCGCCCGGAGCCTGGTCCGCACCCACGACCCGGCCGCCCTGGGCGACGACCTCTTCGTCCCGGCGGGCACCGAGGCCGTCGCGGTGGTCCCCGGCACGGCCGTCCACGACGCCGTCCGCTACGCCCTGGACGACTACGACACCGACGCCCGGCTGACCGACAGCCTCGCCGCGATGCTGATCGCCGTCGCCGTCGGCTACAGCTCGATCGCCACCGCCAACAGCACCGCGCTGTCCGCCCACGGCCGCCGCCGCGACCTCGCCGTCCTGCGCTCCACCGGAGGCACCGTCCGCCAACTGGTCCTGCTCGCCGCGGCCGAGGCGGCCCTGGTGACCGCCGTCGCCACCCTGCTGGGCCTGCTGGCCACCCTGCC
The DNA here is from genome assembly GCF_044756065.1 of Kitasatospora sp. NPDC092039. Lineage (NCBI taxonomy): Bacteria > Bacillati > Actinomycetota > Actinomycetes > Kitasatosporales > Streptomycetaceae > Kitasatospora > Kitasatospora sp. NPDC092039. Next base: position 254,664 of record NZ_JBIVSD010000011.1, on the reverse strand, counting down.
ACCGCTGGCCGGCCTCGCCTCCGGCCTCTCCCAGAGCACCGGAGCGCCGGTCCCCCTCCAGCTGAACCCGGCCGCCCTGGCCGCCGTGACCTGCGCCTGCCTGCTGTTGGCGAGTGCGACGAGTGCGGTGGTGACGTGGCGCTCGCTGCGCCGGCCGTGAGGCGGGGACCGGCCGGGCTCAGCCGTGACGCTCCTCCGCCGGGAGGCCCGGGGCGCGGCGGGGCTGGGGCGGCAGGGGGAGGGTGAGCGCCTCGGGGGAGGCGGCCGGGAGCGCGAGGGCGGAGGCGGTCTCGGCGGGCAGGGCGTGGAGACCGAGGAGGGCCGTGGTCAGGCGGGTGGTGGCGCGGTGCCAGTCGGGGATCCGCTGGAGCATGGCGTGGCCGCTGCCGGTGACGGTGTAGCCGCAGACCCGGGCACCGGCCGCGCGGCTGCGGGCGGCGAAGGCGCGGGTCTCGGCGGGCGGGGTGACGGTGTCGCGGTCCCCGTGCAGCATCAGCACGTCCCGTCCGGCGAGCTGGTCGCACGGGTCCTCGGCCGGGCACCACGGTGCGAGGGCGACCAGCCCGGTGACGGACGGGTGCCCGCCGGCCTGGAGCGCGGCGCGCCCGCCCATCGAGTGGCCGACCAGCACGGTCGGCACCGGCCCGAGCAGCGCGGCCAGTTCGTCGAGCGCGGCGGTCGCGTCCCGTGCGGCGTCGGCCCGTTCGCCGTTCCAGCCGCGGTGGCGGTAGCGGACGGTCCCGACGGCGACCCCGGCGTCCGCGGTCGCCCTGGTGAGTCCGCGCAGGAAGCCGTGCATCCGCAGCAGCGGCAGGTTGAGCCACCCGGGCCGGGCGAGGTTGTGCTCCTCACCGCCGTGCAGCACCAGGACGGCGGCCCGCGCCGCCTCCGGCCGGACCTGCCAGTGCAGCGCCCGGTGGTCCACCGCGCGCTCCGCCGCCGTACCGCTCACTGCCGCACCGTCCCGTCCGTCCCGCCCCCGTGGCCCGTCCCCCCGGACCGTCACTGTACGCGCGCGGACGACCGGACCGTTCACCCGAGGGGACCATCCAGCACACCGGGCGCGCGCGGCCGCAGCGGGCTCCTGCTATCCACGAAGGGTGGGGGCCGGAAGCGCCGCTCGTGGCGCCGTGTCACCGAGTGGAGGACTCCATGGCTCAGCAGCTCGCACTGTCCGTCGACTTCGGGTCGGGTTTCACCGAAGCCTGGTCGAAGATCGCCAAGGTCATTCCGCAGTTCATCGCCTTCCTGGCGATCCTGGTCATCGGCTGGTTCGTGGCCAAGGCGATCGCCAAGGTCCTCGACCGGGTGCTGCGCCGGGTCGGCTCCGAGCGGGTCGCGGCGCGGTCCGGAGTGGCCGCCCACCTGGCCGGTTCCAAGTACGACATGACCGGCATCATCTGCAAGGTCGTCTACTACATCGTCCTGCTGATGGCGCTGCAGCTGGCGTTCGGCGTCTTCGGCCCGAACCCGATCAGCACGATGATCCACAGCATCGTCGCCTGGCTGCCGCGCGCCATCGTCGCCGTGGTGATCGTGGTGGTCGCGATGGCCATCGCCAACGCGGTGCGCGACATCGTGGGCAACGCGCTGTCCGGCGCCTCGTACGGGCGGACGGTCTCCACCCTGGTCTGGGCGTTCATCGTCGGCCTCGGCGTGATCGCCGCGCTGGGCCAGGCCGGGATCGCCACCGCGATCACCGGACCGGTCCTGATCGCCGCGCTCGCCACCATCGCCGGTGTGCTGGTGGTCGGCGTCGGCGGCGGCCTGATCATGCCGATGCGCCAGCGCTGGGAGCGGTGGCTGGACGACGCCGAGCGGGAGACCGCCCGGCTGCGCGGCAGCTCCTACCAGGCCGGCCGTTCCGATGCGCTGTCCAACCAGCCGGTCCGGCCGACCACCCAGACCGGCCTGGGCACCCCGCCCGCGCCGGGCATCGAGGGCGACCAGGGCCGGTAGCCGGAGAGGCTCAGACCTCCAGCAGGCCCTGCTCGCGCACCAGCCAGCAGACGGCGGTGAGCCGGATCACGGCGTAGTCGTAGCCGACCGGCTCCCGCCAGCCGATCTCGGCGAGCGCGTCCAGGAAGCCCAGCGCGTAGTCCGACAACTCCTCACGGTCCAGGGGCCGGGGCGCGAGCTCCGGCCCCTGCGCGTACAGCAGCTCCCGCAGCATCGCCGCGTGCTGGTCGACCGCCGCGACGAAGCCGGGCTCGAAGGCGAACTCGGCCAGCCGGGGCGTGAAGGCCGTCACGATGCCGGGCAGCGGGCAGCCGGCCGGCTCGTCGGGGGAGCGCCGGAAGGAATCGTCGGAGGTGGCGAACATCCGTCCACGTTAGGCGAGCCCGGACGCGGGAACGGACGCCCGTGACGGTTCCGTGCTGAGACCTTGGCCACCCCGGCGGCGCGCCCGGGACGTTCCGTGTTCCGGCGGATCCGCTCCGCCGACCACCGGGTGGTCCGTACCCGCCCCGGCCTCCGCCCTTTACTCGCCCTTTTGAATGCGACATGCTCCTCGGACGGGAACGGCGGGGGGAGACCGGGTGAGCGGGACGAGAACGGTGCGGACGGCGGCGGTGCCGACGGTGCCGCCGCCGCGCGCCGCCGGGGAGCGGGTCGTCCTGCCCGTGCCGCACGACCCGCCCGTACGGCACGAACTGCGCGGGCCCGGGCCGACGGTCCTGCGCTACCCGGCCGGGGACCTGCTGGTCGTCACCGGTCTGCCCGGCAGCGGCAAGAGCACCCTGATGCGCCGCTGCGTCCGCGCCCCGCTGGTCGACTCCCAGCTGGTCCGCGAGGAGTACCAGGCCCGGCTGCCCGGCCGGCTGCCGTACGCGCTCTACCGCCCGCTGGCCCGGCTCGCCCACTACCGGCGGCTGCGCCGGGCGGTGCTGGACGGCGGGTCGCTCGCGGTGCACGACTGCGGCACCCAGCCCTGGGTGCGGGCCTGGCTGGTCCGGGCCGCCGCCGGGCAGGGCCGCCGGGTGCACCTGCTGCTGCTCGACGCCGACCCGGCCGAGGCACTGGACGGGCAGCGGCGGCGCCGGCGCGTCGTCTCGCGCTACGCCTTCGCCCGGCACCGGGCCGCCGTCGCCCGGCTGCGCCACCGGATCCTCGACGCGGGACTGCTGCCGGCCGGGTGTGCGTCGGCCGTGGTACTCGACCGGGCCGCCGCGCGCGCCCTGCGGGAGATCGACTTCACGGCGTCGTAGTCTCGGCGAGTCCGCGCCGGGCGGCGCCGGCGGGTCCGGCCGGAACAGGTCCGGAGCGCGGCCGAGACTCCGTCAACTCCCCCGTCAGGAGCGCTGATGCGCCGTACTGCCCGGGTGCCCTCGCGCGCCCCCCGCCTGTTCCCCTGCGCCGCCGCGCTGGTCGCCACGGCCGGTCTGAGCCAGTTCGCCGCCCCGGCCGCCCCGGCCGCGCACCTCGCCGCCGCTCCGGCGGCCGCGTGCGCGGACGACGGTGCCGGCGCCGGTGCCGCCGCCAGGCGGCCGGCCGGCAGCGGGCCGAGCCGGGATCCGAACGAGGTCAGCACCGCGCAGGCCCGGGCGATGCAGGCCGACCTCGGCCGCCGGCTCGCCCGGCTGGGCACCGGCCGGGTCCGGGCCGGCGCCTCCGTCACCGTCCCGGTCTTCTTCCACGTGATCCACGACGGCGACGCCGGACGGCTGGACCAGGCCGCCGTGTCCGGCCAGATCGACCACCTCAACGAGAGCTACGGCGGCCGGGGCGAGGGCAACGTCGGGAGCCCGTTCCACTTCGAGCTGGCCGGCACCGACTGGAGCGACAACGCCTCCTGGTACACCGGCATGACCCCCGGCTCGGCGGCCGAGCGGGAGATGAAGACCGCCCTGCGCAAGGGTGACCAGGGCACCCTCAACCTCTACACCGCCCAGCTCGGCGAGTCCCTGCTCGGCTGGTCGACCTTCCCGAACGCGTACCGGACGAACCCGACCGACGACGGCGTGGTGGTGCTCGACGCCTCGCTGCCGGGCGGTGCCGCCACCCACTACGACGAGGGCGACACCGCGACCCACGAGATCGGCCACTGGCTCGGCCTCTTCCACACCTTCCAGGGCGGCTGCCGGGCCCCGGGCGACTACGTGGACGACACCCCGGCCGAGCGCGGCGCCGCCTCCGGCTGCCCCGAGGGCCGTGACACCTGCACCAGCCCGGGGGCCGACCCGATCCACAACTTCATGGACTACAGCTACGACGCCTGCATGACCCGCTTCACCGCGGGTCAGGTCAGGCGGATGGCCAACGCCTGGGCCGCCTACCGGAGTTGAGCGGGGAACGGCTCGGCGGTACCAGGGCCCGGTGAAGCGCCGGAACGGCGGCGGGTCCCGCCCGGCATCCGGGTACCCCCCCCAGGCCGTAGCCGCCGACCGCACTGGAATCGAAAGCCGGAGGCCGCCTCCGGCGTGGCAGATACCGGCCGTTTGTCCGATTTGATCTATGTTCGGAGGGTCGGGACCGATCAGAGCAACCGAAGGAGCAGGGGCATGAGTGCCAATCCCCGGATCGTCGTCGGCGTGGACGGCTCGCCCGCCTCGGAGCAGGCGCTGCGCTGGGCGATCGACTACGCGAAGGCCGTCGGCGGGACGGTCCACGCGATCGCCGCCTGGGAGTACCCGGCCTTCTACGGCTGGGCCGGGCAGGGCGTGCCGACGGTCGAGACCTTCGACCCCGAGGAACTCGCCGGGAAGACCCTCGGCGAAACCGTCGCCAAGGTGGCCGGGGACGACGCCGGAGTGCGGATCACCGAGAGCGTGATGCCCGGCAACGCCGCCCAGGCGCTGCTGGAGGCCGCCAAGGGCGCCGCGCTGCTCGTCGTCGGCAGCCGCGGCCTGGGCGGCTTCTCCGGAGTGCTGCTCGGTTCGGTCAGCCGCCACCTCACCGAGCACGCGCCCTGCCCGGTGGTCGTGGTGCGCGAGGCCCACGGCACCGCGCAGCAGTCGGAGTAGCGCGGAGGGGGCCGCCGCCCCGCCGGGCCGCCGCGCGGACCAGAATGGAGGCATGCCAGAAGGTGACTCCGTCTACCGCGTGGCGGCCCGGCTGCACGAGGCCCTCGCCGGACAGCCGCTGACCAGCGCCGACCTGCGGGTGCCCGCGTACGCCACCGCCGACCTCACCGGCCGCCGGGTGCTGGAGGTGGCCCCGCGCGGCAAGCACCTGCTCGCCCGCTTCGAGGGCGGCCTCACCCTGCACACCCATCTGCGGATGGACGGCCGCTGGGAGGTCTACCGCCCGGGCGAGCGGTGGACCGGTGGCCCCGACTGGCAGGTCCGCGCCGTCCTCGGCACCGACCGGGGCACCGCCGTCGGCTACCGGCTGCCCGTCGTCGAGCTGCTGCGCACCACCGACGAGCAGCGGATCGTCGGCCACCTCGGCCCCGACCTGCTCGGCCCCGACTGGGACCCGGTCGAGGCCGTCCGCCGGCTCCTCGCCCGCCCGGGCCGCCCGGTCGTCGAGGCCCTGCTCGACCAGCGCAACCTCGCCGGGATCGGCAACGTCTACGCCAACGAACTGTGCTTCGTGGCGGGCGTCACCCCGTGGACCGAGGTCGGCGAACTCCCGCACCCCGACCGGCTGGTGGAGCGCGCCCGGCAGATGCTGGAGGCCAACAAACTGCGCCCCGGCCACATCACCACCGGCGACACCCGGCCCGGCTACCAGCACTGGGTCTACGGCCGGGCCGGACGGCCGTGCCCGCGCTGCGTCACCCCGGTGGCCGCCGGTCGCCAGGGCTCGCCGCCGCGCGACCGGGCGGTGTTCTGGTGCCCGTACTGCCAGCGCGGGCCGGCCCCGGAGGTCACGGCCGCTCGACCAGGGCGGGGTGGCGCGGGTCGTCCACGCGGACGGTGACGTCGGCCGCCCCGGTGGGCCCGGTCTCCGCCTCGTAGCGGGCGAAGGCGGGCAGCGTCCACTGCTGGTCGGCGGGGGTGCGGCGGGCCAGCGCGGCCGGGCTGAGCGCCAGGTGGACGGTCAGCTCCAGCGGCAGCCAGCGGCCGAGCAGCAGTGCGCCGTCCAGCAACAGCACGCCGCCGGGCGGGAGTTCGGTGTACGGGGCGCGGGTCGACCGGTCGGTGACCGGGTCGCGCAGGGAGGGCAGGACGCGGCCGCTGCCGCCCGGCTCCAGCGGGTCGAGCACCTCGCGGGCCAGCGCGCCGTCGTCCAGCCAGAGGTCGTGGAAGGCGTCCGCGTCCCGGTGGCCGTACTCGAGCCGGATCGAGGCCGGGCGCAGGAAGCCGGAGGCGGAGACCCGCAGCGTCGGGTGGCCGCGCAGCCGCAGCGGCTCCACCAGGGCGTCGGCGAGCGCCTCGGGGCGGGCGGCCGCCGCGCCGTCCACGGCCACCCGCAGGCGCCGGGCGCCGGCGTCGGGCAGGGCGGCGATGCGGTCGGCGAGCAGCTCGGCCAGGTTGTCGGGGGAGATCGGGCGTACCTGCATCGGGCCATCCTGCCGTGTCGGGCCGTCTACCGTGTCGGGTCGTCCGGACGGTCCGTGTCGGCCTGATGGAACGTGCCGTCCCGCCGTTCCGTGCCGTCCCGCCGTTCCGTCGGGCGTGCGCTCAGTCCAGCGGGAGCGCGTGCAGGACGTCGTCGTGGCCCGCGTAGAGGAGACCGCCGTCGGAGGCGAGGGTCCAGACGTCCTTGCCGGGGCCGGAGTCGTGGAAGGTCCAGCCGAGTCCGCCGGTCGAGGTGTGGATCGCGGCGACCCCGCCGACCGCCGTGCCCGGGACGAACAGCCTCCCGTCGCCGGTCAGCGGACGGCTGCGGCGGTCCAGCGGGAACGGCAGCCGGCAGGACCAGAGCACGGCGCCGGAGGACGAGTCGTGGCAGGTGACGACGCCCTGGTCCCACGGGACGTACACCTGGGGGCCGTCCGGGAGGGGTGGCAGTGCCCGCCGGGAATCGCCCCGGGCGGGGGAGTGCGTCCAGGCCGGTTCGCCGGTGGCCCGCAGTGCGCGCACGCCGCCGTTGCCGTCGGGGACGAGGAAGCCGCCCGCGTCGCTGACGCACCAGCGCAGGTCCTCCTCGCCGGGGGCGGTCCACAGCTCGCGGCCGGTGGCGGCGTCCCGGACCACCAGCTCGGCGCGGCCGCCGAGGAAACGGACGCAGGCGAGCAGGTGGCCGCCGCTGTGGGTGGCGGGGGTGACGGGCTGTTCCTCCTGCTCGGTGCGGACGGACCAGAGCAGGGAGCGGTCGGTGACCCGCAGCGCGAAGACCCGGTTGTCCGCCGGGGCGCCGTCGGCCCGCGGGCGGCCCCAGGAGTAGCCGTAGAGGACGCCGGGGTCATGGCGGTCGTAGCCGGACAGCCGGGTCTGCCCCTGGAGCTCGTCGGGCAGCGGCAGGCTCCAGTCGGCGGCGGGGTCGGTGAAGTGGCGGGCCTCGACGTGGCCCTGGAACGTGGTGAAGAGGTGGTCGGGCCCCAGCACCAGTTTGCCGAGGGTGTCGAGGTCGCTCGGCCAGTTGCGGGAGGGCGGCGGGTCGAAGACCAGCAGCCGGCCGGGGGTGCCCTTGGCGGGGTCGAGGACCTGCAGACCGTTCTTGGAGAGGTAGAGGGGTCGCCCCGGCGGGTCGGTGAGCCGCTCCGGCGTCATCGCCTCCGGGCCGCGGTAGGTCCAGAGCGGCGTCGGCCCGGACAGCGCGGTCGGGATCGGCCTGGTCGGCTCCGGCGCGGGCAGCGCCCCACCGACACCCGAACGGCCGAACGCCCAGGCGGCTCCGCCCGCCGCGAGCACTCCGGCCCCGGCCAGCAACCGCCGCCGGCTCGGCCGCGACCGCTCCCCGCCGCCCGCGACCACGTCCTCGCCGGCCTCGCCGCCGCCGGTCTCGCCGTCCCACTGCCACGACGACTCGCGCGCGGGCCCTCCGGACGACGGCGACTGCATACGGTTCTCGCTTCCCCACCGGCGGCCCCACGCCACCACCCGCCCGGAGAATATCGAACAGTTCGCGAACCGTCCGAAACCCCCGCAACGCCCGTACTAGGCTGTGGCACACAGCACGAGGCCCGCCCAGCAGCCCAGGGGAGGTACGCCGTGACGGCCGAGATGATTGCACCCGAGTGGATGCACCGGCAGATCACCAGTGAGCAGTACGACTCCTGGACCGATGAGCAGTGCGCGGGCATCGAGATCGTCGACGGGATGGTGGTCGTGTCCCCGAGCGCTTCCAAGCGGCACAACCGGCTCGCCCGGTTCCTGGCGAACGCCCTGGACGAGGCGGGTGGCGTCGAATGGAACGCCGACACCGACTTCGACGTCCGGCTGCAGGACGTACCGCTGAACAACCGCCGACCGGACGTCGTGGTCTACCGCGCGGACACGATCGACGAGTCGCCGACCAGACCCCACCACGTCCTGCTGCTGGTCGAGGTGGTCTCGCCGGGCTCGGAGACCACGGACCGGGTGGTCAAACTGGACCAGTACGCCAAGGCGGGCATCCCGTTCTACTGGCGGGTCGAGCAGGCCGCCGGCCGGGTGCCGATCGTCCACACCTACGTACTGGACGCGGCCGGCGCCGCCTACCGGGTGGGGGAGCTGTTCACCGGGCTGGTCAAGGCCGTGGTGCCGTACCCCGTGGAGGTGGACCTCTCCGGGCTTTGACGGCGGCGTCAGTGCTTGCCCGGCGGGTGGTCGGCCTGGTCGGCCTGGTCGGCCAGGTCGGCGAGGACGTCGGCGTGGCAGGGGAGCGGGGCGCACCAGCAGCCGAGGCGGTGGCCGCGCAGGGGCGGGACGAGGGCCAGCAGCTCCGGGTGGGCGAGCAGGTGGGCGCGGTACTTGACGACCATCTCCTCCCGGGTGAGGTCCGGCCCAGGCCGGTACGGGCAGTGCAGCGGGGACTCGTCGAGGTGCCAGCCGCCGCGGTGCATGGCGCGGCCGACGTAGACGACGTCCTGGTACCCGGGGTCGTCGCGGTGGCCCTTGAGGTTGACCACGGTGGTGCGGCGGGAATCGCTCGGCATGCCGTCCATGCTGGGGCACGCCGGGCCCCCGGGCAGCTCGGGGCGTGTCCCGCGGGCCTCCGCCGGGCCCCGGTGCGGGCGCGGACTCGCCTTGACACGGTTGCGGGCCGGGCGTAGCAAAAGAGCATGCGCCATCCGCACGCGACCGGTGGGGCCCCTGGTGCGCGGCCCGGTCCGGACCGGCCGCGGGAGCCCGGGTCCGGCGCGGAGGCGGACCGGTCGGCCCCGAGGTCCGTCCAGGACACCGTCGGGCAGGCGGACCACCGGCGGGACGAGCTGTTCGCCGAGGCGGTGCGCCGGGTGCTCGGGACCACCGGGGCGTACGGCGCGCTGGTGTACCTGCGCTCGCGGGACCGCCGGTCGCTGGTGCTGCGCACGGTCGCGGGCGTGCCGCTGGCGGTGATCAGCCCGTTCCGGCGGGTGCCCGCCGCCGGGCCGATGCCGGTCGCGGCCTGCTTCCGGACCGGGCACGTGATCACCCTGACCGACACCGAGGACACCATGCGGCGCTTCCCCCAGCTCGCGGTGGGCATGCCGTACGACTTCGCCTCCGCCTGCGTGCCGGTGGCGCACGGCGGGGAGCGGTTCGGGGTGCTGAGCGGACTGTGGCCCGCCTCGGACGACGGGGTGCCGGATTCGGCCGTCCGGCGGCTGACCGAGGCGGCCGACCGACTGGGCGCCGAACTGGCGGGGTTGGCGGAGCCCGCGCAGTCGGTGGAGCCGGGCGGAGAGGTGGCCGTGGTGGAGCTGCCGCCGCCGGCGGTGCCGGCCACCCGGGTCGGGCTGTTCGACTGGGACGTGGCCACCGGGGCGCTCGCCGCCGACGAGCGGTTCCAGGAGATCTTCGGCTTCGGGCCGGGCGAGTTCGACGGCACGGTGGCCGCGCTGAACCGCCGGGTCGCCCCCGGCGACCTGCCCGAGTTCCGGGCCGCCGCCCGGATCGCGCTGGAGCGCGGCGAGGTGCTGGCCGCCCGGGTCCGGGTGCTCGGACCGGACGGCCGGCCGTACCCGGTCGAACTGTGGGCCCGGGTGCCCGTGGCGATCTCCGACGGCCGGACCCACCTGGTCGGCGCGGTGCTGGACGCGCGGGCCCTCACCGCCGCCGCGGCCGCCGTGGAGCGGCTGCACGAGGGCGTGTTCTCGCTCGACCCGGACGGCCGGATCAGCTACGCAAACCGCGCCGTCGAACCGCTGCTCGGGGCCCGCCGCGAGGAGCTGATCGGCCACCAGCCCTGGGAGGTGCTGCCCTGGCTCGCCGACCCCTTCTACGAGAACCGGTACCGCGCCACCCTGCTCTCCCAGCAGCCGACCGCCTTCCTGGCCGCCCGCCCGCCCGCCGGCTGGCTCGCCTTCTCCCTCTACCCGGACGCGCACGGCGTCACCGGCCGGGTGTTCGCGGCCGAGGCACCGCCGGGCGCGGCCGAACCGCCCGTCACCCCGCCGCCCGCCGCCCGCACCGGGGTGGGCGACACCCACCACCTGCTCCAGCTGGCCAGCGCGCTCACCGAGGCCGTCACCGTGCGGGACGTCTGCCGGGCGGTGGCCGAGGAGATCCTGCCGGCCTTCGGCGGCCAGGAGCTCGCGATCTACGCGGTGCGCGAGCAGCGCCTGCACCTGCTCCTGCAGACCGGCTACCCGGACGGCTTCCTGGACGCCTTCGAGGGCCTGCCGACCGACGCCCGGGTGCCCGGCTCGGAGACGCTCAGCACCGGCACCCCGATCTTCTTCGAGTCGGTGCGCGAACTCGCCGCCACCTACCCCGACCTGGCCCTGGACGAGATGGGCGCCTGGGCCTTCCTGCCGCTGATCGCCTCCGGCCGGCCGGTCGGCAGCTGTATCCTCGGCTTCGACCTGCCGCGCTCCTTCACCGTGGAGGAGCGCGGGCTGCTCACCGCGCTCGGCGGCTTCATCGCCCAGGCCCTGGAGCGCGCCCGGCTGTACGACGCCGAGTTCACGCTCGCCCGCGGCCTGCAGCAGGCGTTGCTGCCGCACCGGCTGCCCGAGGTGCCCGGCATCCGGATCACCGCCCGCTACCTGCCCGGCACCCAGGGCATGGAGATCGGCGGCGACTGGTACGACGCGATCGTCACCGGCGGCGATGTCACCCTGGTGATCGGCGACGTCGAGGGCCACAGCGTCGGCGCGGCCGCCACGATGGGGCAGCTGCGCAGCGCCGTGCGCGCCTTCGCCACCGGCGGCGACCCGCCCGACGAGGTGCTCGCCCGCACCAACCGGCTGCTGCTCGACCTCGACCCCGGACTGCTCGCCAGCTGCTGCCTGGTCCGGCTGACGCCGGCCGTCGGCCTCGCCCGGATCGCCCGGGCCGGGCACCTCCCGCCGGTGCTGCGCCACCCCGGCGGCCGGACCGAGGCGCTGTACGTCGCTGGTGGGCCGCTGCTCGGGGTCGACGAACGGGCCGACTACCCGGTCAGCGAGCTGCGGCTGGGCCGCGGAGCGCTGCTCGCCCTCTACACCGACGGGCTGGTGGAGGACCCGGCGGTGGCGATCGACCAGGGTGTGGACCGGCTGCGGGCCGCGCTGGCCCGGGCCCCGGCGGGGGAGGGACTGGAGCAGGCGGCCGAGCGGCTGCTGCGCGAGGTCGGCTCGACCCGCCGGGTGGACGACGTGGCGCTGCTGCTCACGGCCTTCGGCTGACCGACGCTCGGCCAGTTCCTGGTAGGCCCCGTCCAGGCGACTTTCGTCGGCACCGGGCGGCGACGAAGGAGGACGGCGGGCGCCCCGGCCGGACCGATAGCCTCGACGCGTGGAAGCGATCGCGCGGGCCTGGAAGACGGTGGTACGGACGGCACTGCCGGGGCCCTGGCGGCCCCGGCGGGTGGTCGGCGAGGCGGTGCTCGCCCTGGTGATGGGCGGGTTCGCCGCGCTGCTGGAACTGCTCTCCAACAGCGGTCTGGCGGTGCCCTTCGGCCTCGCCGTCGCGGTGCTGTGGGTGCTGCGCAGGGGGCTGCCGGCCACCGTACTGCTCGCCGCCGCGGCCCTCGCCGGCTGGGCGGTCGGGCCGGTGCCGCTGCTGGTCTGCGCGGGCTGGACGGCCGGGGCGCGGATCCGCCGGGTGTGGTCGCTGGTCGGAGCCTTCGTCGTGGGCTGGCTGCTGTTCACCGCCACGGGCGTGCTGAAGGACTCCACCTCGCTCTCGCCGAAGCTCGTCCTGCCGCTGTCGCTCGGCTTCTTCCTGGTGTTCGCCGTGCTGCCCGCGCTCTACGGCCGCTACCGGGCGCAGCGCCGCGCCCTGCTGGACGCGCTGCGCGAGCGCAACGAGCAGCTGCTGCGCGAGCGGGTCATGGTGGTGCACCAGGCGCGGCTGCGCGAGCGGCACCGGATCGCCCAGGACATGCACGACAGCCTGGGCCACCAACTGGCGCTGATCTCGGTGCACTCGGGCGCCCTGGAGGTGGACCGGACGCTCACCGACCGGCAGCGCGAGGCGGTCGGGGTGCTGCGGCAGGCGGCGGTCGCGGCGATGCGCGAGCTGCGCGAGGTGGTCGGGGTGCTGCACGACGAGTCGACGGCGCTGCCGCCCACCTCCGGGCCGGCCGCCGCCGGGCCGCCGGCCCGGGGCGGGGTGGACGGGGTCGGGGAACTGGTGGAGTCCTCCCGGGCGGCCGGGACGGAGATCGAGCTCACCGTGGAGGGCGAGCGGCGTCCGCTGTCGGCCTCCGTCGACCACGCGGCGTACCGGATCGTGCAGGAGGCGCTCACCAACGCGCACAAGCACGCCCCCGGCGCGCCGATCGGCGTCGCGCTGCGGTACGAGCCGGACGCGCTGGTCGTGGAGGTGACCAACTCCCGCGCGCCGGAGCTCGTGGGGGCACGGGTCGGCGCGGGCGCCGCGGTCAGCGGCGGCCAGGGGCTGGCCGGCCTGCGGGAGCGCGCCCGGTTGGTCGGCGGCATGGTGCACGCCGGTCCCACGCCGGAGCACGGCTTCCGGCTGGCGGGCGTCCTCCCGTACGAGGGGGCGGAGCAGGACGCGGCGGCGACGGGCGGAGCCGAGGACTGGACGGTGGACGGCCTGCCGCCGGTCGAGGAGGCGGAGAGCCGGCGGCGCAGCCCGGCGATGGGCTGCGCGCTCGGGGTGGTGGTGGTCGCGCTGGTCGTGCTCGGCCTGCTGGTCTGGGGCGTGGTCGCCTTCGTCAAGGGCACCAACGACGCGACCGTGCAGAAGCCGATGTACGACCAGATCAGGGTCGGCACCGCGGAGACGGAGGTGCTGCAGACGCTGCCGCGCGGCAACGACTTCTTCACGGACACGTACAAGGGGACGGGGCCGGAGGCGCCGGTGGGCGCGCACTGCCGCTGGTTCGTCCTGAGCGGTGCGCCCGGTGCCGGCTGGAACGAGGAGCACGTGGCGCGATTCTGCTTCCGGGACGGGGCGTTGGTGGAGAAACAGGAGTACGTCGCCCGGGTCTGAGTGCCCCCGTGCGCGGGCGGGTGCTCCGACCGGTCCGGTCCGGGCCGGTTTCGGAGCGCGGTGGTCGGGACCGGGGTGGTTCGGAGCGGCCCGCCGGGATGTGAGGATGGTGCCGCAGCCGAAGCACCGTTCGAGGGGGAATGACCAGCGTGATCCGAGTCCTCGTCGCCGACGACGAGCCGCTGATCCGGGCCGGGATCAGGATGATCCTCGGCTCCGCCGACGACATCGAGGTGGTCGCGGAGGCCGCCGACGGGCGGGAGGCGCTGGAGCTCGCGCGGGCGCACCGGGTGGACGTCGTGCTGCTGGACATTCAGATGCCGGTGATGGACGGGCTGACGGCGCTCGCGGAGCTGGCGAAGGTCGCTCCCGGCGCGCGGGCGTTGATCCTCACCACCTTCGGGGAGCGCGAGAACGTCCTGCGCGCCGTGACCGAGGGCGGGGCCGGCTTCCTGCTCAAGGACACCGCGCCGAACGAGCTGATCCAGGCCGTCCGGGCGGCCGCGGGCGGCAACGCGTTCCTCTCCCCGGCCGCCACCCGGCACATCGTCGACTCGCTGGCGTCCGGGCGCAGCGCCTCGCTGGCCGCCCGCGCGGTGGCGGCGCGGCGCCGGCTGGAGGTGCTCACCCCGCGCGAGCTGGAGGTGTTGGCGCTGCTCGGAGAGGGTCTGTCCAACGCCGACGCGGGAGCGCGGATCCACATGAGCGAGGCGACGGTGAAGACCTACGTCAGCCGGATCCTGGCCAAGCTGGGCTGCGAGAACCGGGTCCAGGCGGCGCTGTTGGCCCGGGACGCGGAGCTCGACGGCCGTCACGTCCAGTGATTTCGTGGTCTCGGTGAGTAGCGGCCGTGACGGATCCCACTCGACGGCGGTGCGGAACCGGGAACTCCGGGCGCGGTGGTGACGGTACGTCACCTGACGATTCCTCGGCGTGGATGGCGTGTGAGCTTTCTCGGAGGGATAGATGTGAGCGAGGGCACGGAATTCGACCATTTGATCTTGAAAATACTGTCAAAAATGGTCAAATCGGGCACCTTTTCTTGATCTGTACCGCCGGTAACAGTCAACTGACCTGCGGCGTCCAAGAATTGCTTGCTGCGTCCGGGTGATGCCCCCTAGCTTCGTTGGCGGCGCAACGAGCGCCACCCGGGTTCACCCCGACGCACTGCCCGCCGACTGACCAGCGGCGCGAGGGCGGTGCCCGCCGACCAGGCCGGCTCGAACAGGCCGTCGGCGCGCGGAGGTGACCGGGGCGGCACGGCACGTCCGACACGTGTCCGGCCGCCCGTCGAGTGAGGTGAGCGAAAAACTGCCGGCCCCTGTCCCGGGCCTGGTTCCGCATGCCCACCCGGGACTTGTCGAGAGGACTTGTATGAATCCCCGTCACGAGACCGCCGCGGCCACCGACACCACCGCCACCGCCAAGCGCCACCGCGTTCGGATGGCGGTCGTCGCGGGCGCCGCCGTCGCGGCCCTGCCGGTGGCCGGCCTCGTCACGGCCACCTCGGCCTCCGCCGCCACCGCCTCGACCTGGGACGCCGTCGCCCAGTGCGAGAGCGGCGGGAACTGGAGCATCAGCACCGGCAACGGCTTCCACGGCGGACTGCAGTTCACCCCGTCCACCTGGGCCGCGTACGGCGGGACCGCCTACGCCGCCCAGGCCGGCAAGGCCACCAGGGCGCAGCAGATCGCCGTCGCGGAGAAGGTCCTCGCCTCGCAGGGCCCGGGCGCCTGGCCCGTCTGCTCGCAGAAGGCGGGCCTGGGCAGGGGCGGCGCCCCGGCCGCCGTCGACACCTCCGACGGCGCGGCGGCCAAGCCGGCCAAGCCGAGCACGAAGGCGGCCAAGCCCGCGGCCAAGCCGGCGGCCAAGCCCGCGGCCAAGCCGGCGGCGAAGCCCGCGGCCAAGCCGGCGGCCAAGTCGCAGGCGCCCAAGGGGCAGCCCGCGGCCAAGCCCGCGCAGTCCGCGCCGGTCGCGCCGAAGAACACCGCGGCGGGTGGCTACACCGTCAGGAGCGGTGACACCCTGAGCGGCATCGCGGCCAAGTTCGGCACCGACACGGACAGCCTCTACCGGAACAACGTCCGCGTCATCGGCGGCGACCCGGACCTGATCTTCCCGGGCCAGACGCTGGCCGTCTGACGGGATCTGCGCCTGACAGGAGCTCGGCCTGACGTGCCTTCCGCCTGACGGGTTCCCCGGCCTCCCGGGGTCCGGTCTGACGGCGGACGCCTGACGGAGCCTTCGAACCGGCCGAGCGGCCACCCTGGACGGGGGTGGCCGCTCGGCCGGTTCCGTCGCGTTGGCGGGCCGTTCACGGGCCGTTCGGGGGCTGTTCCCGGGCTGCCCCGGGGTGGCCGGCCGCGCGGGGGCGCGGTGTTCCCCGTGTCGACGGGGCCCGGCGGGAGTCGGCGGGCACCCGGCGGGATCCGGTCGGGCGGGTGCGGGACGGCGGACGGAAGGTCGCGCCGCCCTTCGCATGCGCCGGAGCCGACCCGGCGGCCGGTGGCCGGGTGGTACGACCGGTGGCCGGTGCGCACGCCGGGGCGCGGGGTGCCGGGAAGCGTTGTTGAAGTTTGAACGCAACGTCCGAATACCGCCGGAGGTTTGAAGCGCGTCGGACCAGGATCGAGTCATGTCCGAGATCGGAACGAGGAGTTCTGGAGAGATGACCATGAACGGTGCGGCAGTGCGCAACGGTGGCGACGGCCTCGACGGCAAGGTGGTCCTGGTGACCGGCGGCAGCCGGGGGATCGGGGCGGCGGTCGCCCTGCGGCTGGCGGAGGACGGCGCCGACGTGGTGCTGACCTACCAGGGCGGCGCGGAGCGGGCCGAGGAGGTCGTCGCGAAGATCACCGCGATGGGGCGGACCGGCTGGGCCGTACGGGCGGACAGCGCCGACCCGCAGGCGGTGCAGGGCGTGGTCGAGGCCGTCGTCGAGCGGTTCGGGAGGCTGGACGTCCTGGTGAACAACGCGGGCGTCGGCGTCCTCGGCCCGATCGGCGAGCTCACGCTGGAGGACGTCGACCGGACGCTGGAGGTGAACGTCCGCGCCCCCTTCCTCTACGCCCGGGCGGCCTGTGCGCACCTGGCCGACGGCGGGCGGATCGTCACCGTCGGCAGTTGCATCGCCCAGCGCGTCGCCTTTCCCGGCGCCACGCTGTACGCGACCAGCAAGGCGGCGCTGATCGGTCTGACCAAGGCGCTGGCCCGGGAGCTCGGGCCGCGCGGGATCACCGCGAACCTGGTCCACCCCGGGCCGATCGACACCGACATGAACCCGGCCGACGGCCCCTCGGCGGAGTTCCAGAGCGGGCTCACCGCGCTCGGCCGCTACGGCACCGGCGCGGAGGTCGCCGCCGCGGTCGCCTACCTGGTGGGCGGGGACGGCCGGTACGTCAGCGGCGCCGAGCTGGCGGTGGACGGCGGATTCGCCGCCTGACGCGCGGGGGCCGCACGGTGTCGTGCCGGGCGGTGGTCGGCGCCCGCGCTTACGATCACCCGGCACGACACCGCGCTCCCGCACCGGGACCCCGTACCGAGAGGTGTGCCATGACCGCAGCGGAAGACCCGATCGGGCTGCTCGCCCGGGCCCTCGCGCAGACCGCCGGGCTGATCGACGGCACCGGCGTCGAGCTGGCCGGCCACCCGACGCCCTGCCGCTCCTGGGACGTCGGCGACCTGGTCAGCCATCTCCTGTACGACCTGCGGCAGTTCACCGTACGGGCGAAGGGCGGGCAGCCGGACTGGTCGCAGCCGTTCGAGCGGGTCGAGGAAAACTGGCTGCACGCCTTCGAGGCCGGGGCGGAGGAGCTGGTCGGCGCCTGGCGCGCGGCCGGCGACCTCGGCGGCACCCTGGAGCTCCCCGGATTCGGCACCCTGCCGGCCCGCTTCCCGGTGGACCAGCAGATCGCCGAATTCGCCGTCCACGGCTGGGACCTGGCCCGCGCCACCGGCCAGTCCACCGAGGGCCTGGACCACGAGGTCGCACTCGTCGCGCTGGCCTGGGCCGAGGGCGCGCTCAAGCCCGAGTACCGCGGCGCCGAGGAGGACCACCACGCCTTCGGCCCCGCCGTCGCCGTGCCCGAGGACGCCCCGGCGTACGACCGGCTCGCCGCCTTCTTCGGCCGCGACCCCCGGGACGCGCCGTAGGCCCTGTCCGCGGATCAGCGGGCGGACCGGACGAAGAGCCCGGCGACGCGGAGTCTCCCGGCCCGGCGGACGGTGGCGGCCTTCTCGTGACGGGTGGCGGGACCGCGCTGGGCCGACCGGCGGCGCCGGTCCGGGTCAGTGCTCGGCGGCCCGCCGGGCGGCGGCCTGCTTGATCGCCTCGCGGATGCGCGGGTAGGTGCCGCAGCGGCAGATGTTCTGGATCTGGTCGATGTCCGCGTCCGTCGGGTTCGGGGTGCGGCGCAGCAGGGCGACGGCGGTCATGATCTGGCCCGGCTGGCAGAAGCCGCACTGGGCGACGTCGCAGGCGAGCCAGGCCTCCTGGACCGGGTGCAGGACCTCGCCGTCGGCCAGGCCCTCGATGGTGGTGACGGTGTGGCCCGCGCAGTCCTTGACGGGCCGGGTGCAGGGCTGGAACTCCCGGCCGTCCAGGTGGCTGGTGCAGGCGCGGCAGACGCCCACACCGCAGCCGTACTTGGGGCCGGTAACGCCGAGCTTGTCGCGCAGGACCCAGAGCAGCGGCGTGTCGTCCGGGGCCTCGACGGTGACGGGCCGCCCGTTGAGGACGAAGGTGTGGGTGGGCATGGGGAGTCGGGATTCCTCAGCTGGTGGTCAGGAGTCTTGAGCGGGCCATGGGGCGGCGGTGCGTCAGAAGTCGATCGGGAAGGAGCGCGGGCTGGTGCCGGTCGCCCGGGCGTAGGCGTTGGCGACGGCGGCGGAGGCGGCCGGGACGCCCACCTCGCCCGCGCCGCCGGGCGGTCCGCTCGGCGGCATCAGGTGGATCTCGACCACCGGCGGGGTGTGCCGCTGCCGGGCGTAGTGGAAGTCGCCGTAACTGCCCTCCCGGAAGGCGCCGTTGTCGAGGTGGTTGCCGGCCCGGAGGATCACCGAGATGCCGTCGACCAGCGCGCCGGTCAGCTGGGCCTCCAGGCCGCTGGGGTTGATCACCCGGCCGACGTCGGCGACGATGACGGCCCTGGTCACCCGGGGGTCGGTCCGGTCGGTGGCGTCCAGCTCGACCAGGTAGCCGACGCAGGCGCTGTGCTCGTCGTGGTAGCCGATCCCCTGGGCGTGGCCGGGAGGCATCGGGCGGCCCCAGCCGCCCCGCGCGGCGAGCTCGTCCAGCACCGCCCGCCCGGCGGCGCCGCGCATCCGGGTTCGGCGGAAGGCCAGTTCGTCCTCGCCCATCCGGCGGGCGAGTTCGTCCATCATGATCTCGTCGGAGACCCGGACGGTGCCGGAGTAGACCGAGCGCCAGCTGCCGGTGTTCAGCTCCAGCGGCAGTTCGGCGAGCAGCTGGGTGGGCACCCCGACGTCGTACGGGATCTTCTCGGTGAGCAGGAAGAACAGTTCGGAGGCGGTGAGCCCGGCCAGCGGGAGGTCGTAGCCGGCGGCGGTGAGCATGTCGCCGAGGCCGTGGCCGAGGTCGGTCCGGACGCCGGCCACGTGGTGCTCCCAGCTGAACACCTGGCCGAGGCCGTAGGTGGCCCGGACGAGGTGGTGGCTCGCCGGGCGGACCCGGCCGTGGCGCATGTCGTCGTTGCGGGTCCACATCAGCTTGACCGGGCGGCCGGCGGCCTTGGAGACCTGGGCGGCCTCCAGGGCGGCGTCGAAGAACAGCCGACGGCCGAACGAGCCGCCGCCGCGCACCACGTGGACGGTGACGGCCTTCTCCGGCAGGCCGAGTTCGGCGGCGATGGTGCCCTGGGCGAGGATCGGGCTCTGCGCGGCGAACCACACCTCGGCCCGGTTCGGCCGGACGTCCGCGACGGCGGTGAGCACCTCCATCGGGGCGTGGTTGACGAAGGCGAAGTCGAACTCCCCTTCCACGCGGTGGGCGAACAGCGGCGGCGGGAGGGACGGCAGCTGGGCGGCGCGCAGTCGGGACCGTACGTCGGCGTCGGACAGGCCGGCGACCGGGCCCGGGTTCCAGGTGGTGCGCAGCGCGTCGCGGGCCTTGAGCGCCTGGTCGAAGGTCTCGGCCAGGACGGCGACGCCGCTCGGGATCCGCACCACGCCGAGGACTCCGGGCATCGCGCGGGCGGCGGAGGCGTCCAGGGACCTGAGCGTGCCGTTGACGGTGGTCGGGCGGGCGACCACGGTGGGCACGGCGCCCGGGATCCTGAGGTCCCCGGCGTACTGGGCGCGGCCGGTGACGATGTCGCGGGCGTCGATCCGGCCGGTCGGCCGGCCCACCAGGCGCAGCTGGTCGGGGTCCTTGGGGACGGCCGGGACGGCGGGGGCGGTGACGTCGGCGGCCTCGGCGGCGAGGTCGCCGTAGCGGAGGCGGCGGCCGTCGGGGGCGAGGACGGCGGAGTCGGCGGTGCGCAGGGTGGTCGCGGGAACGTTCCAGCGCTTGGCGGCGGCGGTCACCAGCCGGGCCCGGGCGGCGGCGGCCGCGGCGCGCACCGGGTCGTACAGCGAGCGGATCGAGTTGGAGCCGCCGGTCAGCTGGTTGAAGACGAGTTCGGGGCGGGCGTCGGAGAGCGGGACGTCGACGTCGGAGAGCCGGGCGTCGAGCTCCTCGGCGACGATCATGGCGATCGCGGTGGTGAGGCCCTGGCCGACCTCCAGCCGGGGCAGGTGGAGGACGGCGCGGCCGGCGGGGGTGACTTCGAGGACCAGCAGGTGCGCGGTCGGCAGCCCGGCGATGATCATCGCGTCGCCGAGGTCGACGATGTCCGGGATGCCCGGCAGGCCGATCAACTGCTTCGGGAGGGCGGTCTCGTGGACCGGCACGGAGCCCGCGGGGGGAGCGGGGGCGGCGGCCCGGGCCGTGGCGGGCGCGGCGGTGTCGACGCCGAGGCCGGCGGCGACGGTGAGGGTGGGTGCGGCCAGCAGGTAGGTGAGGAAGCGCCGGCGGCGGGGGCCGCCTGCCGTCGCCCGGGAGGCCGGGCCGGTCGGAGCGGCCGCGCCGGCTGGGCTGGTCGGAGCGGCCGGAGTGTCTGCGGCGTCCGGAAGGGCGTGGGCGAGCGGGTGTCCGGCGTCGCCCGGCTGGCCGGTGGAGTCCGAGGGGGCGATGGAGGTGCTGATGGGAGGACACCCTTCGAGCCGGAGGCGGCGACGGAACGGGCGGCCGGGGCGGCCCCGGCCCGGTGCCTGGTCGCGAATGCCGTTGAGCATAGGAGCGCGCTACTGAGGGGTCAACACGGTCAAAGCGGGCCCCTGGTCGGCCCGATCACGGTTTCGCGCCGGTCGGCGGAGGCGGATTCGGAGCGGGTACGGACGGCGCTTCGCAGGCGCGGGCGAGGCCGGTTCGGGGCCGCTCCGAAGGGCTCCTAGACGCCAACTGGCGCCCCTCGCACGAGGGTTCAGCGGTCGGTCGGCGGTACGGCGGCGCCGTGGATTGGCCCAGGGAATTCCTTGATCACTGGACCGGTCCATTGGGCCGGTTCCTCCGTAGGCTAGGGGGCGCGCCGGAGCCGGCGGTCGTGGAGACCGACTCCGCGCGCCGCCCGTCCGGGCGCAGCGAGCAAGGGTGACGGACCGTGATGACGTTTACGGCCGTGGGCGCCTGCGGGTGACGGACCGTGAGACCACCACGGCGGCCGGGTGTCCGGGACCGGCGGGTGATCCCCGCGAACGAGTGAAGGAGAAGCAGTGCCGACCGACCGAGCCGCCCGTCGGGGCGCCCTGCCGCCCGCCGGGCCCCAGCGGACCCTCGCGGCCGCCCAGTTGGCCGCCGCCGTCGGCGACGGCGCCTACTACACCTGCTCCGCGCTCTACTTCACCCGGGTGGTCGGGATGTCGCCGACCGCCCTCGGGCTCGGCCTCACCCTCGCCTGGGCGCTCGGCTCCCTCGCCGGCGTCCCGCTCGGCTCGCTCGCCGACCGGCGCGGCCCGCGCCGCACCTCGGTGGCGCTCGCGCTCGGCACGGCGGCCGTGGTCGCCGCCCTGCTGGTGATCCGCTCCTACCCGCTGTTCCTGCTCGCGGTCTGCCTCTACGCCACCGCGCAGTCCGGCCTCACCGCCGCCCGGCAGGCGCTGGTCGCCGCGCTGGTGCCGCCCGCGCAGCGGACCGCGCTGCTCGCCCACATCCAGTCGACCCTCAACGGCGGACTGGCCGTCGGCGCGGCGATCGGCGGCATCGCGCTCAGCGTCGGCACCCGTACCGCCTACCAGGCCGCCTTCGCCGTCACCGCGCTCGGCTTCCTGCTCGGCGCGCTGGTCCTGCGGCGGCTGCCCGAAGCCCCGCCCGCGGCAGGGCCGTCGGACGCCGGGCCGCGCCTCGCCGTGCTGCGCGACCGCCGGTACGCCGCCGTCACCGCCGTCAACGCCGTCCTGCTGCTGCGGATGCCGCTGCTCAGCCTGATCATCCCGCTCTGGATCGCCGCCCGCGCCCCCGGGATCGGCTGGCTCGGCTCGGCGCTCTTCGTGCTCAACACCCTTGCGGTGCTGGCCTTCCAGGTCCGGGCGGCGCGCGGCATCACCGGGCTGGACCCGGCCGCCCGGGCGGTGCGTTCCGCCGGGCTGCTGCTGCTCGCCTCCTGCGCCGTCTTCGGACTGTCCGCGCTGGACGTGCCGGTGTGGGCGGTCGGCGCGCTGCTGGTCGCGGCCTCCGTCCTGCAGGTGGCCGGGGAGATGCGGCAGTCCGCCGGCAGCTGGCAGATCGCCTTCGACCTCGCCCCGCCCGGGCGGATCGGCCAGTACCAGGGCTTCTTCGGCACCGGCGTCGCCGTCGCCCGCACCGTCGGGCCGTTGCTGCTCACCGCGCTGCTGCTGGAAGGCGGCCTGGCCGGCTGGCTGGTCCTGGGCGGGGTGTTCCTCGCGGCGGGGTACGCGATGGGCCCGGTCGCCCGCTGGGCGGCGCGGGACCGCGGTCACGCGGTGACATCGCCGGCACCGGTGGCCGCGGGCGCCTGACCCCGGACCTCGCGACGGCGGGGATGTCGCAGCGGTGGGGCGGCGGGGACTCACGGCGGCGGGCCGGAAACCGGTGGCCCCGGCCCGCCGCCCGCTGGCATGCTGACCGCGTGGACCGACCCCAGATCTCGCTCGACTTCGCCCCCGAGCTGCACCTCTTCGTCTCCGCGCCCCGGCGGGCCGGCCGCACCGCGCTGCGCACCGACGGCACCTCCACCCTCGGCCACGTCGTCGAGTCCCTGGGTGTCCCGCTCACCGAGGTCGGCGCACTGCTGGTGGACGGCCGGGCCGTGCCCGACACCCACGTCCCGGCCGACGGCGAGGAGATCGCCGTCCGCGCCGTGGCCAGGCCGCAGCCCTCGCCCGTCCCGGCGCGCTTCCTGCTCGACGTCCACCTCGGCACCCTCGCCCGCCGACTGCGCCTGCTCGGCGTGGACGCCGCGTACGAGAACCCCGACATCGGCGACGCCGCCCTGGCCGCCCGCTCGGCCGCCGAACAGCGGATCATGCTCTCCCGCGACCGCGGCCTGCTGCGCCGCCGCGAACTGTGGGCCGGCGCGTACGTCTACAGTCACCGCCCCGCCGAGCAACTGCGCGACGTGCTCTCCCGTTTCGCGCCGCCGCTCGCGCCCTGGAGCCGCTGCACCACCTGCAACGGCACCCTGCTCCCTGCCACCAAGACCTCGGTGCGCGAGCAGTTGCGGGACGGCACCGAGCGCTCCTACGACGCCTTCGCCCGGTGCACCGACTGCGGCCAGGCCTACTGGCGAGGTGCCCACCACGCCCGGCTGGAGGCGATCGTCACCGAGGCGGTCCGCGACTTCGGCGGCGACGGCGGGGCGGGCGGGACGGGCGCGACCGGTGCGACCGGTGCGACCGGTGCGACCGGCCAGGAGTCCGGGGACGGCCAGGGCCGGGTCGTGGTCGTCCCGGGGCGGAGCGCTCCGGCGGACGGCCCGTTGCCGTAGAACACCACGGCCGCCGTACGGGGCGCCCGGCCCGGGCCGGGCGCCCCGCCCCCCGTCAGGCGTCCACGACCTCCAGCCCGTACGCGATCACGGCCTGCCGCAGCCCGCCCGGGTACCCGGCGAGCGCCGGGGTGAACTCCCAGTCCCCGGACGGCTCGCGGTCGAAGCGGCCGAGCCGCATCGCGGTGTTGGTCTCCGCGCCGTCCGCCAGGTGCACCACGGCCGCGTCCTGCCCGGAGCCGGCCTCCAGGATCAGCGCCGGCCCGGCGAACCCGCCCATGGTGGCCTCCGGATGGTTCTCGGTGTCGGCGGCGGCGATGACGACGAGCCGGTCGACCTCGGCGGGCAGCGCGTCGAAGTCGACCATCAGGCAGGCGTTCGCGTCGTCGTAGCCGGTCACCAGCCGCACCGAACCGTCGGGCGTCGAACCGTTGTTGTAGAACACCAGGTGGTCGTCGGAGAGCGCCACGTTCCCGGTGCAGACCAGGGCGGCGATGTCGTACTCCTCCTCCCCGGTCCAGTGCAGCAGCAGCCGGGACGGCTCGGTGGCCACCTCGATCGCGGGCAGCCCGTCCAGGGCGCCGGCCTCCGCGGCGGCCTCGTCCTGGGCGTCCGCGAAGACCTCGTGGAAACCGTGGTGCTTGAGCAGCCCGACCAGCTCGGCGCCGTTGAGCAGGGTGATCGGCTTGCCCGCGACGAACTGGTGCGAGCTGGGGCCGAACCTGCTGGTGGTGACCAGGACGGCCTTGGTCGCGGCCTGGTCGTGCCGCAGCGTCCCGTACAGGTCCCGCACCGCGGAGGGCGCCACCGTGTCCCGGTACCGCTTCACCTGCACGATGACGTTGCCGCCGCGGAACGGGTCCGGGTCGATGCCGCGGACGTCCACCCCGCCGTCCCGCGACCGGGCGGTCAGTTCGACCTTCATGCCCATCGCCTCCATCAGCCGGGCGATCAGTCCCTCGAACTCGACCGGGTCCATCGCCAGCAGCAGCTGGAGCTCGCGGACACGCCTGGCCATCCGGCCTCGGTTGGCGTTGGTGTCGTCGCGGAGGTGTCGGAACAGCGCTCGCTGCGCACGGCGTTCGTCGGTGTCGGGGTTGCTGAGGCGGTGGAGCTTCCGGCTCCGGGACATGGGCGTGCCCCCTCTTGCATGGTGACGGTTGTTGCAGGCGTCACCGTAGGGGAATCGTGGACGAAGAACTGCCGGGCCGTCAGTTCGCCGCACAATCGAGACCTGGGGTGATGCACGGCGCTACGGCGCCCGCAGGTCCAGGGTCCAGGTGTGGGTGGTGTAGGCCCCCATGCGGGTGGGGTGGCGTTCCACCAGGTTGACGGTGAGGCGGTCGGCGGTGCGGTGAAGCGAGCCGCTGAAGCGCGGCTGGTCCTGCGAGGGCAGGGGGAGCAGTTCGGCCAGCACGGCGTGGTCCAGGTCCCGGCCGACCGCGCGCAGCACCCCCGCGTCCAGCACCAGCAGGGTGCCGTCCGACAGCACCAGCGGCGCCGGGGCCTGCGGGTCGGTGAGCCGGGGGCCGGGCTCGATCCGGCCGCCGGGCAGCAGGCGGACCACCCGGCTCCCGGTGGGGTGGCGGCGGTCCGTCTCGACCACCCGCAGGCCGCTGCCGACCACGTAGTGGCCGTAGCTGCGCCACGAGTCGACCAGGGCGCCGTCCCGGTCGTACGCCCAGGTGTCGAAGGTGTCGTAGCCCTCCAGGCCGAGCACGAAGCGGCCGCCGCCGAGCGCCGCGCCGCGCTCGCCGCGCAGTTCGGCGACGGTGCGGCCGTCGGCGAGGTCCAGCAGCAGGGCCGGGCCGAGGTGGCCCCAGGCGGTGTACTCGAAGGAGTCGGTGGTGACCAGCGCCCGTCCGGAGGACAGGTGCGCCGCGTTCGGACGGCCCGGGCAGGACCGCCGCCAGCGGACGCCGCCGGTGGCGTCGGCGCAGACGAGTCCGCCGTCCCGGGCGTGCAGTTCCAGCCCGTCCCGGCGGGCCAGCGGCCCCTCCGGGAGCCCCTGCGGCCGACCGCCCCCGCGGCGACGGTGGTCCAGGACAGTGACCCGCCAGCTCCCCATGTGCCGGATGGTAGTGGAGCCGGCTGAACGGCGGGGGTGCTTTCGGTGGCCGTCCGGACGGCGGACAATCCCCGCAGAAGCCGAGGAGGAGCCGAAGGAGGAGGCCGCGGTGGAGTTCGAGGTCATGATCGAGATCCCGCAGGGGTCGCGGAACAAGTACGTGATGGACTTCGTCGCGGGCCGGATCCGGCTGGACCGCACCCTCTTCACGGCCACCGCCTACCCCACCGACTACGGCTACGTCGAGGGCACCCTCGGCGGCGACGGCGAGCCGCTGGACGCCCTGGTGCTCGGCGGCGAGCCGGCCGTCCCCGGCTGCGTGCTGACCTGCCGGGCGGTGGGCCTGTGGGTGATGCGCGACGAGCGCGGCCCGGACCAGAAGGTGCTCTGCGTCCCGGCCCGCGACCCGCGCTACGCGGACCTGCGGGACATCGGCGACCTGCGCGAGTTCGACCTGCTGGAGATCACCCACTTCTTCCAGGTGTACAAGGACCTGGAGCGCGGCAAGTCCGTCGAGGGCTCGCACTGGGCGGGCCGCGACGCCGCCTACGCCGAGATCGCCGAGTCGCGCGCCCGCGCGGCGGGCACCCGCTACGCCGACCCGGCGTAGCGGGTGCCCCGGTCCGGCCGAGGGTCCGGTCCCGATCCGGCCGAGCGTCCGGTCCCGGACCGGCGGCCAGGACTCGGGTGGGGCCGACCGGGAAGGACGGCCCGTCAGAGCCGGGCGGTGCTCAGGATCGCCCGCACCTCGTCGCCGATCGATGCCTCGTTCCGCTCGAACTCCGGTGCGGTGAGCAGGTCCGGGTCGGACGGCAGCCCGGTCAGCACCGGGGTGTGCAGATGACCGCCGGGGAGGTCCGGGGCGAGGAACGCGCGCAGCCGGTTGGAGCGGTAGGCGACCTCGTTGGAGAGGTACCCGCCGCCGCCCCCGGCGACCGCGCGGGAGCCGGGGGTGGGGCCGTCCGGCCGGAAGACCGGGGCGGTGGCGCCCGCCGGGATCTCGGTGACGAAGGTGTTGAGCAGCACCGGGAAGGGCTGCTGGACGGCCGTCATGGCGTCGGTCGGCAGCGTGGTGCGGACGAACTGCGGCCCGGGGCCCAGCCCGGGGGCGTCCACCGGGTGCAGGGACGTGCCGCCGGACAGCGCGGCCACGTTGTCGGTCGCCGGGTCGGCGGAGCGGGCGCGCCCGGCCCACCGCTCAAGGGTGAACTTGCCCGGGTAGCCCTGGCTGATGCTGGTGATCAGGTCGGCGGACTGCCGGCCCGGCCGCAGGTGCGGGGTGAAGGCGCGTTCCACGATGCCGTCGTCGAAGTCCCCGTAGCGCACCGGCAGCACGACCGCCCGGACCTCCGCGGTGCTGCCGTCGGCGAGCGTGATCCGCTGCCCGTGCAGCTGCAGGACGGCCGAGCCGGAGGGGTTGGCGCGGCGCGGCTCGGCGTCCAGACCGAACGGGTCGAAGCCGCTGACGAAGATCCTCCGGACGTCGGGGGCGGCGCTGAAGCCGTCGTCCAGGCCGCGCGAGGCGTCCTCGAAGCGGGCCCGCAGCGCGGCGTGGTCGACGTCGAACCCGGGCTGCCAGCGCGCCAGTAGGACGGTCATGGCGAGCCTGGTCCAGTACAGCGGGCGGTCGTCCCGGGCGGGCAGGTCGCCGCTCGGGCGGCGGCCCTGGGCGCGGTCCAGGCCGGCCTGCCAGAGCGTCCGGCCCCAGGCGGCCACCACCCGCTCGGCCTGCCGGGCGTTTCGGGCGGCGCACAGGGCGGAGGGGAAGGCCCCGGGCAGCTCGCCCAGGCCGGAGCGCTCGGTGAAGCCGGCGGTACGGGCGTCCTGGAGGCGGGTCTGCTCGGCGTCCAGCGGCACGGTGGCGGAGGTGCGGCAGTCGGCCGGGGCGGCCTGGGCGGCGGCCGGGGCCAGCAGGGCGGCGAGCGTTCCGGTGAGAGCGGCGGCCAGTCCGGCGGCGCGGCGTAGACATGTCATGTCCGCTGACAATAGGTCGGGGCCTGACGGTCCGCCAGGGTGCCGCCGCGCTGCCCGTAGGCTGGGCCGGTGACCTCGCCCGACCTCTCCCTGAAGACCCTGATCGCCGACCCGTACGGCGGCTACACCCGGCTGCGCGCCGACGCCCCGGTCCACCGGGTCGTCGGCCCGGACGGCCTGCCGTTCTGGCTGGTGACCCGCTACGCCGACGTCCGCCAGGCGCTCGCAGACCCCCGGCTCGCCCTCGACAAGGCGCACGCCGCGCCCGGCAACTACCGGGGCTTCGCGCTGCCGCCCGCGCTGGACGCCAACCTGCTCAACATGGACCCGCCGGACCACACCCGGATCCGGCGGCTGGTCTCCCAGGCCTTCACCCCGCGCCGGGTCGCCGCCCTGCGCGCGCCGATCGAGAAGATCGCCGAGCAACTGCTCGACGCCATCGAGCCGCTCGGCCGCGCCGACCTGCTCGCGACCTACGCCGCGCCGCTGCCGATCACCGTCATCTGCGACCTGCTCGGCGTCCCCGAGGACGACCGGCACGACTTCCGCGCGTGGACCGACTCCCTGATCACCCCCGACCCCGACCGCCCCGAGGCGGCCAGGGCCGCCGTCAAGGCGATGCTCGGCTTCTTCACCGGCCTGGTCGAGCGCAAGCGCACCGAGCCCGGCGACGACCTGCTCTCCGACCTGATCGCCGCCCGGGACGACCAGGAGGGCGGCGGACGACTCAGCGAGGACGAGCTGACCTCGCTCGCCTTCCTGATCCTCTTCGCCGGCTACGAGAACACCGTCCACCTGATCGCCAACGCCGTCCTGGCCCTGCTCACCCACCCCGGGCAGCTGGCCGCCCTGCGCGCCGAACCGGAGCTGATCGGCGGAGCGGTCGAGGAGTTCGCCCGCTTCGACGGCCCCGCCCCGCTGGCCATCCGGCGCTTCCCGCGCGAGGACCTCGCCATCGGCGGCGTCACAGTCCCGGCGGGGGAGACCGTGCTGCTCGCGCTCGGCTCCGCCAACCGCGACCCGGAGCAGTTCACCGAGCCCGACCGGCTCGACCTGCACCGCCGGGAGACCGGCCACCTCGCCCTCGGGCACGGCATCCACTACTGCCTGGGCGCGCCGCTCGCCCGGATGGAGACCGCCCTCGCGCTCACCGCGCTGCTGCGCCGCTTCCCCGGCCTCGCCCTGGACGTGCCGGTCGAGCGGCTGCGCCACCGGCCCACGCTGCGCGCCCGGGGGCTGCTGGAGCTGCCCGTCCGGTACTGAGACCGGTACGGAAGCCGGTGCCGAGACCGGTGCCGGGAGGGGCCGCCGCGGGGCGCCCGGGGCGTCGCCCGGGGGCGCCCCGCAGGGTCTTCCGGCGCCGGTCGGGCGGGGTTCCGCCGCTGGTGGGGCGGTGTTCCGGCCTTGACGGAAAACCGACGGTTCGCCCGGGAACCGATGCGAGTTCTACAGCGTTGTCGAGGTTGAAACAGCGGTACTCGTACGGTGGTGGAGGAAGTTTCCATGAGCGTGGCCCTGACGAAGGGCGGCAACGTCTCCCTGGGCAGGCAGGCCCCCGGGCTGCAGGTGGTGCGGGTGGGCCTCGGCTGGACGGCCGGGGCCGGGTACGACCTGGACGCCAGCGCGCTGCTCTGCGGGGCGGACGGGAAGGTCGCCTCGGACCAGCACTTCGTCTTCTTCAACAACCTGCGGAGCCCGGACGGCTCGGTCCGCCACCAGGGCGCGACCGGCGGCGGCGCGGACCGGGAGCAGATCGAGGTCCGGCTCGCGGAGGTCTCCGCCGGGGTGGAGAGGATCGTCTTCGCGGTGGCGATCTACGACGCGGCGCAGCGGCGGCAGTCCTTCGGGCAGGTCCGCGGCGCCCACATCCGGGTCGTCGACCCGGACGGCGGCGCCGAGGTGGCCCGGTACGACGTGGCGCCGGAGGCCGGCAGCGAGACGGCGATGGTGTTCGGCGAGCTGTACCGGCACGGCGCGGACTGGAAGTTCCGGGCGGTCGGGCAGGGGTACGCCGCGGGGCTCGCGGGCATCGCCGCCGACTTCGGGGTGGACGTCCTGCAGCCGGCGCCCGCCGCCGCCCCGGCGGTGCCGCCCGCCCCGCCCGCACCGCTCGCTCCGGCGAAGCCGCCGGTCGCGCCGCCCGTCGTCCCGGTCGCGCCGGTGGCGGCGCCGGTGCCCGCCGTGGCGGCCGCCGCCGCACCCGCCGTTCCGACGGCCTGGCCCGGACCAGGGAGTTCCCCCGTGACGTGTTTCTTCGACCCCTCGCACGGCGCCGGCACCACGGCGGTGCTCTGGTCCCCGCAGTGGGGCGCGCCGCGCCAGATCGAGGCCTGCGCGGCCTGCGCCCAGCGGGTGCAGACCACCGCCCCGCCGTTCTACACCCCGGCGCAGGCCGGCTACCCGCAGCCGGTCCCGCAGAGCCAGCCGCAGGCCCCCGGCCAGCAGGCCCAGGGCGGGCGGCGCTTCGGGGCCGGCGCGCTGATCGGGGCGGGCGCGGCCGGCCTGGTCGGTGGCGCGCTGCTGAACGAGGCCTTCGACGACGACCCGCAGGTGGTCGTCAACAACTACTACGAGGACGACGGCTTCTTCTAGGAGGCTTCCTCCAGGCCGTCAGGCCGTGGCCCCGGAGGGGCCGTCGGGGCGCCCCCGACGGCCCGAGCCGTCGGTGCGGTGCGCTTGAATGCCCGGGAGCACCGTTCCGACCGGGGGAGATGTACCGATGACCACGTCCGACGCCGAACTGGCCGCCGCTGCCGCGGACCCCACCGCGGCCTGGCTGGAGTCCTGCTTCGGGCCGGGCACGCTGTGGCGGCCCGAGCCGGGGGAACTGCCCGAGCGGCTGACGTCGCAGGGCGCCCGGGCGTTCCTGACCGAGGTCGGCCTGCCGGCCGTCGAGCTCGGCTTCCTCGGCTTCGACGCCACCGACCTGCCCGAGCGCGGGATGTGGGAGGCCGATCTGGACGACCTGTTCGGCGAGCGCACGCCGGACGACGACACTCCGCCGAGCAACTGGGGTTACTGCGTCGGCACCTTCGACGCGTGGCACCTGATGGTGGCCGGCGACACCGGCGCCGTACGGATCTACAACGCGGACGGCTGGGACCACGGGCGCGGCTACGGCGGTTGGGCGGCCGACTCGCTGCCCGCGCTGATCGGCGCGCTGGCGGTGCTGGCCCGCCTGGAGGAGCGGATCCGCGAGGGCGACGCCAAGGCCGCGCTGGACGGGTTCGCCGCGCTGGTGGCCGAGCTGGGGCAGGGGCCGGACGACTCGGACCTCTGGGTGCGGCTGCTGGAGGACCTGCGCGAGGAGTACGAGGAGCTGGACGAGGACTGACCGTCCCGTACCAGGCGGCCGCACAACGCTTCTGCGCTGTGCGGCCGTCGGCGTTCTCGCCGGCCGTGCGGTCAGGCTCCCCGGCGCCGGTACGCCCCGGCCCGGGCCGCCGCGACGGCGGCCTCCGCCGCGCGGTCGGCGGCCGCCTCGTCCAGCGGTTCCGCGGTGGTGAGCATCCGGTAGTAGAGCGGCGCCGAGACCGCCCGGACGACCTCGAACCCGTCGGTGTCCGAGGGGAGTTCGCCGCGTTCGACGGCCGCGGTGACGCACGGCGCCCACTCCTCGACCCGGCGCCGGTAGAAGTGCCGCAGCGCCTCGGCCGCGTCCGGGTCGCAGGTCGCCGCCACGATGACGGCGCGGAACAGCGCGCCCTGCCGGGGGTCGGCCAGGGTCTGCTGGACGAGCCGGGCGTTGGCCCGCAGGTCCCCGGCGAGTGAGCCGCTGTCGGTGCGCGGCAGCGACTGTTCGGCCATGTCCGCGAGCAACTCCGCGACCAGCGCGGTGGTGCTGCCCCAGCGGCGGTAGACGGTGGTGCGGCCGACCTCGGCGCGCTGGGCGATGTCGCCGAGGTCGAGGCCGCTGAAGCCGTGCTCGACCAGGGCGTCCTCGGCGGCGCGCAGGACGGCGGCGCGCACCCGGGCGGTCCGGCCGCCGGGGCGGACCGTGCCGGGCGTCGTCGGATCGGGCGTCGAAGGCCCGGGGGTCGTCGGCTCGGACGACGGCGTCGGAGGGGACGGCTCGACCATTAACGGGATTCCTGTTCCATTAGGAGGCTGGAGTCTGCTAGGTTCGAGGCATCCTAACGGAACGGGAGTCCCATTAGGGGCTTCGAGGGGAGAACCGTCATGACCGACACCACCGGCACCCACGACATGGAGTACCGCCGCCTCGGCGCGTCCGGCCTCAAGGTGCCCGCACTCAGCCTCGGCACCGGCACCTTCGGCGGCCGCGGCCCGTTGTTCGGTGCCTGGGGCACCACCGACGTCCAGGAGGCCCGCCGACTGCTCGACATCGCCATCGACGCCGGGGTCACCCTCTTCGACACCGCCGACGTCTACTCCGACGGCGCCTCCGAGGAGGTGCTCGGCCAGGCCGTCCGCGGCCGCCGCGACCAGGTGCTGATCTCCACCAAGGCCGGACTGCCCACCGGCGACGGCCCGCAGGACGCCGGCACCTCCCGCGCCCGGCTCGTCCGGAGCGTGGACGACGCGCTGCGCCGCCTCGGCACCGACTACCTGGACCTCTTCCAGCTGCACGCCTACGACGCCGGCACCCCGATCGAGGAGGTGCTCGCCACCCTGGAGGACCTGGTCCGGGCCGGCAAGATCCGCTACACCGGCGTCTCCAACTTCTCCGGCTGGCAGCTGATGAAGTCCCTCGCCCTCGCCGACCGGCACGGCCGCCCCCGGTACGCCGCGCACCAGGTCTACTACTCCCTCGTCGGCCGCGACTACGAGTGGGAGCTGATGCCGCTCGCCCGGGAGGAGGGCGTCGGCGCCCTGGTCTGGAGCCCGCTCGGCTGGGGCCGGCTGACCGGGAGGATCCGCCGGGGGCAGCCGCTCCCGGCCGGCAGCCGGCTGCACGACACCGCGGACTACGGCCCGCCGGTGGAGGACGAACTGCTGTACCGGGTGGTCGAGGCGCTGGACGGGATCGCCGCCGAGACCGGCCGCACCGTCCCCCAGGTGGCGATCAACTGGCTGCTGCGCCGCCCGACCGTCTCCTCGGTCATCATCGGCGCCCGCAACGAGGAGCAGCTGCGCCAGAACCTCGGCGCGGTCGGCTGGTCCCTGACGGAGGAGCAGGTGGCCCGGCTGGACGCGGCCAGCGCCCGCACCGCGCCGTACCCGTACTTCCCCTACCGCCGACAGGAGGCCTTCGCCCGGCTGAACCCGCCGCTGGCCGGCTGAGGTCCCGCTCGGGGGACACTGCGCACCGTCACCTCGCAGCGCTCCCGGCCGCGCGCGGTGAGACCGGATCGGCGCGTCTCGCCGGGGTGGGCAAGGGTCGCAAGGCTGAGCAGGCCCTCTGCCATGGCAGCCGCCCGCGGCCCGGCCGTCGCGGCCGGGACTCCGACCGGGCGACGGCGCCGCGGGCGGGCGGGCGCGTCGGCGGGGGCCCCGGCCCGGGAGAGGTCCGGGCCGGGGGCGGACCGGCTGCCACCGCCCCGCGGACGCGAGTTCGAGGACGGCCCCTAGCGGCGGTGCCAGGCGGCGAGGAGCGCGGCCTCCCGGGCGGGGTCGAGGGTGCCCGGTACGGGCGGGAACGGCTGGACGTCCCGGGCGGTGTCGGCCACCGGGCGCAGGGCCAGGCCGGTGGCGAGGGCGGCGGCCGGATCGGCGGTGCTGGTGGCGCGGGTCTCCGGGGCGGCCGGCCAGAGCGGGAGCGCCTGTTCCGTGACCCCGGCCGCGCGGAGGAACTCCTCGTCCACCCAGGTGAGAGCGGTGCCGGGCGGGGCGACCGCCGAGGCGACGGCGTCGAGCAGGTCGCCCAGGCCGAACGGCGGGGGAGTGGCGGCGTGGTACGCGCCGGAGGCGCCGCGCTCCAGCAGGGCGAGCATCCAGGCGGCGAGGTCGCGGGCGTCGACCACCTGCACCGGCGCGTCCGGCCGGCCGGGGGCGAGCACCTCGCCGCCCCGGGCGAGGCGTTCCACCCAGTAGTCGAAGCGGTGGGTGTAGTCGTGGGGGCCGATCACGTACGTCGGGCGGATCAGCAGCGCCCCCGGGCCGAAGGCCTCCCGGGCGGCGCGCTCGCACTGGACCTTGAGGACGCCGTAGCTCCCGGCGGTGACCTCCTCGGCCTCCGGTCCGTCGGCGGGCAGCAACGGGGAGTCCTCGGCGTAGCCGGGGGCGGCCGGGACGTCGTACACCGCGAGTGACGAGACCAGCAGGTAGCGCCCGGCGCTGCCGGGGTCGAGGGCGGCCGCCAACTCCCTGACCTGGCGCGGGAAGTAGGCGCAGACGTCGACGGTGGCGTCCCAGCTGCGGCCGCGCAGCACGGACAGGTCGGCGTCGCGGTCGGCGATCAGGTGGGTGGCGTCCGGGAGCAGCCCGGCGCCGGACCGGCCCCGGTGCAGCACCGTGACGTCGTGCCCGGCGGCCAGCGCCGCCTCGGCGAAGTGGAGACCGATGAAGCGGGTGCCGCCCATGACCAGAATGCGCATCAGAACATCGTGCCAGCCCGCCCGGTGCCGGTGCCAACCGGCGCCGGATTGTTGCCCGAGTTGTGGGTGGGGTGCGTGAGTCCGTGTGCGGTGTGTACGGTTCCGGGGGGAACCGTGTTCGACGGCGGACGACGTCGAACGGCGGCCGTCGGCCCTGGTGGAGCGCGGTGGGCCCGATCGCCGCTGGTCGGCCGCCCGGCGGCGGGGCGGGAAGCGGAACCGTGACGGCCTCGCAACGCCTGATGTGCCGTCAAAGTTCCTTGTTTCCCGGCGAACTTGTGTGAAGGCCCTTTAAGCTCCCGTTAACAATGGCGGTTTTTCGCCGCTCACGAACTCCCTCACGAGGTCGGGCGGAAGGCCCAACTGAACAATGAGAGCAGGGATGACGACGACGACTGAACGAACGGCCGGTGGCGCGCGCGGCCCGGACCGTCGGCGACACGGCGGGGCCGGTCGCACCGTGGCCGGTGCGGCGGCCCTGGCCGTGGTGATCGGCGCCGGCGCGTTGGCGGCGGCCCCCGCGGCCTTCCCGGCGGCCGGCGACGGGACGGTGACGGTCCGGGTGATCCGGGCCGTGGACACCGACGGGGTGTGGTCGCCCGGGCTGGAATCGACCATGGCGGGCGTGCGGGTGACGCTCACCGACGACGCCGGGGTGGCCGTCGAGGGCACCACGGCGGCCGACGGCACGCTGACGCTGTCGCCGGCCACGAGCAAGCTGACCGGCGGCAAGTACCGGGTGCAGGTGGTGAACCCGAAGCCGGGCGTGCTCCACCCGGCCTTCGCCTCGCGCCAGGGCCTGGACGGCGCGCCCAACCAGCTGAGCTCCAACGAGGAGTTCGTCGACCTCTCCGGCGGCAAGAAGGTCGAACTCACCACGGGGCTGTGGAGCCCGGGTGACTACTGCCAGAAGAACGCGCCGCTGGTGTCGACCTGTCAGAACCCGCCCGGGGACGGCGACGCCCAGCACACGCTGGTGTCCTTCCCGTACCAGTCCCGGGGGACGGCCGGCACGGGCTTCACCCTGACCGACGTGGCCACGGCCGGGCAGACCGGGAACCTCTACGGCATCGCCTGGAACAAGGCCGACCGGCGGGTGTTCTCCTCGGCCCAGGCCAAGCGGACGACCGCCTACGGCCCCGGCGGCCCCGGCGGCGTCTACGTCACCGACTGGGACACGAAGAAGACCACGCTGTTCACCACCGTCCCGGACGCGGGCACCACCCCGCACGGCCCGGGCAACGACGACGGCTTCCTGGCCGCGGTCGGAAAGGAGAGCCTCGGCGGCATCAAGATCACCGACGACGGCAAGGACCTGTTCGTCGTCAACCTCCACGACCGCAAGCTCTACCGGTACGACGCCACCGCGGCGACGGCGGCCGAGCCCAAGGCCGCCTACGCCATCCCGGACCCGGGCTGCCCGGCCCCGCGGGACTGGCGTCCGTACGGCCTCGGCATCCAGGACGGCACCGGCTTCCTCGGCGGCGTCTGCTCGGGCGAGTCCACCGGCAAGGCCGCCGACCTGCGGGCCGTGGTGCTGCCGTTCGACCTGGCCACCGGCGCCTTCAAGCCGGCGGTGCTGAACCAGCCGCTCGACTACCCGCGCGGCACCACGGTCGGCGGGCCGTGCCCGGGCACCGGCTGGTTCCCGTGGCAGGACACCTTCCCGACCACCCAGAACGGCCAGGCCTGCGCGGACAGCTACCTGGCCAACCCCGAGCCGGCGGTGGCCGAGATCGCGTTCGAGACGGACGGCTCGATGCTGCTCGCCTTCCGGGACCGCTTCGGAGACCAGTCGGCGGCCAGCCCGACGGGCAACGTGATGGCCAAGGTCCTGCCCGGCGGTGACCTCCTCAAGGCCTGCCTGGCGAACGGCACCTACGTGCTGGACACCAACCTGGGCTGCGGTTCCACGGCCCGGGGCCAGCGGTTCTTCGACAACGCCCGGATCGGCCACAACAACCCCGCCAACGCCGGGATGGCGTTCTCGAAGGTCGAGGACTCCATCGTGGCCTCGGGCTACGACAGCGACAGCCGGGCCTACGGCTACGGCAGCGCCTTCCAGAAGCGCAACGGCAAGGCGGACGGCGGCGTGCGGCTCAACACGGCCCCGGGCGCCCCGCCGTTCGGCAAGGGCGCCGCGATGGGCGACCTGGAGGTCCTCTGCGACCAGGCGCCGCTCCAGATCGGCAACCGGGTCTGGTACGACCCCGAGCGCAGCGGCCTCCAACTGCCGGGCCAGCGCCCGGTGCCGGGTGCCACCGTCCACCTGTACGACGCGGCGGGGAAGCTCGTCGGGACGACCAGGACGACAAAGCGCGGCGAGTACTACTTCGACGACAGCAACGTCGAGGGCGGCCTCAAGCCGCGGACCAAGTACACGATCAAGCTGGACAACCCGGCGGACTACGCCAAGGACGGCCCGCTCTTCCAGTGGGTGCCGACCGCCCACGACGTCGGTGACAACCACTTCGTCGACTCCAAGGGCGTCGTCCCGAAGGACGGCAGGTACCCGGAGCGGGCGCTGACCACCGGCGGCCCCGGCGAGAACGACCACACCTACGACTTCGGCTTCCGCCAGCAGGAGGGCGCGCTGCGCCTGGTCAAGCACGACCAGGACGGCAAGCCGCTGGCCGGCGCCAAGTTCCAGTTGTGGCACGAGACCAACGGGACCGACGGGCTCCAGTCGACCGGCGACAAGCCGGACGCCAAGGTCGGCGCCCCCTGCACGACCGGGGCCGACGGCATCTGCCAGGGCACGGGTGTACCCGGCTCGTACTACTGGCAGGAGCTGAGCCCGCCGGACGGCTACGCGGCGCCGGAGGTCACCGTCTTCGGCCCGCTGAAGCTGACCTCGGCGAACCTCGACGCCGGTGTGGAGGTGACGGCCGTCAACAAGCTGATCCCGACGCCGACGCCGACGCCGACACCCACCCCGACCCCGACCGTGACGCCGACCCCGGCGCCGACGTCGGCGGCTCCGGTGCCGCCCGCACCGCAGCCCCCCGCACCCGGGCACCTGCCCAACACCGGTGCGGGCGAGGGGATGCCGATCGCGCTGACCAGCGCGGCGGCGCTGATCGTCCTCGGCACCGCCATGGTGCTGGTGGTCCGTAGGCGCAAGGCCGCCCAGCGCGGCTGACCCTGACGGGCGCCCGGAATCGGGGCGCCCGTCGTGGGGCCCGGTGCGGGGAGACCCGTACCGGGCCCGATCGGGCGGGTTCGTGGGACCTCTGGTCCCCGGGCCCGCCCGACTGTCGTGTCCGACCGAGGAGAGGGAGCGGGCCGTATGCCCCGCAAGACGAAGGCCGACGGTGCGCCCCGTACGGCGAAGGCCGCGGACGTCCCGCGCAAGGCGAAGGCCTCGGACGTGCCGCTCAAGGCGCAGGCCGGCGGTGGGTCCCGCAAGGCGGAGACCGGCGGGCGCTGGCCCCGGCGGTCCGGCTGGCTCAAGGCGCTGGTCGCGGTCGTGGTGTGCGGCACCGCGGCGGGCGGCCTGGCCGTCTACCGGACGGTCTCCGACGAGGCCGCCGAACGCCCGGTGACCACCGACGAGGCGGGGCGGCTCGCCCTGTCCCGCCTGAACCTCTACCAGGCCAGCCCGGTGGCGGTGGCGGTCACGGCCGACGAGGGCGGCGGCGTGAGCATCCGGGTCGAGGGAGTCGTCGACTACCGCAACCACCGCGGTGTGGGCCGCTACCGGACCACCGGCGCGAGCGGACCGCTGGACCACGGCCTGATCGTCTGGGACACCGGCGGCCTCGGGCTGGCCCCCGAGCCGTCCGCCGGCACCGCCGCCTCCGGCACCGGCGGCCCCGGTACCGGCAGCGCCTCCAGTGCCGCCCCCGACGCCCCGGCCTGGCAGCAGGCCGAGCACATCCCGCGCCAGGGCTGGTCACCGCGCGGCTACACGGCGGACCCGCTGGACGCCGGGTTGAACCTGCTGGTCCAACTCGGCGCGGACCGCCCCGACAACCCGCTGCTGCTCGGCCAGTCCGGGGCCCGCTGGCTGGGCCGGGACCGGATCGACGGCCGGAGCTACGACCGCATCGCCGGGCCGCGCGCCCAGGGCGCCGCGCCCGACGGGGCCCGCTCGCCGCTCACCTACTGGGTCGACGGCGACGGCGGACTGCGCCGGGTGACGATGCGGATGCCCGGACTGGGCACCCCGACCACCGTCGAGTTCACCGGACGGCAGCCGGACGCCAAGCTGCCCGAGGCCCCGTGGCTCACCGGCTGAGCCTGCTGACCCGGCCCTGCCGCAAGCCCGCAGGACAGCGCGGTCAGCCGTACGAAAATCGTTGGTGAGGCAGCAATAGCTTCATCATCTTCCGTTCACCCGGACTCGGCTGCCAGCATCGGCGCACCGTCACCGCCCGAGGGAGTAGCCGATGAACCGCCCCCGTTCCCTGCGCTGTCTGGCCGCACTGTCCCTGGTCGTCCTGGCCGCCACCGCCTGCGGGCGCTCCGACCAGGGCGGCGCCACGGCCGCCGGCGCGGCGCACGCCGGGCAGGACTCCGGGAAGAGCGCCGCCGAGCTGCTCCCGGCGAAGAACAGGCAGAGCGGCGTGCTCAGGGTGGCCACCTCCGTCGGCTACCCGCCGATGGAGATGTACAAGACCGGGACCACCGAGCTGACCGGGGTCGACCCGGACCTCGCCGCCGCCCTCGCCGGGAGGCTCGGGCTGAGGCTGGAGCTCTCCAACTCCTCCTTCGACGGCCTGATCCCCGGCCTCCAGGCCGGCCGCTACGACCTGGTGATGTCCTCCATGACGGACAGCGCGCAGCGCCGCCAGGCCGTCGACTTCGTCGACTACTTCCGCACCGGCGGGGTGATCATGACGAAGAAGGGCAACCCGGAGGGCATCAAGTCCCTCGACGACCTCTGCGGCAGGAGGGTCGTCCTCGCCAAGGGCAGCTCCAACCTGGAGATCGGCGAGCAGCAGAACGCCCAGTGCGCCACCAAGATGGTGATCTCGCAGAGCGAGGACGCCCCGACCGGACTGCTCCAGCTGGACAGCGAGCGGGCGGTGGCCACGATCGTGGACTACCCGGTGGCGCAGATGTTCGTGCGGAACAGCGGCTCCTACGAGGTGCTGCCGGAGCAGTACGGGACGGCGCCGTGGGGCATCGCGGTGGCGAAGAAGGACTCCGGGCTGCGCGACGCGGTGCGGAAGGCGCTCCAGGAGCTGATCGAGAGCGGCGAGTACCGCAAGGTCCTGGACACCTACCAGGTCGGCGGCAGCGCGGTGGAGCGCGCCACCGTCAACGCGGCGCAGTGAGAACGGCGGCACCGACGAGATGAGCACCGACATGAGAGACCCCGCGAAGCCCGCCGACCCCCTGAAGCCCGCCGACCTCCTGAAGCCCGCCGACCCCCTGAAGCCCGCCGACCTCCTGAAGCCCGCCGGCCCGGAGGCCGCCGTGGCGGCGGCCGCCGAGGACGACCTGGCCTTCGAGGTGACCGGCCGGCCCCGCCCGGCGCGCTGGTTCGCCGTGCTGGCGGCCGCCTTCACCGCCGTCTGGCTGGCCTGGACCGTCATCGTCAACCCCAACCTGCACTGGGACATCGTCGCCAGGTACCAGTTCGACGGCGTGATCCTGGAAGGGCTCTGGGTGACGGTCCAACTTACCCTGATCTCCCAGGTGGTGGGCATCGTCATCGGCGTGGTGGCCGCGGTGATGCAGCTGTCCGACAGCCCGGTGCTGCGGACCACCGCCGGGGCGTACACCTGGTTCTTCCGCGGTACCCCGCTGCTGGTCCAGCTGATCTTCTGGTTCAACCTGGCGCTGCTCTTCCCGGAGATCAGCATCGGCATCCCGTTCGACGGGCCCAAGCTGGTCAGCTGGCAGTCCAACACCCTGATCACCGGCTTCGTGGCGGCACTGCTCGGCCTGTCGATCAACGAGGGCGCCTACATGTCCGAGATCGTCCGGGCCGGCATCCAGAGCGTCGACCCCGGGCAGCGCGAGGCGGGCGCCTCGCTGGGCATGTCCAACCGGCAGATCCTCACCCGGGTGGTGCTGCCGCAGGCGATGCGGGTGATCATCCCGCCGTTCGGCAACCAGTTCATCTCGATGCTGAAGACCACCTCGCTGGTCTCGGTCATCGCCGGCGCCGACCTGATGACCGTCTCGCAGCACCTCTACCTCGCCAACTTCGAGGTGATCGCGCTGCTGATCGTCGCGTCCGTCTGGTACCTGGTGCTCACCACGATCGCGAGCGTCGCCCAGCACGCGGTGGAACGGAAGTTCAACCCGGCCGGCGCCCCGCCGGCGCTGCACCGCCGGGTACTGGCCAACCTGCGCCCGGGGCGCGGCGGAGCGCGCAAGCGCGTACGGAAGGGGGAGGGCGAGTGAAGAGCGCGGACCTGGAGAAGCCGGCCGCCGAGGTGGTCCTGTCGGCCCGGAGGGTGCGCAAGCACTTCGGGGACCTGGAGGTGCTGCGCGGCATCGACCTGGAGGTCCGGGCGGGGGAGGTGCTCTGCGTGATCGGCCCCTCCGGCTCCGGAAAGTCCACCCTGCTGCGCTGCTTCAACCACCTGGAGAAGATCGACGCCGGGCGGATCGAGGTGGACGGCGAACTCGTCGGCTACGAGCCGCACGGCGCTTCCGGCAGCGGGCTGCGCGAGCGCCGGCCGCGCGACATCCGCCACCAGCGCGAGCGGATCGGCATGGTCTTCCAGCGCTTCCACCTCTTCCCGCACCGCACCGCGCTGCAGAACGTGATGGAGGGCCCGGTCGCGGTCAAGGGCCGCCCGCGTGCGGAGGCCGAGCGGCAGGCCCGCGAACTGCTCGCCCGGGTCGGCCTGGCCGACCGCGCCGACCACTACCCGGGCCAGCTCTCCGGCGGTCAGCAGCAGCGGGTGGCGATCGCCCGGGCGCTGGCCATGGAACCGACCCTGATGCTCTTCGACGAGCCCACCTCCGCGCTCGACCCGGAGCTGGTCGGCGAGGTGCTCGGGGTGATGCGCGACCTCGCCCGCAGCGGCATGACGATGATCGTCGTCACCCACGAGATGGGGTTCGCCCGCGAGGTCGCCGACCGGGTCGTGTTCATGGACCGGGGCGCCGTCGTGGAGGCGGGCCGCCCGGCCGAGTTCTTCACCGCCCCGCGGCACGACCGCACCCGGGCCTTCCTCTCGACGGTGCTCTGATGGGAACCATGGGACTGATGGGAGCGGACGTGACCACGACCCCGG
Organism: Kitasatospora sp. NPDC092039; assembly: GCF_044756065.1. Lineage (NCBI taxonomy): Bacteria > Bacillati > Actinomycetota > Actinomycetes > Kitasatosporales > Streptomycetaceae > Kitasatospora > Kitasatospora sp. NPDC092039. The sequence goes on along the minus strand of NZ_JBIVSD010000011.1, from coordinate 213,525 downwards.
CCGACCTGCTGCTGCGCGGCGCCGCCCTGGTGGACGGCACCGGGGCGCCCGCCCGCCCGGCCGACCTCGCCGTCACCGCCGGCCGGGTCACCGTCCTGCCACCGGGCACCGCGGTGGCCGCGACCGAGACCCTGGACGTCACCGGACGGGTCGTCACCCCCGGCTTCATCGACGTCCACACCCACTCGGACGCGCTCGCCGCCCGCTTCGGCGGCGGCCATCCCGACGACGACGCCCTGGACGAATTGCGGCTCGCCCCGCTGCTCCAGGGCGTCACCACCGAGATCAGCGGCAACTGCGGGATCAGCCTGTTCCCCGCGCTGCCCGGGCGGCTGCCCGAACTGGCCGGGCACCTGCGGGTCTCCTTCGGCCTCGGGCCGGTGCTGCCCGCCGAGGACTTCGACGCCTTCGCCGCCGGCCAGCGGCCCGAACTGCGCCGCAACCACATCGCCTCGCTGGTCGGCCACGGCACGCTGCGCGCCGGGGTGATGGGCTTCGAGGACCGCCCGCCCACCGCCGAGGAGCTGGCCGCCATGTGCGGGCTGCTCGACCGGGCGCTGGCCCAGGGCGCGGCCGGACTCTCCACCGGCCTGATCTACCCGCCCGGGGTCTACGCCGGCACCGAGGAGATCGTGGCCCTGGCGAAGGTCGCCGCGCGGCACGGCAAGCCGTACGTGACGCACCTGCGCGACGAGATGTCCCAGGTGGAGAAGGCCCTGGAGGAGGCGCTGGAGATCGCGGCGCGCTCCGGCGCCGCGCTCCAGGTCTCCCACCACAAGACCGCCGGGCGGCACGCCTGGGGTGCCACCCTGCGCACCCTGCCGCGCCTGGAACGGGCCCGGGCCGAGGGCGTGGACGTGCTCTGCGACGTCTACCCGTACACCGCCGGCAGCACGGTGCTGCACGCGATGCTGCCGCCGTGGACCAGCGAGGGCGGGCCGGCCGCCCTGCTGGAGCGGCTGCGCGGCCGGGAGGTGCGGGACCGGATCCGGGCGGACATCGCCCACGGCGTCGAGGGCTGGGAGAACACCGTCGGCAACGGCGGCTGGGACCTGATCTCGGTGGCCGCCGCCCCGGCCCGCCGCGCGGTCGAGGGCCGCCGGATCGCCGACCTGGCCGCCGAGGCCGGTACCGACCCGGTGGACTACGTCTGCGACCTGCTGCTGGAGGCGCGGGGGGAGGTCACCATCATCAGCCACTCGATGCGCGAGGACGACGTCCGCCGGGTGCTGGCCAGTCCGCTGTCGATGATCGGCTCGGACGGGGTGCCCAAACCCGGCCGCCCGCACCCCCGTTGGGCGGGCAGCTTCGCCCGGGTGCTCGGCCACTACGGGCGTGGGCACGGGCTGCTGTCGCTGGAGTCGGCGGTGCGCAAGATGACCGGTCTGCCCGCCGAGCGCTTCCGGCTGGCCGGGCGCGGCGTGGTCCGGGACGGCGCCGTCGCGGACCTGGTGGTGCTGGACCCGGCGGCGGTCCTGGACGGCGCGACCTTCGAGCAGCCGCTGCTGCCGCCGGTGGGCGTGGAGACCGTGGTGGTGGCCGGGCGGGTCGCGGTGCGCGACGGCCGGCCGACCGCCGACCGGGCCGGAGAGGTGGTGCGGGTCCGATGAGCCTCGCCCAGGTCGCCGCCGCCGCGCGCAGCTCGGCGGCGCTCCCGCTGACCCTCGCGGTGGCCGCCGTCGACGTGGACGCCCCTGACGGAGGCGAAGCGGTCGGCGGCGCGGTCGGGGTGGACGACACCGTCGTGCTGCCCGTCGCCAGCGCCTCCAAGCTGCTGCTGCTGGCCGAGGTCGCCCGCCGGCTGGACACCGGAGAACTGACGGCCGGGCAGCCGGTGGAGATCCTCCCCGAGGACGTCACCGGCGGCACCGGCCTGCTCGGCCGGCTGAGCCGCCCCGGCTGGACGGTGGAGGACCTGGCCTGGCTGACCGCCGCGGTCAGCGACAACACCGCCACCAACGCGCTGCTGCGGCTGGTCGGCCTGCCGGCCACCGCGCGGCTGGCGGCCGGGCTCGGCCTGGACCGGCTCACCCTGCACGACCGGGTGCGCGACGAGCGCGGGCCCGACGTCCCGCCGGTCTTCGCCACCGGCACCGCCCGCGGCCTGGCCCGCCTGGTGGCCCTCGCGGTCCGGGGCACCATGGCCTCCCCGGCGGCCTCGGCCCGGCTGCTCGGCTGGATGCGCGCCAACACCGACCACGGCCTGGTACCCGCCCTGATCGACCACGACCCGTACGCGCCCGGCTTCCCCGAGCCGCTGCCCGGCCGCCTGCTGGTGGCCAACAAGACCGGGACGGACACCGGGGTGCGGGCCGACGCGGGCGTCGTCGTGGGCGCCCGGCGGGTGGCCTACGCGGTCGTCGCGCACTGGGACGTGGCGCTCGGGCCGAGCACCGAACGGGCCGCCGTGCACGCCATCCGGGACGTCGGCCTGGCCCTCGCGGCCTGGGCGCAGCGGCCCGCCCGGGACTGACCGGTCGCCGCCGGGAGCCGGTCCGGACCGGGCCCTCGGACCGGCCGGCCACGGGCCGGGCGGGTCCCTCGGGCCGGGCGGGGCGCGAGCGGGGAAGGAGCCGAGCCGGGGGGATCAGGCCCACCGCATGTCGAGCAGCGACCTGATCTCCCCGGCCGCGGCGCCGAGTTCGGCGAGGAAGGCGCGCAGCACCGGGTTGCGGTTGGTGGCCCGGGTGGCCACCCCGATCCGGCGGTGCAGCTGCGGGTGGTCCAGTCGGCACACGTGCACCCCGGCGCTGTCGGCCAGGCCGAGCGCCGGGATCAGCGCGACGCCCATGCCGGCCCGCGCGAGGTTGATGGTCACCTGGTAGTGGTCGCTGCGGCAGCGCACCCGGGGGCGGAACCCCTCGGCCGCGCAGGCGCGTTCGAGCACCGGCTCACCGGTGCTGCCGCCGTGGGTGCCGATCCAGCTCTCGCCCTCCAGCTCGGCCAGCCGCACCACCGAGCGCCGCCCGAGCCGGTGCCGAAGCGGCACCACGACCAGCTGCGGCTCCTCGAAGTACATCCGCACGTCCACCGCCGCCCGGCGGCACCACGGGTCCAGCGGGTGCTCGAAGACCACGGCCGCGTCCAGCCGGCCCGCCTCCAGGTCCGGGACGAGTTCGTGCGGCTGGCCCATGATGAGCTCCAGCTCCACCTGCGGGTTCCCGGCGGCGAACGAGGCCAGCGCCCGGGGCAGCAGGTCCAGCCCCGCGGAGGCGAAGAAGCCGATCCGCAGCACGCCGGCCGCACCCTGGGCGTGCGCCCGCAGGTCGTCCTGGGCGACGGCCATCAGGTCGGCGATCGCCTGGGCGTGCTCGGCCAGCCGGATCCCCGCGGGCGTCAGGCGCAGGGACTGCGGCGCCCGTTCCACCAGCGCGACACCCAGCTCCTGCTCCAGACGGGCGAGTTGGTGCGAGATGGCGGACGGGCTCAGGTGCAGCGCCTGCGCCGCGGCCACGATGGTGCCCCGGCGGGCGATCTCCAGGAGGACGAGCAGTCGGGCGCTGTTCAGCATCGGCCCAGGTTACGGCCTGTGTCGTGGCCCCGGCGGGGTTCGCGACGCCGCTCCACCGCAGGGGCCTCAGGACGCGTAAGCCCGCTGCGCGGCCGCCGGCTCCCCGGCGCCGGCGGCGGCCACGTCCAGCCGGAGCAGGTCGTGCTCGGTCTCCCGGCGCACGACCGGGCGGGCCTCGCCGTCCCGGACGAAGACCACGGCGGGCCGCGGCAGCTTGTTGTAGTTGGACGCCATGGCGTAGCCGTAGGCGCCGGTCACCGGGGTGGCCAGCAGGTCGCCCACCCGCAGGTCGGCGGGGAGCGCGGCGTCGTCGATGATCACGTCGCCGCTCTCGCAGTGCTTGCCGACCAGCCGGGCGCGCCGTGGCCGGGGAGCCCCGGGGCAGCGCGGCAGGAAGGCCTCGTAGCGGGCGCCGTACAGCGCGGGGCGCAGGTTGTCGCTCATCCCGCCGTCGACGCTGACGTAGGTGCGCACGCCCTCGATCCGCTTGACGGTGCCGACCCGGTAGAGGGTCAGCCCGGCCCGGGCGGCGATCGAGCGGCCGGGCTCGACGCCCACCGCGCCGCTCCAGCCGGCGCCGCGCACCGCCGCGCCGACCCGCTCGGCCCAGACGGCGAAGGAGGGGGCGCTCTGGCCGCCCAGGTAGGCGACGCCCAGGCCGCCGCCGACGGTCAGCCGGCGCAGTCCGTGCTCGACGGCGAACCGGGCCACCGCGGCGGCGCCGTCGGCCAGCTCGGCCGGGTCCAGTACCTGGGAGCCGACGTGGGCGTGGACGCCCTCCAGCCGTACGGCGGCGGAGGCCCCGGCCCGGCGCACCGCGGCCGCGGCGGCGCCGTCGGCCAGGCCGAAGCCGAACTTGGAGTCGTGGCCGCCGGTCCGGATGGCCTGGTGGGCGCCGGCCGCGACGCCCGGCGCCACCCGCAGCTGGACCCGGGCCGGGGGCAGGCCCTCCTCGCGGTGCAGCCGCTCGATCCGGTCCAGCTCGTCGAAGCTGTCCACCACGATGTGGCGCAGACCGACGGTCAGCGCGGTGCGCAGTTCGGCCTCGTCCTTGTTGTTGCCGTGCAGCACGATCCGGTCCGGCTCGACCCCGGCGTACAGCGCGGTGCGCAGCTCGCCGCCGGAGGCGACGTCCAGCAGCAGGCCCTCCTCGGCGGCGAGGCGGGCCATCGCGGTGCACAGGAAGGCCTTGGAGGCGTAGGCGACGTTGCCCCGGCCGAAGGCGGCCACCGCCTCGCGGCAGCGCCGGCGCAGGTGCTCCTCGTCGTAGACGAACAGCGGCGTGCCGTACCGGCGGGCCAGCTCGTCCAGCAGCACGCCGCCGACGGACAGGCCCTCGGGGCGGGACTCGGCGGTGAGCGGCAGCAGGCCCGGATCGACGGGCGGCAGGGCCGGTGACTCGGGCTGCGGCGACTCGGGGCCCGGTGACCCGGGGTGCAGCGACCCGGGGTACGGCGGGCCGGGGTGCAGCGGCCCGGGGTACGGCGGGCCGGGGTACGGCGACACAGGGGACAAGGCTTCCTCCCGACAGAGCTGGTGGCCCGGCCCATCCTCGGTCCTGCCGGAGGGGCTGAGAAAGCGCATTCTTCCGGCGCTGAGCAGTACCGAAACCGTTGCTCCGGCCCGTCCCGGCCCCGGCCCGGCATCCGGCTGGGCGGTCCGGGCCGAGTGTTGCATCTAAGCTTGCATCTATGGTGCTACGGTGTGCCCCATGGCCGACACCCCGCCCCCCGCCCGCGTCCCGGCCGCGGACCGCGCGTACGAACTGACCAAGGACCTCATCCTCGGCGGCGGCCTCCCCGGCGGCACGCTGATCAGCGAGGGCGAGATCGCCGAGCGCGCCGCGATCAGCCGCACGCCGGTCCGGGAGGCCTTCCTGCGGCTGCAGGCCGAGGGGCTGCTCCAGCTGTTCCCCAAGCGCGGAGCCGTCGTGGTGCCGGTCGGCCCCGGCGAGGCCGAGGACGTGCTGGAGCTGCGCGAGGCGCTGGAGAGCACCGCCGTCCGCCGGATCACCCGCCGTCCCGACGACCTCGACGCGCTGGTCCGGCAGCTGTCCGAACTGATCGACCAGCAGCGCGAACCCGCCCGCCGGGCCGACCTCGGCGCCTTCGCCGACGCCGACGAGGCCTTCCACCGAGGCATCGTGACGGCCTCCGGCAACCAGCTCGCCGAGCGGTTCTACGGGACGCTGCGCGACCGCCAGCGCCGGATGGCCGTCCAGCTGCTCCAGGTGCGGCCGGAGCGGCAGCCGCAGCGGCTGGCCTCGCTGGTCGAGGAGCACACCGTGCTCGTCGAGCGGATCGCGGCCCGCGACGCCGAGGGATTCACCGCCGCCCTGCGCACCCATCTGGACGCCCACCGCGCCGTCACCGACCGCTGAGTCCGCCCCGTCGCGCACCCGAGGCGCGGGCGCACACCCCGGGCGGACCGCCGGCACCGACCATCCGACCATCCGACAAGGAGCAGCACCGCCATGAGTGCCACCCGGCCACCGACTGCCGGTCCCGTCGCACCGTCCGGCCGGGGACGGCCGTGGCTGGTCGCGGCCCTGGCCATGCTCTGCTGCGGGTGGGGCGGCAACCAGTTCACCCCGCTGCTGCTGATGTACCGCCACCTCGGCGGCTACTCGGAGGTCACCGTGGACGCCTTCCTGGGGGCGTACGTCCTCGGGCTGGTCCCCGGACTGCTGGTCGGCGGCGCCGCCTCGGACCGCTACGGGCGCCGCCCGCTGATGATCGGCGCGGTGGCCGCCTCGCTCGCCGCCAGCGGGGTGCTGTGCGCCGGCACGGCCGGTCAACTCCCCATCTACGCCGGGCGGTTCCTCACCGGCACAGCCGTCGGCATCGCGATGGCGGTCGGCACCAGCTGGGTCAAGGAGCTCTCCCAGGCCCCGCACGACCCGGGCGCCGACGCCGGCGCCGGCGCCCGCCGAGCCTCCCTCGCCCTGACCGTCGGCTTCGGCCTCGGCGCGGGGGTGGCCGGGGTACTCGCCCAGTGGGGCCCCTGGCCGATGGTCAGCCCGTACCTCGCCCACCTGCTGGTCACCCTGCCCGCGCTGTTCCTGCTCCCGAGGGCCGTCGAGACCCGGGCCCGCTCCGCCGCCGTCCGCAGCCTCGTGGCCGATCTCAAGGTCCCGACGGCCGGGCACCGGCGCTTCGTACGGGTGGTCCTGCCGATGGCCCCGTGGGTGTTCGGCTCGGCCGGCGTCGCGTACGCGGTGACCCCGCAGCTGGTCGGCGACCGGCTCGGCGACTGGTCGCTCGCCTACGCGACCCTGCTGACCGTCCTCACCCTCGGTACCGGCGCCCTCGTCCAGCCCTTCGCCAAACGCCTGGACTCGCTCTCCTCGGCGCGCGGCGTGATCGTCTCCATGGCGCTGATGGCCTGCGGTATGGCCGTCTGCGCCGCCGACGCGGCGGTCCGCTCCCCGCTGCTCGGACTGGCCGGCGCCGTCCTCCTCGGCGCCGCCTACGGCATCGGGGTGGTCTCCGGGCTGCTGGAGATCCAGCGCATCGTCACTCCCGACGACCTGGCCGGCATCACCGGCGTCTACTACGCGCTCTGCTACTCGGGCTTCCTGCTGCCCGCCGTGCTCGCGGCGCTCTCCCCGCTGGCCTCCTACACCGTGATGCTCGGCGTGCTGACGGCCCTCGCCCTCGCCAGCCTCACCGTGATAACCGTCTCCTCCCGCCACCCCGCCCCGGCCGAAGCCGGCCATTGACGACGGACTCCGGCACGATCGGGGCAGGCCCGGAGGACAGACGGTCGTGACACGTCCAATCCCGGTCAATCGGCCGGCCGGCCGTACGGTCTGGGAGACAATCGGGAAGGGAAGGAGACGCGTTGTGAGTACAGCACCCCGGGTCCCTGGCGACTACAGCATCGTCAGCGATCCCGAAAGGGCTCTGAAGTACGCGAGCCGGCATACGGCGGGCGACCGCACCGAGATCATCGAGGGAGTCATCACCCCCATGTCCTCGCCATGGGCGCACGAGTCCGCCGCCGAGATCGTCCGTCGCCAGATCACTCCCCGTCTGGAGCAGCTGGACCTGGTGTCCGGGTCCGGCGACCTCGACCTCCCCGGCAGCGAGAACTGGTACATCCCGGATCTGGCCGTCGTGCCGGCCGAACTCGCCGAGAAGACCGAAGGCGCGCTGCTCCCCGATCAGACCCTCCTGATCGTCGAGGTCAGTTCACCCTCCAACGCGGAGACCGACCGCGTCGTCAAGCGCCGCCGGTACGGCCAGTACGGCGCTCCGCTCTACCTCCTCGTCGACCGGCAGAACCGTAGTTGCACCCTGTACAGCGAGCCGACCCGCCTCGGCTACGCCGCCGAGAGCGGCCCGCATCCCTTCGGCACCCCCGTCCACCTCCCGGCGCCCTTCGGCCTCGACCTCGACACCACCCGGCTCTAGCCGGCTAGACCTTCGCCACCTCCGTCGGGCGGGCGTGGGCGGGGAGGCCGTTGGTGAGGTCCTCGACGAGGAGGCGCCAGGCGATGGCGTCGGCGGCGGCGCGGAGGCGGGGGCTGCGGGGGCGGCCGGCGTCGGCGTCGAGGCGGACGTTGAGCCAGTCGGACCAGGCCTGGGCGAGGGCGCGGACCTCGTGGGTGCCGGCCTCGGTGGGGGAGAGGCGGTCGCCGTCGCGGAGCAGGTAGCCCTCGGTGGTCAGCCGGGTGAAGACCGGCTCCAGGACCTCGGGCGGCACCCGTTTGCGGGCGGCGATGAGGTCGAGCGAGGCGTGGCCGACGGCCTTGGTGTGGCCGGCCACCTCCATCAGCGCCCAGGCCCCGGCGAGGTCCACCCGGGTGTCGGCGGTGGAGACGATCGACCGGACGGTGTCGAGGTCGACGCCGCGCACGATCGTGCAGACCGCGTACTCCAGGTGCGGGTCGGAGTCGGCGGTGGTCGGCTGGGCGAAGCCCTCGCCCATGTCGGTGGAGCCCGCCCGGGCGGTGTCGCGCAGTTGCACCTGTTTGAGGAAGAGCGCCACCACGAAGCCGACCACGGCGACCGGGATGGTCCACAGGTACACGGTGTGCAGCGCGTCGGAGTAGGCCTGGACGATCGGCGCGGCCTGGTCGGCGGGCAGCCGGTGCAGGCCCTGGGGGCTCTCGGCGGCGCGGCTGAGCACGGCCGGGTCGGCGCCGGTGAGCCGGGCGGCGGTGCCGACTCCGTCGGTGAGCTCGGTCTTCAGGCTGTTGGCGTAGATGGTGCCGAACACCGCGGTGCCGAAGGAGCTGCCGATGGTGCGGAAGAAGGTCACGCCGGAGGTGGCGGTGCCGAGGTCGGCGTAGTCGACGGTGTTCTGCACGGCGATGGTGAGCACCTGCATGCTCAGCCCGATGCCGGCGCCGAGCACGAACATGTAGAGCGAGGCCAGTGCGGTGCCGGTGCCGGGTTCGAGCCGGGAGAGCAGGTAGAGGCCGAGGGCCATCACGGCGGTGCCGACGATCGGGAACAGCCGGTACCGTCCGGTCTTGCTGACGGCGTTCCCGCTGCCGATCGAGGCGATCAGCAGCCCGATCACCATGGGCAGCGTCCGGACGCCGGAGACGGTCGCGGAGTCGCCGTCCACGTACTGGAGGAAGGTCGGCAGGAAGGTCAGCGCGCCGAGCATGGCGAAGCCGACGATGAAGCTGAGCACCGAGCAGACCGTGAACACCGGGTTGCGGAACAGCCGCATCGGCAGCATCGGTTCGGCCGCCCGGGTCTCCACCCGGCAGAACAGGCCGAGCGCCAGCGCGCCGCCGACGAACAGGCCGATGATCACCCCGGAGCCCCAGGCGTACTGGTTGCCGCCCCAACTGGTCGCCAGGATCAGCGCGCCCGCGCCGGCCGCGACCAGCACGATGCCCGGGTAGTCGACGACCGGGCGGGTCGCCGAGCGGACCGCGGGGATGGTCCGGGCGGCCGCGGCGACCACCACGACCGCGATCGGCACGTTGACGTAGAACGCCCAGCGCCAGGACAGGTGGTCGGTGAACAGCCCGCCGAGCAGCGGCCCGACCACCGTGGCCACGCCGAACACCGCGCCGATCGCGCCCTGGTACTTGCCGCGCTCGCGCAGCGGGATGACGTCCGCGATCAGCGCCATGGAGGTGACCATCAGGCCGCCCGCGCCGAGGCCCTGCACGGCCCGCCAGGCGATCAGCAGGGTCATGTCGGTGGCCAGGCCGCACAGGAACGAGCCGCCGACGAAGACGATCGCCGAGACCTGGAACAGCAGCTTGCGCCCGTACAGGTCGCCGAACTTGCCGGCCAGCACGGTGGCCACCGTCTCGGCCAGCAGGTAGGAGGTCACCACCCAGGACATGTGGGCGGCCCCGCCGAGGTCGGAGACGATGGTGGGCAGGGCGGTGCCGACGATGGTCTGGTCGAGGGCGGCCAGCAGCATGCCGAGCACGATGGTGGCGAAGACGACGTTCCGCTGCCGGACGTCCAGCACCGGCGGGGCGGAGGGCGCGGTCTCGGTGGCGACGGTCATGCCGTCAGCCTCCGGGGTGCGGACGGCGGTCGCGATCCGGTTCGGCCGTTCGGGTGAAGCGGGCGGTCGCGGCCCGGTCGGCGGCCCGGGTGGCGGCCCCGGGTGGGCCGGGCGACGATGGCCGGACGACGCCGGCCTACGGTCCCCCTGGGCCAGGACGCCCCGGCCCCCGGGAAGAGGCCCCCATGAACGCCGACCCCCCGCGCGGCACCGCGCACCCGACGCACCCCGGCGCCACCGCCGTGGGCGGCCGGGCCGCCGCCCGGCGCTGGCGGGCGCTCGCGGTCTGCCTGGTCGCCGGCTTCATGACCCTGCTGGACGTCAGCATCGTCAACGTCGCCCTGCCGACCGTACGGGACGGACTGCACATGTCCGACAGCGGCCTGCAGTGGGTGATCACCGGGTACTCGCTGGCCTTCGGCCTGGTGCTGGTGCCCGCCGGGCGGCTCGGCGACGCGCGCAGCCGGCGGGCCGTCTTCCTCGCCGGGCTCGCCCTGTTCACCGCGGCCAGCGCGCTCGCCGGGGCGGCCCGCAGCCAGGAGTGGCTGGTGCTGGCCCGGTTGTTCCAGGGCGCGGCCGGCGGGGTGCTGGTGCCGCAGGTGTCCGGCTTCATCCAGGTGCTGTTCCAGGGCCCCGACCGCGGCCGGGCCTTCGGCGCCCTGGGCGCGACCATCGGGCTGTCCACCGCCGTCGGGCCGCTGCTCGGCGGGCTGCTGATCCACCTGGTGGGCCCGCAGGACGGCTGGCGCTGGGTGTTCCTGGTCAACCTGCCGATCGGCGTCGCCGCCCTGCCGATCGCCTACCGGCTGCTCCCGGCGCCGCCGCCCGCCGCCCAGCGGGCCGGGCACCGGGACTTCGACCCGGTCGGCGTGCTGCTGCTCGGCGCCGGGACGGTCGCGCTGCTGCTGCCGTTCGTCCAGGCGCAGCAGTGGCACGGCGCGACGCGCTGGCTGCTGCTGCCGCTGGCGGCGGTGCTGCTCGCCGCCTTCGTCGGCTGGGAGCTGCACTACGGGCAGCGGCGCGAACCGCTGGTGAGCATGGCGCTGTTCACGGTGCGCCCGTACGCGGCGGGGGTGCTGCTGTCGCTGGTGTACTTCGCCGGGTTCACCGCGATCTTCTTCATCTTCACGCTCTACCTCCAGGCGGGCCTGCACTACTCGGCGCTGACGGCGGGCCTGGCGATCACGCCGTTCGCGGTGGGATCGGGGGTGTCCGCGGCGGTGGGCGGTCGCCTGGTCAGCCGGCTGGGGCGGCGGCTGGTGGTGACCGGGCTGGTGATGGTGCTGACCGGACTGCTGGCGTCGGCGCTCGCGGTGCAGCTGTGGTCGGGGCCCCGGGTCGGCTGGACGACGGCGCTGCCGCTGCTGGTCGCCGGGGCGGGCAGCGGACTGGTGATCGCCCCGAACCAGACGCTGACCCTCCAGCAGGTGCCGGTGGCCCGGGCGGGCAGCGCGGGCGGGGTGCTGCAGACCGCGCAGCGGGTCGGCTCGGCGGCGGGCATCGCCGTCGTCGGCTCGGTGTTCTTCGCCCACGCCGCAGGCCCTCGCCCGGACTGGGCGCTGGCCTTCCAGCTGGGGGTGACGGTGGCGGCCGGCCTGGTGCTGATGGCGCTGCTGGTGGCGGTCGCCGACATGGCGTCGGGCCGGGGGAGTTTCCGGGCCGCCGGGCCGAGGGTAGGGGACGGGCCGTGACGGACCCCCGAACGGACTTCCTGGCCGCCGCCGGCGCGGCCGAGGACCTGCTGCGCCGCCCCGAGGTGGCGCAGGCCTGGCAGCGGCCGAGCGCGCTGGAGCGGTGGAGCGTAGGCGGCCTGGCCGGGCACCTGGCCTACCAGGTCTTCTGCGTGCCGGAGCTGCTGGCCGCCGCCGTGCCGACGGAGCCGGTGGTCGGTCTGCTGGACCACTACGCCCGGTCGGCCTGGGTCGGCGCGCCGCCCGACGCTGACCTCAACGTGCGGATCCGGCAGGGCGGCGACGCCCTCGCGGCGGACGGGCCGGCCGCCCTGCACCGCCGGCTCGCCGCCGTGCTGCCGGAGCTCGCGGCCGACCTGGCGGCGGCGGACGGCACCCGCCCGGTGCGGCTGCCGTTCTGGGGCCCGTGGTCGCTCACCCTCGACGACCTGCTGGCCACCCGGACGATGGAGCTGGCCGTCCACGGCGACGACCTGGCGGTCAGTGTCGGGGTGCCGAGCCCCGAACTCCCCTGGGGCGCCGCCGAGTCGGTGTTCGGCCTGCTGACCCGGCTGGCCGCCCGGCGGCACGGCCGGGCGGCGGTGCTGCGGGCGCTCAGCCGGGCCGAGCGGGCGCCGGGGAGCATCGCGGCGTTCTGAGCCCGCGGTCGGGTCAGTGGTCCCGACGGTGGACGGCGACCGCCGCGACGGCCACCGAGGCCAGCGACCACACCGCGAAGGTGATCCAGGCGCCGGTGACGGTGGCCGGGTACTCGGACGGACGCAGGCCGGCCAGGGTGGTCCGGGCCAGCCGCTGCCAGGCGGGCAGCGGCAGGGCGTGCAGCAGGTCGGCGCTCCAGCGGTAGCGCTCGGTGATCAGCGACGGGACGAAGAACAGCACCGCGACGGTGCCCGCCACGGCGCCGGCGCCGTGCCGGATCAGCGTGCCGAGGCCGAGGCCGACCAGCGCGCAGACCGGGCCGAACAGCACCGCGGCCGCGACGTACCGCAGCGCGGTCGGATCGGTGAGGGACTGTCCGATGCCGGTCCCGGACAGGATCGCCTGGCTCGCGCCGAAGGAGACGCCGACGGTGAGCAACCCGTAGCCGAACAGCACGGCGGCCAGGACGCAGGCCTTGGCGGTGAGGACCGCCCGGCGGTCGGGTACGGCGGCCAGGGTGGTGCGGATCAGCCCGCTCGCGTACTCGCCCGTGATGACGATCGCGCCGAGGCCGCCCGCGACCAGCAGCAGGATGTCGGCGGAGGCGAGGTTGAACGCGTCGTTCAGCGCCACCTGCGCCATGACCGCCGGGTCGCCGTCACCCGGCGTCCAGTGGTCGCGGGTGTACAGGGCGGACTTGAGGTTGGCGGTGACGATCGCCAGGGCGCTGAGCCCGAGCACCCACGGGATCGAGCGCAGCGACCAGAACTTGAGCCACTCGGCGGCGAGCAGGTCGCGGAACCGGGGCGCGGGTTCGGCGGACGCCGGGGTCACGGTGCTCATCGGGCCTCTCCGGCGGGGTACTCGACGCTGTCGGCGGTCAGGTTCATGAACGCCTCCTCCAGGGAGGCGCCCCGGTCGGTCAGGGCGTGCAGCAACAGGCGTTCTTCCAGGGCGAGTTCGCTAATCCGGACGGCGTCCAGGCCGCTCACCGCCAGGGCGCCGTCCGGGCCGGGCCGGACGGCCGCGCCCGCTGCCGTCAACACGGCCGCCAGCCGGTCGGGTTCGGCGGCACGGACGGTGACGGTGGCCCGGCCGGCCCGGGCGGCGAACCCGGTCAGGCTCTCGTCGGCGAGCAGCCGGCCGCGTCCGATCACCACCAGGTGGTCGGCGGTGTGCTCCATCTCCGCCATCATGTGGCTGGAGACGAACACCGTGCGGCCCTCGTCCGCGAGCCGCCGGAACAGCCCGCGCACCCAGAGCACGCCCTCCGGGTCCAGCCCGTTCAGCGGCTCGTCGAACAGCAGCACCGGCGGGTCGCCGAGCAGCGCGCCGGCGATGCCCAGCCGCTGCCTCATGCCCAGCGAGTACCCGCGGATCCGGCGCCCGGCCGCCTCGGCCAGCCCGACCTCCCGCAGCACCTGCTCGACCCGGGCGAACGGGATCGCGTTGGCGCGGGCCAGCGCCCGCAACTGGGCCCGCCCGGTGCGCCCGCCGTGCGCGTCGCCCGCGTCGAGCAGCGCGCCGGCGTGCCGCAGTCCGCGGGGGCGGTCGCGGAAGGGGCGCCCGTCGACGGTGACGGTGCCCCCGGTGGGGGAGTCGAGGCCCAGGACCAGCCGCAGGGTGGTGGACTTGCCGGCGCCGTTGGGGCCGAGGAAGCCGGTGACCCGGCCGGGCCGGACGGTGAAGGAGAGGCGGTCAACGGCGGTGCGGACGCGGTGGCCCCGGCCGTAGCGCTTCGTCAGCTCGGTGACTTCGATCATGGACCCCACGGTGCCCGGAGGAGCCGGGCGGCCGCATCGGACCGGTGTCGACACCGCAGGTCACCCACGGCCGTACAACCACGGTCGGATGACGGCGCCGAGGAGCGCCGTTACGATCTCGAACCATGCCCTCGACCCCCTCCCCGCCACTGCTCCGGCGCGTCCCGCCCGAGGCCTGGGTCGGCCTCGCCTGGTGCGTGGCCGCCGGCTACCCGGCCGTCCTGCTCGGCGGAGCCGCCGCGCAGCACCCCGGCGCCGCCGCGCACGGCGGCTGGGCGTTCACCCTGGCCGACACGGTGGTGGCCTTCGCGGGCGCGGCGCTGGTGCGACGGCTGCCGGTGCTCTCCGTCGCCCTGCTGCTGGTCGCCGCGTTCACCGAGACGGACGGCTGGGCCGCCGGCGCCCAGGTGCCGCCCGGCGCGCTGCTCGCGGTGGACGCCGCGCTCTGCCTGATCACCGCGACCCGGCCGCGGCGCAGCTCCCGGGCCGCGTTCGCGCTGGTCATGCTCTTCCTGGTGCTGCACATCGGCCTGGTGCGCGGCAGCACGGTGGGCGTCTTCACCGGCACCCACATCGGCTCGGCCGACGGCGCCGCACTGCTCGCGCTGGTCGCCTGGCTGGTCGGCCGCTCGGCACGGCAGAACCGGGAGCACGCCACGGCGCTCAGCGCCCGCGCGGCCGAGGAGGCGGTCACCGCCGAACGGCTGCGGATCGCCCGCGAGATGCACGACACCGTCGCGCACGGCCTGGGCGTCGTCGCCCTCCAGGCCGGCGCGGCCCGCCGGGTGATCGGCCGTCGGCCGGAGCGGGCCGAGCAGGCGCTGGGCGAGATCGAGGCCGCCGGACGGGACACCCTGGCCGCGCTGCGCCGGATGCTGGTCGTGCTGCGCCGGGCCGACGGCGAGGCCTCGGCCACGGTTCCGCAGGGCCTGGCCGACCTCGACCGGCTGGCCGGGGCGACCACGGCCGCGGGGGTGCGGGTGGAGGTGCGGCGGCACGGCGAACCGGGGCCGCTGCCGCCGGAGGTGGACCTCGCGGCCTTCCGGATCGTCCAGGAGTCGGTCACCAACGTGGTGCGGCACGCGGACGTCGGCACCTGCGTGGTCGCGGTGGACCACCGTACGGCGGGGGAGCTGTCCGTCGAGGTCACCGACCGGGGGCGGGGCCGGGGCCACGGGCCCGGCGCCGGGTTCGGGCTGGCGGGGCTGCGGGAGCGGGTCGCCCTGCTGCGCGGCGAGTTCGAGGCCGGGCCGCTGCCCGGGGGCGGCTTCCGGGTGGCCGCCCGGCTGCCGGTGCCGGGCCCGTCCGCGTCGGGCGGGGAGGTGGCGGCGTGATCCGGGTGGTGCTGGCCGACGACCAGCCGCTGGTGCGCGCCGCGCTGGAGATGGTGATCGCGGAGACGCCGGACGTCGAGGTGGTCGGCGAGGCGGGCACCGGGGTGGAGGCCGTCCGGCTGGCCGCCGAACTGCGGCCGGACGTCGTGGTGATGGACATCCGGATGCCCGGCATGGACGGCATCGAGGCGACCAGGCTGGTGACCGCCGAGGGCGGGCCGACCAGGGTGGTGGTGCTCACCACCTTCGACGAGGACGAGCACGTGTACGCGGCGCTGCACGCGGGGGCGTCCGGCTTCCTGGTCAAGGACATGGCGCTGGACGACATCCTCGGCGCGGTGCGGGTGGTCGCCGCGGGGGACGCGCTGATCGCCCCGGGCGTCACCCGTCGGCTGATCGGGGCGTTCGTCGCGGGGCGCCCGCCGACGAACGCCCCGGGCCCGGCCGCCGCCGTCGAGCGGCGGCTGGCGGCGATCACCGGGCGCGAGCGGGAGATCCTCACCTTGGTCGGGCGGGGGCTGTCCAACGCCGAGATCGCCGCCGAGCTGGTGCTCAGCGTCGCGACCGTCAAGACCTACATGACCCGGCTGCTGGCCAAGCTCGACGCCCGGGACCGGGTGCAGCTGGTCATCCTGGCGTACGAGGCGGGCCTGGTCTCGGTCTCGGCGTCGGGCTGACCGGGCCCGCCGCGGAAACGACCTGCAGCGGAAACGATTCCGTCGAAGAAACGATTCGGCGGTCGGTCGCCAAGCGTCGGCGCTCAGCGCTTGATCGCCACGCCCGCGTACATCGCGATGTCCTGGTCGCGGACGGGCGCGGCGCCGGCGTCCGGGCGCCAGTGGTGCACCAGCGTGACGCCCGGGTCGAGCAGCTCGTAGCCGTCGAAGAACGCCTCCGTCTCGGCCTTGTTCCGGATCTGGAGCGGGATGCCGCGCGCGTTGTACTCGCGGCCGACGCCGCCCACGCCCACCGGGTCGGTGTCACCGGTGAAGACCGTCAGGGCGAGGAAGCTGCCGGGCGCCAGTGCGTCCATGAAGCGGCGCACGATGCCCTGCGGGTCGTCCTCGTCCAGCACGAAGTGGACGATCGCGATCAGCGACAGCGCCACCGGCTGCGAGAGGTCGAGCACCTCGCGCAGCCGGGGGTCGGCGATGATCGACTCCGGGTCGCGGAAGTCGGCGTCCACGTAACAGGTGCGGCCCTCGGGAGAGCTGTCCATCAGGGCCCGCGCGTGGGTCAGCACGATCGGGTCGTTGTCCACGTACGCGACCCGGGCCCCGGGGGCGACCGCCTGGGCGATCTCGTGGACGTTCGGCGAGGTCGGGATGCCGGTGCCGATGTCGAGGAACTGCCGCACGCCGTAGTCCTCGGCGAGCCGGCGCACCGAGCGCTGCATGAACTCGCGGGTGGTGCGCATCGAGATCGGCAGCGACGGCCAGGCCTGCACCGAGGCGTGCGCGGCGGTGCGGTCCGCCTCGAAGTTCGTCTTGCCGCCGATGAGGTAGTCGTAGACCCGGGCGGAGTGCGGAACGTCCATCCGCAGGTCCACCGACGGGTAGTCCTCGCGCGGACCGTGCTCCGTCCGGATCTCGTTCGCCATGCTCGTTCTCCCGCTCCTGGACATCCGTTCCCGGACGATCCGTCACCGGCCGCCGTGGTGGCGGTCCACGGTGCGCATGGTAACGGTCGCCGGGAACAGCGGGATGACGGGGTCTCAGGCCGGTGCCTCCGGGGAGCTCGGTTCGAGCACGACGGCGCCCGGCTGGCGGGGGACGGCGGCGGTGTCGGTGTCGCCCCGGCCGTGCGCCGCGAGTTCGAGCGCGGCGCCGATCCAGGCGATGCCGAAGGCCCAGGTCGCCAGCCATTCGGACAGGTACAGCGGCCGCACCGACCAGTCGGAGCCGACGCCCGCCGCCCCGGCCAGGAGGGAGAGCGCCAGGGCGGCCAGGATCACCACCCCGGCCACCAGGTAGGCCCTGCCCACCCGGGCCGACTGGGCGGAGCGGGGATTGCGGAAGGAGTAGAGGCAGAACAGCGCCAGCATGACGAACAGCAGGCCGGCGAAGACCAGGTGGAGCACCCCGACGGTCCGCTGGACGCCGGACGCGCCGTCCGGGGTCGTCGGGCACAGCGCGACCCCGAGCGCGAAGAACCCGGCGGCCGTGCTCCAGCGGTCGTCCCGGCGGTCGAAGCGGTAGCAGATCAGGAACACCCCGAGGGCGCACAGCCCGCCGACGAAGAGGTCCCGGGTGTCGGTGTAGTACGAGCCGCTCATCGAGTCCGGCCAGAAGCCGTCGGTGCTGCGCCCCGTCACCTGGGCGGCCAGCCAGTTGCCGAACGGCAGGGCCGGCGGCAGCAGGATGCCGATCAGGCCGACGCCGAGGCGCAGGATCGCGATGGTCCGAACGTCCTGGGCGCTGTGCCGGACGTCGGGGGAGTGCTGCGTGCGCGAGTCGTTGGGCACGGACGCCTCCTTGCCTTTCGCACGGGCGCGGGGCCCGCTGGTCCTCCGGTCGCGAGGGGACGGCGCGGGGCGGGGCGGACGGGCGCCACCACACACCTGAGCGACCGTCGACTTGTGTACCCGGATCGGCGTTCGAAGCACCACCGATCCGGGCGGTTTACG
The DNA here is from genome assembly GCF_044756065.1 of Kitasatospora sp. NPDC092039. NCBI lineage: Bacteria > Bacillati > Actinomycetota > Actinomycetes > Kitasatosporales > Streptomycetaceae > Kitasatospora > Kitasatospora sp. NPDC092039. The sequence goes on along the minus strand of NZ_JBIVSD010000011.1, from coordinate 195,475 downwards.
TTCTCGGTGACCGTCCGGAGAACCAGGGCCACCATCGACCACGGCTGCCCGGGCCGTACCGGTCCGACGGCCCCGGGCAGGTCGGGCCGGCGCTCCCGGAACGGGGCCGGACCGGCGGACCGGCGGCGCGGAGGGGGAGCCCTGACGACGGCGGAGGCGGTGCGGCCACCACGGCCGGACCGCCTCCGCCGCCTGCCGCCGAAACGGTTCAGCCGGTGGGCTGCCGGGTGTGCGCGATCAGCGCGTTGAGCAGGGCCGCCCCGCGCTCGGCGTCGTCGACGCTGACCGCGAAGTCCGTGCCCCGGCGGGTGCGGACCACCAGGCAGACGCCCCGGCGCAGCATCACGGTGGTGCCGAGCCCGTTGATCCGGTAGCCCCAGCCGCCCGTCTGCGCGGCGGTGCGCTCCTCGGCGCGGGCGGAGTCGAGGTCGGCCGGGGACCAGTGGCGGGCCGGCCAGCCGAACGGGCCGAAGCCGACGGTCAGGCCGCGGGCGGTCACCCGTACCCGCACCGAGCAGCAGGCCAGGCACGCGAGGGAGGCGACGGTGAACGGCAGCACCAGCGCCCAGTCCAGGTCGGAGACCCCGCTCACGACGGCCAGCAGCCCCGCCGCCGCGGCCAGTCCGAACACCGCCGCGGCCAGTTGCAGCCACGGGTTGGCCGCCCGGGACAGCCAGACGAACCGCTCGCCCGCCGGCACCTCCAGCGCCGGTGCCCCGGCCGCCGGGCGCGGCTCGGGCCGGCCGCCGTAGCGGCGGCTCGCCAGCCAGACCAACAGCCCGGCGAGGCCGGTGGCCAGCAGGACGAGGACCACCTCGACGCCCATCGGTGCGGCGTCCTGCCAGCGGGTGCGGTCCAGGTTCGCGTGCACGATGGAGGCCTGTGCCCCCGTCAGCAGCACCCCGCCGGTCGCCAGCGTGGCCGCCGCCGCCCCCGGCAGCCGACCGGCCCGGTAGCGCTGCAGGGCCACCGCGGTCAGCACCAGGACCGCCCAGAACACCGCCGGGACGAGTGTGGCCGCCGTCAGCGACATCGAGTCGTTCGGCTTCCGTCCGTCCCAGTGGGTGGCCAGCTCGTCCGGCAGCCGGTGGCGCGCCACCAGCGGCAGGGCGATCAGCAGTGCCAGCACGCCGACCGACCAGGCCGCCGCGGCCCAGACGGCACCGCGTGGTGCCCGCCGCTGCGCCGCCGTCGGCTCCGTCGTTCCCTCGTCCGTCACGACATCCCCCTGATCATGTCCACGAGATCGTTCCTGCTGTAGCCGTCCCGGGCCGCGTCCTCGACCAACCGCCGTACCCGCTCCACCAGTTCGGAGCGGGTGTCGGCGCCGGTCGCGATCGTGATGCCGCGGCCCCGGCGGAACTCCAGCACCCCCTCGTCGCGCAGCGTGCGCAGCCCGCGCAGGACGGTGTTGGCGTTCACCCCCAGGGCCCGGGAGAGCTCCCGGGCCGGGGGCAGTTTGTCGCCGGGGGCGCACTCGCCCTCGGCGACGGCGCGTCTGATCGCTCCGGCGACCTGTTCGTGCAGTGGTCGGGTGTCCCCGATGTCCAGCTTCAGCAACATGGTGCTATTGACGATAGCACCATTCATCGTTGAAGCCACCCTCCCCGGCGCCCGCCCGCCCGTTCCACCGCGCGCGGCGGCTACCCCCGCTCGTCCCCGATCAGCCCGAACTCCTGCATCAGCTCGCCGATCTCGGTGGCCTCCAACCGGTGCAGCAGCCGCTTGCGCAGGAACTCCGGCCCGGGCAGGTCGAGTTCGGCGCCGTCCCGGAGCCGGGTGGTGGCGGCGAGCAGCTTGCGCACGTCGTAGGTGGAGTTGAACACCTCCGGCACGCCGCGCTCGACGTCGAGCAGCCGGTAGGCGGCCTCCATGCCGGTGCGCACCGAGTACTCGGTGGTGAAGACGCAGTCCCGGGTGGTCTCCGCGAACTGGCCGATGAAGGCGAAGTTGACGGCGCCCTCGGGCACCACGTCCGGCCGGTCGCCAGCGCGCCGGGGCAGGAAGAAGGACGTCACGTACGGCATCATCACCGGCACGCAGCGGGCGGCCCGCGCGGCCAGCTCCGGGATCTCCTCGACCGGCACGCCCAGGTGGTACAGCCACTCCTGGGTGATCTCCTCGCCGGTGCACTCCTGCATCGGCTTCTTCACGAAGTCGCCAGGGCGGTCGACGAACAGCGAGTAGACCCAGGCCACGACCTGGTCGGCGGGCTGCTTCTTGAAGTGCGGCTGGCGGTTGACCGTCCAGCTCAGCAACCAGGAGGAGTCCCGGGCGGTGACGATGCCGCCGGTGACCACGCCGCCGCCGAACGGGTCGCGCCCGGCGACCTTCCGGATGTAGTGCGGGATGCGCGCGTCCAGGGTGGTGACGGTCGCCGACTCCCACTTGCTCTCGGCGATGTTGCCGCAGAACACCTCGGGGCGGCCGAACGCCGGGTCCTTGGCGGCGATCCGGCGCCACAGGTCCCAGGCCGGGGCCGGGCCCTCGTCCAGCCGGGCCGGGGTGTGCTGGTCGCCGTCGTCGGAGTTCTCGGTGAGCGAGCCGATGGTGGTGAACACCAGGTCGTCCGGGCCGAGGTCCACCCCGCCCTCCCGGCCGACCTCCCGCCAGTGGATCCGGGTGGCCTGCTTGCGGGCGGGGGAGTCGGCGGTGGCCGGGGCGAGGTCGAAGTCGATGTCGGTGACCTCGACCTCGTAGCGGAACCGCACGCCCTGGTCCATCAGCCAGTGGGTGAGCGGCAGGACCAGGGACTCGTACTGGTTGTACTTGGTGAACTTCAGCGCGGACAGGTCCGGCAGGCCGCCGATGTGGTGGACGAAGCGGTGCAGGTAGAGCTTCATCTCCAGCGCGCCGTGCCATTCCTCGAAGGCGAACATGGTGCGCCAGTACAACCAGAAGCCGCTGTCCAGGAAATTCCGCGAGAAGACCTCGTCGATCCGCTTGCCCTCCAACTCCTCCCGGGTGGCGAGGAAGACCCGGACCAGGTCCTTCTGCGCCTTGTCGTCGAGCGCGAACCGGCCGTCGGTGCGGGCGTCCTGGCCGCGGCGCTCGGTGACCCGCTGGAGCGAGAAGTTGGGGTCGTCCTTGTTCAGCCAGTAGAACTCGTCCAGCACGGACGCGCCGTCGACCTCCAGCGAGGGCACCGAACGGAAGAGGTCCCACAGGCACTCCATGTGGTCCTCCAGCTCGCGCCCGCCGCGGACCACGAAGCCCTTCTCGGGCACCTCGATCCCGTCCAGCGCGCCGCCGGCCAGCTTGAGCCGCTCCAGGACGGTGATCCGCTCGCCGGGCACCTGGCCGTCCCGGACCAGGAAGGCCGCCCCGGCCAGGGCCGCGATCCCCGACCCGACGAACCACGCCCGCTTGCGGTCGGCCCCCTCCGGCTTCCTCGGCCGGGCGAACGCCTCGTAGTTGCCGCTGCTGTAGTACAAGCCCGTGCTCCCTAGAAAGTTCGGCATCGAACCGCCCGTCGGGCATGCCGCATCCCGGCGGGCCGTCTCCATCCACCCATCCGTCGGTGATCTTCGCCTGCTGAGTAGGCCGAACGGGGGACACGCGGACGGGCCGGACACCCGGCGGGCCGCGTATGGAGGGCGTTGGGAACACCGCCCGGAACGTCAGGAAGGCGTCAAGGAACGCAGGTCAGCCCGGGTACGGCGGTTGGCTGGGGAGCGACGGAGGACACGACCACACGAGGACGGATCATGCACGGCAACGGGCGGCACGCGGACGGGCGGCGCGGGGACGGGCGGCACGCGGACGGGCGGCGCGGGGACGGGCGGCACGCGGACGGGCGGCACGGCAACGAGCGGCGCGCGGACGGCGCGGCGCCCCGGGTGGTGGTCGGGGTCAGCGGATCGCTGGGAAGCCTGGCGGCGCTGCACCGCGGCCTCGCCGAGGCCCGCAGCCGCGGCGCCGACCTGGTGCCGGTGCTCGCCTGGGAGCCGCCCGGCGGCGAACACGGCTACCGGCGCTCGCCCTGCCCGCCGCTGCTGGCCGCCGTTCGGGAGGCCGCCGAACAGCGTCTGCGGGACGCCCTCGACGCGGCCTTCGGCGGAGCCGACCCCGGCGTCCCGTTGCGCCCGGTGGTGATCCGCGGCGAGGCCGGCCCGGCCCTGCTGCACGTCGCCGACCGGCCGGACGACCTGCTGGTCCTCGGCCGGAGCGGCGGCCCGCTGCACCGCCGGCTGCGGCGCTCGGTGCCCGGCTACTGCTCCCGACGGGCGGGCTGCCCGGTGCTGACCGTCCCGGCGCCCGAGCTGCTGCACGACCTGCACCGGCTGGAGTCGGCGCGGCGGCGCGCCCGCCGGCACCTGTCGGCCGGGCCGCTGCCAGGGCTCCTCGTGGCGGAGCGGTAGAGCGGTAGTTCGCGGTGCGGACGCACTCGGCCGGCCCCGGGGTGTCGCCGCTGCGCTTCGGCAGCCCGCGCTGAGCCGCGCTCCGCGCTGAGGCGACGCCCCGTGAACGGTCCGCCGGTGGACGGTCCGCCGGTACGGACGGACCGGGCCGAGAGTCCGGGGCTCCGGCCGGTAGCCGGAGCCCCGGGCGAACCGGTGGGGACAGGTGGCCGGGCGCGCGGGGTGGTCGCCGGTTCGGACGGCGGGCCTGCCTCTACGGACGGGCCCGCCGCGACCACCCCGCGCGCTCCGGTCGGGTCGTGCGGATCGAGCGGTTACAGCGTGAGCAAAGTGCGGTGGGCCAGGGTGGTGTCCCGCAGCGGTTTGAGGGCCAGGCGGACCAGGGCCAGGGCGTTGTCGTCCCCGGCGATCCGGTTGGCGCTCAACTCGCCGCAGGACAGGCACTGGTGGATGATCATCCACTCGCCGTCGGCACGGACCGACAGGCTCAGCACCGCCATCCGGCCGCCGCAGCCGGCCGCCCGGTCGCCCGGTATCCGGCCGTCGACATGACGACTGGCCAGGCAGTTCGGGCAGTGGTTGCGATGGGCCGTGCCGGGGGCGTCCAGCGGGACGTCCAGCCGGCAGTCCACGCAGCGGAAGGCGTTCGCCCGATGGCCGCCCTGCCCGTGCAGGACGTCCTTGTGCCGCTGCGGGCGGCGTTCCCGCCGGCCCCCGCCGTCGGTGTTCTTGCGTCGTGGCATGGTTCGCCGCTCCCTCCTCTCCGTGCGCGGTTCAGAGGGTGCCGAACGCTTCGAGCGGGAACGGCGGTTGGGCGAGCGGCCGGACGGCCATCCGCATCAGGACGAGCTGGTTGTCGTCCGCGCAGACCGGAGTGGACGTCAGCTCGTCGCACCGTACGCACCGGTGGACGACCGTCCAGTCGCCGGTGCGCAGCACGGCGATGGCGATCGGCGACATCCGGCCGTGGCAGTCGCTCGGACCGCCCTCGACCTGGTCGACGACGTGCCGGGAGTGCAGGCAGGACGGGCAGTGGTTGCGCCGCGTGCCGTCGGCGGCGTAGGTGGAGACGGTCAGACCGCACCAGGCGCAGGCGAAGGTGGAGGTCTTCAGGACGGGGGGAGTGCTGGAGGTGCTGGACACCCGGGGTGCTCCTTGCTGGGGGGTTCGTGCGATGGCAGCAAGAGCAGGCCGAGTGGCCTCGACGGTTCGTCAGGCAGTGGCCGTCAGGCGGCGTGGCGAGGCGCACTCGGCGCAAGGCGGGACATCAAGACACCCTCTCGATCGGGCACGCGGCCCGGGTCGTCGACCGGTACGGAACGGGGTCAGCGTAACCACGGCGGTCGCGCGGGTGCCAACGATTTATCCGTCACCCCGTTCGTCCGCCGGTTCGTCCGTCCGCTCGTCCGCCCCGCTCGTCAACCGGCCCTCGCCGCCGTGCCGGAGATAAAGGGCACGCAGGATGTCCGTATGCAGATGACCAACGTGCCGCAGGCCGCCACGCTCGATGACGCGTCGTCAGTCAGCCGATCCCTGGCCCTCGCCTTCGCCGACGACCCGGCGATGTGCTGGCTCTTCCCCGACCCGGCCACCCGGCCGGCGGGGCTGGACGGTTACTTCACCACACTGTTCACCCGGCAGTACGTCCGGCACGGGGTGTGCGAGCGGACCGCGGACGCCGCCGCCTTATGGATGCCGCCGCAGGCGCAGGACAAGGCCGTTCCGGACGCGCAGACACTCGGGGAACTGGCGGCGCTCCTCGGTGACCGGGCCGAGCCGTTCCAGCGCTCCGTCGAAGCGGCCGCCGCGAACGTGCCGCAGGAGCCGCACTGGTACCTGGCGGTCATCGGCACCGACCCGGCGGCCCAGGGCCGGGGGCAGGGCGCCGCACTGCTGCGCTCCGGGCTGGCCAAGGCCGACGCGCAGGGGCTGCCGGTCTACCTGGAGTCCTCCAAGGAGGCGAACCTCGCGGTCTACCGGCACTTCGGGTTCGAGGTGTTGGAGGAGGTCAGGCTGCCGGAGGACGGGCCGGCGCTCTGGGTGATGCGGCGCGGGGCCCGCGGGTAGGGCGCACCCCGGCGCCGGCTCCGGGGTCAGTCCTCGGCGGGCAGCTCGGCCCCGCATCAGCCGATGGAGGCCTGGGCGCTGCCCACCGGCCCGCCGGCGGCGGTGAGCAGCAGGTTCGCCCTCGTGCCGCCCGGCGCGGTCGGCGGAGCCGGGCGACCCGTCCTCGGTGAAGACCACCACCGAGCCGAGTGAGGTGCTGAACCAGCCGCCCCGCCCGCGCCGGGGTCATCCGGCGCGGCGACCGAGGGGGTCGGCGCGGCGGCGACGGAGGTGACGATCCGGGAGCAGGCGTCCAGCGGCGCCTGCGCCCCCGGGCCCCGGCCCGGCCCGGGGCGGGTGTCGGCCACGGTGCTCACCCCTTCTCGCGGTGTGGTCCTCACGGTGGCACCAGGTGGTAACGACGGTGCGGTGTCCGGTCTTCCGCGTCCGTCCGCCGGGTCCGGTCGGGTTCCGCGTCCGAGCCGCCCGGACGCGGTCCCGATGTGCGGGAAACTCTAAAGAGAAGGAAAAGCGGGCGTATGGTTCCAGTAAAGCCGCAGCCGTGGGAGGGGCCGATGGAGACGACCATGCTGGAGCCGGACTGGCACGCGCTCGGCGGGCCGGGGGCCGGGCGGCTCGGGACGGAACACCTCCTGCTCGCCGTGGCCGGGGAGACCGGCCCCGCCGGCCACGCCCTCGCCGCCGCCGGGGCGGGTGCGGACACCCTGCGCGCCCTGCTCCGGGAGCGCGAGGGGCGCTGGACGGCCGACGACGGTCCCGCCGCCGTCCCCGCCCGCGAGGTGCTCGGCACCGCCGACGAGGACGGGCGGCTGCTGAGCGAGGCCGCCGCCCGGGCGCTCACCGCCGCGACCGGGCACGCCCGCCGGGACGGCGGTCCGGCCTGTACCGCCGCCCAGCTGCTGCGCGCCCTGCTCGCCGACGAGGACGACCGGCCGACCCGCGCCGCCGAACTGCTGCGCGCGGCCGGTGTCGCCCCGCAGGCCGTCCTGGACCGGCTGGACGCCGCCGGGCAGCCGGGTGGCGGGCTGGACCCGCTGCTGCGACCCACCCGGGAGGCGCTGCTGGCCCGCCGCACCCGGGGGGCCCCGCGCTGGAAGCGCCTGCTGCGGTCGGGCCCGTCCGGTCCGGCGGCCTGGATCCGGCTGGAGGCAGACGCCCAGGCGGAGCGCCTCGGGCGCCGTACGCCCGGCACCGAGCACGTCCTGCTGGCCCTGCTGGCGGTGCGCGAAGTGGCCCGCCACGAACCGGGAGCGGCGGAGGGGTTCGGCGCCGGCGAGCTGCTCGCCGGGCTCGGCCTCGACTACGCCCGGGCGCACGCCGCGCTCGGCTCCGGCGAGGTGACGCTGCCCGCCGACCCGCGCGCGGTCGAGGCCTACCTGGCCGAGGCCGAGGGCGAGGGCGGTGACCGGTTGGTGCGGGCGCTGCTGGAGGAGGACACCCGGGCCCGGCGCCTGGTCGAAGCCCTGCGGGGCTGAGGCGCCGCCGAGGGGGCGGACCGCCGGGGCGATCCACGTCACCGTCCCCGACGGCCCGCTCGCCGTGGTGACCGGCGCGGCCGCTCAGAGCACTGCGGCGCCGAGCGCGATCGCTCCGAGCACCGCCAGCACGCCGAGCGCGAGGAACCCGTACTCCAGCCCCGCGCGCTCCCGCCCGTCCACCAGCACCTGCCGAGGGTCCGCCGGGTCGTAGCGGACCGGGACGAAGCCGCCGTCCGGCAGCGGATGGCGGGCGGTGGAGGGGACGGGGGAGAAGACCTCGACCACCCGGCCGTCCGCGGTCTCGAACTGGAGCAGCGGCCGCGGCGGCAGGGTGCGGTCCTCCGGGGCCAGGGCGCGCTCGCGCACCAGCGCCCGCACCGGGACGCCGACCCGGCGCAGCCGCCGCAGGTCGCGCAGGCCGACCGCCCCGGCGAGGTAGGCGACCACGCCGCCCAGCGCGCCGAACACCACCACGGCGAACCCGGCCGTACCGCCCATCGCCGCCTCCCTGTCCGCGAACCCGCCCCGGGCTCCAGTATCACGCGGACGAGGCGCTCTTGACGCCCCGGAATGGTCCAGTCCACCCTGGGCGACGGCATGTTCCTGTCACCACCGGCCCCCGTCGCCCCGGCCGGCCCCGACCACCGCAAGGAGCACCGTCCGTGACCAAGCGCCCCGCCGTCCCCGCCGTCCTCGCCGCGCTCGCCGTCCTCGCCCTCGGCGGCGCCGCCCCCGCGGCCGTGGCCGCCGACGCCGCCACGCCGACGGCGGTGGTCAGGGTCAGCACCGCCGAACAGCTCCGGAGCGCCCTCGCGGCCGCCGTGCCCGGCCGGACCATCCAACTCGCCGACGGCACCTACTCCGGCAACTTCAAGGCCACCGTCGCCGGTACCGCCACCGCCCGGATCACCCTCGTCGGCTCCGCGAAGGCCGTCCTCACCACCCCCACCGGCGGCGGCTACGGCCTGCACCTCGACGGAGCGAGCTACTGGACCGTCCAGGGGCTGACCGTCACCGGCGCCCAGAAGGGCATCATGGCCGACGCCGCGAACCACGTGGTGCTGGACGGCGTGACGGTCCACCACACCACCATGGAGGGCGTGCACTTCCGCAACTCCAGTGCGTACGGCACGCTGCGCGACTCGCGCGTCCACGACACCGGCCTGAGCCGGGACGGCAAGGGCGAGGGCGTCTACGTCGGCACCGCCAACACCCTCTCCGACCACAGCGACCACGTGCGGATCACCGGAAACACCTTCGGCCCGAACATCGGCGGCGAGAACGTCGACCTCAAGGAGGGCACCACCGGCGGCCTGGTCTCCGGCAACACCTTCGACGGCGACGGCCTCACCGGGCGCAACTACGACGACTCCTGGGTCGACGTGAAGGGCAACGACTACGTCATCGAGAACAACACCGGCCGCCGCACCACCGACGACGGCTACCAGACCCACAGCGTGCAGCCCGGCTGGGGCTGCGGCACCGTCTTCCGGGGCAACCGCTCCGACCTCACCGGCGCCACCGGCCCGGACCGGTACGCGATCGACGTGACCGGCTACGACGCGGCGAGGTGCAAGGTCACCATCGGCGCGGGCAACACCGTCACCGGGGGCCGGGGCCTGGTGAACCCCGGCGTCCCGGTGGGCTGAGCCCGCGACGGCGCGCCGAGCACCTCCCGCCGACCGCCGACCGCGGCCCGCCGGCTACAGCGCGTCGAGCGGCACGTCCGGGTCGGCCAGCGCCCCGGCGTCCACCACCCGCCCCGAGCGGACCAGTTCGCGGATCGGGTCGGTGACGTCCCAGACGTTGACGTTCATCCCCGCGAGCACCCGGCCGCCGGACAGCCAGAACGCGATGAACTCGCGGGTGGCCGGGTCGCCGCGGAACACCACCCGGTCGTAGCCGTCCGGCTCGACGTAGCCGACGTACTCCATCCCGAGGTCGTACTGGTCAGTCGAGTAGACAGCCAGGCATGCTGCCTGACCTGCCCGTTTGTTCGATATGGGAGACTCGACCAATGCACCGCACAGCCCCGATGCCCGACATGGAAGAGGTCGACCTCTACCTGCGCAAGTCCAAGAAGATCCGCACGGAGGACCCGCGCGATCTTCTGTCCGTGCAGACCCAGGAGGAACTGGGCCGCGCGTGGGCGGCCAAGAACGGGAAGAGGGTCCGGGAAGTCTGGGTGGACAACCTGTCGGCGTGGTCGGACGTGACGCGGCCCGAGTTCGACAAGGCTGTGTCCGCGGTGCTGGCCGGAGAGGTGCCGATCTTGTGGTGCGCGTTCCTGGACCGCTTCACCCGCAAGGGGGCGGACGAGATCGTGCCCATCCTCGGCAAGGCCAGGGTGATCTTCGACTACGAGGGTCTGGACAGCTCGATCGAGCGCGATCGGCGGTGGATCATCGACAGGGCCGAGCAGGCGCGCGAGTTCTCGCAGCGTCTGAGCTTCAACCTGACCGCCACCAAGGCCACGCAACGCAATGCGGGGAAGTGGCTCGGCAGGCTGCCCTACGGCTTTGAGCTGGACGGGCCGGACACTCGGAAGCTCAAGAACAGTGCGGACACATGGCGCTACGTGGAGCACGTCTTCGAGTCCGTCGCCTTGGGCGTGCCCGCCCGCATGCTGGGGCGCGCACTCAACTCCGGGCGGTCTCCGATCCCGTCGCCTGGCGGCGGGGAGTGGCAAGCGTCCACCATCTCGAAGATGATCTGGCACCCGGTGTACGAGGGATGGCAGGTGAGCGTGGCGCAGGGGGCCGTCACTGGCGAGGACGCGGTCTACCGGCATCCTGTCACCGGCGAGCGCATCAGCGTGCTGGCTGAGGGCGCCACGCCGATAGCACCGGAGATCGTCCGGAAGGCGCGCGCGGCTCTGCGAGGGCACCTGAGGTACGAGGAGCAGCCGAGTAGCAAGAAGTACCACCTTCTGACCGACCTCGCACGGTGCCGGGGTTGTAAGGGTGCCGCCAGTGGTGGGCGGAGTCACGTGTGCGCGAGGCATGGGGCGGGGAAGTTCTGCCCGGACCCGGTGAGCGTCACGCGGACGACGCTGGAAAAACACGTGACGCTGGCGTGGTTCGACCGCATGAACGCCGGAGACGAGACCGATCCTCTTCTGTGGATCGCCGCGGAGCGTTACGCGGGCCTGCAGAACCCGGAGACGGCAGAGGAGCTGGCCGACGCCCTGGCTGCTCAGAAGACGGCCGAGCAGCGTGTGCAGCGCATCGCGGAGCAGCAGGCGGCGGGCATGTACGACCCGCCGTTCGATGTCCACCTGCCTCGCATCCAGGCCGAGGCGCGCGTAGCCCTCCAGACGGCCCTGGACCGCGTGGCCGCGCTCGCCCCGAAGAAGCTCGACATCGGGTGGCTACTGGAACATGAACAGATCAGCGAGGCGTGGGAGAACGCGGACCACGCACTACGGCGGGACCTGCTCCGATTGGTCATCCGGCGCCTGGTCGTCGCCAGGGGCACGCGGGGAGACAATCGGTTCGACCCGACCCGCGTGGAAATCCACTGGCTTGATCAGCCGGACCCGTGGGCACCCGCGGAGCCTTCGTCGTCCGCAGCCTGATAGAGCACCCCATAGCGTGAACAAGGCGCACGTTCAACGGATCAAGGTCCGCTGGGCGTGCTGCCTTTCGCCTGTACTCCACTGGCTGGACGAGCCAGTCTCCTGAGCGTCCCAGGCTGAAGTCCTGTTTCTAGCCGGAGCCCGACGGGTCAAGTAATCAAGGGGCGACGAAACTGGCTCGGGTCAGGAAGATTGGCGACATTCTCGTTGTCGGACCTCACAGCCGTTATGAACGCAGAACCGACCTACCAGAGAAGCGCGGCCTCACCAAGCTGCTGTTTCCGTGGATCATCCGGGGCTCCTGCTCCACGGACTCTCGGAGGTCTCGTTGTTCTTCGCGGTGTCGGCCGGCGCTTCTTCTGTCCGTGGCAGGGGTGCTTGTGGAAACCGAAGTTCGGGCCGTGTCGTTGGGCGATTCCACGCGAGTGGGCCTGCCGGTGAACCGGCAGCGCTGGACCACGGTTGGCGAGTCTCCATGTCGTCACGGGAAGAGGCGGCGGCGTTGGCAGGGTTGCTCGGCGGCGATGTGAGGACGGGGCGGTCCGGGAGTGAGTGGATCACCCGCCGGGACCGTTTCGAGATCACACTCGACGGGCCGCAGTCCCTGGACTTCAGGATGGTCACGCGGGGGCGGCAAGGGGAGCACGTCTGTGACGGAGTCCGACACCTGCGGCCGGCCACGATCGCGGGAGAAGCTTGTGGCTGCCCGCCCACCTGGAGTCAGCGTCGTGCGGCATCCAGGGCCGGCCGCGGGCCGAAACCGGAGATCACCTTGCGGTTCCGCCTGGTCGAGGCACCAGAGGCCGGACCATTCGGCATGCTCTCGTCCTCCTGGGTGCTGACGGAGGACATCGACACAGTGCTTGGGCGCCTGGACGGAACGAACGGGCCGGTGACCGCAGGCCTGAGCATCGATCGGCGGTCGTTCATTACGCCGGCCGGTATCGAAGTCGTGGGCCAGCGTCCGAGGCTTCGCCTGCTGAGTTCTGTCCCCTGACCTTCCATGTATGTCCGGGAGTTGCCTTCCTGGTCGGCGGCTAGGCGCGAGGTTTCGCGTCCGAGGGGGAGACTTCGGAGGAGCCCGGGTCCACTGGGGAGTTTTCGAGCACCTCTCGACCAGTGGCGAGGGCGTCCTCCAGTCGGTCGCGGACGGGCTTGGGCAAGGCGGAGGAGCCCAGCGCGCAGATGGCGAGCGCCTTTTCGAGTTCGACCGTCCGGCTCGGTTCCAGGCGATCGCGGACACCGGGGTGGGTGAGAAGCTCGCGCAGTGCGTAGCCGTCGCCCGTTCTACCGGCTCGACTGGACAGCTGCTTGATCAGGTTTCGGGCGGCGGGGGTGTCCGGGTCGGTGGCGTCGATGGCGGTCAGGGCGAGGCGGGTGGTGAAGGCGGCTAGGCCTTCGTCCGGTTCGAAGGCGAGGCAATGGCCGATCGCGGTCTCGGCGGCGTGCCGGTTGCCGGGGCGGCACAGGGCGGTGAGGGCAGCGGTGACGGCGTCCTCCCACGGCTCGCCCGGCTCGGTGGCGGTCAGCAGGGCGAGGGCGTCGGGAAGATTGTCGCTGGTCGCTGAGGCGAGGACGGCGACCTGGCGGCCGTCGAGGATGCGGCGGCCGATGCCACGGTGCTCCTCGATGTGGTGCAGGGCGTCCGTCCAGCGGCCGGCGGAGGCGAGGGCACGGGCGCCGTCGGCGATGACGACGCGCCACAGCCACTGGCGGACTTCGTGGCGTTGTTCATCGGTTTCGGTGAGATGGGCGGGAACGGTGATGCCGTCGAGGATGGTCTCGGTGGCGGTGGTGACGGCGTGGTAGACGTCGAGGAGGAGTTGGTGGCCGCGTTGGTGGTGGCCGGCGCGGATGTGGAGGCGGGCGAGGTTGACGATCGGTTCCAGGCCGCGGATGGCGCTCATCGCGGGGAGTGGGCCGCGAGTGAGGTAGAGGGCGGCGTGCCGGTGACACAGGGCGCGGGCGTAGTCGGGCAGGTCGAGGTCGGAGGCGAGGAGGGCTGCCTGGTTGAAGACGGTGGATGCGAGGCCCGGGTCGTTCTGCCGGAAGGCCGTGTCGGCCAGCTCGCAGAGCCGGCCGACACGGGCGGTCAGCGGCAGGCACGCGGGCCGGTGGCGGGCGACCAGCGGGAAGCGCTGCGCGATCGGTCCGGTCGGGTGCACGGCCGCTACTCCCAGGTGACGGTGATCGGGTGGTGGGGGCGGTTCAGGACGAAGCGGCCGGCGCTCGGGTCCGCGGTGGTGGGGCCGTCCGGGAGTTCGAAGCTCGGCTTCCGGTCTCGGAAGCCGGCGTTCCAGGTACGGATCTCCTCGGCCACGAGGTCGGCGAGCAGTTCGCCGGAGGGGCCGTGGCCGATGACGCCGGTCTCGTAGGCCTTGCGGCCGTCGGCGTCGGGCTTGCCGGGGCGCAGGGTGAGGTAGGCGAGGGAGTCGGAGTGGACGGTGGCCATGGAGCCCCAGCCGAACATGGGGGCGATGCCGCGTGCACGGGCGTCGCCGGTCACGCTCATCCGCATCAGGGAGTTGGGGCAGCGCAGGGCCAGCCACAGGTCCTGGTACTCGTAGGTGGTGCCGGCGGGGATGGTGACGCCGGTCCAGACGTCGTGGCGCTCCGTGTCGAGAACGCCGAGCAGCAGGCCGGCATCGACCGCGTCGTGCTGGTCCTTGTGGACCTGGAGGGTGACGTCGCCCTGGTGGGTGAGGGTGACGTTGCGGCGGGCGTCGTCCATGCTGCCGCGCAGCGGCATGAAGACGGCGAGCTGATCGTCGACCGACACCCAGCCGCTCTCGCCGCGTTCGAAGGCGATGGTGCGCGAGGCGGTGCCGCGCAGGCGCAGCGGCAGGACGATTCGCCCGGTGGGCTTGACCTGCTCCAGCCAGGCGGTGGGCATCTCGCTGGTGCTCACGGTGGCGATGACCCGGTCGAACGGCGAACCGTCGGGGTGGCCGAGCGCGCCGTCGCCAAGGACCGCTTCGACGTTGGTGATCCCGGCGTCGGCGAGGTGCTTTCGGGTGCCGTCGACGAGGTCCGCGTCCACATCCACGGCCGTCACGTGCCCGTCCAGACCGACGATGGTGGCCATGTAGGCGGCGTTGACGCCGGTGCCCGCGCCGGCCTCGAAAATCCGCTCGCCGGGCTGGGCGCCGAGCTGTTCGAGCATGAGGGCGACGATCGCGGGTTGGGAGGCGGCGCTGATCTGCGTGCCGGAGCCGTCGGCCTTGGTGTAGGTGGGGTTGTCCGCGTACGCGGTCTCCAGCGGGAAGCCGGGCAGGAAGTGCTCGCGGGGCACGGTGCGGAAGGCGTCCTCGACCGCAGGGGTGCGGATGGCGCCCTGGGCGCCCAGCCGGTCGGTGAGGGCGGCGCGCAGCTCCTCAGCGGTTGGGGCGGAGGAAGCGTTGTCGCTGCTGAGCGTAGTCATGTAGGTGACCTTAGTAGTGGTGCGGATGGTGGGCATCGAGGGCGCGGGGCCCTCGTCGGAGTAGAAGACGGCGTCCAACGCCCGTGCGGCCATGGCGGTTTGGTGGTCGAGCGGCAGGCCGGCGCGGTTGGCGTGGAAGAGGAGGTTGTGCGCGAGGACCGCTCGCAGCCCGCGGGCGAGGCGGCCGCCGCGAGAGAGGCGGGCGAGGTCCTGCCCGGCCTGCTCGAAGGCGTGGACCCAGCCGCCGTGGTGGGCGAGCGGGGTGGCGTCGCGGGTGAGCGCCCGGGTGTCGAGGCGCATCAGATGTCGCATCGCTCCGGTCAGGGTGGCCCGCCGGTTGGGGATCACGGGCTTCGGGGCGTCGCGGAGTATCGCGAACTGGGCCCAGACGTCGCCCTGTTCGTACCAGTCGAGTCCGGCGGCGCGGAGCATGGCGGAGACGAGGACGACGACGGTCTCGGTCCGGCCGAGTGCGGGCGGGTTGGGCTCGGCGGCCCGGGCCAGCAGGTGCCGGCTGTCGGTATGGAAGAGCCGGTGGGAGATCTCCAGGGCCTCGGCGCCGCCGAACGCCTCGGTCTCGGGCTCGTAGATCACGGTGGCCCAGCCCGTGAGGAGTTCCTCCTCGACGAGGCTGTCCAGGAGCGCGGTGACGACGGGGACGGGGGTGGCGGCGCGGTAGCGCAGCCGCAGCCCCTTCTTGCGCATGTACCACCAGCCGTCCAGTTCGCTGTTGCGCTGGGCGAAGGCGAGCGCGGGGGCCAGGTAATGCGCGGCGGTCTGTTCGACGGCGGCGGGGTCGGGGAAGGTCAGGTCGTGCTGGATCCAGGCGGTGGTCATCGAAGGGGTCCTCGGGTCAGGCAGTCAGGAGACAGGCGTCCCAGCGGGTCGCCGGTGTGCTGCCGGTCGCGGGAGCGAGCAGGGTGAGGGCGGTGCCGGCGGCGCCCTCCAGGAGGGCGGGCCCCGTCGTGGCGAGGAGGCGGTGGGCTTGCTCGTCGGGGTCGGTGTGGGGAGGGTGGACGGTGTCGAGGAGCAGAGCGGTGGCAGGGCGTAGGAGGGCCGCGCTGCTCGGGAGGGCGTCGGCGGCGGTGCGGTGGGCGATGTGAGCGAGCCCGGCGTAGCCGTGGCAGGCCGACAGATCGGTGGTCGCCGCGAGTGCCTTTGGGTCGACCAGTGCTGCGGCGAGGGCGTGCTCGGCGTTGTGGCGCAGGCGGGGGTCGCCGATGGCGAGGGCGGCGAGCTGTTGGGCGCGTGCGAGGCCTGCGGTGCCGTAGCACCAGCTCGGGCGCTGTGGCGCCAGCGGCCTGCGGTCGGGGTCTGTCAGGTGCGCGCGTGTGATCCAGTAGGGCCAGGCGTGGCCGTCGCGCCAGCGCTCCAGCCAGGCCAGGATGGTGCGGATCGCCTCGTGCTGGCCGTCCACCTCGACGCCGCGGCGCAGTGCGAGGGCGAGCAGGGCGAGGGGTCCGGCGATGCCGTGTGCGAGTCCGGTGTTGGCATGCCCGCTGGGGAATCGATCGGCGTCCGGCTTGCCGGACGGGCCGGTGGGAGTCCACCAGCCGGGCAGGGCCTCGCCGTTGTGCTCGACATCGTCGGCCAGGCGGGCCAGGCAGCGCAGAACTCGGTGGATCGCCTCACCCCCCGGGTCACGGCGGAGCAGTACCACGCCGATGCCGGTCAGGCCGCGGATGGCGTCGAACTCGGCGAGCATCGGCAGGTCGCCACGGTCGATCCGGGCGAGAGCGTCGTCGCAGCGTCGCACCGCGTCGGCCGCAACGGTCCGGTCGAGATGGGCGAGGGCTTGCCGGTACGAACCGACCCGGGCCTGCGCGGCGCAGGCGAGGGCGTGCGCGAGCGCCGGCGCGCCGTAGTACAGGTAGCTGTCGGCGCCGCTCGTCACCGGGGTCCTGGCGGCGACGGACAGCCAGGCGCGGACCGGCTCCCATGGGCCTCGTCCGGTGGCGGCGCGTTCGATGTGGAGCAGGGCGATGCCCGGGGCGCCGTGGGCGAGTGACTGGCGCCACTGTGGGCGTGAGGACCAGGAGGACGGCACGGCCTCGGGGTCGGTGAGCAGTTCGGCGATCCGGTCGGACAGCAGCAGGGCGGGGTGCGGGGTGGTCACCGGTCACCGTCCCGGGAGAGGCGGCCCAGGGCGGCGGCGCGCGCCAGGTAGAGGGCCTGGGCCTCGTCGTCGAAGTCGATGCGGTGAGCGCGGACGAAGCCGCAGTGCAGGAGGGAGCCGAGGACGTCGTCCGCCTGCATGCCTTCGGTGTGCGGTCCGGGGAAGAAGTGGCGGTAGGCGTCGAGCGCTCGGTGACGCGCGTGCCAGGCCTCCACGATCGCGGCCCCGCTGGGTTCGGCACGCAGGGCTGCCCAGTCGTGAGCCGGGTCGGCCAGCCGTACGGCCTCGCGGAACACCGGCCTGGGCACGGTGGCTGGTGCCTGGGCGGGGACGTTGTCGACGAGCCAGTGCAGCCCGGCTGTGGTCGACCCGATGAACCCTGCCGTGATGGCGACCGCATGGGCGGCGAGTATGGCCTGTCGGTGGGGCAGCGCGGGTTGGGAGAACTGGGCGAGGACGGCGGCGGAGTCCGCGCGGAAGACCTCCTCCGCTGCGGCCCAAGCGGGTCCTTCGCCCCACCGGCCAATCTCCGTGTACGAGGTGGGGTACACGACCTCCGCGAGCAGCCCGGCCTGGTGGAGCTCGGCGGTCCAGGCGCTGACCACGGCGGCTGTGGGGCCGTAGGCACCCGGGTCGGGCAGGGCGATGCGCAGCCGCAGGTGGTGGCGTGGGTTGCGGAAGCGGACGAACCACCACTTCGGGTGCCCGAGGCGGGTGAGGAGGTCGGGCAGGTGGCGGGCGAGAACGGTGTTCTGGCGTTCCAGGTCGCCGTAGAGCGAGGCGAGGAGCATACGGGAGGTGCCTGGTGCTTCGCCGTGGCTCCGTTTCAAGATCCGGGCCGGGGTGGGCTTCGGCAGGCGCGGCCATGCCGGTGCGCGGGTGGCGGTGACCGGGATGACGATCTCGTGGGCTCGGCCGCCTGCCCAGCCGAGATTGGCGGGCTCAGGCTCCTCGACCAGGACCGCGTGCGGGGCGGAGCGGAGGTGGTCGCGTAGCAGGGCCCGGTGGCCGGGGTGGTCGAGGTCGAGCGGCAGGCCCTGGCTGTCGGCGGCCAGCATCACGTGTCGCGGGGCTCGGCGCCGCTCCGCCCACGACGTGAGGGCCTCATCCCACCGTCGCTGCGAGGCGTCCCCGGAAGGAAGTTCGGCGGCGGTGAGGCGCCAGATGGCGGGGGAGAGGATGACCCGCCGGTGCCGCAGCCGAGGCCGAAAGGGCAGTGCGTGGAGCGAGCCCCAGTCGAAGCGGGTGACCTGCGCGGCCTGGGCGTGGGACAGTTCGGTGATCAGCCTGGCAAGCGGCGGGGTGTGGTGGCGCAGGTTCAGGGCGTGGGTGGCGGCGGCCTCGATCCTCACACCGAGTACCGGTGCCGCCAGGTACATTCGCTGCCCGTCGCAGCCGACCACCAGGTCCTCGGGGCCGAGGACGCCTTCGGTGGTGGGGCGGTGCTCGGCGAGGCTGATCACCAGCTGGCCGGTGGGCACGCTGCGGGCGACGTGCCCGGTGGACGCGTCCAGCGGGGGGAACGACAGCTGAGCGGTCACGGTGTGCTCGTCCATCGTCGGCAGGTTCGTGAGCAGTTCGGTGAACGCCGCTCGGTGCTCGGGTTCGAGGAGGTGGAGGAAGCGACCGATGCAGACGCCGGCCGCTCGGGACGCCGACACCACCTCCAGCTGGAAGTCCCCGCGGTCGAGTGCCTGTGGGGAGCGGGCGTGGACGTGGGCGACGATTTCCACGTGCGGCGGCAGCCGGGGCTCGGTCGGGCCCAGGTCGAGCGCGGCGAGCAGCGCCTCGTCGAGGACGATCTCGCGCTCGCCGTCGAGCGCAGCTCGCTGAGCGAGGGCAGCGAGCAACTCGTCGCGCTCGTCGAAGCGCGGCTTCTCTGCGGGCCGGGCGCCGGGGTAGCCGTCGGGCCAGCCGATTCCGCTGTCGGCCACTATGTCGAGCAGCGGGACCAGGGTGCCGCGGCCGTAGCGCTCGTAGAAGCGCTGGTGGTAGGCCCGCCATGCTGCTGTGCCGTTGGGCGAGGAACTGAGCCGGGCCAGCAGGTGGGCGGCTCGGGCAGCCTCGTCAGCCACCGAGTGGGGGACAACCAGGTCGGCGTCCAGTCGAAGGTCAACGGCGGCCACCGGCGGACGGCTGGCGGCGGTCCGAAGGTCCGTCAGGATCTCGGCTGCCTCGGGGAGGTGGTCGGCGCTGATCTTCGACAAGACCGTGAGGAGGTGTCCGAGCGGGGCGGGGTCGGTCGCCGGAGCGTGCAGGTTCGTGATGAGTACACGCTGGGCGACAAGCTCGGACAGGATGCCGGTGACCTGTTCGGCCGATGCGGCGGGGAACTCGGTGTGGACGTGCTCGGCCAGGTCCCGGAAGCGGAGTGGGACGCGCGCGGCGGCGAGGGCGAAGGAGACGGGGCGGGTGTGACGCAGGGTTGTTTCGGCCGCGGCCGTGCTGCCGTCGGCCCGGGGGACCGGTCGGTGGGGGACGACGAGGCGCTCGCCCCGCACCTGGACGGCGTTGTTCGCCCGCACGTCCAGGAGCGCCAACACGGCGGGGCAGCGTTCCAGCAGGCCGACAGTCTGCGCGAGCAAGGACTCCGAGATGCTGGTGACAACATGGTGCCCGTCGCCCCAGCGCACGTCGCAGGACGGTCCGAACGATGCCGCCTGCACACCCGCGAAGCGCCCGAATGGGGTGGCGCGGCCGGCCGCGCGCAGGAGATAGCGGGCGGTGGAGATCGCGGCACGCCGCACTTCGCGCGGGGAGGGCTGCAGGTTGCCGAGCAACCGGGCGACGCGATCGGCGAGGGTTGGACTGGCCAGTTCGAGCGCCTGGGCGAGGCGCTCGTCGGCCCACAGGGCTCGCAGCCACTGTGCCTGCTGAAGGGTCCCGGCAGGACCGGTGGCCGAGAGGTCGGGCCAAGCCGGAACGGGTACGTCGGGGCGGGCGACGGCACGTACAAGCGCCGCGTCGGCAGCGCGGTAGGCGGCCGTGGAAGCGGGTGGGCGCATAGCTGCGAACCTCGGGCTTGGGAGTCGGGCGGGGCGGGTGGTTCCCCGGGAGTTGGTCCCGAGGAACCACCCGAGACGGTCAGTGCACGCCGGTGGTGCAGGCACCGCAGGTGGAGCCGCAGCCGTCGTCGGTGAGGACCTGCAGGCTGGCCGCGTCGGTGGTCTCGACGGTGCGCACATCGAGGTCGAACTCGTCGCCGGTGGCGACGGCCGTGGTGGCCTTGGTCTCGGCCGGGATGATCTGAGCCATGGTGGCTCCTCCTTGAGGGATTCCCTTGCGGGACCTGGAGCCGGGGCGCGGGTGCGCCCCGCGTCACCAGGAGTCGGTGGGGCGGCAGCGCCGCGTGTGGAAGGCCGGCTGCCATGCGAGGGAGGGCGGTCCGACGGAGGCCCCCGCGGGTTCGGAGTCCGCGTGCGGGGTCGAGAGGCTGGGCAGGGACCACGGCTGGGGGAAGCCGGGTCCGAGACCGAGCGCGTGGTGCGCCTCGCCCAGCGCGCGCAGTATCAGCCGCTCGCCCGAGAAGGCGGTGCGGCCGTGCAGCAGACGGTGGTTGTCCAGCACGACGCCCTGGCCGGGGGCCAGCCGTAGTCGGTGGGTGTTCCGGTCGATCGCCTGGCGCAGGGCGGGCAGACGCGCCTGGGCGTCGGGGGAGAACCGGGCCAGGCCGTCCTGGCGCAGCCGCAGCCGCCACCGCCCGGCGGGCAGCTGTTGGAGCACCGGGGCGAAGTGGCCGCTCGACCCGCCGAAGTAGGCGGCCCGGTCCGCGGAGAATGCCTCGATGGCCGCGGGGTGGTGCGCGGCCAGCTCGGCGAGGACGGCCAGGCCGTCGACCAACAGGCTCTCACCGCCGCTGTCGCCCGCCCGAGCGCACGCCAGCAGAAGCAGGCGGGGCGGATCCGGATGCTGCGCGCACTCGGTGTGCAGAGCCAGCGCGCCGTGCCCCAGGCCCTCGAAGCCCGGCCGTCCGCTGTGGTGGCCGGTGTCGCGGATGACGGTCAGCCCGTCGGGGTCGGCATCCCGGTGCTGCCAAAGCGAGGACATCAACCGGCCGGCCGCGAGAAGTACATCGTCGCGCCCGCCCAGCCTGGCGAGCCTCAGCAGCCCGTGCTCGCGCAGCACCTCACCGGCCCGCTCGCGCACCGCTCCGTCCAGTCCGTCCGTGGTGAACTCCTCGCCGCTGAGGCCATGGGTGTCGAATAACGGCATGGTGAAGCTCCCTCGTGGGACCGAGTGGGTGGGAGACGACACACTCTCCACGCCCCATCCGCCCAATGGAAAGTGACAGATTGTCAAAGCGCGATCGCCGGGATGCGGGACCTCGCGCCGGCCCGCGACTGCTACCTTCGACAAGCCCGTGCCCGTTCGCGTGCCCCGGAAGAAGCGATGACCGAGACAGAACAGCCCTATGTGCCAAAGGCCTTCCCGATCTCCATCAAGGGCGTCGTGCTCGACCCCCAGCAGCGGGTGCTGCTGCTGAAGAACGAGCGCCAGGAGTGGGAGCTGCCCGGCGGGAAGCTGGAGGGTACCGAGACCCCCGAAGACCGGGTCGTCACCGAGATCCACGAGGAGAGCGGCTGGACGGCGACCGCCGGTCCCCTTCTGGACGTGTGGATGTACGAACCCATCCCCGGCCGCCAGGTCTTCATCGTCACCTACGGCTGCACCGCCACCGACGCGCACCGGGCTCCGGTCGTCAGCCACGAGCACAAGGAAGCCGGACTCTTCCACCGCGACGAGGTACCCGGCCTGGCCATGCCGCAGGGCTACAAGGACTCCATCGCCCGCTGGTACGAACTGCACCCCCAGGCCTGACCAATGGCCCGGATCGACCCCCACGGCGGCATCCGCTGGCACTGGACCACCCCAAGAGCCCAGGACATCCTGCACCGCCGAGCCCTGCCCGAGATCCTCCAGCTCTACCGCGAACTCCACGGCCTGCCACAACAAGAACTCGCCGACCTCCTCGGCTACTCCACCAGCTACGTCTCCCGCATCGAAACCGGCTCGCGCACCATCACCGACCTCGGCGCCCTGCGCCACATCGCCGAACGACTCGGCCTCCCGCCGCACTGCCTCGGCATCACCGACGACACCGACGCAGACCACCAACTCGTGATCCAGCTCGCCGAATCCGTGCTGCGCCTGGCCGAGATCGCCCGCCAGGCCGGCCAGGCCACCACCGCCGTCGCCGAGCTGTGGCCGCTGGTCGCCCGCCTGGAGGCCCGCACCGCCGACGGCCACGCCGACCTCGACACCCTGCGTCTGCTCGCCCGAGCCCGCGTCGGCCTCGGCGTCGCCCTCGGCCACGTCCTGCCGGAGGAGCGCCTGGTCACCGCCGCCCGCTGGACCGGCAAGGGCCTGAACGTCGCCCGGCGCCTGGCAGACCCCGGCCTGCACGCCAACGCCCTGCGCCACCACGGCAACGAGCTTCGCAAAGCCGGGTTGCACCTGCGTGCGCTGGACCGGCTCGGGCAGGCCCGCGACACCGCCCGCACCGCCACCGAACGCACCGAGGCGGTCGTCCTGCTCGCCCGCGCTGCCGGCGCCGCGGGAAACGCCGCCGTCTTCGACACCGCCGTCGAGGAAGGCCACCGGCTCCTGGACGAGGCACCGCCCACCGCTCTCTTCTCCGAGTTCACCCTCCACGAGGTCCGCCTCCGCGGTCTCATGAGCACCGGCCGGGTCACGGAAGCCGTCCGACACCTCGACCACGCGCCCATCGCCGGACTCGCAGCGACCTCCCAGTGGCGGATCATCGCGGCGATCACCGCCGGCGAGGTGCTGCTCAGGAAGGGGGACCCGGCCGGAGCGGCGCGGCAGCTCGGCGCGGCGGTCGACGGAGCAACCATCCACCACCTGCCGCACCAGCTCCAGCGCGTCGTGCGGGCCGGCCGCAGCCTGCCCGAGGTCCGGGAGCGTGCGGGCGAAGCCTTGGCACGGCTGCGGGCAGAGATAGCGGCCTGATCTCCGGCTTGTCGGTGACGCGAGGGTGAACACGGCGGATTCACATCCCTGAGCTCTGGACTGAACCATCTGGCACGGCGGGGTGGGGCTGCCGCTCGGTTAGCGGAGGTCACTCGGTCAGCAGCGCGAGCAGTCGGCTCTGCAGGCGTTCCACATCGCGGCTGCTGCCCAGGTTCCGGTACTGCTCCTGGCTGGTGGCGTACCAGCTGGCGGCGACCGCGAGCAGGTTGCCGCGCTCGGCAGCTTCTCCGAGGAACTCGATGCCGTAGGCAGCCCAGTGGCGGTGACCGAGGTGCACGAATTCCTGTACGGCGATGTTGATGGTGGTGGCCGCGAGTTCGTGCTCGCCGGCCAGCGACTGTGCCTCGCCCAGGAAGACCTTCGCCCGGGCCACGTTCAGCGGGTCGGGAGGGGTGAGCGATTCGAGGTCGGCGAGGGCCTGCCGGAGCAGGGGGATGCCGAGGTCGGTGTTGCCCTGGCGGGCGGCGGCGGAGCCGAGAAGGACCTCGGCGAGGCCGGCGCCGCGCCGGTCGTCGAGGTCGGCGTAGAGCTCGATCGCGCGGGTGAGTTCGGGCTCGGCGGCGGCGTACCGCCCGGCGTCGTACAGGGTGGCGCCGATGCCGGCGGTGCACTGGGCGACGCGCTCGAGGTCCTGGTCCTCGGTGGCGAGCGTACGGCCGTCCTCGTAGAGCCGGAGGGCGTCCTCGTGCTCTCCAGCCCGCTTGTGCGAGATGGCCAGGGTGGTGGTCATCTCGTACGTGGCCATGGGGTGGCCCCAGATCCGGGCGGAGTCGAGGCCCAGCTTGTGGCAGGTGACGCTCAGGTCGGTACGCCGCAGGCGGTGGAACAGGGGCCACAGGTCGTGGACCATGACCGCGGCCGCCTGGTGCTCGCCGAGAGTGCGGGCGGCGGCGAGGGCGGGCAGGACCGCAGGAGCGATGGCCTCCAGCCAGTCCAGGGCGGTGCGGTCGTCGGTGATGTGCACCGGCTCGGCAGGATGGTGGCGGTGCTGGCGGGGCAGCACGCGGTGGTGCGGGGTGAGGCGCTGGACGGTGTCCTGGGCGGCGGCGATCAGGTGGTCGAGATAGCGCTGCACCACGAGCCGCTGGTTGTGGACGGGGTCGCGGATCAGTTCGCGGACCTCGGGTCGGATGCTGTAGACGTCGCCGCGCACGGACTGGCGGCCGGTGCGGTCCAGCAAGTGCCGGGCCGCGAGTTCGTGCAGCAGCTGCAGGGTGTGGGCGGCGGGGGTGGCGGTGGCGGCGGCCACGGTGAGGTGGTCGAGGTCGGGCGCGGGGATCACTATGGCGAGCCGGAGTAGGCGCGCCTCGGGTTCGGGTAGCGATGCGAGGGCGACGGCGGTGGTCATGGGGAGACTCTCCAATTCGGTTGCAACGAGCGCGGGGTGGGAGGCGAGTGGGTGCGCGGGGGCGAGGACGACCGCGCCGGCGGCCAGGGCCAGGGCCAGCGGGTTGCCGTTGCAGGCGCGAGCGAGGGCCTCGGCGGCGGCCGGCTCGGCGCGCACCCGGTCCTCGCCGAGGATGCGGCTGAGCAGCTGGACGGCATGGGCGGGCGTGAGCGGGCCCAGGTGGTGATGGTGAGCGCCGAGAGCGGCGAGCGCGGGCAGCGGTGAGCGGCTGGTGACGACGACCAGGCACTCACTGGTGGCGGGGATCAGGGGTACAACTTGGTCGGCGGTGGCGGCGTCTTCCAGCACCACCAGCAGCCGTCGGGTGGCGGCGCTGGACCGCCACAGCGCCTGCAAGTCCTCCTCTTTCCAGGGGAAATGTTCTACGTCGTTGGTGCCGAGGCCACGGAGTAGGGATCGGGCGGCTTCGGCGGCCGGGCCCGGGCCCCTGACGGTGCCCGCGCGAAGCCGCACGAGGAGTTGCCCGTCCGGGTACCGCTCGGCGTGCCGGACGCCCCAGCGTGACACCAGGGCGGTCTTGCCGATCCCGCTGGGCCCGGTGATCACGATCACCGGAGCGGTGCCCTCCGGTGGCGCGGTGAGCAGCCCGTCCAGGGCGGCGACATCGTGCGCGCGGTCGGTGAACACCCGTGTCACCGCCGCGAGTTGTCGGGGAATCGGCCGAGTCGGCGCGGCGGGATGGAAGTGGACGTCACGGATCTGGGCGGCCTGGACGGCGTGGTGAACGTGGGTACCGTCGATGCGGTTGGAGAGGGTCGGCACGGAGCGGTCGTCAGAGCGAGGCAACGGCGCCGGTCCGGGGACTCGGAAGGGCAGGGGCGGAGGGGGCGCCGAGGGTGACGGCGGCGTTGACAAGCGCCAGGTGGCTCAGCCCCTGCGGGGTGTTGCCGAGCTGGCGGCCGCTGCCGGGGTCGTACTCCTCGGCGAGGATGCCGACGTCGTTGCGCAGGGCGAGCAGCGCGTCCATACGCTCGCGGGCCTCGTCGGTACGATCGATCAGGGCGAGCGCGGAGGCGAGCCAGAACGAGCACGCGAAGAACGCGCCCTCCTCACCCGCGAGGCCGTCCACGTTGGCGTCGGCGTCCTGCTGGGTGCGGTAGCGCAGCACGAGCCCGTCGTAGGTGGCGAGTTCGCGTTGGATGGCTTCGATGGTGCCGATCACCCGCTTGTCGTCGGGCGGCAGGAAGCCGGTCTGCGGCAGGAACAGTAGGGAGGCGTCCAGCTCGCGGCTGCCGTAGGACTGGGTGAAGGCGTTGCGCTCCTCGTCGTAGCCCCGGGCGAGGATGTCGGTGTGGAGGAGCGCCGCGACTCCGCGCAGGCGGGCCAGGGCGGCGCGGTCGTGGTCCGGGCGGCGTTCCAGGAGTCGGACGGTCCGGTCGATCGCGACCCAGGCCATGATCTTGGAGTGGGTGAAGTGGCGTTCGGGCCCGCGGATCTCCCAGATGCCCCGGTCCGGCTTGTGGGCGGTGGCGACGACGAGTTCGGCCAGTCCGAGCAGCAGCGCGTCGGCGGAGGGATCCGGTTCGAGGCCGGCGTCCTCGGCAGCCAGCAGGGCGTCCACCACGTAGCCGAAGACGTCGAGCTGGAGCTGGCAGGCCGCGCCGTTGCCGATCCGCACCGGGCGGGAGCCCTGGTAGCCGGGCAGATGGTCCAGGACGGTCTCGGTGAGTTCGCTGCTGCCGTCGAGCCGGTACATGATCCGCGCGGTGGTCGGGTCGCCGATCGTGTCGACCAGCCACGTCCGCCAGGCACGTGCCTGCTCCAGGAAGTGCCCGGCACGCAGCAGTTCCCGGATTGTGAGCGCGGAGTCGCGTAGCCACGCGTAGCGGTAGTCCCAGTTGCGTTCGCCGCCGATCTCCTCGGGCAGGGAGGTGGTGGGGGCAGCGATGACCGTGCCGGTGGGGTGGTGGATGAGGGAGCCGAGGACGGCCACGGAGCCGAGGACCGCGTCGCGGTAGTGCCCGGTGCAGGTGACGTTGGCGCTCCAGTCGGCCCACTCCCGCAGCGTGGCGGCGAGCGCCTGGCCGGGGTCGGGTACGGGCGGAACCGAGGCACCGACGTTCTGCCAGGTCAGGGCGTACGCGGTCTGCTGCCCTGCGGTCAGGACGGTCTCGGCAACGGCGGCACCGCGTCGCCGGGACCGGTGGGCGACACCGTCCAGCCAGAGGGTGGCGCCCTGGTACTCGGCGGCGAAGCGCCGGACGCCGTCCGGGCCGGTGACCTCGCGCAGGGCGGGGTGGGCGCGGCCGTAGTCGGGCGCGACGACGATGCGGGAGGTGACGCCGACCCGGCCGCGCAGACACCTGGCGATCCGGATCACCTGGGCGGGCCGCTCGGCGGCGGAGGCGGGCATGAACTCGGTGACCTGCAAGGTCCCCTCGGGCAGTTCCCAGACCTGGTCCAGGACGAGGCCGCCGCTGCGGTAGGCGCGGTGGGTCACGGGGAGGGGCTGAGCGGAGGCGGGGGACAGCGACCAGTAGCCGTGGCGCCGGTCGCCCACGAGCGCGGCGAACACCGCCGGCGAGTCGAACTCCGGCAGGCACAGCCACGGGATCGCACCGTGGAGGTCGACGAGCGCCGCGGAGCGGCCGTTGCCGATCGGAGCATAGCCCTCGATCGGGAGGGGAACGGGCATACGAAGTCCTGGTTGGTGGGGAGGTAGCTTGTCAGGGGCGGCGTCGGGTATGCGCGACGGGCTGCTCCAAGAGCCGCAGGATCGCCTCGACGGTGGCGTGGAGCGTGGAGTGCACCGGCAGATCGGGTACATCCGCCGCGAGGCAGCGCCGGGTGGCTTCCTGCCAGCCGGCGTCGGCGGGACACCCGACGACGATCGCCGGACGACGTCGGTCGACAACGTGGGTGCGGTGCGCGCGGGTGACCGGCCACGGGCCGAGCGGCCGCCAGCACAGCAGCACGTCGGCTGCCTCCTCGGCTCGGGCGAGCCAGCCCGTGCGCCACGGCAGCTCGGTGTCGCCGGGCACGTACGGGTCGAGGACGGTCCCGGCGAAGCCGTTGTCGGCGAGCAGCCGGAAGGCGTGCCGCTGCCAGTGCGGACGCCCGGTCGCAGAACCGACCAGGAGGATGATCGGACTGTCGCCGGGCAACGTCAGGAAGGGCGCCCGTACGTACTGCACTGCCCCAGCCTTGGCGGGCTGTCCACGGTCCGGCAGAAGTGGGGTTCCTCCGTACGACCTGGCGAGCGGGCGTCGGTCGGCGGGCCTGGACGGCGGCCGGGAGAGGACCGTTCGTGCGGCCGGGTTCATGCCACCGGGCATATCGGCTCCAAGGGGTGGGTGTGGCTCGGCGGGGGCAGCACGACGATTCCGGTGAGCACGGCGACGGCCGCAGCATGGGTGCGGCTGCCGCGCCGGGAGAGCGCACGGACGACGCGCCCCTCGACCGTGCGGGCCGTGCGCAGGCTCAGGCCGACGGCGTTCGCCCCGGCCTCGCTCAGCGTCCCGGTGCAGATCAGCGCCATCACGGCCCGCCCCGCCTGATCCAGCTCGGGGGCGAGGTCGGGCAGATCGGCGCGCAGCCGCTCGGTGCTGATCGCTTTCGCCGTGATCAGGCGGACGACCAGGTGTGCGTCGTCCACGGCGCCGATGCGCCGGCGCAAGTCGGCCAGGCGGGTCCGGACCAGGTACTCCCCGGCATGGACCCGGTGGCCGATCTCGGCGACGCCCAGTCCCTGTGCGGCCAGTTCGGCGATCCGGCGTTCCAGTGCGTTCAACTCGGGTCGCGGGGGACGTCGAGGCCTGGTGCCCGGCACAATGCTCGGGGTCGTCAGAATCCTGCGGAGCCCGGCTCTTTCCGCCACGGGCGCCTGGTCGGTGGTGCACACGACCACCAGCTCGTCGAGCGGGGCCCCGAGCAAGTGAGCCGCTTCCAGATAGGCGGCGGTGCCGCGGTCGTACGCCCCCTGGCGGACCGCGCATGACCAGGCCGCTCCCAGACCTACCGCCTCGACGGCACAGTCGGCATCGTCCACTGCCGCGGGAAACACCAAGGCGCACGGGACACCGAGGGCCAGCGCCTGGTGCACCAGCCGCACGACGGCCGGCGCCGCCCCGCGAAGTGCCGCCCCGGCCAGGACTGCCGCCAGCGACGGCACCTCCGGCAGGCCGGCCAGCGCACCGAGGTGCACGGCCAGGCCCTGCGCGGAGCGCAGCATCGCGACCGAGCGTTCCAGCGGATCAGGGTGTTCGGGTTCGGCGTGCGTTTCGTCTACGGGCTCGGATGCACCGGCCCCTCCTCTCGTTCGGTGGTGCAGGGTGCGGCCCTGGCCCGGATCGGCCGCCATGGGTGTGGTGAGGTCGGCCAGGGTGTCCCAGGCCGGATCGATCAGCAGGTGTTCGAGCGCCCGGCGGACGGCGACAACGCGCTTGCGAGTACCGAGGGCATCCAGGACGGCGTCCTCGTAGAGCTCAGCCGCGCTCTCCCGGACCTCCAGCGCGCGGGCGACATCGCGGCGGTTCCCACCCTGCGCCCAGATCCGCAGGATCAACTTCTGCTCGTCGGACAGCACCGGAGCAGCACCCATCGAGGCCTTACGGGGGAGCAGACCGGACTGCCACGCCCGCACGAAGGCGTGAACCCGGTTCGTCGTCTCCAACCGGTCGTACACTTGGTGCAGGTAGCCCTTGACAGTGTCGACACCCAGGTTCATCGCCGCGCCGATCTCCGCGTTCGTCATCCCGAGGCCGACCCGGTCCACCACCGCGACCTGCTGCGCGGTCAGCGTCGGGCGCGGTACCTTCGTCCGCATCAGCCGATCACCCCGGGCGTGGGAATCGGCAGCACGCCGGGGCCTCCGGCCTGCCGGATGCGGCGCGGCATCAGCGCGTCCCCGTCGGCTGCGGAAGTTCGCTGAGTTTCACGTTCGGCCAACCGGCCCCCAAGGCTCGCAACGGCACCAGATCGGCCAACACGGCCGCCGCGCTCGCCTGCTCCCTCGACCGAACCCCGAGGGCCCGGAGGATCGTCTGGATGTAGGTCTTCACCGTGTTCACGGTCAGCCCCAGCCGCTCTGCGATGGCGGCCGGGCCCTCACCACCCACCAGGCAGGCGAGGACCTCGACGTGCCGCGCCGACAGCGACTTTCCGGTGGGGTTCATCACGTGCACGTCCGTCACCAAGCCCCAGGCGGCACCCAAAGCGGAGGCGTGGAAGCGCGACTTCGCACCGACCTTCGTCGCCAGGGCGCCGACGGCGGCGCCGACCTTGGCCTTCTCGATACCGGTGGCGCGGCTGGTCTCGCCGCGAAGGGCGCCGCGGGCCACCTGCTGCAGGAGGAGGACGTCGGCGTCGGACAGATCGGGCTTGACGGGAACGGGTGTGGGCATGGGGGACCTCCAACAGGAGCGGGGTCGTGACGGGGGTGGGGTTGGGGCTATCGGGCGGGCTGCGGCCGGTGGAGAGCGGCCAGCAGCGAGGGCCCGATCCGCCGGGCGGCCTGGGAGCCGATGGTGAGGATCAGGTCGCCCTGCTGCACGAGGGAGGCAACCAGGGCCTCGGAGCCCTGCCGGTGCAGGTCGGACTCGAAGCGGATCACCGTGCCGGTGGAACTGGCGTTGAGGATGGATTCGCCGCCGTCAGCGTGGTTTTGACCGCGGGGGAATGTCGAGTGGACGGGAAGCAGTACGGTCCGGTCGGCGGCGCCCAAGGCTTCGGCGATCAGACTGGCGAGGGCGTTCGACCGCAGGTGCCCGGAGGGCTCGTAGACGGCGACCACCGCGCCCTCGGTGAGCATCCGGGCGCCCTGGAGGTCGGCAGCGATTTCCTTCGGGTGCACAGCCCGGGACTCGACGACGTCGATGCCGCCCGTCGAGCCCAGCCGGGTCAGCGACCGTTCGACGCCCGCGAACGCGCCGAGTCCGTCGACGAGTTCACGGCCGGGAACACCGAGAGCCCAGCCCGCGGCGCACGCGGCGGCCACGGCCATGGCGTTGTTCGTACCGGCGACCGGCACGGTGAACGTGTGGCGTTCGCCGTCGGCCTGGACGGTGACGCGGTGGTCCTCCCCGGTCCAGAACGTCCGGAGCACCTGGACGTCCATGTCGGTGCCGCGGCCGACGGTCACCACCCTCGGACCCGGCCGGTGCCTGCGCAGCCGGTCCGCGAGCTCCTTGCACCCGGGCTGGGCGGCCCACACCACCACCGTGTCGCTCCGCCGGGCGAGGTCCTCCATCTGGTCCAGCGCTTCCTGCTGGTTCCAGAAAGCCGGCGGTGCCGCATCCACGGCGGTGACCAGCGTCACCGTGGGGCTCAGCCCTTCGCCGAGCGTGCGGAAGCGCCAACCGGGCGGCGACGTCTCGTGGCTGGAGCCGTCCGGGCAGAGGTCCACCACCAGGACCTCTCCGCCGCCGTCATAGCCGGCAGTGTCCCCCATCGGGGCCTCGGCGAGGATCCACCCGGGATCGCGGCTGACGAGCGCGCAGGTGAGCGCGGCGGCAGCCATGGTGGTCGAATGGCTGCCCGCGACGGCGACCGTGATCGGCGCCGTGCCGGCCAGCAGCTCGATGGCCCGTGCGTAGCCCATCATGGGCAGACCGTGGCCGGCGATGTGGCTGGTGATGTCGTGGGTCACGGTGTTATCACCGCCCCAGACCAGCGAGGCCGTACCGGGCGCGGCCCCGCGGAGGACGGCCCCGTGACGTTCAAGCCGCTCGACCAGCTCGGGACGAAGGTCCGCCTGCACGGGCGAGATCGTGATCCGGGCGTGGCGCCGGGTGAGGTAGGAGGCCAGTCCAGCCATGCCGGGGCTGAGTGGGTCGGGGATGTGCACGGTGCCGAGGACATCGGGCAGCGGCAACGGGCGCCGCAGGCGGATGGGGATCTTGGTCGAGATCGGGTTCACGCCGCAGCCCCCCTGGCGACGGTGCTGTCCGCCAGTTCGACGAGCCTGGCGGCGACATCGCCCAACTGAGCGTTCTTCCCGCATACCACGGCGAGCATCGTGCCGTCGTTGGCACCGACGAGAATCAGCGTGCAGCCGGACCGGTCTTCGATCACGCTGTGCCCCCAGGAGGCGTGCTCGGCAGTGCGGCGGCCGATGATCTCGGCGCCGCGGCTGCTCACGGCATGCAGCGCCGCCATCACGGCCGCCCAGTGGTCGGCCTCGTCTTCGCGGACCCCGGGTGAACTGCCGAGGACCAGCCCCTCGGGGCTGACGTGGATGGCGGCGATGGTGCCGGCGGTGCCGGTGACCAAGTCCTTCAGGAACTGCGGATGGCGCAACGCGTGAGCCTCCTTGGCCAGAACGAACGTGGGGTGAGGGGACCGAAGCCTGAGGATCGGCTGGGACCCGAGGGGATCGCCGGGTGGCGTCTCCAACACGTTCAGAGTGGCCAAGGGGCAGCGCGAGCGGGAGGGGGTGGATGGGGACAACCCCGGGAGGACTGAGTTGTCCCCATCGACGGAGCCGGGCAGCCTCGACGACGTAGCGAACAAGAGTTGTAGCCCCGCTTCTCGTCACGGGAACGTTGGGACCACGTCGGCACGCTGATCTGGACCTCGACACGTTCGTTGGCTGTCGCCTTCGGGGTAGGGAGAGTTCGAGACCGGAGAAGGCGGACGCCGAACTCTTCAACGTGAGCGGGTGCGTCCGCGAGCTCTGCCCCTTACGGGTGGCAGAGGAATCGAACCGTTAGGGGCGGTCGTTGGGTCGCCTTGAAGGGAACGCGACCGATAACGCGGTGGAGCCGCCCGGGTTTTGTGTGAGGGCTCGGCGTAGTTCCCCGGCAGCCTGACTCCGATGGGCAGTCGTACTGGAAGACAACACCATGCTCGTCGACCGCGGCCGGACCGCGCTCGACCACCTCGTGTACGCCGGCGTCTGACCCTCCCTCCCGCTGAGACCGGGCTCGGCTGAGCCGCCCCGGCCCGCGCCGCCTCAGAGGCGTTCCGGCCTTCTCCGGCTGCCGTCCAGGGTGGTCCCTCTTCCGCCCGCCGCTGGCTCGCCGTCCCCTTTCCCGTGGAGGCGCACACCGTGCCCGCCTCGCACCCGCGCACATCCCCGCACGCCCGCCGGCCCTGTGCCCGCCCCGCTTGGCTGCCGGGGGCGGTGAGCTGTGCGCGTTTCGATCGAGGACCACCTGATGACCCGCATCTTGCCGGGCCGCGGGCATCTCCGCCGACCGCGCCGGCACCGTCGTCGAGCACTACCTGACCGGCGAACTGCGAGGCGAGCCCTCGCACGGCGTTGCGAAGTTCTGCCTCGATGATGGCCATGACGGGGACGCTCACGGCTTCGCCGTGGTTGAGGGTTCTGGGCCCGGCGGAGGGCGGGGATGTCAATGCCCGGCGGTCGGCGGAATGGAGGGTGCCCTGCTGGAGTGACGGCGCTTCCACCGTCCGCGTGGTTCGAATACGGATCAGTGTGGGGTGCGGACCGCGGCAGGGATAGATGGGTCACCGTGCGGGGCAGGCCCGGCGGAAATCACCCTCCGGGAGTCATCGTGGGCGTCATGCCCTACCCGAACGACCTCGTCATCGGCGTCACCGCCAAGGGATTCGACGACTGCGTCAGCGCCGTCTACAGGTCGCACCCGAAGTGGTTCAAGGGCACCACGACCCAGAGCGGGGTGTCCGTGTCCTGGGATGTCACCAAGGCCCCCACGGTGGCCGTCGGGCCGCCCAGCATGGCAAAGTGGGACAAGGCCACCGACGCTGGTGGCAAGACGCCGCCGGCGGCCTCCAATACGGCTGTCCTCCAGGTCACCCTGCCGGCGATCACCATCCAGACCGGCAGCAAGCCCGAGGACGGTGTCTCCGGTGTGGACATCGTGGTGTACATGGACGTGCTACGCGATTTCGCCAAATTCAAGCCGATCGCGCTGGCAGCCGACCTGGGCGACTCCAAGCTCAGCGAGCTGAACCGCGAAACACTGCTCCAGCTCCTGCCGGAGCTCCTCGGGGCGGCGAACAACGCGTTGCCGGAGTTCGAACTCCCCAAGATCGGCGGTTCCGAGCTGGTCCCGGCAAGCCGCGGTGTCGTGGACGGCGTCTACGTGGCCCTGGGCGCGAACCTGGCAAGAAATAACGTCCACACGGAGCACGGGGTGCTCGATAACCTCGCCATCGGCAAGACGGGCCAGAAGATCTGGGAGAAGCGCCACCCCTGCGTGATCGCTGTTGGCCCCGCTCTGACCGAGCCCATGGTGAACAAGGCCATCGCGGCCAAGTCCGACGAGCTCGGCCTGAACCGAAAGAAGACCTACACCACGAAGGAAACCAAGGCCACGCTCTATCCGGTCCTCAAGGGGGCCGCCATGGATCGGAACCTGTTCGACCCGGTCATCAACGTCTATATCGCACTCGAGAAGTTCAAGGTTACCGTCGATTTCAAACTTGAGGAAAACCCCGAGTTCGACGCCACTACCGACCCGGACCCGATCCTGATCCAGTGCGAGATCACCGATCTGGGCGAAACAGAGATCAAGGTCAAGGCTAACGTTCCAGAGTTCGACACAAGGTACAAGGCAGTGGAGTCGGGCGGCCTCAATGAGCTCGAGAAGAAGCTCAACAGCGACCACAAAAAGGATCCGTGGAAGGAACTGAAGAAGGACTACGAAGGGAAGACCTACAGCTTCCCCTTCTCGTTGCCGCTGGAGATGAAGTCCGAGGGGCTCACCGTCCGGTTGAAGTTGCTGGACGGGTCCGGCGAGGTCTCGTATCTGGTTCTTGGAGCCGATGTCGAAGCGACGTGATCCGAGGCCGGCTGCCGGCACCGGGAATGGTGTTCACCGTCCCGGACCGGCTGGGACGGCCCGGCGGCGGCCCCTCCCCGGGGGACGGAATGCCGCTGATCCCGGGCGGTCATATCGATGTCACGGGGCGTCCCAACCGCGACCGATCCCCGTGACGGACCTCGCTCGCTTCGCGCCGGCGCCCCGCCTGCCGGGCCGTCAGTGTCCTTCCGACCTCCGCTCCCTTGGGAGACTCTGTGCCTGACACGTCCGCCATGCTGCGTCTTCCAGATACGCCGAGCTTCCCGTTGGCCTCGGGTGTGGCCTTGCCGGCCGGCCACCGCTTCGCCCCGACCGCGGTACTGAGCCTGCGGCTGGGGGACATGACACTCACGGCGCAAGGCGGACCCGTGCCGACCGCGCAGGCCGGGCGGGAGGGTGCCTGCGCCTGGGCGCTGCCGCCGCTGCTGCTGCACGGACGCTACAGCCTGGACGTGCGCCCGGAACTGGAGAACCCGGTCGACAGCGGCGGCAGCCTGATGCCGCTGGGCCAGGCCCCGCCCTCGCCCGGTGACCCCCTCTTCCTCAACCTCGACGACGCGACGCGCGAGCAGCACCTGGCAGCCGCGCGCAAGGAGCGCACACGGCTGATCGCCGAAAGCCCCAACGGATTCCGGCTCGTCAGCACCTATTACCGCTTCAACGAGCACTACAACACCGCCTTCACCTCGGGGTACATGAACGGCTGGGAACGCGGCGGGGTGACCGCCCAGATGGCTGTGGACACGGCCGACGCGATGGGCGACGACACGAAAGTCGTGAACAAGCCGGATGTGATCAAGAAGGTCGACGGCAAGGACGTCACCTACAACGAGAACGCGTTCACGCAGCACAACACCTTGAAGACGGCGATGCTGCATCTGGCGAAGGCCGCGAAGAAGAAGAACGACCCCGTCGCGGAGCAGGAGTACATGGACGCATCGGCCGCGTCCGACGAGTTCGCGACGCGTGTCAAGGACCGGACGGGCAACGACAAGAAGCAGATCACGCCGAGGACCGCGCCCGAGATCCGAAAGGCGGTCAGGGAGGCCCCGGCCGATGGGAAGCGCAGAGTGTCGGTGGCGGACCCGGACGTCTACCTCGATCCCGACCGCTACCTGGACCGGGTGGAGCGTGAGGGCTCCGGTGCCTTGCCGCCGGGTATGGACAGGGAGGACCTGAGGCATATCCAGCGTGTGCGCGCGGCGATCATCGCCGCAGACGCCGCCCGGCTCGCTCTCGTCGGTGAGGCCTACCACCAGGGCACCTTCCAAGCTGTCGTCGAGGGTGCCACCGCCACCGCCACCACTGGCGACGACGGCCCTCCGGTGTGGATCGACGTCCACGTGCCCGAGCCGGTCCTGGACTTCGACGACAGCGGCTGGCAGGGAGAGGTCGCCGCGGCGGCCAGGGCCCGCATCGCATCCATGCGGTTCATCGCCGTGCTGCTACGCGAATCGATCCGCGAACGCGTCGCCGCCGCCGCCCGCACCGCGCACCCCTCCTTCGCACCGCCCAGCACCCGGGGCGGCCGGCAGGAGGAGGACGAGTGATCGTCGACGCCCGCCAGCACGCCCGCGGCGACGTGCTGGAGGGGGTGTGGCGCACGCTGCTGAGCGAGGACCTGGTCCGGTACCGCCAGGTCCTGGAGGATGCCCTGCGCCCGCAGGCCAAGTACCTCACCCCCACCGAGCACGCCCTGCACCGGCGCGGCAAGAAGCTGCGGCCGATGATGCTGCTGCTGGCCGCTCGCATGGTCCACGGCAGCGGCCCGCTGCCGGACAAGGTCGTCAACGGCGCAGTGAGCCTGGAGATGCTGCACGTGGCCACCCTCATCCACGACGACGTCGTCGACGACTCGGGCCTGCGCCGAGGCCTGCCCTCAGTGAATGCCGAACGCGGCACCCATACTGCCGTTCTCATCGGCGACCTGCAGTTCGTCCAGGCCATCCGCGGCTTCGTCGACGGCATCGACGCCCAGCGCGACATCGACCTCGTGCGCACCGTCCTGGACACTGCGTTCTGCGTGTGCTGCGGCGAGCTCGACGAACTGCGTACCGACCCCGCCTGGGACACCGAGGTGCTGCTCGCCCACTACTGGCGCACCATCGAACGCAAGACAGCGGTCCTGTTCGGGCTCGCCTGTGAGGCGGGCGTCACCCTGGCCGGCGGCCGCACCGCCGACGCCCGCCGGGCCGGCTTCTTCGGCCGTCGCGTGGGACGCGCCTTCCAGGTCATGGACGACATCCTCGACGTCACCCACGACCAGCACACCACCGGCAAGCCCCCCTGCACCGACCTCGCCCGCGGCCGCTGGTCCCTGCCGCTAATCCACGCCGCCCACGCACTGGGCCCTGCCCACCCGGTCACCCGGATCCTGCGCGGCGCCGGCCACGACGACGAGCAGCTGCGCGCGGCCGCGCGCGCGGTGCGCGCCACCGGTGCCTGCGCGAGAGCCTACGCCCAGGCCCGCACCCAGGCCCTGGACGCCCTGACCTACCTGCGGCCCTTCCCAGCGGGCCCCTACCGCGACGCCCTGACCGAGGTCGCCCTGGACATCGTCGACCGCGCCCCGCACCCCCAGTTCCCCCACCACGGATTGGACCCGGTATGAGCAAGGCCCTCATCGAGTTCATCGCCGCCACGATGCTTCCGCGCCTGAACAACCCCGCCCACCCGCACAACCTTCCCGCCATCCTCGCCAAGGCCTCCACGAAGGACGGCTCCCCGCTCCTGCCAGTCAAGGCGACCGACTGGAAGCCGGGCGCCTTCGACGGAGGCGAGACCTCCGTCAACATCGCCAAGCAGTGGTACCAGACGGCCCTGGACGACATCAACGCGGGCGATGCCGACCCTCCCGTCGACGGCACGAAGTTCGAGGGCATCCCCCTGCCCACCTCCCCCGAACCCGTTCTGGCGATCCCCACTGCCACGATCACCGGACTGGACAACGTCCAGGTCGGCGGCCTGAGGAACCTCTCCGGGACCAGCGGCGGCTACAGCATGATTATCTCCCTGCTCTTCAGCGCCCTCACCGGCGCCGCGCTGCCCAAGAAGGTCGGCCTCGACGGCCACTACCGCCTCGACCAGGACGTGTGCGCCGCCGACATTGGCGCGCACGAACCCACCAAGACCCCCACGAAGCTGTCCCACCTGAAATGGCCCGTCGACCACGTCACCGGGTCCGGTGCCTTCCGCCTCGACGTGAGCAACCTGGCCGCCGACATCGACCTCACCGTGGCTGTCACCGGAACCGGCGCCGACCGCACCCTCACCGTCACCGTCAACAAGATCACCACCAAGGGCCACACCAGCTCCGACCCCACATACACCCTCGACGCCTCCGCCCTGACCATCGACCAGAGCGCTGACGAAGACTTCAAGAAGGCCTGGCTCGACATGGCGAAGCAGGCCTTCGACGACCCCGTCGGCCAGAAGAAGCTCACCACCGCCCTGACCGACTCCCTGAACGCCGCCGCCACCCTCGACGCCCTCTCTCGCGCCCTCACCGACCAGCTCGCCGCCGCACTCGACAATGTCATGGGCCCCATCACCAGCGGCACCCTCGCCCATGACAGCACCGGCCCCGACCCCGCCGTCGACCAGTACCTCTTCGACCGGATGCGCACTGCCCTGGCCGACGGCAAGTCCCCTCTCTACCTTCCGGACCTGATCGTGGGCGCGAAGGACCCCGTCCTGGAGCCCTACACCCTGGGCAAGATCACGATCGGCGAGATCGTTCTCGGAGGGAAGTTCAAGCCTTTCGAGGACGTGACACTGGACGGCACCGCGACGGGTTTCTCCAATGCCCTCGTCCCCGCTTCCGACGCCGCACTCGCGAAGGGGCGCGTCAGCGCCACCGTGAAGCTGGCGACCCTGAAAGGCCATCAGCACGTACCAGACCCGCCGTGGAAGTGCCAGGGCAGCCTCACCGCCGACTGGAACAAGACGCCCGTCAACGGCCACTACACGGCCAGCGCCACGGCCGCGACCCTCAGCACCGAGCTGACGTTCGGCGGCAAAGACCTCGACCACCTCACCGTCACCGTCGAATCCGTGCGCCTGGACGTCAAGCGCGACGACCTGACAATCACCGTCCTCATCCCCGAGGGCAGCCTCCTGCAGGGCGCCGCCAACCAGGTCCTCGCGCAGCCCGCCATGAAAGACCGCGTCCTCAAAAGCCTCAACAAAGCCCTCGACGACAAGCGCCCCGACATCGGAAAGGCCCTGGCGAAAACCGCCCGCGCCGCCATCGCCAAGAACCTCGACTAGTTCGGCGCGCGGCACCGCAGGACCGCAGCGGGCGCCGCCCCGGCCCGGGGCATAGGGCACTGCGGGCGGATACGGCGTCGGTCCGCCGCCCTGCTGCCCAGTGCCGCGGCGCGACACCGCGACAGCCGCACCTCGCCCCAACGCGCGCCGGCCGGATCCGGCGAAGCAGGCTATGGGAGCCGGCACCGTGCCGCAGCAGGGCGCGCCGCCGTCTGCGGGGGTGCAGCCGTCGCGGCGCCAGCACGCCCCCACTCCTGTGCCCGCCGGCGCACCCGCCGTCCTGCCCCACAGCCCGACCGCGGCCACCCGCCCGGACGTCCCTCCACCTGCCGGACCGGTCCGGCCTGACGGACAGGAACACCATGGACACCAAGGCCCTGCAGGACCGGATCGAGTCATGCTTCAAGGACGGCACCCTGACCGTGACGGCTG
Organism: Kitasatospora sp. NPDC092039; assembly: GCF_044756065.1. Classification (NCBI taxonomy): domain Bacteria; kingdom Bacillati; phylum Actinomycetota; class Actinomycetes; order Kitasatosporales; family Streptomycetaceae; genus Kitasatospora; species Kitasatospora sp. NPDC092039. The sequence goes on along the minus strand of NZ_JBIVSD010000011.1, from coordinate 156,627 downwards.
CCAACCTCGACACCCAGGCCGCCTCCCGGCAGCTGGCCGCCTGGTTCCCTGGCGGCCTGACCCTCCACGACGCCACCCTCGAGAACGCCGCGACCGGCGTCACCGCCGCCGGCAGCCTCGCGGGATGGCCGGCCGCCCAAGCCATCAAGACCACCGTCGTCTTCGGGATCGACCCCGCCGACCAGAGTCCCTCCCTCTACGCGCACCTGGTCCTGCCCGTCAGCTGGACGTTCGGCGCCGCCTTCCCGAAGATCAAGGGCCTTGCGCTCGACCGCCTCACCTACGCCGAACCGCCCCTGCTCCTGCTCACCTCCACCAAACGTGAGGCCGCCGACGGCCTGCCCGACCTGCCGCCCGGGATGACCTTCCACGCCCCCAAGGCCAAACCCCCCACCGACTCGGCGTTGGCCTTCCTGCTGCCCCTGACCGACGGCGCCCTCACCCTCACCGGCCCCCTCATGCCTGCCGACAAGAACGGCCGCCCCGGCGTCGACCTGCGCTCCCGAAGCAAGGCCGGCCAGGACATGCAGGAAGCGTCGTTCCTGCTGTGGGCGGGCTCCCGCGACCTGGACACCCCCACCCCCTACTACAACGTGGAACTGCGCGCCGACGTCCGGATCTCCAAGACCCTCACCGTCGAGATCGGCACAAGCCTCCAGAGCGGGCCCGCGACTCTCATCCTGACCGGGGCGCCACCAAAGGATCCGGTCGCCGCCTCCGACCTCAAGGACTTCGCAGGCCTGGACAAGGCGTTCACGAAGGCCGACAAAGCCGGCTTCCCCCTCGGCGACACCCTCCAGCTGCGCGACGTCCTGATCACCATCGACCCCACGAACACCGGCGGAAGCCTGGCCAAGGCCCTGCGGCAGGTCACGGTCGATATCGACTCCGCCCCCGGCCGGACCTGGGACATCGCCGAGGGCAACCTGAAGCTGACCGGCGTGGGTGCGGAACTGTCCGTGTTCGAGCCCCTGCAGTCCACCCGCAGCGCCTGGCTCGTCGTCCGGGCCCGCTTCGAGGTCGCCGACAAGCTTCCCCTCCTCGTCGAGGGCATCGTCCCGCCCGGCACCCTCACTGTCGCGGACGACACCCTCAAGCCGGTCCCGCTGAAAGACGTCGTCCAGCACTTCCTGCCCGGCACGGACCTCGGCCACATGCCGGCCATCAACCTCACCGACTTCTGGGGCGAGGTCACCCCCACCACGGGCACGTTCAGCATGGCGGCCGACGCCGACACCAACGCCGCCCTCGAACTCGGCGCCGCAACCATCACCCTCACCCAGGCCGGCTTCGCCCTCCAGCATGACAAGAAGAACACCACCGCGAGCCTGAACGCCATCGCCGTCGTCGCCCCGACCGGCAAGCCCCTCACCGACGGCATCAAGATCACCGCGGCCTGCGCGATCCCCGGATCCTTCCGTTTGAGCGGCCAGTTCCCCACCGTTTCGCTGACCGACCTCATCAAGCAGCTCGCCGCCGACACCGGACTCTCCCTGCCCTCCGGAATGCCCGCCATCACCTTCAGCAAGACCACCGCGAGCGTGCAGTACGGACAGGGCTGGGAACTCGCGCTGTCCGGCGACGTCACCTACGACAAGTACACGCTGTCCGTCGTCGGAAAGGCCGCCCGCCCGGCCGGCGAGTCAACCGGCAAGACAACCGTCCTGGTGGTGGGCCTGTGGCAGGAGAACTGGTCGTTTTCCCCGCGCGACATCGGTGCCTGGGCGAAGGACCTGCCCATCCTCGGCGACCTCACCTTCACCGACTCCGGACTGGTCGTCAGCACCGCCGACCAGCAGAACATCGACACCGGTACCGTCAAGAAGCCCAAGGGCTTGCCCGCCACGGTCGGCAAGGGCCTCACCTTCTTCTCCACCCTCGGCTTCGGCGGCGACCTCGCTTTCCTCACCCGGCTGTTCCCCAGTGCCAGCGGCATCACCGTCACCGCTCGCCTGGCCAGCCCGATCAAGAACTCCGAGTTCGCCGCCGTCCTCGCCAAGGCTGGCAACGGGTTCGGCGCCCTCACGCTCACCGTCAAACCCGCCACCTACGAGATCGCCCTCGCCACCGCGTTCGTCCTCCAACTCCCCGCTGCGGCTGGCAGCGTCAAGCTCCAGCTCACCGGCCAGGGCGCCGTCAGCAAGCCCTCCGCCGGCGGCTGGGCATTGTCCCTGAAACTTGTCCTCACACCCGCGAAGGCCTACGGCGCCGCCGCCGGAAAGGTGCCGCCCCATCAGCTTGCCCTGGCCCTGGACGCCCCCGGCTATACCCTCCTCACCCCCGACCCCGAACCGGCCCCTGCCGGCACGGGCATGGCCGCGGTCGCCGTCCTCACTCCGGCCCCGGCCGCCCTCGAGAGGCTCCTGTGCGATCTCACCGCCCTCGGCCACACCCCCGTGCCCGTCCTGTGGACTGCGCCACCCGCTGCCGGCACCGACGCCCTGCTGCCATGGGCGCACGGCGCCGACGTGCCCTACGCGCTCCTGGTGCCCACCCCCCACGAGGTGTGGGGCGCTGAACCGCTGCCCGGCCCCGACTTCTACGACAGCCCGCCCGCGTGGAAGAACGCCTTCGGCATCGACGGGTTCACCATCAACGGCTTCTTCGTCGAGATCAGCCTCAAGGACGGCAAGCTCGTCCTGGGCGGCGGCGGGGAGCTCACCTTCGGCAGCGGCAACGACGCCGTCACCCTGGACCTGACCGCCAAGGGCAGCGTGGAGCCGCCCATGGTCACCGTCTTCTACTTCGCCCTGAAACCCGCCGACACGAAGAAGGGCGTCAGCCTCCACGACATCGCGGCCCTCGTCACCACTCCGCCGAGCTGGCTCGACATCCTCAAGAAGATCGTCATCCACCAGCTCGAAGTCTGCCTGGTCACCGACGCGGGCGGCTGGAAGGACGACATCACGAAGACCACATGGCAGCAGGGCCTGTTCGCCTCCGGCGACATCGACTTCTTCGACAACAACTGGCGATTCAAGGTCGAGATCACCCGCACCGGCATCTACGTCGACAGCGAGATCGAAAAACCGCTGACGATCGCGAAACTTCTCACCCTCTCCAGCGCCACCGACCAGGCCAAAGGTCCCCACTACCTCCTCGACCTGAAGAACATCACGAGCGGCAACGCCCCCAAGAAGATCCTTGCCCTGTCCGGGAAGGTGGAACTTTTGGGCGCCTCCGCCTCCCTGGACGCCTCCCTGGGCAAGGACGGCTTCGCCTTCGACCTCAAGGTCAAGGTCGGCGGCTTCACCGCCGACCTCGCATGCACCCTCGACCTCGACTCCGGCCTCACCGCCAAGGCCACCGCTACCCTCGACTTCAGCATCGACGCGCCCAGCAGCTGGAAGCTCACCGGCACCGTCCTGGACGTCAACGCCACCGGCAGCCTCACCCTCACCGTCACCAAAGACCAGGCCACCGTCTCCCTCGCCCTCAAAGCCACCGTCACCCTTACCGGTGGCCACCTGCCCAAGATCGACCTGAGCGTCGACGACCTAGGCATCACCAGCTTCGAGGACATCATCAACCACTTCAAGAACACTCCGAAACTCATCTATGACCAGCTCGGCACCCTTGGCGACGACGTCAAGAACTGCGCCGTCAACACCGCCGAGGGCAAGCTGTAGCGCCCGACGGCGGCCGACCTCCGGGGCCCGGGCCCGGCGTGCACCGTACGGGTCCCGGGCCCTGCCCGCTCAGCAGCCGGAAGCAATCCTCGCGGCTGTCAGATCCTGCGCGAGCTGGCTCCCGTTGCCTGACGGGGCGTCCCACGGGATCCTCCCGGTGGCCCGGGCGGTTCCGGCCTGGCCCGTGAGCGTCACCGCGACATCGAAGGACTGCGGGAAGCGCGGATCGTGCGCGGCGTCGTTGAAGTAATTGACGGTGACGGAGTACTCGTCGACGCTGCCTGCCCTGGGAGGATTGACGGGGATAAGGCAGGCGCGGGCCGCGTTTTCAAACCGCTTGTACAGCCCCGTGTTCACTCGCTTCAATTGGGGCACCAGGTTGTAGCGGGTGTCGGGCCCGAAGTAGGTGTAGGCGATCAGATGCCCCCCGTTCCAGCTCTGCCCGTTGCCGGGAGGCGGGCCGGCGGCGACCGGCGGCAGCGCGGGCTGCCCCCACTGAGTTTCGTAGTAGTGCCCCACCGTCCCCTGGCAGGGGCCACTGGTCCGCTGGTCATCCCGGTAGGCGCCCCGGTTCCTGGGCTGCATGAAGCGGGCCCTGGCCGGGCGGCCGAGACTGTCAAGGTCCCAGCGGACCGCGCGCTGCGTGTCCTGGACGGAGTCGCCTGGCCCTGGCCAGCCCGGGGGAGTAGGGGCGGCATAGTACTCGGGGCAGTTGTACCCCTGCGGCGGAGCCAGTACCGCTCTGACGCCCGTCGCAGCGACGGCGTCCGGCGTGGCAGGGACGACAACCGCGACCGCTGCGAGCACCGCCACCGCCACCAAGCGCCTCAGTCGACGTGCCACACGCCTGCCGGAACGGGGCGGCGCCCCGGGGGCGTGGTGCGTGAGGGAGCGGGGGGTCTCGGCCCGGCCTAGCCGTACGGGGAAAAGGGGCATGGTTCACCTCACCGAAGAGATTCATTGGTATTCGAACCATTTGCTGTGGCGGACCGTCTGCCACGCGCCCCCGCGCGTGTTCACCCGATGGCAGAGAGAAAACCCCCGGAGCGGGCCAATCCCGGGGGCCACGGCCGGGCGGGCGACCCGTGCCCGCGACTGCCGCACGAGGCGGCCGGTGGGCTGCGGAGTGACGCCCTGTCTGGACCACGGCCGCAGCGCCGCGAGGCCCGCACAGTCGAGGGCGTGCGCATCGAACGCGACCGATCCCTGGTGCAAGTAGACGGGGCCAGCGCCAGCGATGACGTCAGTGTTTGCAGGCCAGAGATTCTCTACAGGACGGTCCAGCCCCATGGCCGAGCGCCTTCCCGACCCTGGATACAGGCGAGGCGGTAGTGGGCCTGGGCGCGGTGCCGCACGGGGTCGGCCGCGGCGAGCTGGAGAGCGAAACAGGTGACGCGTAGCTCGCGGATGTTGCGCAGGACCGGATAGCTCGGCCACTCCGTGACGTCGGCACCATAGGCGGTGCAGATTGCCTCGTACTGCTTCGCCGTTACGCTGCCGAAGCTCGTGAAGCCGGCCGCCATCGTCGCGAGGTCGTACTCGCGCCGGCCCCGCGAGGAGCGCTCGAAGTCGAGCAGATACGTGGTGGTGGGGGTGACCGCGGTGTTGCCGCCCCAGGCGTCTCCGTGGACCACGCAGAGCGGCTGTCCGACGGGGAGTTCGTCCCATGCGGTCTGCAGGTCGGCGAGGTACGCCCGCAGCCAGCGTCGCTGGTGGACGTCGAGGGTGGCTGCTTCGTCGATCCGTTCGGCGAGCCGGACGAGGGGATCGAGGAGGCCGAGGTCGATGTGCCCGGGGGCCGGCAGGTCGTGCAACCTGCGGAGAAGCGGCGCCATGTCGGCGCCGGTGCCCGGTCGGTGGGGCGGCAGTTCGTGCCAGAAGGTGACGGGCCGGTCGCCGACGGGGATCGGGGCGGAGAAGGCCTCCACCGGCCGGACGACCGGCAGGCCGCACTCGTGGAGCCAGCGGGCTATCGCGATCTCCTGCACCGCCGCGGACCACTGGCCGGGGCGGGCGACGCGGGCCACCACTCCGTCAGGAAGACGCCACAGGGCGTTCTCACCCAGTCTGATCAGCTCGGCACCATCGGCGGACAGACCGGCGTCGGCACATGCGCTGAGCAGGACGACATGGGAGTCGCTGGCAGTGGTCACTCACCTACCGTAGCGGCGATCTGGAGGCGCAGGCCGTCGAGCCTGGCGTGCTGTTCGTACCGACGTGCGAGCTTCGCCAGCTCCTGGAGCTCTCGCACAGCTCGGTGTGAACGGAGCTGTGCGACCTCGGCCACGGCCCGTTCGGCCTCCGGAAGTGCGGCGTCGGCGTTTCCCATGACCAGCAGCAGACCGGCCAGCTTGGTCCTGCTGAACGTCCTGGACCGGGCGAACGGCTGGGCATGCCCGTCGACGGCGGTCCTGAGCCGGTCGAGTGCGTCGTCGACCGCGTGACCCGCGAGTGCGAGGTCGTAGACGGCGTGACCGGTGTCGCCGTGGTGCTGGGCTTCGTCGTAGTAGGTCATCCAACGCGACTCCTCGGCGGCCCGGAGCTGGGCGTACGCTTCGTCGGACCGTCCGATGGCGGCGAGAGCCGCCTGGCGGTTGCCCAACCGGGCGTGCCCTCGCGCCGCGGCGTTGTGCAGCATGGCCCGCTCGGCCGAGGAGAGCCAGTCGGACCGAACGAGGCCCAACTCGGCCAGGGTCACGCCGTCGTCGTAGCGCTCGCACCAAGTAGCGAGCCGGGAACGGAGGTTGTACGAGACCGCACGTGCGGACCAGTCGCCCGCCTCCTCCGCGAGGTCGGTCGCCCACCGAAGGCGCCGGCCGGCCTCGGCGAACTCGCCCGCGTCGAGCAGAACGGCGCCGGCGGCCGAGGCGAGACGGCTCGCCGCGGTGAGCAACTCCAGGCGCAATGGGCTACTGCATGGCGCCGAGGTGAGAGCCTCCGCCCACCGGAGCTGTGCGACGGCTGTCTCGCGTACGAGTCCGCCTCCGCCGTGGAGGTTGTCCCAACTGCGCAGGACCGCAGCTGCTGACCGTACGTGGGCCACGTCCCCCGGGCGCACCGTCGTCCCTGGTTCCGGGATGATGGGGATCGTCGGGGCTGCGATGGGGACGGAGGCGTTAAAGAGCGCGGCGGAGGAGTGCGGGCCGGGTGCCTCTACCGCCGTGACGGCGGCGTCGTCACCGCTACGGAGGTCCACCCGCATGTACACCAGCACGAGGCTGCGCGTGAGCGCTCCGCCGGTGTCCAGAGCGACATCGAGTGCTTCGGTGTGGTGCTGTAGGCACCTGCGTTCACCGCGTTCCATCTTGCCGATGAGATCGCCGCTGAGGTGTGCCAGTTCGCCGAGCTCGTCCTGCCCGTAGCCCCTCAGCGTGCGCCACTGCCGGATCTCGTTGCCCAGCCACTCCTCGGGCGAACGCTCCGGGTGCAGGGTGTTGGGTCGTGCCGCCATATCGGCCCCCTCGACCCGGCATGGGGACAAGCGCGTTGTCCCCATGCCGGGGAAGTTCTCTTTCCTGGACTGGGAACCAGCTGTTCCATAGATCTACTGCGATGTACCCGGCGTCTTCGTCAGCGCCGGACGGCCTGGTGCTCGGCCTCGTCGATGTCCGGCTCGAACTCGCCGTCCTGGCATCCTCGAACGAAGGCGTTCCACTCCGCCGAGGTGAAGAAGAGGACCTTCCCCGTGGCCGAGTGCCGAAGTGCGGCGGCGCCGCCCGGAAGGTGCGCGACCTCCAGGCGGTCCGCGGAATCGCTGCCCGGAGCTGACAGCCACCGGGCCGTGCGGAGGTCGAGCGTATAGAGGTCTGCCTTGGCGACCGGAACGTTTGTCGTCACGCTTCGACCAGGGTGTCGGCGGCGAGAGCACGGATGAACGAACGCACCTGATCGGTACCGGATCGGAGCGCCGGGATCTCCGGGTTCTTCGAATCGCGGATGGCGATGGCCGGCAACCCCGGCACGGCCGCCATCTCGACGCAGTTGCTGTTGTTCGCGGTGTAACTGCTCTTGTGCCAGCGCACGTTGTCGAGCGGCACTTCGTAAAGGTCGTTCGTGTCGATCATGATGCGGTCAGTCTTCTCTCGGTCTGCTCGATGAGTGCCAGCGACTCCTGGGGGCCAAGGGCGGCACGCAGGAGGTAGGAGTGGAGGCGGGCGAGGCGCCGAAGCCCGAGTGCGTCGTCGACCACGATCGTCCCCGTGACGGCCTCGGCGAAGGCGGTGTCCGGCTCCTCCTGGCCGTTGCCCTGGAACAGGGTGAACGCTCCGGTCAACACGCCTTCGGCTCCTCGGTCGAACGGGACGACTCGAAGGTCCACGTTTTCCAGGCGGCAGATGTCCTGGAGATGACGGAGCTGCGCCGCCTGGACCGCCGGCCCTCCCACCTCGAACTCCAACGCCGCCTGGCTGACGACGACCGTCAAACGAAGGGGGACTTCGTCGTGCAGGCGATGCTGCCTCATGCTCTTCACCTCGACCAGGCCGTCGACCTGGTCCGGGCCGAGTGCCGCGAAGCCCACCTCGGTGACGGCGCGGGCGTAGGCCTCGGTCTGCAGCAGAGCAGGTATGTACGCGATCTGGTACTCGGCCGCGGAGGCGGCCTCGTGCTCGTAGGAGATGAACTCCGCGTACCTGCTGCTGAGGACGTCCGCATAGGCGTCCCACCACATGGCCGTACGCGTCCGGCCTCGCCGGAAGAGCGCCTCCAGGTGGTCCCGGTCCGGCTCGGAGACCTCGAAGAGGTCCATGAGGGCCTCGAAGTCAGCCGGGGTGGCGCTGCGCTTGCCGGTTTCGACCCGCGTGATCTTGGAAGTGCTGCAGCCGATCCGGTCGCCGACCTCTTCGGCCGTCCAGCCTGCGGCTTCGCGTCGACGTCGCAGGTCGGCACCGAATTTGCTGCGTGCAGCCAGAGGTTGCTGCGGGACGGCTGGCGCCATGGATCCCTCCGCGAAGCCGTGGTTCAAGGGACTCTGTCGTCCCGTCAGCTTAGCGGCAGCGCGTGCATGGCACATGCGAGGCAAGAGAATTGGCATCTTGCCAGTCACGTGCTTGACGGCGCGCGGGGAAGACGGGACCCTGATGGCGGTGACGCACCGAAGCGATCCGGATGCGGATTGCCACCTCTCGCTTGCTTGTGCCCCAGCGACCTCGTGACGTCTTGCCGAGGTCTGCACCAGGGTCTTCGCCTTCTCCGCCCTCTCAGGGCGACCACCTTGGTGGAACGAACGACCCGCTCTTGGCCCTGGTGTGTCCCACCGCTCGCGCGTCTCGGCCGACGCACGGCAAGACCAGGTGCAGGCCATGGTCGTAGCGGCGACCTCAGGTAGCCCGATGGAAGGAAGACGTGTGGACCAGGAGATACGGACGGATTCGGCGCGCGATGGCGTGGCGGAGGGTGTGATGCTGGAAGAGATCGTGAAGGCCGCAGGCCGCACAGGCCGTGCACCGTTGCTGATCATCGGCGCATTCGAACGCGTTGGCTCGAACTGGGTCAGCGACCAGCTTCGAGCCTCGATGCACCAGCACAACGAGCCCTTCCGGCAGCAACTCGGCGCGGCACACCCGTTGTCGGCCCTGAACCGACGGCCGGAGTCCCAGCTGACCGGCCTCAACCGGCACCACCTGGTCTGCGCACTCCACGACCTCCATGGTTCGAAGCGGCACGCGGTCAAGGAGACCAACCTGTTCTTCGCGTCCAGGTCGGTCATCGGGCTGCTGCCGGACTCCCCGGTCCTGGTCCTCACCCGCGCACCGCTCGGCATCGCCTCCTCGTTCGAGCGCGGCGGCCTGTGGCAGCGCTGGGCTTACGCGGAGCGCTATCTCGGCCTTGCCCGCACCGCCCGGACGCCACGATGGCGGGACTGGTCGCCGCTCCTGCCCCTGGACGATCCGCAGCCGTCGGTGGCGCTCGCGCGGATGATCGCCGTCAACGCCCTGCTGCTCGCCGAGGCGCTGCGCGCGGACCTCTCCGGATGCGGCCGTCCCCTCGCCCACCTGTCGTACGAGCGGCACGTTGCCGCCCCCGCGGAAGTCCGGTCAGGGCTCGCCGGATTCCTGGGCGTCCCGCTGACCGCCCCGTCCGGCCCGCCGAAGCGCGGGGACGGTGGGGACTTCGACACCAGCCGATCCAAGAACGAGCTGGTCGCCGAACTTCCGGCGGGCAGCGCCGCGTTGGTCCGTCACCACGTTGCGACCGCCCTGGCCCGTGCCACCGCGTTCGTGGACGCGGCGATCGTGAAAACTGCGAGCCACTGGCTGGCCGGAGACGACGAGTACGAGCAGCGTGAGCCACGCGAACACACTCGGCGGCGCGCGGCGGTACCGGCGCAGGCGGACCCTCGGCCGCCGAGCGTGGCCTACCGTCGGAGCGGGCTGAGCCCGGTGATGTGGCGCAACCTGCTGATCTCGAACCTGGAGGCCGCCGATCTGCTGAACGCCCTGCTGGAGGCCGGCCTGGAGAACACGCGGCACGGCACACACCTGCTGGTCAACCCGATGCCGCACGAGCGGGGCGGCCGCCTTCATCTCGACCAGGGCCGAAGGTGGCGACCCAGCCCCGGGTTCGAACGCCACCCCGCCTACTGGGTCACCTGGCTGGGCGCCGCCGCGCTCGCGGCCTGGCACGGCGCCCGACTGCCCACCCGCGAGGAGGCCCTTGCCGCGGTCGCCACGGCCGGTCCCGGGTACAACACCGGCTACGCGTTCGGAGACACCATCTCGGTGGTGGAGCCCGGCAGGGGCGCCGGGCAGATCCACCACCTGACAGGAAACCTCCAGATCTGGTGCGCCGACGGGCCGGACACCGGCGACGAGGCTCCGCTCCGTCGGTATCTGTTCGGTTCCGCCTGGAACACCCCGGGCGACAGTGGGACGGTCGAGGAACACCGGTCGCGCTTCCTGCTCGGGTCCTCGCGCGGCGTCGGGGTGCGTCTGGTGCGCGGCCCGGAGGCCTGCGCCGCCGACGCACTCGGTGCCTGGGAGATCGCGCAGCGGATCGTCGGCTGGATCGGTGAACTCGACGAGTGGGACCGGACGCCGGGTGAGCTGGACCGCCGACTGGTGGACGTGCTCACCCGGCCCGCCGACACGAGGTCATAGCCCGATGTTCGACTTCGGTCCCATGTACGTACCGGCGCCCGGCCAGTCGGCCTTGGCGAGCTTCACGAACCGCTCGGAAAAGCCGTAGCCGGGAAGGTCGTCGAGCTTCACCCACTCCACGCTCCGGATCGGCCTGGTGTCCGCACCATCGGCGATGTCGCCGATCCGGCCACCGGTCACCGCGACTTCGAAGGTGATGTGCACGACGCCGACCGCCGTGACATCGCAGACGTACAGGAGGGAGCCGACCTCGACATCGAGTCCGGTCTCCTCCCGCATCTCCCGGCGCAGCGCCCCAGCCAGGGTCTCGCCGTCCTCGACCTTCCCGCCGGGCAGTGACCACGTCCGTGGTCCCTCCGTGTCCTGGTTCAGCAGCAGCATCCGGCCGTCCCGCACGGCGATGCCCGTCACACGTGTATGCATCCGCGCACCGTATCGCGTCCCAACGCCTTTAGGAGAACCGTCCGTTGAAGAATCCCACCATCCCCGTGGTCATCGCCGCCGGTGGGCTGGGCACCCGGGTGGCCGGTTGGTCGCGGCTGCTGCCCAAGGAGTTTCGCCCGGTCGGGGGACAGCCCGGCCTGCTCCACGTCCTCGAAGAGGCGGTGGCCGGCGGTGCCGAGCGCGCGGTCGTCGTGCACCATCCGTACTACGCGGGCTTCTACGCCTGGCCCTGCCACGCGCTGTCGCCCGACGCCCACCGGCGCTACCAGGAAGCGACCGGAACGTGGCAGATCGGGCCGCAGCCGGCCGCCGGCCTCGACGTCGAGTTCATGGCGCAGCGGGGACGCTACGCGGACCTCACGTCCGTGCTGAACGGGTCCGTCCACCTGCGCACCGGCAACCTGGCGTTCGCCTTCGCCGACAACGTCGACGTCACCCACTCCGCGCTCGCCACCCTGCTGGAGCAGACGGACCCCGAGCATCCGGCCGTGCTCACAGCACCCTTCGACGTGGCAGGGGCTGCTCAGCACGGCGTCGTCATGTGCACCGGCACCGGGCCGGTGCGGATCATGGCCGGCCTGGTCGAGAAGCCCGGTCCGGTCGAGGCAGCCCGCCTGCTGGACGAGCACGGGCCGGACAACCTGCGGCTTCTCCAAGGCCGGGGGCGCACCACCCCCGGCCTCGTGCACCACTTCGCGGCGACCGCCCGTCACGCCGGTCGCGCGGAGCCGAAGCTCTCCCTCGCCGTCGCGGGCTACGCCCGGAACCACGTTGTTCAGGTCGTCACCGGCGAGTTGATGGTGGACCTCGGTGCCCCCGAACCGGCCGCGGAAGTCGGCGTCGTCTGAGGTGATGCTCCACCGCTGGACCGAACGGGGCGGGTCACACCGCGGCCGCGAGGTGCGGATCGCCATGGCGCGGCCCTGAGCGTCGCCGAAGCACAGCCGGACCGCAACCCCGGCCGCAGCGCCCCGACACCAGCGCCGTGGCTCGGCTCTGCGGTTGGATGGGCTGTCGTCAACGCAACCCCCTTACAGCCTCACGGGTAGAGAGGTCAGTCCGCGGACCAGGCGGGAGTGCCGCCAGGCGAGTTCACCCGGTGCTACCGCCAGCCGGAGTTTCGGGAAGTGCTCGAACAGAACCTGCAGCACGATCTCGATCTCGGCTCGGGCCAGCGGGGCGCCGAGGCAGCGGTGGATCCCGTGTCCGAATGCGAGGTGGTTGGTGGCGTTCGCGCGGCCGAGATTGAGCTGGTCGGGGTCGGGGAACTGCCGCGGGTCTCGGTTGGCCGCGCCGGGGCACAGGAACACCGGGCTGCCGGTGGGCACTGCGGTGCCACAGAGGTCCACCTCGGTGGGTGCCCAGCGCCACGTGGCGATGCTGACCGGGGAGTCGTAGCGGAGCAACTCGTCGACGGCGCCCGGGATGCAGTGCGGGCTGGCACGTAGGTGCTCAAGTTCGGCAGGGTGCTGGAGCAGCGCGAGGACGGCGGTGCCGATTGCCGCAGTCGTGGTCTCGTGGCCGGCGACCAGCAGTAGTACGGCGAGGGAGAGCAGCTCGTCCTCGCTGAGCCGACCGGAGTCCTCGTCGTGCACAGCGATCAGGTCGGAGAGCAGCGAGCGGTTTGGGCGAACGCGCGTGCTGCTGATCAGCTCCGCCATGTAGCCGGCCAGGGCGTGGGACGCAGCGTCGATCCGCTCGTGGTCGCCGGTGGCGAACAGGTCGGTCGACCAGGAGCTGACCGACGCCCGATCGACCGGGGGTACCCCTAGGAGTTGGCAGATCACGGTGACCGGCAGCGGGCCGGCCAGCTCCTCGACGAGGTCGACCTCGGTTCCGGGTCCCCACGGCCCAACGAGCTGCTCGGCCAGGGAACGGATATAGGGGCGAAGGCCGTCGACTCGGGCAGGAGTAAACGCCTTGGTCACCAGCCGCCGCAGTCGGGTGTGCTCTGGCGGATCGGTTGCGAGCATTGTGCGTGCGACGGCCGGGTGCAGAGACCGGCCCGATGGTCTATCGGCGAAGTACGCGCTGGTGTCCTTCGACAGCGGGGCGGTGAATGCCTGTCGAGCCTCGTCGTAGCCAGTGACGACGGTCGCTGAGGTGACGCCGTCCGACAACACCTGTAGGACGGGGGAGGCCGCGCGCAGCCTCGCGTATGTGGGGTACCTGTCGGCGTAGAACGCCGGGTCGGCGAAGGGTGAGGCCATGGTCAGTCCCTATGCCGCTTCAAGTGCCGTCTGCCGCTGGGCAGCTACGACGGTGCGGACGATGTCGGAAGTCGTGTACTGCTGGGAGACCGAGCGTAGCCACAGGGCCTCGGCTCGGAGGTCTCCTGCGCGGGCGGACTCGCCGGTCGCCTGCGGTGCGGGGTCATCATGGGGCCGAGTGCCGGTGCGGGCTGCCTCGATTGCCGCAGCTACAACAGCCGCCTCGACGATTGCGGCGCCAGCCTCGGTACCACGCTGCCCGCGGTGCGCGACAGCATCGGAGGCCAGCCGTTCAATCGCGCGAGACCGGTAGGCGTCCAGGTCGAGGATGCCGTCGCAGATCTCCACCACCCGGCGGTAGAGCACGAGGTCGGACTCGGCGGAACCACCGATGGTCCGCAGCACCACGTCGGGGCAGACCTCGGTCAGGTCGCGCCAGAGGGGGAGTAGGTCGGCAGCCGTCTTCCGTTCCCAGCGGCGTCGGAGGACCTGTGTCAGCGGCCACAGCACGGCCGGAAGGGTGAGGCCTACCGTGATCAGGAAGACACTGATGGCCGGCGCGGCGACACTGAAGGCACAGGAGGTAGGGGTGAACAGGCTTGTGCACTTGGGGCCGCCCGGGACGGCGTTCCATCCGAACAGGGCTGCAACGGTGTTGACGGTCTTGTAGGCGGCGTAGACGAGAGCGAAGAGGCAGCCCAGGGCCGTCATGCGGAGACCCAGGCGCTGGCTGGTGCGGGTCGCGGCTTTGGAGCGAGTCCAGGTCTGGGTGAGGCAGTCGTAGACGGCGTATCCGAGGTAGGCGATGTACGCCGCGGAGTAGATGTGCAGCGACGTGGGCACTGCATTGAGGCCGCCCCGGATCTCGACGGCACTCCACACCATGGTGTGAGGCGTGAGCGCGAAGGCGACGGCCATCGTGGTGACGGCCGTTGCCAGGAGGCAGAGGCGTTGGTGAACCCGCTGCCGAGCTTCGGCAGCGTCGTGGTTGAGGTAGATGAGGACTGCGGAGACGCTGGCTGCGGCGGACAGCGTCGCGGAGTTGCTCACCAGCCGCGAGAAGTCCAGTGCCACGGCATCCTCCAACGCCCGGACCGTTGGTTGGTACGCGCTGAAGGCCACGGCGAAGGCACCGAGGAGGGCGGACAGGCTCAGGGTGCCGGGCGGACGCTTGCCCGGACGGCGTCTGAACGCCCAGTAGAACGAGGCTGCGAGCAGCAGGATGGGCATGCCGCCGAAGATGACGCTGATCATTGGGGGTCCTTGAGGGTCAAGCAAAAAGTGCGTCCCAGCGCTCGTTGGCGCCGCTGGGACTCGACGGGGGGAGAACGGTCCCGCGGTACATTCGGCGAATTATGAGGGTGGCCGTCAGCTCCGCCTCCTGCTCTTCCTCCGTCTCGTAGGACGTGCGCGCGCTGATTCCGAGGACGGACCAGTCGATCGATTTGGCCAGCTCCTCATCCGGTGGGATATCTGCAAGGGTCAACTCCCCTTTGTGGCCGCAGATGATGTGCGCGAGTTCATGGGCAATTATTTGGCGGCGATGGAGCGGCGAAGCATTTCGTTGGTAGCTGATCACTTCGCGGTCTGAATAGCGCTCCCGGAGGCCGCAGGCGAAGTCTCCCTTAAAGTCTCTCGGTTCGATCTGAATCGGTCGGCCGATCAGCGCGGAGACTGCTTGAACCAGCTCTTCCTCGGTGAAGCAGTGAGGTAGGAGTGGCAACAGTTGGCCGAGGCGTTCCTCGCACGCCGCATACACGGCCCCCTCCTAAGTGATCAAGAAAGGCGAAGTCACTAACTCGCCCTGCACGGCCTGGGCTGTGCAGGGCGGGAACGATCGTAAGCACAAAGCGAAGATCGTTGGGCGTCGTTGATCTTTAGTTACCTCGCTGCCCAGCCCGGATGTATGCCGGATGCGGTCAAGTCCGCTACGCACCGTGCCTGAACGGCTTCGGGCCGCCTGATGAATATCCCATTAGTTCGGGGCCGATACTTATTGATGGGTCGTTAGTTCATCACTGAAAGTGAAGCGTCGTGATCACGTCAAGTCTGTCCGTGATCTGCGTCTCATTTGACGATTCGGCGGAGAAGGTTGGCCCTCGTTGCCGTAGATGGCGGGGTGGTAGCAAAAATGCGCATAGATCGCTGGGATCTATGCGCATAGATTCGGTTCAAAAATAAATATTAAAATTGGGAGGATCAGCGGGCGTCCTGATCCAGGCCCTGTGACTTCCTGGCGTTGGCGATGACCTGGGCTACCAGCTGCTTGTTCTCTGGCGTGAGGTCCTTGCTTCGCAGTGCGATCGACTCCACGCCGGCGTCGCGCATGGCGTCGTGCAGGTCCCGGTCGGCCAGCACGTGAGCGAGCGGCTTGTCGGTGACCCATACGTCTGGCGGCACATTGAAGAAGCGCGCGATCTCGAGAAGGGTGTTGATCTTGGGGTTCGCGTTGTCGCCCGACTTCATCGCCTTGAGCGTGCTGACGCTGATGCTGGTGCCGGCGGCGACCTCGACGAGGCTGTATGGCGCCCTGTCGGTCGGGTGTCGATGCTCCAGCAGGTATGTGAACACGGCGGTGATTCTCGCGGCGCCGTCGCCGCCCGCCCTGGCCTCCGCCATCGCCTGCTCCTCCGTGTTGATTGATCCTGCTCGGTCACTTTAGTGGCCGACGGGCCCGGATTGCACGTCGTGTGAGCCAGTTAACTGTCCACGGCGCGGCCAGTTTGGTGTACGTTGATCGCGCCGAACGGCCAGCTAGCTGGCCGTGGGCTCGTCGGAGCCTGTCCTGGAGGTCCCTCGGTGGGAAGTCCCAGGGGTTCCACTGGATGCCTTCGGCAGCAGTCCTTCGCATGAACAGCTCGGCCGGCGGAGCGCCGGTCGGCGACCGCAGCCTGGAGTTCTCATGTCCGCTTTCGCGCCTTCAGTCGACACGGAAGCGGTGGTGTCGCCCATGGATGATCGGCACCCAAAGGTCAAGCCTGGCCTGGAAGTTAAGAGAGTGGATGTGGTGCCCCGGGTGGCTCTATGGTTCTGGTCCCGCCGCGACGGACGGTGGGGCCGGAGGGAGGGCGGATGCCGTAGATCGCGGCCCTGAAAAGCGACCGGCGTCCTGGAGCTACCAACTCCGGGACGCCGGGCCGGCACCCCGAGAGGTGCCGATTCACTACCTCGCGAGCGGCGGGACTTTCTTCGCACGAGAGACCGCCGCGCGCGCTCCTACGAGCCACGGAGTATCGCATGCTCGCCATGCCCAAGGAAACCAAAAATGGGACGCGTAGCCCCATACAGCGGCGGCTAGCCGTCCAGCTGGCCAACATGATCCCGGGCGCTGTCGCCGTCCGCGTCAGCCTCGCTGACCCGCACCGCCAGTGGCCCCACCCCTACACGGTGGCCCTCGACGCCGACGGAGAGCAGCTTCCGCTGAGCCGGGCCACGACCAAGGTCACCGCGCGATGGGTGCTGCGTACCTGGCCGGAGGCGGACTGGACGCGACCCCACACGCTCGAGCTCGCCACCGGGCAACTCAACGTGGGCCTTGTCGCCGCTCGGAGCCGCTGACATGGCCCGAATACGAGCGGTCAAGCCGGAGACCTGGGTCTCCGAGACGCTGGCCGAGGTATCCATCCCGGCCATGGTCACCTTCCTCGGCATGACCAACCACGCCGACGACCACGGCCGTCACCGCGACAACGCGGCGATCGTCTATGGCCTCATCTGGCCGATGCGCGAGGAGATCTCCCGCACCGAGGTTGAGGGGCACCTTCAGCAGCTCGCCACCGCCGGGGCGATCTGCCGCTACACCGGCTGCGACGGACGCAAGTACTTCCACTACCCGACCTGGCGCAACCACCAGAAGATCGACAAGCCCAGCCTGTCCCGGCTGCCCGCCTGCCCGCACTGCGAGCCGGAGCGGTGCGGCGTCTGCAAGGGCCCCTGCATTCAGCGGGCCGCTCTCGCCCGTACCCCGGGAACCGCAGCCGAGGACGTCGCGAACGCTCCCCGACCTTTCGCCGAAACCTCGGCGAACACTCCCACAGCCCTCCTGCAGCCGAACGAGCCCATCCCGGCGCCCGACCCGCAGACGATTCTGGGTGCCGCGGAAGCGGTCGCCCCGGTGATCGACGCCGAGCGCAAGTCGGTTCCGGCTCCCCGGAAAACCGCAGGTCAAGCGGCGTTCGGCGAAGCCTCCCCGAAGGTTCGCCGAACCCTCCCGGAGTCCTCAGCGCCTGGATCTAGGATCTTGGATCTTCCTTCCCTACGGGGCGCCAGGCGTCCGACGCGGACACCGTCTCGGCCGGTCGGCTGGTCGGCGAGTACGTCGCCGCCTGTGTCGAGCGCCCGCCGGGCAGCGTGCTCGGCCACCTCGGCAAGGTCGTCAAGGCCCTGCTGGACGAGGGCATCGCCGCCGACCATGTCCGCGCCGGGCTGCGGCGGTTCGCCGAGATCCAGGGCCACCCCTCCCGGCTGCCGAGCCTGGTCAACGACGCCATGAACGCACGAAGCACCGGTTTGGCGCGGCCGGGAATCCGGCCTAACGTGCCCGCCCACCAGGCGTGGACCAACCCGGTCGACGCTGCCGTCGCCTACGCCGAGGAGCTGTGATGCGCACCCGCCGCGACCCGCAGACCCTCGCCGACGCGCCCTCGGTGCTCGACCGGATGGCCCGCATCCTCGCCGCCCGGGGCATCGACCAGGACACGGTCGACGCCCTCCCCAACGAGGTGGAGCCCTACTCGGCGGAGGCTGCCCTGTCTGCCGGGCTGCCGCCGCGCTACCGTGACGCGCTCGCCACGAACCCGCAGGTCCTCACCTGGGCGCGGCAGGTCGCCGCCCAGGCCGCTGCCCCGAGCCTGGGCGCACGACGCCAAGTCACCACCGGCCCCAGCCTGCTGATGGCCGGGGTCGTCGGCGCCGGGAAGACCCACGAGGCGTACGGTGCCGTGCGCGCCCTCGTGCAGGCCGGCATCGGGGTGCGCTGGCGCGCCACCACCGCCGCCGACCTCTACGCCCAGCTGCGGCCCAGCTCGGACACCGACGCCGAGCGGGTCCTCACCGCCTACAGCCGGGTGCCGCTGCTGATCCTCGACGACCTCGGCGCGGCCAAGACCTCCGAGTTCGTCGAGGAACAGACCTACCGGCTGATTAACCGCCGCTACAACCACATGCGCCCGACCCTGATCACCACGAACCTGCCGATCAGGGACCTCAAGGCCCACCTCGGTGACCGCGTCACCTCCCGGCTCGCCCAGATGACCACCCGGGTCGAGTTCGAGCCGGTCGACCGCAGACGCCTCCAGCGCGCCGCCTGACGACCGCAGTGCCCGGCCGCCCCACGGCGAGCCGCCCGACTTCACCGACCCAGCGCACCTCTCCGCCGACGCCGACCTCGCGCGCGGAGAGCGATCGGAGCAACCCGCATGACCACCACGACCACCCCTGCCCGCCACCGCACCCTCGGCGACCACACCTGGCAGGACCAGGCTGTCTGCACCCCGACCGAGTACAACCTGATCGACCCGGAAACCTTCTTTCCCGGGCCGGAGGACGCCGACAAGATCGCCACCGCGAAGGCGCTGTGCGCCCAGTGCCCGGTCGCCCGCGTCTGCCTGGACGCCGCCCTCGAAACCGGCGACACCCACGGCATCCGGGGCGGCCTCACCGAAGAGGAACGCGAACCCCTGCACGCCAAGATCAACGACCGCCTCGACTACAGCCGCGTCAACGCGGTGCTGGCCGGACGCGACATCTCCGTCACCAAGGCGGAGCGCCGCGCGATCGTCCTCGCTGGGTACCGCCAGGACGTCCCGGTCGAGCGCCTCGCCTGGCTCCTCAAGATCAGCCCGGAGCACGCCCTCAAGCTCTACCGCGAGACCCGCCGCACGATCCGCCACCGGCAGATCGCCGAGCAAGCCGCCGCCCGCGCCGCCTCGACCGGCCACGCCGCCACCAGCACCGAGCAGCTGAACCGCGACGACTTCGGGACGGCCGCATGAGCACCACGATCGCAACCACCCCGACCGCCGCCCACGCCACCGGCTGGGACCGCGCCGTCGTCATCGCCCTCGGCGCCTCCGGCTGCGCGCTGAGCTTCTCCGCCCTTCAGCAGATGGCCGGCGCCATCCACGTCCGGGGCTTCCTCACCTACCTCTTCCCGATCATCGTCGACGGCTTCATCGCCTACGGGGTCCGCGCCCTGCTGGTCCTGCGCACCGCACCGCTGCGGGCCCGGATCTACGTGTGGACGCTCTTCGGTGCGGCCACGGGCACAAGCCTGTGGGCCAACGCCCTGCATGCCGTCCGGCTCAACGAGCAGGACAATGCAGCCGGTGGACTTCGGCTGGGCGACACGGTGGTCGCGGTGCTGTCCACCATCGCCCCGCTCGCCCTGGCCGGCGCCGTCCACCTCTACATCCTCATCGCCCGAGGGACGGTCAGCCCCGCTGGGCTGGTCGGTCACGGTGACCGACCGGCTGAGGCCGCCCTCGGTCAGGCCGCCCCCGCCGTCGGTCAGGCCACTGCGGAGGAAGCCGGACTGACCGGCCTGCCGGTGGCGCCGACCGCCGGTCAGAACAGCGCCGGTCACTCCGTCTTCGGTCAGCCGGTCAGCCACCAGGTCACTTCCCCAGTCACCGCCACGGCGCCGCAGCCGCCGCTGACCCCGGTCAGCCTGATCAAGCCCTCTGACCCGGGCGGTCACCCGGACACCGACCGGTCGGTCACCAACCGACCGGCGGTCAAGCCGCCGGTTACCACCGCGCGGGTCAGCCCCAGCGAGGCCACCGGTCAGCCGGTCACGGCCCCGCCCGCCGCCCCGCCGGTCACTGACCGGGACAGTGACCGCCGCCCTGACCCGGACACCGAGGACCTGCTGAAGATCGCCCGGCAGGCGGTCAGGGAGGAGGACAAGCTGACCCGCAAGGTGGTCGCCGAGGCGATCCGCGGTCAGCAGATCCCCCTGTCCAGCGACACCCTGACCCGCCTGATGGCCCAGCTCCGCGCCCAGCACGGTCAGCCGATCACCGCGGACCGGAACTGACCGACCCCAGACCGCCGGGGTGACCGACCAGGTCACCCCGGCGGTCACCTGCCCGCACCACCACCAGGGAGCACCCCACCATGCGCACCACCCCCGCCACCTGGGTCGAGGCGGACTCCTGGCTCGCTGTCCTCACCCAGCGCGGCCACCTCCACCGCGTCGAAACCGGCCCGGACGATGCCCGCAGCATCCAACGCGGCCGGCACTCCCGCCCCTGGACCCTCCACCACCCCGTCCTCGCCCTCGACTTCGTCGAAGACCTCCTCCTCGACATCCGCCAGCGCGACAGTGAGGCCAGCCGGTGACCGCCCCCAATCAGGACGGCACCACAGTCGGACCGGTCAGTGACCGTGATCAGGCTCCTGGCGGAGCAAGTTGTGGGGTAAGGAGTCCTTACCCCGCCCCCGCCCCGGAGGGGGCGGAGGCTCCCCGGTCGGGGGGCGACCCCCGGGGGGCGGCCCCCCCCCGGGGGGCCCGCCCCCCGGTTGCGACGAAAGGGGGAGAAGCAGCAGAGCCCGCCGACCGACGACGCCGTCCGCGTTGCGCCGCGCCGCCGCCTGCGCCAAAGCATGCCGCGTACCAATCGCATCTGCCCCCGCTTCAGCGACCCCGAGTGGTCCCTCCTCCAGCGCGCCGCCGCCCGAGCCGACCTCGCCCCCGGCGGCTACACCGCAGCCGCAGCCGTGGCCGCCGCCGACGGCGACGACCCCAGCGCCGCCGTCGCCGACTACCGGCGCGGCATCCAGGAACTCATGGAGTCCAACCGCCAGCTCGGCGCCGTCGGCAACAACCTCAACCAGCTCGCCCACTACGTGAACGCCGGCGCCCAGCCGGGCGCCGACCTGCGCCGACTCCTGGCCCGCGTCGAAGCCTCCATCGACGCCGTCGACGAGGCCGTCGATTGGCTCATCCGCCGGTGATCCCCAAGATCCGCACCGGCACCGACCGCGCCTTCCCCCTCATCGACTACCTCTTCGGACCCGGCAAACACGAGGAACACACCCACCAGCACCTCGTCGCCTCCTGGAACGGCTTCGCACCCGACCCGGGCCCCAACCCCGAACGGCACCAGGTCGCCAAGCTCGCCAACCAGCTCGACCAGCCCGTCAAGGCCCTCGGCAAGCAGGCCCCGGCCACCAGGATCTGGCACTGCTCCGTCCGCACAGCCCCCGGCGACCGGCACCTCGACGACGCCGAGTGGGCCACCATCGCCCGCCGCATCGTCCAGGCCACCGGCATCGCCCCCGAAGGCGACACCGCCGCCTGCCGCTGGGTCGCCGTCCGCCACGCACCCGACCACATCCACATCGCCGCGACCCTCGTGCGCCAGGACGGCCGCCTGGCCGGCCTCTCCTTCGACCGCCGCAAGGCCCAGGCCGAAGCCCGCCTCATCGAGAAGGAGTACGGCCTGCGCCAGCTCAACCCGGGCGACGGCACCGCCGCCAAGAACCCCACCAGCCAGGAGCACTTCAAGGCCGAACGAACCGGCCGCATCGAAACCCCACGCGAAACCCTTCGCGAAGCCGTCCGCCAGGCCGTCGCCGGAGCCGCCACCGAGGAGGAGTTCGTCACCCGCCTCCGCGAAGCCGGCCTCCGGGTCAAGCTGCGCCACGCGCCCTCCGGCGACACCCTCGGCTACAACGTCGCCCTGCCCGGTGACCGCAACGCCCGTGGGGAGCCCATCTGGTTCCCCGGATCCAAACTCGCCCCCGACCTCTCCCTCCCCAAGATCCGCCGCCGCCTCGACGCCGCACCCGCCACCGGCGCTCCCGCGCCGGACGACCACACCGCCCGCGCCGGGCGCTCCGCTCCCGCGCACTGCCGCCGGGACGCCGCCGGTGTCGTCGAGCGCGCCGCCGCCGTCCTCGACCAGGACGACGACGAGGCCGCCGCCCACCTCGTCGGCGCCGGGGAGATCCTCGACGCCCTCGCCCAGACCTCCCCGGCCGCCACCCGGGCCGAACTCCGAGAAGCCGCCCGCGCCTTCGAACGCGCCACCCGCAGCCACGTCCGCGCCGAGAACGCCGACATCCGCGCCCTGCGCTCCGCCGCCCGCGGAATCGTCCACGCTGGCAGCGCGCTCGGTCGGGGCGAGGACGGCGGCGCCACTGCTATGGTCCTGTCCACCTTCGTGCTGGTCACCCTGGCCGCCGCCCGCTGGCACTCCGCCCGGGGCCACGCCCAGCAGGCCGCCGCTTCCCGCCAGGCCGCCGACCACCTGCGCTCCGCCTACCAGCAGGCCGCAGCCACCCCCATGCGCACCATGCGCGAGATCGGCCGCGTCCTCCCGAAGGGCGAGCGCCTTCGTCACGACACCACCATCCGCACCGTCCTCGGCAGCACCGGCAACCCGAAGGGGCCGGTGCCCGAGCACGACGCCCTGGCCGCCGTCCTCGCGGAAGCCGAGAAGGCCGGCCACGACCCCAAGGCCCTCCTGGAGAAGGCAGCCGACCGGCGGGAGCTGGAAACCGCCCGCAACACCACCGACGTCCTCGTCTGGCGCATCCGCCGCCTCGCCGACCTGCCCGCCCACCCCGAACACCCCCACGTCCGCACGGCTGCCGGCGCCCGTGCCCGGACCGCGCCGGCCCAGGCCCGCCCCGCGCAGCCGACACCGCCCCAGCCCCCGGCTGGCCCGCACCGCCCGGCACCACGCCGCTGACCCCGAAATCCCTCGACACCCGGTCCCACCAGGTGTTACGCAAGTACCCGAGCACCGCGAACGGAGAGCCCGTGACCAGAACCACCGAGCACACCAACACCGCCCCGACCTCGATCATCAGCCAGGCCCCAGCCGCCTCCGACCCGCTCCTGCAGCTGGAGTACGAGACCCAGCCGCCCAGCGGACCCGAGACCGTCCGTCTCGCGCAGTGCCCCTCCGAACTGGCGCTGCGCGGCATCCCGGTGACCTGCACCAGCTGCCGCGCGCGCCGCGACTGGCTGCTGATCAACCACCGCCGCCACGTCTGGATCGGCTGTCGCTGCGGGGCGGAGTGGCTGGAGCCGGAGATCACCCGGCGGGACTTCGACGCCATGATCGCGGACCCGACCTGGACGCGGTACGGCAGCCTCACCGAGGCCCGAATCGCTCTGGGGTTCGACGGCATGTTTGCCGGGCTGTACCTGGAGTAACGAGCGGTACTGCATCCGGTGCAACATCTCGCGCGCGCTGCACACGGCCTGGAGCTGCGGCTCTCCGGGGAACCGGTTGAGGTTGGTTCCCCGTTTGGCGCCCCGGCGAAGGCGGCCGTCCCGGACCTGGCGATGTTGCATCGGATGCAGCTCGGAACGGATATGCCGGACCGGTCCAGGGTGGCCCGGGGTCTCGAAGTCCGGTGCTAGCTTGGTTCGTGATGGATCAGGAAGGTGCGACGTAGCGCGGGGTGCGGCGTACGAGCGTGGTGGTGCCTGTGGGGCTGGTGTAGGTGCTGACCCTGTCGCCGTACTCGCCCAGT
The DNA here is from genome assembly GCF_044756065.1 of Kitasatospora sp. NPDC092039. Classification (NCBI taxonomy): domain Bacteria; kingdom Bacillati; phylum Actinomycetota; class Actinomycetes; order Kitasatosporales; family Streptomycetaceae; genus Kitasatospora; species Kitasatospora sp. NPDC092039. Next base: position 132,756 of record NZ_JBIVSD010000011.1, on the reverse strand, counting down.
CTGGTGGCTTCGTGCGTCTTGTAGGCGAGCGCGTCGCTGATGCCGAGGTCTCGCAGCGCGACCAGCACTCGATGGATGTCTTCTTTGTCGTTGCAGTCTTCGGTGAAGATGACTACAGGTCGGCGGGTGGGGTCTCCGTCGAAGGGGTTTCCGAGCGTGGCGACCTTGGCGATTGGTCCCAACTTGCCTTCATGCACAGCCTTTTCGACCAGCTGCCAGCCGGCATCGAGCGCTCGAAGGGGCAGGAACCAGAGCCACTTTCCGTACGGTTTCGCGGACGGCCTGCCGCTCGGAAAGGCTCCACCGCCAACGGTGGCCCAGAGCCACGGGTCGCTGGTGATGGCCGAAGGGCGGGCTCGGTGGCGTCGATGGGCCGTGCGAGTGATGTGTGCGTGCACGAACGCAGCCTATGCCGTGGAACCCCTTATTCGTGTTCCATCTTGTGCGTGTGGCGCTGACGGAATGTGACGACGTACGGGTTCGCCGGGAGCAGGCATTGACCGCCTGCTGCCTGGCAGTAGCGGCTGAGACTGACGCCGGGCTGGAGAGCGTACGGCGGGCAGCCATGCTGATGGACTGCCTCGGTGTGCTGCGTGCTGCCCACCTGTCAGGCCGGGTAGTGCAGTTGGGGATGAGGGAGTTCCGCCGGGGTCTGCACGGCCCGCTTGCTCAGCTTCTGCCGCCGCCGGGCGACGTCGATGACCGGTTCGGTGGCTTGAGGCTGTTGGATGATGCCGGGTTGGTCCGTGACGCACTGGAGGATCTGTGCCGGGAGCATCTTGTTCCGCAGGCGGCGCTGGACCGGCACTGGTCCTGGGCGCGGGTGAGGGCGGAGCAGGAGGAGCGGCGCCTGTACGAGGTGATGCGTCGGCTGGAACCGGAGGAGTACCGGCAGGCGCGGGCCCTTCTGGCTGAGTGCCCGGCCGGGCCGCTGAGAACGTTGCGCAAGCGGTGGGATCGGTTGTGGATGCGCTTCGACTTCTTCGAGGCGGTCAGCGACTGGCCGTGGTGTCAGCTGGAGGGCTGGTGGTACCCGTGCCCGAAGTGCCGGTGGCCGATGCGGGTGGTGGAGACCGGCCAGGAGGTAGAGGTGCGTTGCGAGGCGCACCGTGCCCGGGGCGTGCACTACCGCCTGTCCCTGGAACGGGGTGGGCACGGGGTGGCACCGATCCTGCTGGGAACGGGCAGGGCATCGGAGCCGGTAGTCGGTCTTCCCGCCAGCGTGGATCACCTGGCGCTCAGCCGTCCGGTGTGGCGGTACGGGGTGCTGCCCACCCTGCTGGAGATCGAACTGCGTGACCGGTTGAAAGGCCAGGCCCACGTACAGGTGGAGATGTGGCCGGGCGAACCGCGTCCCGACGAATACGACTTGAGGATCACGGTCGCGGTGCCCGGACGGCCGAACCGGACCTGGCGGGTGGACGCCAAGGACTGGGCGTCGGCCGACGCTCTCGCCAAGGCGCTGCTGGAACGCGAGCCGACGCGCTATGCGCTCTATATCGTCCTGCCTGACCACCAGGCCCACGAGGTGGCGTATCTCAACACTCGGCTGACCGGGCGGAGGACGAAGGTACTCACGCTCACCCGCCTCGTCGAGCAGGTCAAGCGGGCTGCCAGGGAGACCCGGTGAGGGACAGGGCCGAGGAGGAGTGGGAGCTGCGGAAGCTGGCGCTGGCCATTCCACTGGCGTTGGCGGACGAGTACTTCGGATTCGTGGACCCGAAGGGGCAGCGGATTGTCCCGCTGGACCAAGCGCACGTCTTCGCTGCCGCGCGTACCGATCTGTGGGATCGCTGGACTCAAGTGCCCCGCCAGGTAAGGCAGATGGCGGGCACCTACTGGCACGTGCGGCCTCCCGCGCTGGCCGACCGGAAGGAATTCGAACAGCTCGCGTGTTGGTGGGCCTGCCAGCCGGACAGCTTCTACCGGATGCCGGAAGGTGTAGACCCGCGCAAGGCGACCCACCTGCTCGTTGCCCACGCGCAGCGACCGCTGGAGCTCGCGCGGGGCCTGCTGCGCGAGGCGGAGTCGATCTACTACAGCAGCCGCGGTCCGCAGCCCGTAGCGACCGCCGGGATGTGGGCTTTCGGCAAGGACTCCGTCGTCACGATTCCGGAAGGGGAGGGCGAGGACGGCATCACACCACTACGAGTACGCACCTCCCCGTACCGGGAGGAGGTCGTCCTGTCGCGCCGCCGGATGCTTAGGGCGGTGGGCCGACAGGTGGCCGCGAACGCGCGCAACAGCTGGAAGCCCGGACTGATGGGCCGGTTCTTCGGACGGCTGCTGGACCTGGACGACCGCAAGGTCACCCGGCTGCGGATGCCCGCAGGCAAGGTCACGCTCGTCAACGCGCCGACCGGAGTCGGGAAGACCGTTCTGCTCAGGGCCGCAGCGCCCCTGCTGGCCCAGAACCGGACCGGGCCGGTTGCGGTCGTCGTCGGCCAGATCCACGAGAGCCTGAGCAACGCCGAGCACATGCGCGAAGCCGAGGGCGAACTCACCCGACATGCCCTCGACGAACAGATCCGGCGTGACGACGACCTCGTGCGCAAGACCGCCGCCGAGTTCGCCCTCGCCCACCCCACGCTGAAGGTCGTGCCGCTGGTCTCCGGCTCCCGGCTGGCCGAGCAGGCCGGCCGGGCCCTGGTTCAGGGCCGCGAGCAACGGTTCGAGGAACTGGCCTACGGCTGCGACCTGTCGACATGGCTCACAGACGGGGAGCCGGTGCGGCGCGGAGCCGAGCCATGCCTGTCCCTGAGGCCAGCCGATGCCGCAGACGACCGCGAGGGACCGAGCCCCGCACACGCCTGCCCGCGGCTGGGCGTCTGCGGCAAGTACGCGTTGATCCGCGAGGCCGTGGATGCGGACGTGATCGTCACCAACCACCACAACCTGCTGGTCGGGGCAGTGCCGGTACCCGTGGAGACCGACAACGGCGTGCTCGACCGCATCAGCCTCCTGGAGTTTGTGATGCGCCGGTGCCAGCTGCTGCTGGTCGACGAAGTCGACCGGATGCAGCAGAGCTGGTGCGAGATGGGCACGGACGAGTTCACCCTGGCCAGCCGGGGATCCCATAGATCGTCGCTGCTGGTGGAGGTCGACCGGCAGCGCGAGGTCCTCGACGCGGCCAGCGACCGGCGCCTGGTCCCCGTTCTGTTCAAGGCCCGCAGCCTGGGCGAGCAGTTCCTCAACTACGTCCTGGAAGGCGACCTGTGGCTGGACCCCGCCGAGCACGATGACGACGACCGGCTGAACTCCGGCTGGCACGTGCCCGGAGCCTGGGACCGGTGGCTGCTCGACAAACTGCTGCACGTGGACGTCACCCAGCCGATCGACCAGGACGTCTACCGCGACTTCCGCAAGATCTTTCCCGACCGGAGGAAAAAAAGAGCAACCCCCCACCGCCCCGCTACGCCGACCTGGCCGCGCTGCTGGACAAGGCCGTCAGCCGCGACGCCAGCCGCGACGTCCTGCCTCTGGCGAAGACTCAGATCGACAGAGCGCTGGGCAAGCTGGGAGTCCCCAAGCACGAGCGCCGCGAGATCACCAACGCTCTGCTGGTGCGTGCCTGGCTCGGCAGCCTGAGCCAAGCCCTGCGCCACCTCAAAGCCGCCCTGGCCGGCATGGGGCGCCGGGAGCAGATGACGGCCGGTCGGGACCTCGCCAAAGCCCTGGGGACATTCAGCCGCAACCCCGCACTGCCCTTCGGGCCGCTGGGCTACCAGCTGATCGGCTTCAAGGTCGAGAAGGACCAGCGCGGCGGCGGGCGCCTGTCCGTGCAGGCCCTCAGCGGCGACCCCCACACGAGCACCGTCCAACTTGGCGGAACCATCGCCCTGGCCACCGCCGGAGTGGAACGCAGCGTCCTGGCCCTGTCCGCGACCGCGTACTTCCCCGGCGCCGCCAAGGAACACCTGCACACGCTGCCCGCCTACGTGATGACCGACGCAACACCCGGGTCGGTCACCGCCCTGCCCGGCAACGTCTCCGACACCCCCAACGGCTGGAACCCCATCGCCATCGGCGGCCAGGACCAGGCCAGCAAGCCGGCCCGGCTCCGCGACCTCGGCGCCCGCCTCTGGACAGACCGCCTCTCAGAACACCTGAGGTACCTGGAGAACCACGAACCCGACCGGGCCCGCGCGATGGTCGTCTCCAACGCCTACAGCCAGGCCATGGTCCTCGCCACCGGCATCGCCGACGTGATCCCCGACCCGTCCTGGATCGCCGTGGTGGTCAAAAAGAAGAACACGCCGCCCGGCGGCGTCGCCCCGCCCCCGGGCGTGATCATGATCACCGTCGACCAACTCGAAGACCTCCCCTTCACCCACCCCAACGTCAAGGTGATCTGCGCACCGATGCGCCTGGTCGCCCGCGCCCTGAACATCCTCGTCCCCGGCACCGACCGCTCCGCCCTCGCCTCGGTCTGGGTCGCCACCCGGCCCCCCGCTGACCTCCACTCCCCGACGTCGATGTACGCCAGCATCGGCGCCGCCGGCACCGCCGCCAGCCGCGCCGGCCCCGACCCCGCCCGCATGCTCGCCAACCAGAGCCGCGCCGCCCACAAACGCCTGTACCAACTCCTCGGCGCCAGCCCGATGCTCTCCCGCCTCCCCAAGTTCCTGAAGATCGAAGTCCTCGCAGGGATCCTCGTCGACATGATCCAGCTCGCCGGACGCGCCCGCCGAGGCGGCACCCCCGTACAGCTCTACCTCGTCGACAACGCCTTCTTCGCCACCCACTTCGGCACCGACTACCCCTCCCTGCTGCGCGCCTACTACGACCAACTCACCAAAGACCAGCAGCACCAACTGCGCCGCACCTACGGCTCCACCCTCACCGCCTGGCTCGACCTCGCCCACTCCACCGACCAGCCCCACCTGGTCCACGTCCCCCTGCCCCGCGCCACCACGGCAGAGTTCGAAAGATCCTGATGAGCACCCAGACCCGGCTGTCCCTGCTTGCCTCTCACACCGACGAGAAGCTCCTCGGCACCACCTACCTCTACCCCCTGCCCGACAAGATCGACAAAGCATGGCCAGCCCTGCGGCAGATGTACCGCGGAATCACCGGATCCAAGGGAAACCTGCCCTACGCGGGACTGCTCACCGTCCTTCGCGCCACCGGCTACACCTGCGCGGCCCTTTACCCCCAGAGCAAGGAACACCCGCCGAAGTACCTGGCCACCAGCCGCCCCATCGACCGTGACGACCTCCACGACGCGATCGTCCTGTGGGAACAGGCACTACTGCAGACCGAACGCGACCGCTTCTCCTTCGCCTACCAGAGCGAGATCGCCGACCTGATCGCCGGCACCGCCCCCGAAGAGACCCTGCTGTGGGAACACTTCACCCCCACCGGCGGCTGCATCGACGCCCCCGACTGGGCGTGGAGGGCAGCCAGCTGGGCCGTCGCCAGCAAGCTCGCCGCCGAGCCCTGGCAGATCGACGGCAAGACCGTCCGCTTCCGCCCCGACCTGGACCGCAACCTCCTGGTTTGGGACACCGACCTACTGTGGACGAACACTTGGGGCGCCGCGTACGGCGACAAGGACACTGACACCACCGGCGAGGAAATCCCGGAGTGGAAGACCCGCACCCACTGCGCAGCCCTACACCTGAAGGTAGCCGCCAAGTCCTACCCCGGCCTGAACGTTCCCGTCGCCGCCATCGAGCCGGTCGTCTCCCGCCTGAGCAACACCCTCCGCAGCGCCCGCACCGGCTGGTTCGCCCCCCGTGCCGCAGACGGCCCCCTCCTCAAGCTCGCCTTCGGTGGCCGCGGCGACCACACCCACGTCGACCACACCACACGCCTCGCCCTGGACGCCTGGACCCGCCTGCACGGCGAAGACGTCTTCCCGCGCGCCGCCGACGAAACCGACTTCCTCGCCCCCAGTGCCTGCGACCTCACCGGACCACCCGGCAACCTGCGCGCCCTCATCCCCTTCTCCGGCACGTACTCCATCGGCAAGGGCGACGGCATGCACTCCAGACGCGAACTCGCCCGCTACGCCAGCGCCACCCTCGACCAACCGCTACTGCAAGCCGAACAGGTCGCCGGACGCGCCTTCGGTAGCCGACGCAGCACCGACCAAGGCCGCGACAGCGTCCTGCTCGACGACCCCCGCCTGGGCGAGATCCTCCTCACCGCCGGCCGCGAACGCCTGCGGATCCTCGTCCTCTACCGCCACCAGGACGAGCGCACCCGCATGCAGCGCTTGCTCGCCTACCACTACAACCGCCCCGACCTCGCCGCCACCGGCATGCCCGAGGGCACGCCGGTTCCGCTGAACGACCACGTCGAGGCGTTCCTGCAACCCGCAGACGACCTCCTCCGACACGGTGACCACCACAAGCAGCGCCCCGCCCTGGCCCGGCAACTCCAAGGACTCGATGCCTCCGAAGGCACCAGGCTGCTCGCCCTGTGCGAGACCGAGTACGACGCCAAGGCATGGGGCCGCCAGCGCCGCGAATCCCGCAAGACCGACTCGACGGTCATCGACCCCTACGAGCTCGACGCCAAGCCCCACGCCGTCCGCGAACTGGCCAGCCTCGGAGTCCTCACCCAATTCCTCACCCCCCACAAGTCCGGACGGCGCAACCCCCGCAAGAAGGAACGCGAGATCACCACCGATCTCGACCTGCTCGGACGTGAACTCGAAGGCGACCACCGCGGCCACATGGCCATCGCCGACCTCCACCGCTCCGCCGGTCTGATCCACCCCCGCCTGACCGACGCCCTGACCTTCGGCCCCAACGGGATCAAGGAACCGCTCGTCCACGTCGGCTTGCACCTGCGCCAACAGCTCGGCGACCGGCGCGGCCCCGCCACCGAGCAGCCGCGCCTCATCTGGACCCTCGTCGCACTCGTGCCCGGTCCTGACGGACTGTGGCAGTCCCTTGCCTACCTGCCCAACGGGGACTCCCCGGGCGGCCTCTGGCTCGACTACGCCACCGCCAACACGCGCCACCGCGCGCGCCGCCTACCCGAGGGCCGCCGCAGGGACGCGCAACTTCCCCGTTCCATCGACAGGGCACTGTGGGAACTCGGCCTCTTCGCCCACGCCGCCACCGGCTACAACGTCTACATCTCCGGCGACCAGGCCCGTAGCATCTGGCCGCTACTGGCCAACCGCCACCACGGCCGGACCCCCGAACTCGACGGCACCCTCGACAAGCGGCCTGCCCTGCCGGGCTTCACCCTCCCTATCGATCAGCGCCCACGAGCTGTCCTCCGCGTCACCGCAGGTAACGAGCACATCGCGACACCCGCCATCATCGAACGGCTGGAGCGAACAGGCGAGGGAGACGCCGAATTCCACGAGCGTAAGCTCTCCACCGGAATCTTCCGGATGAACGGCACCACCCACAACTTCATCCTGTGCAACGTGCCCGAGCAGTACAAGGGAGGCTCTCGCCACGCCCGTGCCGGAGAGAAGTACTCCCGCTGGGCCAGCACCTCGGCAGAGGAGCAGGCCGAGACTTGGTACAGCCACACCGCCACGGAGATCAGCGTCCTCCATCTTCCCCATGGCCACGACCCCGTCACCTACGCCGTGGCCGCCGCTCGCCTGTGTGACCACGCCCTCCACTGGAACTACCGCACCCGCTACCCGGCACCCATCCACCTCGGCATTCAGATGGACCAGGACCATTGGGAGTATCGCCGGACCGTCGACGCTGACTCAGGGGCCGAGGACTGAGGTACCGACCAACGAGAGCGCGGAAGGAATACAACACGCCGGAATAGGTACTCACCACCGGGATAGGCAGGAAACGCGAAGGGACCGCCACCCGGTGTCGGGCGGCGGTCCCTTGCGCTTGGTCAGCGCTCCGGCGTCGGAGGAGGTGTCAGTGAGGGGAGCCGGCCGGAGACGGTCAGCTGGTGGAGGCTGAGCCGGACGGCGGCCGGGCGCAGGCCGAGGCTGTCGGCCAGCGTCTCGGGTGCGAGGCCGGGGGGCCTGCTGAAGGTGTTCGAGGACGGCGCGGTCGGTCCGCTCGTCGGCCGCGCGCATCGTGGTAGGCGCCGAGCGCGCCGCCGGCGAGGGCGAACAGACCGATGGTGCACACCGCGTAGGCGTCGGCCAGGGCGGCCGGGACGGCGGTGGCGGCGCCCAGGGCGGCGAGGGCGCAGCAGGGGATGAGCGCGCCGGGGCGGCGGATCGGGCGTCGGTCATCGGCGGGCAGTCCTTCCTGGGGCTGGCCTGGTCACGGGCGTGTCGGCATCGTGCCGCGGAAGTCGAAGCCGGGGAACAGGGCGAGGGCCTTGGAGGAGGTAGGCACGGCGGACTTCGTCAGCTGCTGGTGTCGGTGGCCGGGCTGGTATGCAGGTCGCTGCGGTGGCCCTGGCCGATCGGCTTCCAGCACTGGAGGGTGGACGGCTTCCAGCGGGGGCGGTCGGGGACGCTGGTGTCGTCGGGGGCGGGAAGGGTGCCGCGGTTTCGGCGGTTGCGGGCGGCGCCGACGCTGATGCCCAGGTGTGCGGCGACCTCGGCGTAGCCCCAGAGCTGCTGGTCGTCGGCCATGCGTGTGTCCTTCCTCGGTGCTTCGGTGACGAGCGTACGCGTCGCCGCTCGGGTAGGCGTACGGCGAGGCCGCCCCGGTCCGGTCGGCGCGGGGCGGCCTTGTGCGGTGATTCTCAGGAGTCGGCGAGGTGGTTGGCGAGGTTGAGGGCGGCGGTGGCGACGGCGAGGGCGGAGCAAAGGCCGGTGACCTCGTGGAGGGTGGGACGCACCAGGCGGGGCCAGTCGTCGGGGGCGGCGGGCCAGGTGGCGAGGTGGACATCGGTGGTGGCGAGGCCGAGGTGGGCGGTGACGTCCCAGCCGGCCTCGGGGGCCTTCTCCCATCGCAGCAGGATGCGGCCGAAGGGGAGTCTTGGCACAGTGTTCGGGATCCAGAGGACCGGGATCGGCTGGCCGGGGTCGGTGGGGACGCGGCGGACGAGCGCTCCGCCCGCCCACGGCGGCACGGGGTGTAGCGCGAACCGGTCGAGCGGCTGCGGGAGGGCGAGACGACGGGTGGCGGGGATGCGGGTCTCCTCGGGGCGGTTGGTGGTTCAGGCCCAGGCGAGTTCGTCGCGGACGGCGGCGGGCAGGTAGCTGTCCTGGCCGTCCTCGGCGAGGTAGGCGATGCCGTCGTGGACGACGACGTCCGTGCCGATGTAGTGGGCGAAGGCCCAGTCCGGGTTCACGGCGAGGCGGACGCGCAGGTTCGGGTCGACGGTCTGGAGCTGGGCGATCAGGTGGGCGACGGTCAGGTACTGGGGCACAGCGGTCTCCGGGCGGTGGAGGGACGGGTGGTGGTCACGGGAGATTGAGGAGGAGCCTCTCGCACAGCACAGCCGCTCAGGCCCTCTCGGCGGACGGGATCGTCGGGTCGGGAAGGCGGCGTCGGGGACGGACGAGGACGGGTTCGTCGGCGGGCCACGGGTCGCAGCACTCCCAGGGGAAGTCCCGGGCGAGGACCACGGTGCCGTGCGGCCCCTCGACCTCGGGCAGGCCGCAGACGCCGCATCCGCAGGCCGGGTCGTACGGGCCGGGGTCGGCCGGGTAGGGCCCGCCGGCGAAGTAGTCGGTGCGGCGCAGGGGCCCGGGGGCGTCGGTGGTGAAGGCGGAGACGATCAGGTCGCCGGGGCAGACCTCGTCGGCGCGGACGATCCGAAGGGCGGAGCTGCCCAGGAGGAGGCGGGCGGCGCGGTGGGCGGTGGAGGAAGCGACGATGAGCGGGTGGAAGACGACGTGGTGGGTGGTCACGGCACTGCCCCTCGTGGTGGGCGGCTGCCCCGGCGCGGGCCGGGGCAGCCGGTGGTGGTTCAGTCAGCGAGGCGGCAGGAGCGCTGAGGAAGCGGCTCGTCCTCGGGGCCGAGGAGGACCAGGCCGTAGTCGGCCAGGCGGCCGAGGGACCTGGCGACGGTGCGGTCGCGCAGGCCGAGGGCGGTGCCGATCCGGCGTACCCGGGTGCCGCCGGGTGTCTTGGCGAGCTGGGCGAGGACGCGGGCATCGCAGCGCAGGTCGCTCTCGTTGACGTCGTCGAGGGTGAGCAGCAGGCCGCTCACGGCGAAGCCGAGGCTGAGGACGAACGCGGTGGAGACGGGCGGGACGAAGAAGGCGTTGGTCAGGCCGAGCGCGGAGATGACGGGGCCGGGGGCGCGGGTGAGGACGATGGTGATCGTCAGGGCTGCTTCCTTTGCCGGGTCGGTGGCGGTGCTGGCCGGTCAGGCGCGCTGGCGCGGAATGGGCAGGGCTTCGCCGCCGTGGGCCTCGATCAGGTCCCGCACCAGCGCGACGGGGACGTGCAGGTACACGGATTCGGTGGGGTCGTCCTCGTCCGCGCCGGGGTCGAGGTGCTCGCGCCAGCGCTCCCACGGTTCGGGGCGCAGGGTGGGGAAGCCGACCTCCACCGTCAGGGCGGGCAGCAGGAACACGTCGGCGGGGTCGGGGGCGAGCACCGAGAGGCGGAAGCCGTCCGCGCACGCGATGTGCGGGTCGGCCAGGGCGCGGCCGAGCGCGTCGCGCGCGGTGCCGTGGGCGACGCGGTGGTCGAGGCGAGGGGTGGGCAACAAGTCCTCCGGGAGCGGTAGTTGGCCGGTGTCAGCGGGCAGGGGTGGCGATGAGCGCGGCGAGGAAGCCTGCGACGGCCGCGGAGGGGGTGTGGACGCCGAACTCCTGGGTCCACGGGGCGGCGCCGGTGGGCTGGACCTGGATGCGCCAGACGATGTCGCGCTTCCAGGTGTCGGGGTCCTCGGGTAGCCAGGCGACGTAGACGCGCCCGTCCGGGCTTGTGCAGTGCACGTTGGCCTCAGGGATGTCGACCATCGGCCAGCCGAGGCCGGAGAGCAGGGTGAGGACTGGCTCCGCGCTGTGGTCGGATGCGAGCCAGGAGCGCTCTTCGGCGGACGGGCGGACGGGGGCGGGCAGAAGGCTGCCGGAGGTGTTCATGGGGGGCTGGTCCCTTCGTTGACCTGCGGTTTCGGCGACATGAGTACGTTGACATGCAGCGTCCCGAAGTTCGTAGTCGTTTACCGGGAACGTGCCTCTGCCGTGGTGTGACCGGAAGTGCTAGTTGGCCAGGGGCAATGGCGGTTGGCCTCACCCCAAGGCCGACTACGGTGAGTGACTGCGGGGCAGCGGCTCAACTGTTGCGTCCGCTCGGAAACTAGCCCGGGGCGACCACCAACGGCACTGGCGAGCGTGCTTCTGCTAGCCGGCCGTCAGGCACTCCGCCCGATTTGCATCAGCTGTCAATGCGGGTCTCGCTGGAGAATCGCACGTCACACCCCATTTCAAGCAACAAGTAGCGCACTGGGACGGCTAGTGAACGGCGATCAACACAGCCGGATCCACCACCGGGAGGGCCAACTCTGGTTATGATCACCTGCGAAGCCGGACTCCTATCAGTCAGCATCTGTCGCCCTTCTCGCACCTGCCGGAGTGTCCACTTGTCCATTACGCCAGAATGGCAGAGCTACGAGCAGAATGTTTCCTCTTTCTTGTCCGAGCTCGGATTCGAAACGCGCGTCAACGAAATCATTGATGGCGCGAGAGGCCAGCATGCCATCGACGTATCGGCCCGCATGGGGATTATTGGGGTGGATATTCTTTGGATCATTGAGTGCAAAGCGTGGAATCGACGGGTCCCCAAAGAGAGGATTCTCACCCTCCAGTCCATCGTAAATGACATCGGGGCCGACCGGGGGTTTGTCTTCTCCGAGAATGGATTCCAATCCGGGGCGATCCGTGCCGCCGAGAATACAAATCTGACCCTGACCAGTCTGGAAGACTTCAGGGTAGAATTTGAAGATGAGATCAAGGCGACAAAGGCGAGGGTTCTCGATGAGCGAATCGCATCCCTCATGCAGGCATTTTCGGCCATCTGGGATCTAGCGCAGGATGAGCGAGATGCGGCGTTCTCTCGGTACTCTGGACCTCCTGGGTTCGATTTCCTTAAAGGAAAGCCCAGCGCCGTAAGCGGTGTTGCATCACACCTGTCCCAGATGCGGGCATCGCTAGAGAGTGCAAGGTTTAATCGCTGGCCAGTCGCTTACTTCCCGCTAGATCTCGTTGACGGCGAGGTGTTTGATGTCACCGACTGGGAGGGTCTGCAATTCGTCGCAGAAAATACCATCGTCACGTGTCAGCGCATCTATGATCACATGATGACCCCAGGGGAAAGTCCAGTCGATTGGAAGACATTGCAGCCGCCGGACCTGACGAGCTTGCTCAGTGCCATCCGTGGCCAGTGAGGCGAATCAGCTGGCCCGGCTGGCTTCCTTAAGCTCCCCGGCAACCCCTTCTGGGCGCCCCTGCGGCAGGCTCTCGACGACTTCACCCGCGCCCTCGCCCACTAGGCCGACCCGGCACATGAGAGCCCCAGCCCAACGCTCCGTGGCCAATCTCAGCAGCACTGGCCAACTACGACTTCCCACCATGGCCAACTAGCTATTCCGATCCGGCCCCCGCCAGCCCACCTCGGCACCCCTTCGAACTATCGCTTCCAGTCACACGTGGGCGAACTTCGAGGGAATGGATCGGGGTGCCCGGGTGCTGAAGCAGGGTTACGGCGCTACGCCGTACGGGATCACGAGGGGATGAAGGCGATGGCGGCGGGCAGAGGCCGGGACATGGCGGCGCTGGAGTGCAAGATCCGCAGCGCGGGGCGGGCGTGGACGTTGGGCGACGTCGCGGCGATCGGCGAGGGCCAGTGGGCTGTCGCCACGACGAGCCGCGCCGAGCGGCGGCAGGACGAGGCGGTGCAGGCGCGGCTGGTGGACGGCCGGCGGGTGGAGCTGACGATGGAGGAGCTGGCCCGCGTGGTGGGCGCCAACGACCCGGGCGCCCACCGAGACCCGGAAGCGAACTGACCTGCGGCTAACGCCGGTTCGCCACCGGCTGGGCCACGGCGGCAGCCGAAGGCTGGGCGGGCTGATCGGCGGGAAGTCCGAGGGGCTGGGGTGCCCGAGAACTGCGGGCGGTGGCGGCCCGCACGCGCTCGGCGTCCGGGCCGGCCTCGGCGGTGAGCGCGAGTTCGCGGGCGTCGATGACCTGCCGGATCATCTGGACGGCCGTGTTGCTCTCCGCGTAGGCCGTGCGCAGGGCGCTCGCCGAGGCGGTGATCCGGTCGAGGTCGTAGAAGGCGGGGACGTGACCGGGTCGGGTCAGGGCGTGCAGCCGGTCCTGGTGCACGGCAATGGAGTTGGACACGACGACGAGGTGGGAGCGGTGGTGCATGGCCGCGCGCAGCATCGCGTCCTCGACGGGCAGGCGGGGCGCGGCCTGCTCCAGTTCGGCGATCGGCCGTTTCCAGGCTTGCTCGATCATGGCGTCCGCGTGGTCGAGGGCGGTGGCGTCGGACACGGTGTCCTCCGAGACGTTGGTGGGGTGGTCAGCGGGCGCGGCCGGTGAGGGCGACCCGAAGGGGCGCAAGCGGTGGGGTCGAGGTGGTGTAGGCGAGCGCGGCGGCCGGGGCGCGCGTCGCGGCGACGGAGCGGGAGGTGGCGGCCCGCACGCGTGCCACCTCCAGCGGACTTGGCGCCGTGGGTGTCGCGACGGCGCCCTCGGGCAGGTGCGCAAGGTCGGTGCGCCGCAGGTACCGGTGCACCGGGGACGGGTCGAAGGCGACGGCGGTGAGCGTCTCCAGCAGGGGTGCGGGCACGTGCGAGGAGGCGCTGGCGTACCAGCGGCGCGCGGGCGGTCCCGATTCGAAGAGCCACCGTTCGCTGGTGTCGTCCATCTCCTCGGCGTGCGGCAGGAAGCCGGGGCGCGTTGACCGCGTGACGAGCTGGTCGGGGCTCTGGACGACGAGGGGCTCCGCCCACCGCCCGGCCACCTGGCGCGGGGCGGGCAGGCCGGCGCCGATGTAGGCGCCGGGGCCCCGCGTGTAGGCGTCGGCGAGGGCGGTGGTGAAGTCCTGGACGATCTCGTAGGGCACCCGGTCGTCGAAGGTGACCAGCCACCGGGGCATCGCGGTCGCCTCCGGACCCGCGCTGATCTTCCAGAGCGTCGAGTCCGGGCCCTCGGGCAGGAACGCCAGGCGGGCCGTCAGGTCCGGCGCGGTGACGTAGGCGTTGCCCAGCTCGTCGTTGCTGACAGCCCACCCGGCCCGGATCAGCGGGGTGACGGCATCGGTGGCGTCGGCCTCCGACCCAGCGAGGTAGCGCGGCTGGACGCGGTACTCGCGGGGCTTCTCGGGGGTGTACGGCATGAGGGTTCCTTCACGGGATCAGCGCCGACGCGCTCCGCCGGGCGCAGGCACCGCAGCGGCAGGGGCGGCGGGGCCTGGCGGCGGGCAGGCGTACGGACGGCGGGCCGGTTGCGCGGTGGGTGCGCGGCGGGCGGTGACATGGGGTAGGTGGCGGGCCGGGATGGCGCCGAGGGGCCGCTCGACTGGCTCGACGGAGCTGAAGGCGAGGGTGGCGCGCAGGAGCGGGTAGAACGGCACGCCGATGGTGAAGTCCGCACGCCAGGAAGGGTGCTTCGGGTCGCCCGCGAGCATGGTCCACGACGGCGGGGCCAGGCCGGCGACCTCGGCGTCGGTCGGCTGGTGACCGACGCGGTGCCGGTAGCGGGCGGTGGCGTCCGGCGCGACCTGGTCATGGAAGCCCTTCGGCCCCGGGGCGGGCTGCCAGCCGCGGTCGGCGAGGACGGAGGCGGGCGTACCGGGCAGGTGGTGCGGTCCGCCGCGCAGGTAGTCGCGGTGCCCGCTGCGCAGGCCGTCGACGAGGACGGCGGTGAAGGCGGCGGTGATCTCGGCGGGCGTGCCGGGGCCGAATGCCGCACGCCACAGCGGCCTTGAGCCGGGCGCCGGGTAGCCGTGGACGGTCCAGGCCCACGAGTGGTCGGGCGGGCCGGAGCCGGTGATGGCGGCGGTGCGGCAGGGGCTGGTGAAGGAGATGCCGCCGTCCGGCGCGCGGGCGCGGCTCCAACCAGGGGCAGAGCCGAGCAGGCCGGAGACGAGGCGGTGGTCGCCGGGGCCGGCGAGACGCAGCGGACGAACGAGCAGAGGGGCGGCGGACGACAACGGGCCTCCTGAACGCGGCGGGGAGCGGGCCCGCACACCGCCAACGGCGGTGAGACGGCGTGCGGGCCCGGGACGCTGGGGTCGGGGAGCTGCTCTGAGCTGGGAGTCCACGGTGGTCACCGCCCACGCGAGGGGCGGGAGGCCGCGGTTGCGGCGGAGGGGACGCGTGGTTGCGGCGCCGGGGCGTGGCTGAACAGCGCGGAGGGGGCCGGGCTGCGGCGCAGCGCGGCAGCGGTGCGCACGGACGGCGCGGGGGAGGCCAGGGTGCGCGTGGCGACCGGCACCGTGGGGGCGACGGTGGTCGTGTGCCGCTGGTCCCACTGCTGGAGGGCGGAGTAGACGGGGCCGAGCGCCCGTCCGGCGTCGGTGAGGACGTAGGGGGCGCCGTGCACCCGGTTGCCGGCGCGGGCGACGAGGCCGTCCGCCTGCATGCGGCTCAGCCGGGCGGAGGCGGACTGCTCGGAGGTGCCGAGGTGTTCGGCGAGGCCGGGAAGGCGCAGGCTCCCGTGCTCGGAGAGCAGGCGGACGGTCTCGGTGGTGTCAGCCAGTTGCAGGCGGTGCAGGGCGTCCTCGATCCGGTCGTGCCGGCCCTGCGGGGTGTGGCCGACGTGGTCGGTGGACCACTGGGCGAGCGCGCGGTAGACCGGGCCGAGCGTGCGGGCCGCGGGCGAGAGCCGGTAGGGCGCCAGACGGTCGAACTCGCCGTAGCGGACGACCAGGCCGGTCTCGGACATCGCGGCCAGGCGCTTGCTGACGTACGACTGGGAGATCGACGGAAAATGCTGGGCGACGTCGGAAACGCGCATCTGCGGGCCCCACTTGGCGATCGTGTGGACGACATGGGTGGTCCACTTCGGGGCGAGACGGCGAAGGAGAGCCTCGGTGCGTTGCGCGTCGGAGATGCTCATGGAGGTCGACTGGGAGGACACGGCGGCGCGGGTCTGGGACATGGCGGTGGTTCCTGGTCAACGGGAGCGGGTCGACTGGGCGGAGACGGAGGGGGTGGCCGGCGCAGGCCCGGCGGCAGGTGGTGTGGTGGGGCCGGTGGCACTGCGGGAGAGCGCGGCGGACACGCGCTGGTCGGCGGCGCGCGAGGCGTCGAGGAGGGCCTTGCCGGCGGGCGTCAGCGAGAGCAGGTGGCCGGGCCGGTAGGGCGATGAGCTGGTGTCGGCAACGACGAGGTCCTCGGCCATCAGCTCCTCGACGGTGTGCGGCCAGACCGACGGGCTCTCGCCACTGCCATCGGACATGAACTTGTAGCCGTAGACGGCGCTTTCGCACAGCCGCAGATCACCGCGGTCGATCGCCGCCAGGGCCTCGGACTCCCGGACGCGGGGGTCGTATCCGGCCGCCGCGCCGGGCAGGTCGGGTCCTGCGGCCGGCACCGGGGTGACGTCGGCCGTCGCGTGCTTGGGAGCGAGTCGGCTCTCCGGTGAAGGCAGGCCCGCGTCGGTGCACCGACCGTAGGCGTTGACCGCGCTGCTGAGTTGCTCGTAGGCCGCTCCCCGGCGGGCGGTGAGCAGTTCGACCTGGAGGCCGGCGGACTGGATGATGCCGTTGACGCCGCGCATGGTGGCGTGGTCGCCGCGGGCGATCGGTTCCAGGCGCTCGATGACTGTCTGGGCGCGGGCGGTGAGTTCCTGGTGGAGCTGGTCGACCTCGCGGGCTGAGGAGGCGACCATGAAGGCAAGGCGACCGAGAGGGTCCGACCCGGGGTAGCCAGCGCTCAGCTCCCAGGCGTTGTGGGCGCCGAGGCACTCGTAGACGAGGTGGGCGCCGGGGTTCACCAGGGGGTCATGCGGGTTCACCGCGCCGTCTCCATCCGCGCGAGGAGGGAGCGGACCAGGGTGGGCAGGCTGTCGGGGCCCTCGCCGCCGAGGGGAACCACGCTGACCGACTCGTCCAAGAGACGCTGGGCGTCCTCGGTAAGGGCGCCGATGATCTCCGTGCACGCTGCGATGAACTCGGTGGAGGCGAGCAGGGAATGGCCCAGGATCTGCAGGTAGAGGCCGGGCGGGAGGGCGGCCTCGGCGGCGAGGGCCGCGATGGCCTGCCGGTCCTGAGGGGCGTAGTCCGACAGGTTGAAGTCCGCAGTCTCGCCGGGGGCGGTGACTGTGGCGTCGGCCGGCAGACCGGACTCGGCGGCCAGGAGGTCGACGGCGTGGGTGAGGTCGGCGAGCGACTCGCTCAGCCAGCCCAGGGCGGAGGCGTAGGACGCGACGGTGAACAGGGTGGCGGGGGTGGTCGGCAGCCTCGCGTCCAGCAGGTCCTCCATCCGCCCGGCGAGAGCGGTGATCACCTGCGGCCCGGCGGTGAGCGGCCCGAGGACGGGGTGGAGATGGGAGCGCGAGGGCGCGGTGGCGTGCCGGGCGGTGACGATTCCGGAGACGGCCTGGGCGGCCTCGGCGAGCCACACGGCGAGATCGGCGTGCGTGTGGGCGGGGGTGGTCATCAGCGGGCCTTTCGGGCGGCGACGCCGGTGGCGAAGCCAGGGGAGGCGGTGGTGTAGGCGGGGCCGGCGGCGGCCACCGGCGCGGGGCGTACGGACCGGGCGCGGGCGGCGCGGACGCGGGCTTCCTCGGCCGGGCTGGTGCCGGACGGCAGGTTGAGTCCGGTACGGCCCAGGCGGTTCTGCGCGGAGCGGTAGACCTGGTAGTCGAGCCGGGGTCCGGCAGCGACGAGGTGGACCTCGCGCCGGTGCTGGGACTCGGCGGGGGCGTCACGGAACTGCACGACCAGGCGGTGGCTGGCCCACTGGTTGCCGACGCCGAGATAGACCTTGTGGTAGCCCTCCAGCCGGCCCTCCAGGCGGGTGGCGACGCGTTCGCCACGGACGAGGTCCTGCAAGCTCAGCAGGGCCTGGTCGCGGACGGCGTCCGGGAGTTGACGCAGGTCCGCGATGGCGTCGGGGTGGGCGGAGAAGGCGAACTTGGCGCGGCTCACAGCGACCGCCCCCGATCGGGCCGAGCGATGACGGCAGCTGCGGGCGCGGCGGCCACGATGGCGGCCGTATCGGAAGCGGTCGGGACGGTGGTACTGCGGGCCAGGGCCGCGCGGGTCCGCTTCGTCTCCGGGGCGAGATCCTCCGGCACCAAGGGCAGCGGCCCGAGATCGGTGCGGGTCCACCGCCATGCCGTGTCCACATCGGGGAAGGCGCCCTCGCGCACCGTGTAGGTGCCCTGGGTAGGCTGGACCTCTTCGACGAAGAGACGGACGGGCAGCTCAGCCGCCGAGCGGTCGAGGGCCATCGTCCACGCCTCGCTGGCGTCGCTGTCCCCAGCCAGCTGGTCGACGATCTCGTACCGGTTGCCGGAGCGGCAGACGCGGTCTTCGACGCGGATGGTCAGCTCGTCGGCGGGGCGCATCCAGGCCAGGTGCAGGGCATCGGACGGGCAGCCCCGTTCGATCAGCCACTTCCGTGCGAACGAGAGGTTGGAGTGTTCCGCCTTCTGCAGGCTGAACGAGCTCTGCCGGCGGTTGCGGACCACGTCGAAGGTGGCCAGGTCCGGCTCCCCGTACAGGGCGGCCCATGTCGCTGTGCGGTCGAAGGCCAGGATGAAGGACCGCTCGCCGGCGTCGTGCTGGGCGAGGACGTTGAAGTCCCCGTCCTTCGTCTTGTCCCTCAGACGGCGGGAGTCCTTGTCCGCCGGGGCGAGCCCGTCGACCTGGAGGTCGATCTTGGGGGTCATGCGGCGAGTCCCAGCTGGTCGGGAGTGGTCAGAAGTCGGTGGGCCAGCCGGGTTGGGCTAGTGGTGCAGGCGGCGAACGGGCCGTCCGGGGCGCGGAGCTGGAGCAGGGTGTGGTCCAGGTGGTCGCGGTGCCACGTCGAGGGACCGCTCTGCCCGGACTCGGCGGCGGTCAGCTGCTGCCACGCGAGCCACAGCGCGTGCAGGCGGGCGACGGCCTCCGGGTGCTCGTGCCACTTCGCGCACCAGGGCCGGGTCGAGCCGATCTCCCGCCCGTAGACGGGCAGCAGGATGTGGGTGACCCAGAACGAGAGCTCGGCGAGCTCGGCGGCGTACTGGGCGCCGCCCATCGCGAGGATGAACAGCGATGGGGCGGCGACGGGTTCGGCCCCGCCCGCCGGGTCCGGCTGTGCGGGGCCGGATCCGGTCTCGTCGTCGGCTTCGGAGCCGAGGCGGTCGAGGATGACGCCGTGCTGGCGGACCTCGGCCATGGTGCGGTTCAGAGCGCTGACGAGGTCGTCGAGGTCCTCGTCGGGGATACGGATCGGCTCAGGCTCGGGGGCGCCCGGCATCGGGTCGGACTCGGACATGGCACATCCAGGGGGTTCGTACGGACGGGGAGGGCGGGCGTGGCGGGTCTTCTTCTGGTCACAGTTGGGCTCCGATGAAGCGGTCGTTGGGGGAGATGGTCCGCAGGATCGACGGTTTGGTCCGGCCGTCGATTCGCGCTAGGCGCAGGCCAGTTGGGTGCCGTGGTCCTGGATGAGGCGCAGGCCGACGGCGACGGCGTCGGCGAGGGTTGCGGTGAGCGGGTGGCCGGAGGCGGCGAGCTTGGCGGGGTGGTGCAGCCCGCCGGTGTGCAGTACCGCGTACGCGCCGTTGGCATGCGCGGCGTCCGCGTCGTCGACGGCATCGCCGACCAGCAGCACCCGGTGCGCCTGCTCGGCGAGGCCGAGGGCTTCGAGGTGAGCGGCGAGCGGGGCGGCCTTGGTGCCGCCGGAGGGCCCGGTGCGGCCCTCGAACCGGGTGAAGAAGTGTCCGATGCCGGCCTGCTCGACCTCGCGCACGAGGGTGTCGTGCGGGCACAGCGACAGCAGCGACTGGGTGTGGCCGGCCTCGCGCAGGGCGGTCATCAGCTCGACGGCGCCCTCGCGCACGCGCACCGGCTGGGCACGCAGGTGGTCCAGGAAGGCGTTGTCGCTGGAGACCCACTCCTGCTCGGTGATGGTGCGGCCGAGCAGGCGGGCGTAGAAGTTCGGGATCGGCACGGTGTGCTTGGCCCGGTACGTTTCGCGGTCGACCGGCTGGCCGCCGAGGGCGGGAAGGGTCGCGTTCAGCGCGTCGACGTGGTCGTCGAGGTCGTCCTTGACCGTCCCGTTCCAGTCCCACACCACGTGCATGCGGGTGGAGGCGGTTGCGGCGGTGAGGAAGGGGGTGTTCACGGCGGTTGTCCTTCGGGGTGAGCGTGGGTGGTTCACGCGGAGAGGCGGTCGTTGAAGCGGTGCAGCAGCCACAGCGCGAAGGCGGCCCCGGCGAGCGGGACGGCGGCGACGAGCAGCGGCCCGGCGGTGGCGGCGAGGGAGGCGAGGGCGGTGCCCGCGGCCTGGCCTACGCCGATGCAGGCGATCAGCCAGGCGAATGCCTCCGTGCTCTCGCCGTACGGGGCGAGGCGGTCGACGGTGAGGAACGAGGCGGTCAGCAGCGGCGCGAGGAAGGTTCCGGGCAGCACCGCACCCAGGACGGCGACGGCGGGCACCGGGTCGGGCAGCAGCGGCAGCCATCCGGCCGCGAAGCCGACCGAGGCAGCGACCAGGTGCCGGGAGGGGGCTCCGGGCCAGGCGTGGCGGCCGTAGGCGAGGCCGCCGAGCATGCTGCCGATGGACAGTGCGGCCGGCATCACCCCGGCCAACCACCCGGCGTGGTGGCGCTCGGCGGCGGACAGCGCCAGGACGTTGACCGCGCCGAGCGCGACACCGGTGCCGATCAGCGCGGCGAACAGCACCCGAAGGCCCGGAACCCGCAGCGGACCCGTCCAGTGCACCTCCCCGGTGAACTCCGTAGGCCGCCAGGTACGGGAGGGGCGGGCGGTGACGACCAGGCCGGTGCCCAGCAGGCCGAGCGCCGCGGTCGCCACCATCGCGCTCACCGCTCCGGAACCGGCCGCGAAGCCGGTGGCCAGCAGGGGACCTGCGACGAACACCAGGCCCTGGGTGCTGCTGTCCAGCGAGAGCGCGGTGCGCCGGCGTCCGGCGTCGGGCAGCAGGTGCGGCCACAGGGCGCGAAGGCCGGCCTCCAGCGGCGGCGTCGAAAGCCCCGCCACCAGCACGGTGAGCGCGGCGATCACCGGGTGGCGCACCGGGCCGGTGCACGGCAGCGCCAGGAACGCCGCAGTGGCGACGAGCGTGGCGGGGAGGAGGACCTGGGCCTGGCCGTGGCGGTCGACCAGGCGCCCGAGCAGCGGCTGACCCACGGCGGAGGTAAGGCCGTACAGGGCGCCGAGCAGCCCGGCCAGGGCGAGCGGGCCGTGCTCGGCGCGCACCAGCAGCAGGATCGCGATCGGCGCCATACCGGTGGGAAGGCGGCCGATC
This sequence comes from Kitasatospora sp. NPDC092039, assembly GCF_044756065.1. Taxonomy (NCBI): domain Bacteria; kingdom Bacillati; phylum Actinomycetota; class Actinomycetes; order Kitasatosporales; family Streptomycetaceae; genus Kitasatospora; species Kitasatospora sp. NPDC092039. The sequence goes on along the minus strand of NZ_JBIVSD010000011.1, from coordinate 111,465 downwards.
AGGGTGCCGCCCAGCAGACGGGCGACGTGCGGCGAACCCAGGACAGCGCGGTAGCTGCTGCCCTGGGCCGGGCCGCGGTCGGTGGTGGTGCTCAAGGAGAAACGTCCTTCGGTCATACGGGTCGGCGGCGCGCGGGCGCGCCGGACCGGGGCATGCGCAGGCATGACAGCCCCCTCGATTCGGTGCGGCTGCGGGGAGAAGAGTCCGCGGAACCGCGGATTTGGTACGGCCGAAGAAAAGAGGTAGAAGCCCCTCACCCGGTACGGCAGCGCGCACAACTCGGGAAGGGAGGGGCAAGCAACTCCAATGCCCTTGCCGCTTGTTGGGGTACGACGCCGTTGCCGAGGGCGGTGAGCTGGGCGGGTCGGCCGAGGCCGGGGGTGGCGGTCACCCAGCCCGTTGGAAGCCCTTGCATCCACTTGACGAACTCCGCGCGCAGCTTGCCGCCTGCGTCGGTGGCCGCCGGAGCCGGGCGGGTGAGCATCTCCCATCGGGCGACGGCTGCGGCGTAGGGGCCCCACCGTCCGGGATCGGGCCGTCCTGCGGCGCCTGCGGCCACAGCGGAAGCTCCACCGCCGCCGAGGCCCGGCGGCGGGAGGAGCGAGAGGCCGGGTTCCGGGGCGAGGAGGGCCGCAGCGAGGCCGCTGCCGAGGGCAGGGTCAGGTCCCCGCCGCCGTGCCGCTGGTTCGGCGAGCCCTTGATCCCGTCCGACGCCTTCGGAGTGGGCAGCAGCCACTCCACCTCGTCCGCCAGGTTCGGGCCGTGGCCCCCGCGCTTCCTCTTCTCCGGATGCTGGCTGCCGCCGTTGGTCGCGATGTTGCTCGTCGGGGTCTTGAGCAGCGCCGTGCTCGGCGGGCCAGGCGGTGAGGAAGACCCTGGAGCGATGGTGGGGCGCCCCGACGTCGGCGGCGCGAAGCACGAGCCACTTCGCGTCGTACCGGAGCTCGGCCAGGGTGCCGAGTACGGCGCCAAGTGCCCGCAGATCAGGCTGGGTTGGTTCGTCTCCCAGACACCACGGGCAGCGTTCCACGTCGCCAGTGGAGGCGGCGACGGCGGGGGAGGTGAGCAGTCCTCGTACATTCTCGACCACCAGGAGGTGTGGGCGCAGGGCCTCGACGGCGCGGGCCACGTGCAGCCAGAGGCCGGATCGGGTTTCGGGGTTGAGTCCGGCGCGGCGGCCGGCGACCGAGACGTCTTTGACAGGGAAAACCTGCCGTGAGGACGCACACCCGCGGAACGTTGGCCCAGTTGACCGTCGTGATGTCGCCCAGGTTCGGCACACCGGGCCAGTGGCGGGACAGGATCGCGGACGGGCCGGGCTCGGTCTCGGCGTGCCACGCGACGGAGCCACCGAACGCGGCCAGCACCCCCAGGTCGAGACCGCCGTACCCGCTGCACAGACTCCCGACCAGCGGGCCGGGACCGGCGGACAGGGGTGTCTGGGTCATCGCAGACGCCGGTCGGCGTGAACGGCGGCTGCAGCGGGGGCTGGTGCCGGGCCGCCCGGGTCCGCCGGAGCAGGCGCGGAGGCGTTGGCCGATCGGCTCAGCGCGGCTTGCCGGCGAAGGTCCTCGGCCGGTGGCGAGAGGTGCAGGGCGGCCTGGTTCAGGGTCCGACTGCCGTGGCGTAGTTCGTCGCGGGCTGTCTCGACGGCGTACTCGATTGCCCGGACCGCGTCCTTGCGGCCCTCCCGGGCCCAGGGGAGGTGGCGGATCTCGGCGGTCTCGCCGAGGAAACCGAGCTGCTGGGCGACCGTCCCGAGAGCGGCGGAGGCTTCGCCGAGACTTCCGATGGCTTCGGCGTAGGCCATGGCGGCGCGGATCGCGTGGCCGGGCGCCGGCTGCTCGGCGGCGCGGGCGGAGAACTCGCCGCCCAGTTCCCGGATGAGGGTGCCGAGTTCGGCTATCTGCTGGCCGACCTGTACGGCGTCGGGAATCTGGGCCGGTCCGGTGGCGGGGAGCAAGGCTTCCTGCTGCAGCAGGGCATTCGCCCGGGTGCGTAGGGCGAGCGATTCGTCGAAGGGAGTGTTCACGGGTGGTTCCTGGAGGAGGGGTCGGTGGCGGTGGGGGCGGACGGGGCCTGCCCGAGCGGAGACAGCCCCTATGTCAGCGGCCCCGTGGTGGAGGTGGCGGGGGGGGGTCGGTTCAGCGCGAGCGGGCTGGGGTTCGCCGGGGCGCTGTGGCGACGGTCGGGGCGGCCCTTGGGGCGGACGGTGGCTGGGGGCTTCGGGACAGCGCCGCGCGTACCCGGGCCTCAGGGGCCGGGCGCCCCGCCGGGTCGGCCTTCTCTGCTGCGGGGGGAGAGAGGTGGTTGGCCGTGCGCCAGCGGGCGCGTACCTCGTCGAGCGGGCCGAGGGCGTGCAGGGCCTGGCCGATGAGACGGCCGGGCGCCATCGTCGAGCCCTCGGCGAGCACCTTGATCGCGGCAGCGGCTCCGGCAGCGGTGCGGACGACAGAGGAGCGGACGACCTGGTCGCCCAGCCACTCGGCCGAACCCGCCCCCGGCCCGCCGAAGAGCGCGTCGAGGTGTTCGCGCGAGATCGTGCCGTCGGCCAGCAGGCCGCGCCGCTGGACCTCCCACACGGCGGTCACCTCGTCGATCGGCTCGCCCCGGTGGTGGAGAGCTCCGAGGCAGCGGTAGACCCGGCCGTGGCCGGCGTCGGCGAAGTCGCCGGGTCGCAGCCATTCGTACACCTCGGCCATCGCCGCAGGCTGGCTGACGAGGACGGCCAGGAGGAACCGCTCGTCCTCGGCCTCCTCGGGCCCGACCGGTGAGGGAGGAACGGCCGGGCCCGTTGCGGGCGGTGGGACGGGCCGGGGCTCGGCGCCCCAGCGCCGGGCGAGGTCGCCGAGTACACCGGTGAGGATGTCGGCGTGGTGCAGGACGCCCTCGACCTGGTGCTGCTCGGCGTCGATCCGGGCGACGTGCTCCAGGCGGACGGCGTGCTCCAGCACCGTGCGGTGGATGGACCCTTCGAGGACCATCCGGCCGTACACCGGGGCGTTCTGCGGGCGCGGGCACGCGGCGATCAGCGTGTGCGCGTACGAGGCGCTCAGCCCGCGCACCTCGCGGCCGGCCTCGGCGAGGGTGTCGGTCACCCATGACAGCGGCACCGTGCCGTCAGCTTCCCGGACGGGCCGCCGCTCGGTGGCCAGGGTCCGCATCGCGGCGAACAGGGCGCGGTGGGCCGGGCGGTAGAAGTCGGCAGGCGTCAGCCAGGCCAGCGTGTCGAGCTGGGCCGGGTCGAGCAGGACCGCGCCGAGAAGGGCTTGCTCGCCCTTGAACAGCGCGTCCATCACCGCTCCCCCTTACGCTGCTTGCGGACGGCAGCCTGGTCCTCCCGCAGCCGGGCGACCTCGCGGTCGGCAGCGGCCATCGCGGCGGCGAAGCGGTCCAGCTCGCCGCTGAAGACTGGATCGGTGGCCAGGATCGAACCGGTACCGGTGATCAGCCACCACTGGCCGCCGCGCCGGACGACCGGCGCTCCACCCAGCGGAGCCGAACGGTGCTGGGCCGCAGGCGAGTTGGTGTCGGACATGAAGACCTCCCAGGAATCGATCGGTGGTTCAGCGGCTGCGGCGGGCGGCTGCCGGGCCAGCCACCGCGACAGCCTCGGCCGGGACTGGCGGCTGCGCGCTCTGACCCGGGACGCGGGACGGTGAGGCGGCGGTGGCTGCCCGGACCCGGGCCTGGTCTGCGACGGGGCGATCGTCGGCGCGAACGGCCTCAGCGGTCGCGGTGAAGCGGCGCCGGGAGCACTCAGCGTCGGACGGTGGCGCCCACCGTGCGGCGTTGGCGGTGAGCGCCGGGGCGAGGGAGGCGACCTCGTCGGCGGGGGCCGAACCGCGGGCGAGCAGCCGGGACTGCGCGGACCACAGGTCCAGGAACCAGTTCCCGTCATCCAGCAAGACCGCCTGCACGTGGGCAGCCCCTTGGCCTTCCTGGTAGACCCAGGTGTCCTTGCGCGGTCGGCGCCAGCCGGGCCCGGCGAACGGCGGATCGGGCACGGCGGCTGGGGTGCCCGGCCCCAAGCGGCCGGTGAAGGTGGTGTTCCGGCGAGTCACGCCGCCAGCCCGAAGGAGTCACGGCCGACGCTGACCGGCTGGCCGGCGCGGCAGGCCCACGGCGAGCAGCCGTCCGCGTCGCCGGCCTCCAGCTCGGCGTCCGCAAGGGCGTCGAAGACGTCGGTCTGCCGCCCCGCCCACTCGTGAGCAGTGACCCGGTCGATCGGCGCCTGGTCCAGCGGGCGACGGCTGCGGTGCAGGTACGCCTGCCCCAGCAGCGGGGTGCCCTCCGCGGTCGCCCGCGCGTTGCCGCTGCGGATGGCGCGGTCGAACGCGACGACGTCCTCCCACTCCGCGGGCGAGTTGTCGCGCAGGGCCCTCCACTGCGCGTTTCCGTGGAACGGACACCCCAAGCAGCCGCTCTTCGGCGTGGATTCGAAGCCGCGCGAGCGCAGCAGCCGCAGGCAGTCCGCGCGGGAGAACCCCTCCTCGATCAGAGGGAAACGATTCTTCATGTAGGCGACGTCAGCATCCTTGGCCCGATGGAACTCGTCGGTGGAGATACCGATCCACTGCTCGACGAATACTCCGGCCGGCACCCGCTGCGGGTGCGGGTACCCGAGCAGGGCACGGACTTTCTCCTTGATGGGCCGGATCTTGTACTGACCCGTGCACTGGCGTCGCGAAAGTCCCTCGGTGCCTTGGGGGTTGAGGATATGCAGCGGCATCGACCCGAAGCGCTTCGTCGGGTCGAGCGCGTCGTCCCGGATGTTGCCGGAGGAGACCCGCAGGATCGGGATGCCGGCGGGCTCGGCGATCTCCCGCTCGATGCGGTCGAGGTGCTCGTAGACGGCGCGCGGCTCCCAACCGGTGTCGGCGAAGATCGCGGCATCGAGGCGCGGCAGGTGGCCTTCGGCGGCCAGGAGCAGCAGCGCGCTGCTCTGGACCCCTGCGCCGAGGGAGAGAACTCGCAGGGCGGGAAAGGTCGTTGTGGTCACAGCGGGTGTCCTTGGCGTGGGCGGGTGGACGTGGCACACCCGGTCGGAGCGGAGGAGGGAAGTGGCCGTGGCGGCGCCGGCCGGAGAAGGGCGGACTCCTGGTCGGCGCCGCCGGATGGGGCAGGTCAGGCAGAGAGGGTGAAGTCGTCGCGGCCGGCGGTGCTCTTGGCGAGGGCGCGCTCGGTGATGGCCTTGGTGGCGCGGGCGGAGGCCGGGCCGATCTCCTTGGCGGAGCGCTCCTTGTACCAGGGCTTGATGTTGAGCATCGCCACGCGCATGCCGGTCGCGAAGAGCAGGATCTTGCCCTTGGGCAGGGCGCGGATCTCGTCGGGCGGCAGGATGCGCTCGGTGCGCATCGACACCGACGTCGACTTGCCGCTGCCGGAGTCGGATACGGAGACGGTCTGCACGTCGTGCTCGCCGATCTGCCGAGACAGCTTGTCCGCGAAGTCGGCGTCGTCGATTCCCGAGCCGATGACCTTGACGGTGGCTGCGGACCAGAGGGCGTCCATTCCGGCTTCTCCCCAGCAGCGCTGGCCCTGCCGGTAGCTCTGCAGGATGGTGATCGGGATGACGCCGCGGCTGCCCAAGTGGCTGTACAGGTCCGGCAGGTCGCTGATGCGGCAGACGTTCGCGGCCTCGTCGAGGACGCACAGGGCGGGCGGGTCGAGCCGGCCGCCGGATCGTTCGGCGACGATGACGGCCGCGCGCATCACCGCGTCGGCCGCAGCGGCGATGATCGCCGAGGCGCTGCCGCCGCCGTCCTTGCTGAGCAGGAACAGCGTGTCGCGGGAGGAGGCGAAGTCGAACGGCTTGAACTCCGCAAGGTCGGGCGTGGGGGTGACCCAGGCGGCGATCTCCGGGTCGAGCAGGCAGCTCGCGTACTGGCGCGCCGTCTCGTAGATGCCATCCCTGGTCTCGGTGGCGCCGGTGACGGTGCCCTGGAGCTGGGCGGCGACCGCGTGGTGGCCGGCGTCGGTGAGCAGGTCGACGGGGGTGCGGTCGGAGGGGGAGGCGAGCCAGGCCAGCACGTCGGTGATCGGGCGGCGGTGGCTCGCCGCAGCCAGGATGAGCGACCCGAGCGTGTTGCTGGCTGCGGTCGACCAGAAGTCGGAGCCGCTGGACTCGTCCACGCTGGCGGTGACGAAGTGCCCGGCGAGGCGCTTGGCACCGGCGAGGTCGCGGGCGTCGGCGAGGATGTCCCACCACATCTCGCGTGGGTGGTGCGCGATCTGCTGGGGGTCGAGCGTCCATACCGTGCCGACCTTCGCACGGGCGTCGATACACGCCGTAAAAGCGTCGTTGGCGGCCTTGTTCGACGTCAACAGGACGGGACCGGGGGCGGCCAGAATCGCGGGGATAGCGATGCCGCTCGTCTTGCCGGAGCGGGGCGCCATGATCGCGACCATCACGTCCTCCCACGAGGCCCGGACCTCGGCCTTGCCCGGGGAGAGCGTGCCGATAGGGATACCGCGGTCGGCCGGGGCGATGTCCTTGACGTCCCTCAGACTCGGTCGCAGGCTGCGGGCCTTGGCAGTGATCTCCCTGTCCAGCAGCGGCGCGATGTCCGCAGACCGGGCCATGCCACTCCTCGTCCCGGAGCGGTGGCGCAGCCACAGGATGAGCGCGGTGACGGCAAGGGCGAGGGTGAGCGCGCCGGGGACGATGCGGGCGCCGGCCAGGACGGCGACCGGGCCCAGGTCCGGCCACAACCGGTCGGGGTGGAGAAGGGCCTCGGTAGCGTGGAACGGCGCCCACGGGCCGGACCCGACAAGGGCGTTGGTGAGATTGCCGGTCAGCCAGGCGAGCGAGCCGAAGGCGAGGGCTGCGCCGACGACGGCGAACAGGGAGTAGAGGAGCGCGTCCGTACCGGTGGTGGTCGACGGCGCGCCGGTGCGCGGGGCAGGCAAGAGGGAGTCCAGGAGTGTGCGAGCGGGCGGCGGGCGGGGCGCGCTCGGCTCTCGTACGGATCACCACGGGTCTGCTCTCTTCCGGAGTTGGGGCTGGCGGAACGTTTCAGCGGATGTGGGCGGCAGGCCGGACAGGCGCTGCCGCGGGCGCGCTGGCCTGTGTGGGGGTGGCGTTGGCAGCGGCGGAGGGCCCGGTCCGCAGGGTGGCGGCGTGCCGTTGTGACTCGGTCTGGACGATGCAGTTCTGGCCGACGTAGCCGACGACCAGGTGGGGGGCGATTCCGACCCGGTATCCGGCGTCGTCCAGGAGGGTGGCCGCTGTGGATGCCACAGCGGCCTGGTCGGCGCCGGGAGTTTCCGGGGGCAGGCTGTAGCAGCAGGAGCTGTGCTTCTCGGACGCGGTGAACCCGCACTGGCGCAGGACGTCGTGGATCTGCTCCGGGGCGTCGGTCCGGCAGAACGCCCGGACTACGTCGTCCGAGCGGTGGACGATCTCGACGTCGGTACCGAACACGTCGGCGAGGGTACGCATCTTCCTGGTCTTCCTTCGTTCGGTCAGCGGGTGGGCCGGGGCCGGCCTGCGGTGGTCGGGCCCGGTGCGGGGGTCGGCGGATCTGTGGGGGCGGTCCTGCGGCGGTGGTGTTGGGGGAGGTGGCGAGCCGCTGCCTGGCGGCGGGTGTCCGGCATTCCCGGGTTGGGCGCGGACGCGCCCATGACGTCGTGCAGGAGTTCGCGGGTGCGCAGGACGGGCGTCATGTCCGGATGGCGCGTGGGGCTGGGCTCGGCGGGGCAGGCCGGGATTCCCTCGGTGGCGGCCTCCAGGTCCTCCCGGACGGTGAGAAGCGCCTGGTGCGCGGTGGCCAGGCGCGTCCACATGTCGTAGGACAGGTTGTAACCGGGCGGGTCGAAGTCCACCCGGGCTCCGGCCCAGTCGGCTGTGGCTGCGACCAGCTCGGTCAGCTGCGTCAGTGGCCCGGTCAGGGCGCTGGAGGCGGATGTTGTGCTGCATGGCGGCGCCGACCGCTTCTCCGATCGACGAGTAGTGCTCGGGCATCCGGCTCCCAGGGCGGTAGTGAAAGGCAGGAACGTTTCAGCGGGTGCGGCCGGCAGCGCCCACCGCTGCCGCGGGCACGGGCGGAAGCCCGGTGGAGGCTGCCGCGGCGGGCGCGTCCGCCGCGTTGGGGGCGAGGGCGGTGCTGCGGGCGAGGGCCGCGCGGGTGCGCAGGTCCTCGGCGGCAAGGACCTCAGCGGTGCCGGCAGTGTCGGACGTGGCGAGCTGCACCTCGTCGAGGACCCCGGCGAGTTCGGCCTGGGCGGTGACGAGCTGGTCGGACGCGGCGCCGAACCGGTCGGAGAGTTCGTACTGGTCGGGGTCGAGGTCGGTGATCTGCTCGGAGGCGGTCTCCAGGGCCTCTTGGAGGCGGACGAGCATCCCGTCGTCCGGGTCGAGCAGGTCGTCGAGCACCCCGGCGAGTTCGGCGAAGTTGGCTGCGCCGCGGATCGCGTCGGTGAGGTGGAGGATCTGCTGGCCCGGGGTGTCGAGCGGCTCGACGTGGAGCTTGGGGTCGAGGTCGACGTTGTAGAGGGCGGCGCGCAGCATCTGGGTGGCGTGGGTGGCGATGGAGGCCGCTTCGGGGCGGGGTGTGGTGGTGGGCAGGCGGTGTCGGCGGCCGTGCCAGTCGTCGATCTGTTGGAACCCGGCGTGCCGGAGCAGGGTGGCGGACAGGTCGTCGCCGGTGCCGGTGGCGACGATGCTGCCGCTGGGCGCGGCGCTGATGGTGATGACGGGCATCCGGTGGTCCTTGGTGGTGGTGACCGTGTGGGTGAGGTGGCCGAGTTCGGCGGCGATGCGGGTGCACTCGGCCTGCACGTGGAAGGGGTCCCGGTAGGTGTTGTGGATGTATCCGTCCTCGCGGACGACGGTGGCGACGACGTGCACCGACCGGTCGCCGTTGCGGATCGCGGCCCACCGGCAGCCGTGCGGGTCGCCGGCGGGGGCGAGCCCGGTCGCGGTGACCAGGCGCCGGGCGACGTCGGCCCATTGGGCGTCGCTCAGGTCCGGGTGGCGGGGGTCGGAGCGCACCGAGCACATCCACACCGGCTGCTCGGGTGCCCGGGCTCCGAGCCGCAGGGCCGGGGCGTCGAGCACGCCGCCGCCGAGGACCTCCTGCGGGTCGCCGAACAGCGGCAGCTGCTTGTCGGCGCCGTGGTAGTCGGCGCCGATCAGCCGGGGACGCAGCCGCCCGCGTGGGTCGTCCAGGCCGTAGAGGGTGGGGATCAGCGCGGCCGTGGTGGCGGCGCGCTGCAGGTGAGCGATCACGAGCGTCCCCTTCTCGGACGGCGGACGGTGGGGCCCGGCGGGCGGGCCGGCGGGGACAGGATCCGCAGATCCGCCGGTTTGGCCCGGCCGTAGATCGGTGGTAGCCGGTCGTCGGCCGGGCCCAGGCGGGGCGCTGTGGGGGTGTCAGCGCCGCGTGGTGAGCTGGTGGTCGCGGGTGAAGTCCTCGCAGGCCCACCGGGCGAGGCGCTGGTCGTTGTGCAGCCGGGCCCAGCGGCCGTCCTTGCGGATGACGGTGGCGACGAGGTCGAGCCGGTCGCCGGTGTTGCGCAGGGCCACCCACCGGCAGGCGTCGGGGTCGCCGTCCGGCTCGATGCCGGTGGCGTCGAGCACCTGCCACGTCAGCTCGAGCCATTGGTCGTCGCTGAGCGCGCCGGTGCTGCGTATCGAGCAGTGCCAGGTCAGACGCCGGGAGGGGGTGTGGCCGGTTCGGGGCTTGCGCAGCGCCACCGGCTCGTCCAGCAGCGCGGCCAGGTCCGGCAGGACGATGTCCTGCTCGGCGGGCGGGCCGGGCGACCACGAGGCCAGCAGGTAGGACTCGAAGCCGGGATCGTCGTCGTACAGCGCGGCGAGCAGGTCGGGGGTGCTCTCGGTGCGCTTGACGGTGCAGTACAGAGGGGCAGTGGCCATGGTGCGGTGTTCCGAATCAGTGTGCGCTGGAGGCGAGTTGGGGCCGGCGCCCTGCGCCGGGGCGGGGCGCCGGCGGGTCAGACGAAGGGGTTCTCGGTCGGCCGGTCGGCGTCGACGGCCGCCTCCAGCAGCTCGGGCAGGTCGCCCGGCTCGCACGCGCGCTGGTCGATCCACCAGCCGGCGCGGGTGATCGTGCGCGCCTGGTCCTCGATCAGCTCCCACTCGGCCTCCTCCATGCCGGAGTCGAGGACGAGCGCGGTGTAGGCGGCGGCGAGAGCCTGGTGGCGGCAGCGAACCCCCCAGGCGATGCCCTTGGCGGTGCCTTCCAGCGGCGGCATCCGAAACTGCTCGGACCAGGCGTCGGATTCGGCCTGTTCGGCGGCGCGCTTGGCTGCCAGCCACTGCGCCTTGCCCGCTTCGTCCTCGCTCTGGGCGGCGCGCCAGCAGTCGGTGCAGTCCTGCTTGGCCAGCCACTCGGCGAAGCCGGCCCGGCGGTCGGCCGGACGGTCACCGAGATCCTTTGCCGATTCGTGCCCGCACTGGTGGGTGATCTGCCAGACCTTCTTCACAGTCATCTGAATTCTGTTCCTTGGTGATCAGGGGATTGGTCATCAGGCATGCGCACCAGATCCGGTGGCTGCTGATGGCGGGCCGGGCTTGGGAGGCGGGCCGGGTTGCATCGGTTGACGTCAGTGGCGCAGGCCGGGACGACCGGCGCTGGGCGGCGCGGGCGCACGTGGTGACTGTTCCTGCTGCCCGGTGCGGGTGGGCGCGGCGGTGGGAGAGGTGGCGAGGGCGGCGCTGAGCCGGGCGTCGGTGGCGGCGGCGAGGCTGGCGGCCCTCACCGCCGGTTCGGCGAGGTCCGGGTGCGGGGTGTGGTCTGCGGAAGCGGCAGGTTGGTTGACCAGGTCGACCGGGCAGTCGTACGCGAAGCCCTCGGCCCGCAGGTAGTCGATCGCCCGGGTCACTGCCGCCCGGCGCTTCACCGGGTCGGTCATTGCGGAGGGAAGCCGGTGGTGGGTCTGCTGGTGGCCGGTGGTGACCGCGACGAACCCGGCTCGGCGAAGCAGGGACTCGGCTCGGTTCCGCCGGTCCTGTACGTCCTGCTCGGTCGGAACACCACGGCGGTCGAGGTGCGCGTCGAGGGCGGCGCGCATTGGCGCGACATCGGTTCCGTGCTGCTGGTCGAGTCCCCCGAATTGGCTGTCGTACAAGGGTTCGACCTCGACCTTGCCGACGCGGGGGTCGAGCCAGCCCACGAACCAGCCGTTCTGCGGTCCCGCCGTGTCGAGTTCCTCGTCGATCTCGTCGAACGTGGGGCCCGCGAACAGGAAGCTGCCGTCCGGGAGCCGCGCCTCGATGTGCTCGCCGGTTTCGAAGTCGATGGTGAAGTCGACTCCTCGCTTCGCCAGGGGAATAGTGATGGGCGCGAACCTGCCGGCCGGTAGCGGCAGGCGGGTGCGGGCGGTGATGCCGCGGTCGTCCTCGGAGAAGTGGACGGGCTGCATGTGGACGGAGTGCATGCTGTGCTCCTGCGGTGGCCGCCCCCGGGGTGGTGGCCGTACGGTGGGTCGGGGTTTCGTCACCGGGCGCGGGCGAAGGCGACGCGCGGGTCGACCGCAGCCGGAGGCGGGCTCGTGGCGACAGTGGTCGACACGGTGGCGGGCGCCTTGAGCGCGGCCTCGTCGACGCGGAACTTGTGCGTGGTGAACGCGTGCTGAGCCGGTGCGTGGCGGGCGACCAGGTCTTTGGCGAGATGCGGCTGGACCGCGACACGCAGGTCGCCTGCGCGGTGCATGGCGGCAGTGGCGGCGGCCATGCGCTCCAGCGCTTCGCTCCGGTCGGCGGTGACCGGCCGGGTGTAGACGTCGAGCATGTGGTTGAACCGCCAGCCGTGGGCTTCGAGGATCTGACCACCACGTACGGCCGCGTTGGCCGTGTCGGCAGTGGCCGCGACGACGCCGAGCTGCGGGTGCTCGGCGAAAGCGACGTCCGGGCCGTTGTCCGGCGCCGGTTCGGTCGCGGGCAGCCGGGAGCGGGCCTGTTCCCGGCTGCTGGTGTTCTCGTCGGGGGCGAGTGACATGTCGGTTTCGACGTGGTAGCCGGCGCCGGTGAGGAGCTTGGAGGCCCAGGCGGCGCGCTCGGGGGCTTCGCGGTGCTGGTCGGTGAGCGCGTACAGGCGCGGGTTGCCGGGCAGTTGCTGGAAGTCGAGGCGTTCCAGCATCCACTGGGCGGCGGCGTTCTGGGTGGGCAGGGAGGCGACGATGCCGTGGTTCGGGTGGTGCCCGATGGCGACGTCGGGAAGCTGGGTGGATTCGGCGGCAGGCACGGTGGGGCTCCGCTTCGCTGGTCGGACGGTAGGACCGGTGGGCGGGGCGAGGTCTGTTCCGGCGGGGCACAGCGGTCGTCCTTCCTGGACAAGGGGGTTCAGCGGCGCGGCCCGGCAGCGTGCGCGGCGGCCGATGCGGCAAGGACGGCCTCGGCGGGGTGGCCGGTGAGCGTGCGCACGGCGGCGGGGGAAGTGACGAGCGAGGCGAGCACCCGGGCGCCGGGGCCGGCCGTGGCCTGGGTAGTGGGACGGGCGCGGTCGGCGTGGACGGTGTGCCGGTCGGCGAGGTCGCCGCGCATCGCCCGGATCTCCCGCACGTAGCCGTCCGCCATGTCCGCGATGTAGCGCAGGCGGGCGGCGTAGTGCGGATCGGAGGCAGCTGGGCGACGACGATGTAGTCGTCCGCCCCGAAGCCGACCTCGGTCTCAAGGCCCCGCTGCGCGAGGGGACGGGTGACGTGGGCGTAGCGCCGGCCCGGACCGGTGGTGTCACGGTCGGTCAGGGTGTCCGGGCCGTGGACGTGGGCAGTGACACCGAAGCCGTTGTCGGTGAACAGGACGGTCAGCTGGTCGGGTTGCATGGGGGCTCCTGCGGGTGTGCGCCCGGTGGCGTGGTGGGCAGGCGCTGATGATGCCGGGGAGAGAGAACTTGGACCGGCCGCGAAACGGTGATAGGCGCTCACCGCGTGCGGCGCGGTGCGCCCGGTGCCGGCGCGGCGGGCGCCGGCACCGCAGCAGTGGCGCCGTGGAACTGGCCCTTGCGGGCGAGCGCGGCCTTGACCTGCTGCTCACGGTCCGGCACGAGCAGACCGATCCTCGGTGCGACGTGCGCGGCGAGCGCGGGAAGCGGACCGTCCGGGATCCGAACGGCGCACTCCCACGCCTCCTGGTTGCGCAGGTCCTCGGCGCGTTCTCGCGTCGCCTCGCCGATGAGGGCGGCTGTGGCCGTGCGCCAGCCGTCGCGGACCTCTCGGAGCCGGTCGAGCGCGACCTCGGTGACGTGGAGCCGCCGCAGGTCGGAGCCGATGGCGGGGTCGAGGTGGTCCTCGATCGTCGCTGTGGCCCGGATCCCGGCCACCAGGTGCGGCCCCTGGTGGATGAGCGTCTCGGCGTACGGCCAGGCTGCGCGGTTACGGTCCTCCACGGAGTCGAAGGAGCCGATCTCGCCGCGGCCCCAGGGGTCGCCGGGGGCCGGGATGTAGGCGGTGGCGAGGCGGCGCAGGGCCGAGACGGCGTGGGCGGTGGCGCTGGTGCGGGCCTGCCAGGCCGCCTGTCGGCAGCTCGGCCCCAGAGCGGTGACCTCGGCGGCCACCATGGCTGGCGCGGCATCGGTGGGGAGGGCGACGAGCGCGGGCAGATGTACCGCCCTGGGGTCGTAGGCGGGCAGGGCGTCAGGCTTTGCGGCGCCGAGGAGGATCGGGGCGTCCTTGCCGGTCCTCCTCGGCGAGGAGCCGTTCGCAGTCCGGGCCGGTGAGGGCGAGGGCGGTGTGCGGGGCGGAGACGGTGGTCCACGGCAGCCGCCCCCAGCCCCACGTCTGCCCTCCCAGTTCGGCGAGGTCTCGGCCGGGGACGAGCAGGTTGGCCTGGACGGTCCAGCCGGGCAGGTGCTCGGCCAGCTCGGCGGCGAACCGTGGCAGGGGCCTGGGGGCGCGCGGCTGGTCGGGCAGGGCTCGGCCGTTCTCGTCGAAGTACACCCGCACGTACGTCTTGTCGCTGGTGTCCCGGGTACCGAAGGCGCCGCCGGGGCGGAACAGGGCGTGGGTGGATTCCCACCGTCCGTCGCTGCCGCGGGCGCTGGAGCTGAGTACGAGGTGCCAGTCGGAATCGGTGTACGGGCGGCGCTCGCGCTGGGCGACGACCAGTTGTTCGAACGCCGCGAAGTCGGCCGTTGTGAGGTTTGCGTGGTCGAGATAGGATTCAACGTCGTTGTCAGGCACGTGAGTTCAGGATTCTCGAAAGGCCGGGTGGTCAGGCGGCCATGCGGAAGTCGGTGTCGTACAGCTGCTTCTCCCTGGTGTGGAGGAGGTGCTGGACGATGAAGGAGAGCGAGGCGACCTTCCACAGGCCACGGCCGCGGGTGAGGGCGGCGATGGCCTGGGCCTCGACGCCGGTGAGGCCGAGCAGGGCCATGGCGGCGGGGATCTGGTCGGGTTCCTGGCGGTAGATGATCCTCGTGCTGCAGTCGGCCAGGAGGCCCTCGGCGAGTACCCGCCCGCGCGATCCGGCGTCGCCGGCGGACAGCAGGTCGGAAAGCCGGTGCAGGATCAGCAGGTTGGCGATGCCGAGGCCCCGCGAGAGCTTCCACTGCTGTTGCATCCGCTCCAGCAGGCCGACGTGGCGCATGATCCGCCACGCCTCGTCGTAGATCACCCATCGGCGGCCGCCGGCGGGGTCGGCGAGGGCGGCCTCCATCCACGCGCTCGCGCAGGTCATCGCGAGGACGAGGGCGGTGTCGTCGCCGCTGCTGCCGAGGCGGGACAGGTCGATGGAGAGCATCGGCGCGTTCGCGTCGAAGACGACGGTGGACGGGGCGTCGAACATCCCGCTGAGGTCGCCGTGGACCAGGCGGCGCAGGGCGTGGGCGAGGTCGTCGGTGGCGTGGCCGAGGCTTCCGGCCTGGCCGCCGAGGGCGGCGTCGAGGCGCTCGGGGCGGCCGAGGATGTGGGCGATGTCGCCGAGCAGCGGCACGGTGCCGGCAGCGTCGGTGTCGGCGACGACCAGGTCGAGCGCGACGTCGAGGCCGGTGTGCTCCATCGGCAGCAGGTCCCGCTTGAGCACGGTGGCCGCGAGGCTGGCCAGCAGGAGCAGGCGGCGCTTGCGGACCTCGCTGCTCCAGTCCTCCTCGCTCACCTCCTCCGGGCGCTGCGGGGCGTCCAGCGGGTTCAGCCTGCCTGGGAGGCCGGGGCCCAGGGCGATGGTCTGGCCGCCGAGCGCCTCGGCCAGGCCGGACCACTCGCCCTTCGGGTCGCTCGGCACGTAGATCTTGTAGTCGTGGGCGATGGCGCGGGTGGCGATGGACTTGGCCAGGGCGCTCTTGCCCATGCCGATGACGCCGCACAGGATCGCGTTCGGGTTCGTGAACCCTTCTATTCGGCCGCTGTTGTAGAGGGTGAAGGGGTCGTAGCAGAAGCTGCCCTCGGCGTGGAGGTCGCGGCCGATGAAGATTCCCTCGGCTCCGAGGCCGGCTTCCGCGAGGAAGGGGTAGGCGCCGCCGGCGACGGCGGTGGTGAGGCGGTGCTTGGGCAGGCGGAGCTTGCCGCCGCGGGCGGAGGCCGGGCCCGGGCGGCCGGCAGCCGGGTAGACGGGCTGGAGGTCCGCGTCGGGAGCACTGTTCCGAAGGCGCTCGGCGGTGGGCTGCGCGTGGCGGGCCTTGGCGCGGGCCTGGGCGAACTCGGCGCGGGCGGCACGCTGTTGGGCGCGGGTGATCTTGCGCGGGACGAACAGGGGGCTGGCGGTGGCGCGGTTCCTGGGCATGATCACGGATTCCGGGGTGGGGGTCAGCGGCGGATGAGACCGGTGAACGGGGTGTGCAGGTCGGCGGGGGTGGCGCGGCGGCGCACCAGGCGGGCGGTCTGCTGGTGGCGGCGGCAGATGGTCAGCTCCGGCGCGCCCTCGGGCAGACGGGCGCGGCAGGCGTCGGGACCGGGGACCTCGCCGCTGCCGGGCCGGGGCGAGGCGTGGTAGGCGGCGTGGAGGTGGTCGGTGGCCTGCCACAGGCGGGTGCGGGCGGCCTTGAGGTGGTCGCCCTCGGCCGACAGCAGCGGCGCGGTGCGCTGGGCGTGGGCGTCGAGGAGGCCGTGCAGCGCGACCAGGTGCTCGTGGAGCGAGTCGAGTTCGGCGCGGGAGGCGACCAGCGGGCCGGTGGGGATGTTGAGCGCGCGGTGGAAGTCGATCGCGGCGGTTGCGTACGGGACGAAGTCCTGTGCGACGGGGGTGGTGGCCGGCATCAGGGGTGCTCTTTCGGGAGGCGGGAGGGCCGGCATCAGGCGGCGAGGGCGAACGGCAGCGCGGAGGCGGTGAACGCCTCGGCCTGCTGCCAGGTGAGCGGGCGCAGGTCGAGCTGGGCGCCC
Organism: Kitasatospora sp. NPDC092039; assembly: GCF_044756065.1. Classification (NCBI taxonomy): domain Bacteria; kingdom Bacillati; phylum Actinomycetota; class Actinomycetes; order Kitasatosporales; family Streptomycetaceae; genus Kitasatospora; species Kitasatospora sp. NPDC092039. Next base: position 95,187 of record NZ_JBIVSD010000011.1, on the reverse strand, counting down.
ACGGCGGCGGTCTCCACCACGGCGCAGGCGGAGCGCAGTTCGTCCTCGGTGTCCGCGGAGACGGTCAGCAGCCCGGTGAGGGCGACGTCGGCGTGGCCGGCGATCAGCTGCCGCTCGCGGTCCTGGATGTCCTGGTACTCCACGGAGTCGGCCTCGCTGGAGACCTGGCCCTTGCGGGCGCGCTCGGCGGAGTCGGCGACCACGCTGGCCTTCTTGCGGCGTACGTCGCGCAGCGCCGAGTCGAGGTCCTGCGGCTCGTAGGCGAGGGAGACGGTGCGGCGCACCCCGGAGGCGAACATCACCTGGTGGAGAAAGCCGGGGTTGACCTGCGTCCTGGGCCAGTTCTCCACCCAGTAGGTGGTGTGGTGGGCGGAGTCGGTCGAGATGTGGTCGGCCTTTTCCACCACGACCACCGGACCTGCGGCGCTCGGGTCGGCGGACGGCCGCCCGTCCTTGGACCAGCGGTCCAGCGCGGCTCGGGACTTCGGGTCGTAGGCGGTGCGGGCGACGGCGGCGATCTCGCCCGCGGACAGCCAGCCGGCCGGGGTGAGACCGGCGGTGCGCGCTGACTGCTCGAACGCGGAGGTGAGCTGGGCCAGGACCGCGAATCCGCCGGTCAGGCCGCCTCCGGCCTGGTTGATCAGCCGCCGCGCACCCTTGAAGTCCAGGGCGATGGCGACGTACGCCTCGTGCGGGGCGGCGGCCGGGCCGGCGCCGCGGATCAGCTCCCCGTACAGCTCACCGGCGAGCGGCGCGTCGGGGCGGCCGTGCTCCTCCCAGTACCGGCGAAGCGCGTCGCCGGTGTCCGGGACGGTCCGCTCGATGACCTGGATGCGGGCGACCTGGCCGGTGCGGGCGAGCGCCGCGAGCGAGCGTCCCCAGCCGTTGACGTTGGCGTTCTGGGTGCCGGGGTCGAGCAGGGCGTAGGCGCGGGAGGAGACCTTGACGATCGCGGTGAGGGTGCCGGCGTGCGGGTCGTGGACGGCGCCGTAGCGGCCATCGGGGGCGGTGACCACGCGCAGGCTGGCCGCGCTGCCGGGCAGGTGGAGCAGGCCCTCGCGCACCGGGCGGGAGGAGGGGCGGGTGAGCCAGATGAGCTGGCCGCGCAGGCGCCGCAGGCCGTATCGGGCGGCGACGGGCGCCCAGTCGGCGAGGGCGCGGCCCCGGTAGCGGATGAACACCAGGGCGGCGGCACCCGCCCACAGGGGTATGAGCTGCAGGGCGCCGGTGACGCCCCGGGTGATGAGCACGGCGAGCATGAGCAGGCCGGTGGCAGCGGTGATGATCAGCTGCGGGGCGCTCAGGCCGAGCAGGATGCCGCGCTTGGAGCGGTGGGGGAACTTGACGGACACAGGAGTGTCGGGTGTCGAGGAGGACATCGGTGTTCCAGACGGGGTGAGCGTGCGGGCGGCGGGCGGGGGCGCGGCGCTCTTCTGGACGTCATCGCAGGTGTTCCTTCCAGGGGCTCGGGGGTAGGGCCCGGGGTGGGCGGCGCTCTGCCGCCCACCCCGGGCTATGGGGCTTCGGTCAGGAACCGGGCTGGGCAGGCCGGTTCGGGAAGACGAACCGGACCGGCTCCGGAGCGGATGCTCCGGCAGGGGACGGTGCCGGGGTGGCCGGTCCGCCAGGTGCCGGTGCGGAGGCCCCGGGCGTGGGCGGGCTCGCGGCCGTGGGCACGGCAGTGCCGGACGGCGAGACCGTGCCCGCCGCGACCGCGTCCTGGAGGGGCGGTGCGGCCGGGGACTCCTGGCCGCCGCCGGACTGCGGCTGCCCGCCACCTGCGCTGGGCGAGGCCCGGGTGACCAGGGCCGGGATGCCGGGCCTGGTGACCAGGGCGCGTCCGCGGTCGCCGGGCGCGCTCGGGTTCTCGCCGAAGCGGAACTTCGTCGACTGCTGCGCGGGGCATCCGCCGCCCTCGTCAGGCGTGTGTGGCGAGGTTCCAGTGCGCGGTGGGGTTGTCGAAGGCATCCTGGTAGTCGGGGTTGGCGATCGGGCGGGCGGCGAAGAACCGTTCCGGCAGGTCGAAGGCGTCGATCAGCGCAGGCACCTGGTCAGTGAGTCGGGCGATGCTCTCCTCGCTCAGGTCGGGCAGTTCGCTGGTCTGGTCGGCTGTCAGGTGCTGCTCGCTGTGCAGCGTGCCGCTGTGGGAACTGATGCAGCTCAGAGTGAAGAGCCGGTGCAGGTCGAGCAGGGCGGTGCGGGTCCGCGGGTCTGCGGCGGACCCGGCCATGGCCAGCAGGGCGGCGGCGGCACGGTGTTCGGCGTGGGCGGTGACGGCGGCCAGGGCGGCGGGGGCAGCGGCGTTCCACCGGCGCAGGCTGTCACCGGGCGGCGCTTGACGCAGACGGGTGCGGGCGCGGACCAGCAGCAGGTGTTCCACCGCGTGCAGAAGTTGTTGGCGGACCGGCGGGTCGCCCAGCTCGCCGCTGGGGATGGTGGGCGGTGGGGTGTCGTGGTCAAGGAGCAGTTCGGCACCGGTCTTGGCCCACAGGGCGAGGTTGTCGCCCTCGGCCGTGATCGTGCCCTCGACGTCGATGGTGGCGAAGACGGTCCCGTTGCCGGGGAGCAGTCCCTGGGCTCCGCAGCGTTCGCGGCACTCGGTCAGCAGTGTGCGGGCCTGCCAGGTGATCCAGCCCTTGGCGACCACCGCCTCGCGTTCGGCGACGGTGGCGGCCGTCGGGTCGGCGCGATCGTGTTCGGCCCAGCGGGTCACCGTGGCCCGGTGCAGCGCTGTCATGGCGTAGGCGGTGGCGAGGCCTTCCAGCAGCGGGCCGTGGTGGGTGCGGTGCGCCCAGAGCGGCACCTTGCGGTCAGGACGGGCGCCGGTCACCTCGCGGTGGTGGGCGTAGCGAATGGCGATGGCCAGCGCCGCCCGGGTGGCGCCGAGGGCACTGGCGCTCATGCAGAGCTTGCCAAGGGTGACCCGGCTGATGCTGGTGAGGAACCGTTTGCGCTTGCTGCCGAGCGTGCTGGTGAAGGTGCCGCAATCACCAACACTGGACCACCCATAGCCGGAGCCTAACCAACCGAGCGGCATGCCCCCAGCGCATTACGCAACGTGACTGTGCCACACAACTCGTGCTAGAGCCCAAACTCGTCGCGGACGCCGTCCCGCAGGCTCAGCAGCGCGGCGCTCGTCCGTTCCAGCACCCGCGCGACGGCCAGGCCCGGGTGGCGCTTGGTCGCCGTGAAGACTCTGCCGTCGACGCGGTCCACCAGCTCCTGCACGAGCTCCCAGGCCTCCAGAAGCAGCGCCTTCTGCGGTCGGATGCCGGGCAGCAGGGTCACGGAGGTGCCGTCGGCGCTCCTCCTGCTCATCTGCGACGTGCACGGCGCCGCCGTGGCCCCGTGGGACCTCAACGACCGCACCATGGGCACCTGGTCCCCGCCCAGCCCCGAGGCCACCAAGCGCGTCGCCGACCTGATCGCCGCCGATGCCGCGCTCGACGCCGCCGAAAAGGCCAGGAAGGCGGCCGAGAAGGAACGCGAGACCCGCCGCCGCGCCCCGAGCGACGACCCCCACTACGCCTCCGCCCCTCGCCGCCGCGGAGACCAAGCTGGCGGACGCCGCCCGGCGGGTGCGTGAAGCCGAGCATGACCGGGCCGCCCTGCTCCGCGCTCGGCCACCGCTGCCCTCGCCCCGTCGTGCGGGCGGCGGAAGAGAACGGGGAACCGCTGGCCGCCCTCACCCTCACCGAGCAGACCTACGAGCAGGCCGTCCACGTCCAGCGCTATGCCGCCGAGCAGCTGCGCCGCTTCGGCAAAGGCCGCGGATACGACCTCGCCGAGTCCCTGGTCGCCGCCGGCCAGCTCTCGCGCGGCATGAGCGTCCTGCAGCAGTGGCGCATCAGGAACGCGGACGGAACCCTGACCGAACTGTGGCGGATGGTCGCCGTAACCGCCAACAACCGGGCCCTGGCCCGCCTCGACGTCTTCGGCCTGCGGCGTCGCCGTCTACGACAGCTACCAGGAAGGCGGCTGGGGCGTCTACGGCGGGACCAGCGCGGCCACTCCCGTCATAGCCGGTGTCTACGCGGACGCGGGTACCCCGGCCGCCGGATCCAGCCCGGCATCCTACCCGTACGCCCACCCGGACGCGCTCAACGACGTGACCGCAGGCAACAACGGCAGCTGCTCTCCGGCCTACTTCTGCACGGCAGAGGAAGGCTATGACGGCCCGACGGGCCTGGGAACGCCGAACGGAACGGCTGCCTTCCACAGCTGACCGGCATCTCGTGCTGCGGGTGGTTCCTCCTCACCACCCGCAGCACGTCCACGTCTGCCTGGTGGACGGCTGACCCGGCTGACGCGAGGCGGTCATCGACCGGGCGTAAACGAACGGCTGTTTCGCCCTGGCCGCTGCCGCGGGGAACCGTGGCTCCAGCGAGCATGAGGACGAACAGGGGGTCAGATCCATCCGTTGCGGACGGCGTGCAGGGCGAGTTGGAACCGGGTGACGGTGCCGGCTCGCTGGTTGAGCTGTTCGAGGTTGCGGGACAGGGTGCGGCGGCTGATGCCGAGCAGCTCCGCAATGGTTTCGTCGGTGACGCCGGCGCCGAGCAGTTCCAGCGTCCGGACATGGATGGGGCGCAGCGTGGGCGGGACGCGGTCGCTGAAGTGCATGGGGAACGCCGAGCGCCAAGAGGTCTCGAAGAGCCCGGTGAGCGCGGACAACAGGCTCGAGGGGCGCACCAGAAGCAGGGAGTTGTTGACCTCGGCCTCGACGAAGGACATCGAGACGATGGCCAGCCGCCGGTCGAAGATGGTGAGCTTTACGGGGACGGTGGGCAGCACCCGAGCCTGCTCGCCTGCCGCGATACAGGCTTGGATGTTGGCGGCGTAGTAGGCGTGGTTCTGTACGGCGGACTTGGAGTAGACGACCCGGTACTCGACGCCGCGTTGCAGGTTTTCCAGCTCCATAGGGTTGGCGCCGGCGGGGATGTGGTAGGGCGGGGAGTCGAAGCGGAGGACCTGTGATTCCACGGTCCTTTCGGCGTGCCGGATCCGGTCGGTGATCTGGGCGCCGGCGATCACCTCGACGAGGTCGTCAGTGGCCTGCGGGCATACCGAGCGCCGGTAGTCGCGGTAGGCGTTGGCCGCGGAGGTCTGGGCCTTGCGCAGTTCCGCCGCCCTGGTGTGGGACAAATGGTCGAGGGCGATGGTGGGATCCACCGGAACGGCTTCGGACCGGTCCGGTGCGCAGGCTGCTGCCAGGCCGAGTTCGACGAGGCGCCCCATGGACTGCTCGGCCTCATCGGGCTTCCATCCGAGGTGTTCAGCCAACTCCACTGCGGCAGTACGGCCGGTGCGCAGCATGGCCAGGTAGAGTCCGGCCTCCCGGGCTGCCAGCCCGAGACGGTGCAGATGCGCCAGCAGGTCGTCGTCGCTCATGAGGGGTCCCTTTACACCGAGGGCGGACGTGGCTGCCTGGAGGCGGGGGCGGAATTCCGGAGATCCGGACGCGATGGTTCCAGCCGAGATGGTGGCACGGGCGGGCAGCTTGGGAACAGGTCCGGGACGAGGAGATCCGCACCGGCCTCCACGCGGTGAAGCTTTCCGAATCCTGCTTACCTCGCCTGTCTCCTTTCGGCCGCTGGCAACAGGTCGCCACCACGACGTCGCACCGGGGAGTACACCAGGGGGAGCCCGGACCACCGCCGGGGCCCAGCCTCCCCCTCCCCCTCTCTTTTGGAGCCGACGTGCGCCCACGTGCCCGCAGACCCGTCCTTGCCGCTCTTGCGGCAGCCGCACTCATCGCCCTGGCTGTGCAGCCCTCCGACGCAGCGCCGGCGCCCTCTGCCGGAGGCGGGGGCGTCCGGCCCGTGGCTGGAGCCCTCGCCGGCCGGTACATCGTGGTCCTCAAGGACACGGCCGGCCCCGCAGCCTCGGCACGGGACGAGGCAGCAGGGCTTACCCGTGCACACGGCGGGAAGATCCGGCACACCTACACCACGGCGCTGCACGGGTATGCGGCCGAGATGACCGCAGAGGAGGCGCGCCTGACCGCCGCCGACCCGGCCGTGGCCTACGTGGAGCAGGACGCCGTGCAGCACAGCTCCACCACCCAGACTGACCCTCCGTCCTGGGGCCTGGACCGCATCGACCAGCGCAGCCTGCCCCTCGACCACGGCTACACCTACGGGACCACGGCGAGCAACGTCACCGTGTACCTCGTCGACAGCGGCCTGCGCACCACCCACACCCAGTTCCAGGGCCGCGCGAGCATCGGTGTGGACGAGGTCGGCGACGGACGCAACGGGCAGGACTGCCTCGGCCATGGCACCCATGTGGCCGGGACGGTGGGCGGCAAGGACTACGGCGTGGCCAAGGGCGTGAAACTCGTCGCCGTCCGCGTGACCGACTGCAACGACAGCGCGAGCACCTCCGCGATCATCGCCGCCGCGGACTGGATCACCGCGCACGCGGCCAAACCCGCCGTGGTCAACATGAGCATCAACGGCCCGGCGAGCAGCAGCGAGGACGCGGCAATCAAGAAGTCCATCGCCTCCGGCGTCACCTGGGTGGTCTCCTCCGGCAACAGCGGCACAGACGCCTGCAAGAACTCCCCCGGGGACATCGACACCGCGATCGTGGTCAACAACTCCGACTCCAGCGACACCCGCCGCTCCACCTCCAACTACGGGCCGTGCACGGACCTCTTCGCGCCCGGCACGTCCATCACCTCCGCCTGGAACAGCAGCGACACGGCCACCAACACCATCTCAGGCACCTCCATGGCGGCCCCGCACGTCACCGGCGCCGCCGCTCTGTGGCTCGCCGCCCACCCCACCGCCACCCCCGCCGACGTCCAGGACGCACTGATCAACAGCGCCACGACCGGCAAGATAAAGAGCGCGGGCACCAACACCCCGAACCGGTTGCTCTACACCGGCGCCACCACTTCCGGCAGCGCGGTGTTCTCGGATGACTTCGAGTCGGACAAGGGCTGGCAGGTCGATGCTGCCGGCAGCGACACGGCGACGTCGGGCGTGTTCGAGCGAGGCATCCCGCAGCAGACCACCTCCACCCACAGCAACCAGATCAAGCAGCTCACCGCGGCCTCCGGCTCCTACGCGCTGACCACCGGTGCGGCGGCCGGCGCGGCCTACGGGGACAACGACCTGGACGGCGGCAAGACCACCGTCTTCTCCCCGCAGATCACCCTGCCCGCCGGCGGGCCGCTGACCCTGCACTGCACCTACAACGTCGCCAACGGCGACAACTCCGGCACCGACGACTACCTGCGCATCCGTGTCCTGGACGGCACCACACCCACCACGGTGTTCGAGAAGACCGGATCGGCCAGCGAGGTCGCCGGGCAGTGGCAGACCGCCACCGCCGACCTGTCCGCCTTCGCCGGCAAGACCATCCGCGTCTACCTCGAAGCCGCCGACGCCGGCACCGCCAGCCTCTTCGAAGCCCAACTCGACGACCTCACCATCACCCAGGGCTGAAGGCCCACCGGTCTCCGCCGCTGCGACGCCGAGCGGACCAGCGGCGGTGCGGCACCACCCGTCTCGTTCCCCTTCCAACCCCTCATGAGGAGGTCAGCACTCATGCGCCGCTTGCGCATCGCAGCCCTGGCCGGGGCTTCGGCCCTCGCCCTCCTGACCGGAGCAAGCCCGCTCTCGTCATCCCCGCAGTACGCCGCCACAAGCTTTTCGGCGGAGCCCGTCGCCTCGGCCGTCCCGCAGTTCGACCACGTGGTCGTGGTGATGTTCGAGAACAAGAACTACTCGTCCATCAAGGGCGGCTCCAGCGCCCCCTACCTCAACTCCCTTGCCTCCCAGGGAACCCTGTTCACCAACGCCTTCGGCGTCACCCACCCCAGCCAGCCGAACTACATCGCCCTGTTCTCCGGCTCCCAGCAGGGCGTCACCAACGACGACTGCCCCAAGTCCTTCTCCACCGGCAATCTCGGACAGCAGCTGCTGAACGCCGGCCGCACCTTCAAGGGCTACTCCGAGGGCCTGCCCAGCGCCGGGTACACCGGCTGCAGCAGCGGCAACTACCGGCGCAAGCACGCACCCTGGGTGGACTTCCCCACCGTGAGCGGCGCCGCGTACAACGTGCCGTACTCCACCTTCCCCAGCGACTACACCAAGCTGCCCACGGTGTCGTTCGTCATCCCGGACATGTGCAACGACATGCACGACTGCTCGGTGGGCACCGGGGACACCTGGATCAAGAACAAGCTCGACGGGTACGTCCAGTGGGCCAAGACCCACAACAGCCTGCTGATCGCCACCTTCGACGAGGACAACTTCACCTCCGTCAACCAGATCTACACCGTCTTCGCCGGCGCGCACGTCAAGGCCGGCTACCAGTCGAACACCCAGATCAACCACTTCAACGTCCTGCGCACCATCGAGGACATGTACGGTTTGCCCGCCCTGGGCAACGCGTCCGGCAAGTCGCCCATCACCGACGCCTGGACGTCCTCCACATCCGCACTGGCCGTCACCGATCCCGGCGGTCAGAGCAGCACCGTCGGCCAGGCGGCCTCGCTGCAGCTGGCCGCCTCCGGGGGCAGCAGTCCGTACTCCTGGTCGGCCACCGGGCTGCCCGCCGGGCTGTCGCTCGACTCCACGACCGGACGGGTCACCGGCACTCCGACCACCGCCGGTACCTCCACGGTCAAGGCGACCGTCAAGGACGCCACCGGCGCCACCGCGTCCGCCTCCTTCACCTGGTCCGTGACCGCCTCCGGTGGCACCAGCGCGGTGTTCTCGGATGACTTCGAGTCGGACAAGGGCTGGCAGGTCGATGCTGCCGGCAGCGACACGGCGACGTCGGGCGTGTTCGAGCGAGGCATCCCGCAGCAGACCACCTCCACCCACAGCAACCAGATCAAGCAGCTCACCGCGGCCTCCGGCTCCTACGCGCTGACCACCGGTGCGGCGGCCGGCGCGGCCTACGGGGACAACGACCTGGACGGCGGCAAGACCACCGTCTTCTCCCCGCAGATCACCCTGCCCGCCGGCGGGCCGCTGACCCTGCACTGCACCTACAACGTCGCCAACGGCGACAACTCCGGCACCGACGACTACCTGCGCATCCGTGTCCTGGACGGCACCACACCCACCACGGTGTTCGAGAAGACCGGATCGGCCAGCGAGGTCGCCGGGCAGTGGCAGACCGCCACCGCCGACCTGTCCGCCTTCGCCGGCAAGACCATCCGTGTCTACCTCGAAGCCGCCGACGCCGGCACCGCCAGCCTCTTCGAAGCCCAACTCGACGACCTCACCATCACCCAGGGCTGACCAGTAGCCCCCTGATCGGCTGGAGGCCGGAACCGCTCCCCTCGGTCCGGCCTCCAGCACCCCTTTTTTCCGACCGCCCCCGAGGAGGCGAACCCGGCCGTGTATCTGTCCACCATCGACCGATCCAGAGGAGACGGCACGCGCCGGGGCCCGCGCGCAACAGCCGCCACAGTCGGTGCCAACGTTCTGGCGCTCGGGACGGTGAGTCTGCTCACCGACGTCTCCGCGGAAATGGTCACCGCCGTCCTGCCTTTGTACTTCGTCCTCACTTTGCAGCTCAGCCCGGCCGCCTACGGTCTGATGGACGGCCTCTACACCGGCGCGACCGCCTTGCTGCGGCTGGTCGGAGGGTATGTGGCCGACCGCTTCCGCAGGCGCAAGACGGTCGCCGCGGCCGGCTACGGCATCTCCGCCCTGGCCAAGCTGGGTCTGGTGGCCGCCGGATCCTCCCTTCCCGTACTCGGCGCGGTCATCGTCGCCGACCGGGCCGGAAAGGGACTGCGCAGCGCACCACGCGATGCGCTCATCACCCTGTCGGTTCCCGAACCGGTGCTCGGCCAGGCGTTCGGTGTCCACCGGGCCATGGACAGCATGGGCGCCTTCGCGGGGCCGCTGGCCGCGCTCGGCGTCCTGGCTGCCGTCGGGACGACCAGCCCGGCGGGCTTCGACGCACTGTTCGTCACCAGCTTCTGTGTCGCAGCCGCCGGGCTGCTGGCCTTGGCCGTGTTCGCCCGCGACCGCCGCGACGAGCAGCCCGCTGCCACCCCCGTCAGTCTGAGGGCCGCCGCCCGACTGCTGCACGCCGCCTCCGTCCGCCGACTGCTCTGTGCTGCCGGGCTGCTGGGGCTGGCCACCGTCGGTGACGGCTTCGTCTACCTGCTGCTGATGCGGCGTGAGTCCGTGTCGACCGGCTGGTTCCCGCTCATGGCGGTGGGCACCAATCTCGTCTACCTGCTCCTCGCCGCTCCGCTCGGGGCTTTCGCGGACCGGCACGGCCGCCGCACCATGCTGCTCGCCGGCTACGGTGCGCTCGTCGCGGTCTATCTGCTGCTGTGCAGCCCACTGTCGGGCATCCCCGTGACCATAGCCGTGCTCTGCTGCTACGGCGCGTTCTACGCCGCCACCGACGGAGTCCTGATGGCCCTGGCCGGCCCCCTGCTGCCGGCCGGCCTGCGCACCACCGGCCTGGCCTGCGTGCAGACCGTCCAAGCCCTTGCCTACTTCGTCTCCTCCGCCGCCTTCGGGCTCGCCTGGACGACATGGGGAACCACCGCGGCGACCGCGTCCGCCGCGGTCACCGCGGTCCTGGCCGTCACCGTCACGGCCGCCGTCCTGGCAGGCCGCACACAGCAGGAGGCCGCCGCGTGACCAGCCGCACCACCCGCATCACGATCCAGATCGCCGCCGTCACAGCACTGGCCCTCGTAGCGGTCCTGGCCATCGTGATCGCCAGAGGGACCGGATCGTCCGCCCAGGCAGCGACCGGCCAGATCTCCCTGGCTCCGGGACCCCGCCTGGTGGCACGCAGCACCGCCTCGGACAGCACCGGCCGCCTGGTCTCCGTGTCGGCGGACGACCCCGCCGCAAAGCGCACCGTCTCGTCCCTGTCATGCGCCAGGGTGTACGCGGCCGGCGGCACCGGTCTTTGCCTGCGCCTCGATCCCGAGATGACGACCTACCAGCTCGCCGTACTCGACACGCACCTGAAGACAGTCCGGGAGATCCCCCTGGTCGGTGTGCCCAACCGGGCCAGGGTCTCGCCCAGCGGCCGGATGGTCGCCTGGACCGTCTTCGTCACCGGCGACTCCTACAACGGCGGACGCTTCTCCACCCGCGCCGGCATCCTCGACACCCGCACCCAGGAGCTGATCCCCACCCTGGAGGACTGGTCGGTCACCGTGAACGACGAGCCCTACCGTGCCCGGGACCTCAACTTCTGGGGTATCACCTTCACCGCCGACGACCGTCACTTCTACGCGACCATGTCCACCGCCGGCCACCGCTACCTCGTCCTCGGCGACATGGCCACCCACCACCTGACAGCGCTCATGGACAACGTCGAGTGCCCCTCGCTGTCTCCCGACGGCACCCGCATCGCCTTCAAGTCCGCGCACGGCGGAGACCCCGCCTACGGCTGGCGCCTGTCGGTCCTCGACCTGGCCACCCGCCACGTCACCCCACTCGCCGAGACCCGCAGCGTGGACGACCAGGCCGCCTGGATCGACCCGCGGACCGTCGCCTATGCCATCCAGCGGGGCCGGGGCCACTCCGATGTGTGGAAGGTCCCCGCCGACGGCACCGGAACCCCCCGCATCCTCATCCCCGACGCGGAGTCCCCCGCCGCCCTCGGCACCACCACCCAGGAGGCCCAGTGATCAGCGCTTTCGATCTCTTCACCGTCGGTATAGGGCCTTCCAGCTCCCACACCGTGGCCCCGATGCGCGCCGCCCGCCTCTTCGCCACCGCCCTGGCCGCAGCGGCACTTCTCAACCATGTCGAGTCCGTACGTATCGAGCTGTACGGATCGCTCAGCGCAACCGGACCGGGCCACGGCACCGACAAGGCAGTCCTTCTCGGCCTGATGGGCGAGGAACCAGCGACCGTCGACGTGCAGACGGCCGACGAACGAGTCCGCCAACTGGCCCAAGACCGGCGCGTCCCTCTGCTGGACGTCCGTCCGGCCGACTACGACCTCGTGTTGCACGCACACGCCCTGCCCCAACACCCCAACGCCCTCACCTTCACCGCCTGCGACCACGACGGGCTCGTCCTGCACACGCAGACCTACTACTCGGTGGGCGGCGGGTTCCTGCACGGCGAGCAACCCGCTACCGCCGCCGACGGCCGCAGCGTGCCCCACCCCTTCCGATCTGGTGAGGAACTCCTCGCGCAGACAGGAGACCGCCGGATCAGCGATGTCATGCTCGCCAACGAGGCCACCTGGCGCCCCGAGGGAGAGGTCCGCTCCGGCCTGCTGGCCATCTGGGACGTCATGCGGGACTGTGTGCGCCGAGGCTGCGAGAGCGACGGCATCCTGCCCGGCGGCCTGAACGTCCGGCGCCGTGCCCCAGGACTTCACCGATCGCTGCAACACGGTGTCTCCGGCGAGGACCCGCTGCGCATCATGGACCGCGTCGCGCTGCACGCCCTGGCCGTCAACGAGGAGAACGCCGCCGGCGGCCGGGTCGTCACAGCCCCCACCAACGGAGCCGCCGGCGTCATACCCGCCGTCCTGCACTACTACCGCGATGACGTCCCCGGAGCCGACGACGAGGGCATCGTCCGATTCCTGCTCACCGCGGCCGCCATCGGCAGCCTCATCAAGGAGAACGCCTCCATCTCCGGCGCGGAAGTCGGCTGCCAGGGCGAGGTGGGCTCGGCCTGCGCCATGGCAGCCGCAGGACTCGCAGAACGGCTGGGGGGCACGGCCGGGCAGGTGGAGAACGCCGCAGAAATCGCCCTGGAACACCACCTCGGCATGACCTGCGACCCGGTAGGCGGCCTGGTGCAGATCCCCTGCATCGAACGCAACGCCGTCGCGGCCGTCAAGGCAGTCACCGCCGCCCGCATGGCCGTCAAAGGCAACGGGCAGCACATCGTCTCACTGGACACAGCGATCACCACCATGCGCGAGACTGGCGCCGACATGAGCACCAACTACAAGGAAACCTCCCGCGCAGGCCTCGCCCTCCACGTCATCCAGTGCTGACGGCCGCACCCTTCCGGCACCTTCCCACAGTCGAGACGGTGCCAGTGAACGGCCGCCCAACACGCTGCCGGGGGGCGTCTCCGCGCGCTTCGGTCGCTCACCACTTTCCGTGAACGCCCTGCCCGTGGTGCACGTCGACGGCACCTCCCACCGCCCCTGGCCACCTGGCGCCAGCTGCGCCATATGGCCACCGCCCGCAGCCTCCAGCCGATAGGAGTGGGGCACCGCCCCACGCTGCGAGGAGATACCGCCTTATGCACTCTGCTCAGACCCGGTTCAGTTTCGAGGCGACCCCGGCCGCAGTCCCCGCAGCGCGCCAACGGATCTCGGCGAAGGTGCGGGGCTGGGGCGTACCGCTCGACGAGGATCTGCGCTGGCGCCTGGAACTGGTGGTGTCGGAGCTTGTCACCAACGCCGTGCTGCACGCGAGCGGTCGGCTGACCGCCTCGATCGCACTGGATCACGACCTTCTCCTCGTCGAAATCCACGACGGCAGCACTACTGCCCCGCGGCCGCGAACGGCGGGCCCCTGCGACGAAACCGGACGCGGACTCGCACTTGTCGCAGCACTCTGCCTGATCCATGGCAGCGAACTCACAGCCTCCGGCAAGCGCTGCTGGGCGGTCCTGCCACTGCGGTCACACACCGGCGCCACCGACGCTACGCCCGGCAGCGACGCGCTGCGCGACTCAGCCCGCTGGACCGTCACCCCCGCCGGAGCGCAGCTGCTCGCCAGGCTTCTCGGCGGCGGCTGAACTCTGGTTTCACCCGGTGGTTGCCGCCGCCACCTACGGCGGCCCGGTGGCTGACTACGCGGAGGTGGTCACGTTGGCCCGGACGCTGCTGAGCAGCCCGACTTGCCCGTGCCTCGCCGCCCTCGCCCACAGCCGGGTACTCGTCCCCAAGTGGGCACCCGTCACCTCTTGCACCCATTCGGTAACACATGGCACCCAACCGCGTCCGGGGTGTACTCCTCCGGAGGTACAGGAGGGGGGCAGACCTCCTCGGGAACGACCTGATGTGACTTCCCGCGCCGGACGCGCAGGGTCCGCGTCCAGCAGATGCTGGCACTACCGCACCGCCCGCGACCGCCTCGACGGCGGCGGGCGTCCGCTTCCCGTCTAGCCCGAGGAGACCCCCATCATGCTGTCCTTCGAACTCACCTGTCGGATGCAGCACCGCGAACCGGTGTGGGGGGACCCGGCCGCGTTCCAGGTGTCACAGCAGTCGGGAGGAAGCGGCTTCTCCCGCCGGTCGGCTCCTGCCCCTGGGCAGCCGTTCACTCCGTCGGCGCCGCGCCCTTCTTACAGCCTGCGCTGGCTCGTGACCATGGCGACCACGACGACCGACGGACGTGCGGGCACGCAGACCTTCGTCGTCGACGCTCCCACATCCCGCGAGGCGCTGGCCGAGGCCCACGCCCGGCTGCGGACACCGGTTGCGGTTGCGCACCGGCGCGGGGCCGCGATCGATCCCGCGTCCGCGGTGGCGGAGGACTGGCGCAGCTGGGGCCGGGCGCAGGCCGCGGGCTGGGAGGGTACGGGTTGATGCGCCAGGACCCTGCCCCCGGCCTGTGGCCGCGGCCCTCTCACGGCAAGGGCTCCCCGGCGCCGACGCGGCTGTCGGAGCGGCACCTGCGCACCCTGGGGCTGAAGGGGCTGGAAGCCAGGACCTACCTGCACCTGCTTGAGTGCGGGCCGGTACCCGTCACGGCGATCGCCGATGCGCTGCATGTCGGGGTGGGTGAGGCCCGCGGTGCGGTGGATCGGCTCGCACAACGAGGACTGGCGTGCGGCGGGCAGCACGGCCAGGACGCGGAGCCGGTCGAGCCCAGCTCCGCGCTCCAGTGCCTGGCGCAGGAAAGGACGGTGGACGTCCTGCAGGCCCACGTGGCTGCCGAGAACGCCTACCGGAACTATCGGCGGCATATGCCGGCCGCTGGGCATGAGGACGCCTTCGAAGTCATCGCGGACGTCCGGATCAGCGAGCGCATCGAGCAGGCAGAAGGTTCGGCACGGCACGAGGTCCTGCGTTTCGTACCGCACCCCGTGGATCACGAGCCGCCGTCCCGGTCCGCCACCGCGCTCCTCACCCAGGGCGTGGTCCATCGTGTCGTGTATGCCAAGGCGGCCGTGGAGGACTCCGCCTACTACCGTGAGGCCGTACGGCCCGGTGTCGCGCTGGGAATACAGGCAAGGGTCGTCTCCACCCTGCCGACGGAGCTGAGGATCTACGACGGCCGCTGCGCCCTGCTCGGTCTGACCACCGCCGACCCGCCGCGACAGCGGCAGATGCTCATGGTGCGCGGATCCGGGCTCCTCTCCGCCCTCAAGGAACTCTTCGAGCTCGCCTGGCACAGTGCTTTCCCCATGCACACCACAGGCCCCTGCCCGCCGCAGCTGGCCCCCATGGAACTGCGCCTCCTGGAGCTGATGTCGACCGGGATGACCGACGAGCACATCGCCCGGCGGCTCGACGTCAGCCGGCGGACGTTGAGCAGGTACGTAGAGCGGCTTGCACACCGAACGGGTACCACGACGCGCTTCCAGCTGGCGCTCGCCGCATCCCGCCGCGGCTGGCTGTGACAGCCCTCTTCCGGGCCCTTTCACCCCCTGCGCCAGCAGAAGGGCGCTCCAGACCGGAGGCAAACCCGGACGGATCCGGCCCACCGCGTCTGACGCAGAATCGCCATTGGCATGCCGGTGCCACACGGCTGTCCGGTGAGGGAGTAGACCAGGCGGACCCTCGCATTCCGGCTGAGCGCATCCACACGGGAACAGCCAAGCGCGCCTGCACCGAAGACGCACCTCGGCGCATGGGCGCGGGCCTCGCTGCGCTCACCTGCGAACTCTCGTCTCCCCAGGAGGTTCACCATGCCGTTTCCACGCCTGGCCACCACACTCCGAAGATCGGCACTGGCCATGATGGCCGCCGGCGCGTTCCTCGGTCCGGTACTCGCCGGCCCGGGCGACCACGTGGCCGCAGCCACCGTCATTCCCCGCTACGACCACGTCGTGGTCGTCCCCTTCGAGAACCACGACTACGGCGACATTCTGGACACCGCGCCGTACTTCAAGTCGCTGGCCGCCCAGGGAGCTCTGTTCACCCAGTCCTTCGGCGTCACCCACCCCAGCCAGCCGAACTACATCAGCCTTTTCTCCGGCTCCCCGCAGGGCGTCACCGACGACAGCTGCCCCCACAGCTTCACCGGCGGCAATCTCGGTCAGCAGCTCATCGACGCAGGACACACGTTCAAGGCGTACTCCGAAGACCTGCCGAGCGCCGGATACACCGGCTGCAGCAGCGGCGACTACGCCCGTAAGCACGCGCCCTGGACGGACTTCCCCACCGTCCGTGACTCCTCCCA
Source organism: Kitasatospora sp. NPDC092039 (assembly GCF_044756065.1). NCBI lineage: Bacteria > Bacillati > Actinomycetota > Actinomycetes > Kitasatosporales > Streptomycetaceae > Kitasatospora > Kitasatospora sp. NPDC092039. Next base: position 78,848 of record NZ_JBIVSD010000011.1, on the reverse strand, counting down.
CCACCTGCCGTTCTCCAGCTTCCCCACCGACTACACCAAACTCCCCACGGTCTCCTTCGTCGTACCGGACCTGTGCAGCGACATGCACAACTGCTCCGTCAGCACCGGCGACAGCTGGCTCAAGAGCAACCTCGACGGTTACGCGCAATGGGCCAAGACCCACAACAGCCTGCTCATCGTCACCTTCGACGAGGACTCCCGCACCAGCTCGGTCAACCAGATCTACACCGCGTTCGTCGGAGCACACGTCAAGACCGGCTACCAGTCGAACACCCAGATCAACCACTTCAACGTCCTGCGCACCATCGAGGACATGTACGGCCTGCCCGCCCTGGGCAACGCCGCCCGTAAGACCGCGGTCACCGATGTGTGGAGCGTCCCCGGCGGACCGGCACTCTTCTCCGACGACTTCGAGTCGGACAAGGGCTGGCGCGTGAACACCACCGGCACCGACACCGCGACCTCGGGTCTGTGGCAGCGGGGCAACCCGGAGGAGACCGTCTCCGATTCCAGCGGCGACATCAAGCAACTGGGTACGACCCACTCCGGAACCAACGCCCTGACCACCGGCCTCCTGGCGGGCGACTCGTATGCGTCCGACGACGTGGACGACGGCATCACGAGCGTGACCTCGCCTGCCATCACCCTGCCCACCGGTACCACTCCCCAGATGAGCTGGTGGTACAACTTCGCGTACAACAGCAAGTCGGGGCCGGACGACTATCTGCGCGTCGAGGTCGTCAGCGGCACTGCTTCCACCACCGTGTTCCAGCAGAACGGAACGGCTGACACCCGCCTCGCAGGGGCGTGGCGTGCGGCGAACGCCGACCTGTCGGCCTTCGCCGGCAAGACCGTCCGCCTACGCATCACCGCTGCGGACATGGGCGCCAGCAGCGTCGTGGAGGCACAGATCGACGACCTCACCGTCACCAGCAGCTGAGCCGGTCCGCGTGGCGGTCGATCCGGAGGTGGGCGGGGGCGGCGGCGATCGCGGCCGCCCCCGCCCACCAGATTCGGGTAGGCGCCGGCCGGGCCCGGTGTCGATTGCAGACGTCTCGTCCTGGGGCGCGCCCCGGATTCCGGCCAGGTATCGGGGCCGCCCTCTCATGCCCCGTCTCCGGCGGCCGGAATCAGCAGGCCGGTTTCGTAGGCGATCATGACCAGCTGCGCGCGGTCCCGGGCGGAGAGCTTGGCTAGGGTGCGGCTGACGTGAGTTTTCACTGTGAGGCGCGACAAGGTCAGCTCCGCGGCGATCTCGTCGTTGGACAGCCCCCGTCCCACCAGCACCAGCACCTCCCGCTCCCGGTCGGTGAGGGCGTCCAGACTCGGTGTAGGTCGGTCCGCGGGCCGTCGGCGGCCGGAAAAGTCCTCGATCAGACGCCGGGTGCGGCGCGGCAGCAGCAGACTGTCTCCGATGGCCACTGTTCTGACCGCGGCGAGCAGTTCGGCCGGGGCGGTGTCCTTCATGAGGAAGCCGCTCGCTCCGGCCTGCAAGGCGGCGAACACGTACTCGTCGTGCCCGAAGGTGGTCAGCACGACGACCTTCACCCCGGACAGCTTGGGGTCGGCGCAGATCGCCCGGGTGGCGGCGATCCCGTCCATGACCGGCATCCGGATGTCCATGAGCGCGACCTGCGGCAGGCGCGCCCCGATGAGTCCAAGCGCTTCGGCTCCGTCGGAGGCCTCGCCGACCACTTCCAGGTCCGGCTCGGAGTCGATCAGCACTCGAAAGCCGGCCCTGACGAGGGCCTGGTCGTCGACCAGCAGCACACGCACTGTCATGGAGCCTCCGTAGGGATCTGCGCCGCCACCCGGAATCCGCGGGGCCGGCGGCGCCACACCTCCAGGGTCCCGCCGACCGCTTCGACCCGCTCGCGCATGCCGCGCAGGCCGAGCCCCGACCCCTGTGGCCCCGCCGCTGCCGTACCCGCTCCATCGTCCTCGACGGACAAGCGCAGCCCGTGCTCCTCGTACTCGAGGCGGACCTCCACGTTCGCCCCGGCTCCTGCGTACTTCACCGCGTTAGTCAGGGCCTCCTGCACCAGCCGGTACACTGTGGTGCCCACCACATGCGGAATCTCTCTGACCGGGCCGTCCACGACGCGGCAGACCCGCAGGCCGCCGGCGCGGGCGCCGTCCACCAGGCCAGACACGTCGTCCAGGCCAGGCGCGGGCGCCACCGGCAGGTGCTGCGGGTCCGCAGTGCGCAAGAGTCCCAGGGTCGTGCGGATCTCCTCCATGGCAGAGCTGCTGGCCTGGCGGATCAGCTCCAGCGACTGCCGCACCTGCTGGGGCCGGATATCGATCACGTGCGCTGCCGTACCCGCCTGGACATTGATCACGGCGATGCTGTGGCCGATGACATCATGCAGTTCCTGAGCAATGCGCAGCCGCTCCTCGCTGACCCGGCGGTGCGCCTCGGCTTCGCGGGACTGCTCGGCCCGCAGCGCCCGCTCCTCGGCCTCGGCGACGAAACGTCGCTGGTTGGCCACGGCCACGCCGGCGGCCGAGGCCGCCACGAACCAGCCCAGCTGGTCGGCGGTGTTCAGATCGAAGGACTCGATGTTCCGTGCAAGGTCGACCGTGAAGTAGACCACACACACGGTGACGGCAGTACACACGGCCACGACCCGCACCGGGAGGCTCATGCCCACCCGGACGAGGGCCACCAGGACCATCAGCGCTGCGGGAAAGACCAGCGCGGTCAGCGCCATGGACGCCAACGCGCATGCGAGCGTCACGACCAGTACCGGCAGCGGCCAGCGAACCCTCAGGAGCAGGGCTGCACATCCCACGGCCCCGACACCGAGCTGCGCCCAGGTCTCCTCGTGATGTCCCGCCACCGCGGGCAGGACGGCCACCAGGGCGAACACGACCAACGGGATCAACCACGCTATCTGCCGTTCATGCACGTTATTCACCATATGCCGCACTGCGGGACAGTACGCGCCTCATCAGTGACGGGGGCCCCGTGCGGCCGGTTTGATCGTGTGAGTGTGTGCTTCCTTGGTGTTGGTGGGCTCTGGTATCAACTGTCGCGAGTTCGCCGAGGAGCCAGGGCGAGAGCAGCGGTCACCCGACCGTGGCGGACAAGGGGGCGCGCCGGAGGCGCGCGAACCCGCGGTCCCAGTGCTCGGCCCCGAGTCACCGGAAGCTACGCCGTCGGTCCCGGCCTCTCTGCCGCGACCGCACTCCCGGCGTGGCCCTGACGGCCCCCGACCACGTCATGGGGGCTTCGTCGCCGGGTCGCGCGCCCTGCCCCGCGGCCGCGACGAACTTACCCTCCAGAGCCCTCATCGAGTCCAGGTGCGCGCCGGTAGTGCGTCACCGGCACGCTGTCGTCGCCTGTGCCGACCCGTCAGCGGACCACCGTACCCGCGCGCGTCCGCGGGTACGGCGTCGGGCCGTCCAGTAGTGCGACACGTCCACTGCGGCACCGTCCCGCCGACTCGGTTCGCCGCGCGGACCGCTGGACGATTCCGGCGACTCATGGGGTCTTCCGGGAGGGCGTCTCCCGCCCGGATCGGCCTTCACCGACAGGGCGGGCCGGTACCTGATCGCTGCCACGTCGTTCCGCGCGGGTGGGTCGGCCGAGGGCGACTCCGGCCAGGACCAGGGCCAGTCCGCCGAGTTGCTGCATGCTCAGTGTTTCGGAGGCGATCGCCGTGCCCAGCAGCACGCCCGTGACGGGGTTGAGCAGTCCGAGCAATCCTACGGTCCCCGCCAGCAGGTGCCGGAGCCCGGTGAACCAGGCGGTGAAGGCCAGTGCCGTGGCGGCCAGCGCGACGTAGGCGAACGCGAAGCGCCGGTGCGGAGAGTGCCGGGGGCGGCCCCTCCGCGGCTGCCGCTGCCGGGAGCAGGAGCAAGCCGCCCGCGGTGAGCTGCCAGGCGGTCGAGGCGAGCACGTCGGCGCCGTCGCTCCACCGTCTGGCCAGGACGAGGCCGAAGGATGACGCGAGCATGGCGGCGGCCGAGGCGGCCACACCGCCCGCGCTGACCTCTTCCGCACCGGTGAGCAGCATGAGGCACACCCCGGCGAGCCCGACTCCGGCACCGGCCAGGTGGGGGAGATCTTGTGCCTGGGATGGTGACGGGCGTCCGGATCACCTCTGAGAAGGCTCGGGACAGCACCATGTTCCCCACTGCGGGTACCGCCAACGGATGATCACAACGAGAACCATGTTTGCAGCACCAGTAGTCGGCCAAGCGGTAGCCTGCGTGGACCTAGGCCGCAACCTCCGCTCTGGTCCAGGTGTGCCTGGTCGTCCGCGGAGAAGAGGGGTGCGGCTTTCGTGGCGCGTCATTGGCACGGCTTGCAGGATCTGCCCGGAGGCGAGACAGACTCGTTGCGCACCGAACGCCCCGCCCCCGGCGACGGCACGCCGCGCCCCGCCCTTCTGGCGGGCCTGGACACGCTGCTCGGGCCGAGCAGCCTGTTCCGGCTGTGAGCCGGGACCCGGCCGAGGGACGTGGTGGGGACATGAGAGCGGACGACGAGCTGTTCGGTCAGCTGGCCGCCGACGACGGGCTCGACCAGTGCCGGGAGTGGGCGGAGCACCTGACGGCAGGGGCGGAACAGGGGCTCGGCGCCGTGCCGCGGCGCGAAGAGGTGGTGCGGCGGCTCGCTGAGACGCTGCTCCGCTTTCCCCGGCGGCCGGGCGCGCTCGGCCGCCGTTGCTGACAGCGTCGTTGGAGGAGGTCGAGGCGGCGGCCGGCGGCGACGACGTGGCCGGGCAGGTGGGGCGTGTCCTGGCCTGCCACCGCGCCGACATGCCTCCGGGAGCGACACCGGTGGTGGACGCGCGCCGCCCCGCGCTCGCGCGGATGCTGCGGAAGCGGAGCGACGGCGGGGTGCCGACGGCGTTGGCCGGCAGTACCGTGCTGAACGGCCGGGTCTCCCCGTGGGTCACGGCGGTGGTGGTCGACCGCGGCCCGTCGGCGGCCCCGATCGTCCACCTCTCCCTCTTCCCGACCTACGACGACGTGCCGTACGGCGGCGGAGGGAAGGACGGGTGGGACGACGCGGTCGTCTCGTTCCCCTTGACCGCCGCCGGCCCCGGCGTCGCCGACGGCCTGCAGGAAGGCGTCGCCTACGGCCACCTGCTGGTCGCGCTGCCGGGACTGGACGGCGTCCCCGCGGAGGTCCCGCTCGGCCGCCTGCTGTACAAGCACCTGGTCGACGACATCGTCGGCGTCGTCTTGCCCCGGCACTGCGCGGTGCTCCTGGAGCGGGGAGCCCGCCGTCCCGACCGGTCGTGGCAGCCCCTGCTCGCCAGAACATCCCGCCGAAGCGGTTGCCGTAGTCCGCCCGGTGGTGGCAGACCTCCAGCGTCAGAGCGCCGGCGCCGTCGTGGCCGATATGACTTGTGGCGAAGTTCCAGGTCACGGAAGCACCTAGCGATCGAGGGCGGTTTGGGAGGCGGGATTCACGCTCCGCCCACGGGCGCAGGCTCGAGCACCCGGTGGGCACCTGCGGCGTGCCGGGCCGAGAGCGGGCGCAGATCCCGTGGCACCGGATCTGCGCCTGGTGCCGGGCGGTCAGGCCCGGTGCTGCGTGATCCGGTGGAGCGATGGCTTCATGCCTGTCCCTATCCCGGGGTGGCGCCGCTGAGCGGGACCTGGGCGGCCTCTTTCCAGCGGTAGTACGCGGCCTGCAGGTCCTGGGTCTGCGCCACCAGGCAGTGCAGCCTGAAACCGAGGGCCTCCCACCGGCCGGGGCGGGGTGGGCGCGATCGCCAGCCGCGGGCTTGTCGGCTTCCAGGGAAAAGCCCCGCCGCGAACCCGAGATCACCGGCCGAGACCGCCTGTGCTATCAGATTCTGACCATAGATATGCAAAAGCAGGGATCCCTTCACTCGATCAGGGGGTGGTGCTGTTCGATTCTATGGGTGAATGATTCAACTCGCCCCGCCTGCGAAATTCCGTGCAGAATTTCGCAGATGCTCAACCAGGGCACTTCTCTGAAAGTGTGAAGATCTGAGAAGCGAGCTGGGCGTTAATCGGACAGTGGAGGTGGCTGATCGTGTTCGACTACTTCAACGGCATGCCGGCGGACGTGGTCCAGGCCGCTGGGGCCTGGCAGAAGGCGCAGGCCAGTGAGGGGGTGCAAGCCTGCCTGGAGATGAGGAAACTGGATGACGGCCAGGTGGCCCTGCGCAACAGCCGCTTCCCGGCTGGGCCGGCCCTGATCCTCACGGCGCGGGAGATCGGGGCGCTTCTGTTCGGAGTCAAAAACGGCGAATTCGACCACATGGCGGTTGAGCCGTAGATCAAACGCCTGACCTTAGCGGCCCGGCGTGACTCTGGCGCCCCTCTTGTGTGAAGCTTGGCCCGACCATTCGGGTGATTCGAGCTATACCCAAGGGGGGACCAGAGTTATGGAAGATCGCGTAGTCCCATTTGAGCGGCCGAAGGCCGACCCGCCCGGCTCCTGGGGCGTTCCCGCGCTACTGCTGGGCGCGGAGATGCAGATCGAACGCGAACGCGCCGCCCTGACGCAGCGCCAGGTGCTGGCGAAGGCCAAGATCAAGGTGTCCGCGTCGGTCTACAGCCGGATCGAGAACGGCGAGATGCGGATCGACAAGCCCGCCGTCGTCGAGGTTCTGCTGGACGCCCTGGGGGTTCGGCCCGGGCCGCGGCGACAGCAGCTCCTCCAGCTTGCCCACGATGCCTCGATAGAGGGGTGGGCCAGCTCCGTCCGCACCCGCGCCCGCGCGGCGTACCGCGACGCCGTGCCGGACTCCATGCTGCGTCTCACCAGCCTGGAGGAATGGGCCGAGCGGCAGCTCGTCATCGACACCAACGTGATCTCGGGGGCGCTCCAGACCCCGCGGTACTGCGAGGTGGTCACGCGCAGGACGCTCCTGGCCAGCCAGCGGAAGCTGGCCGACCGGGCCATCGAGGTCCGAGGGATGCGAGCCGAGAAGTTCGAGGCCAGGCTGCCGAGGTCCACCTTCTTTATCCAGCGCGGCGCCCTTTACGCCGACTTCGGTGAGCCCGGCATGATGGTCGAGCAGCTACTGGCGCTACTGCGGCACGTGGACGATCGAAGGTCGCCGGTCGCCATCCGGGTGATCGCACTGGAGGACCCCCTCGCCCTCCAGGTGTCTACGCTGATCCGCCTCAGCTTCGCGAAGGGCTCGTTCGCCGCGCCGGACGTCATCTACATCTCGGCGGGCGGGCGGGCCGAGTTCCACCGGGGCCCGATCGCCGGCGAGGAGGTCGACAGCGACTACCTGGACTACCAGGACCTCGGCGACAACGTCATCAAGCAGGCCCCGGGGCTGGCGCGAAGCCGTGAGCTGATCGTCGAGGCACTGGAGTGGCACCGCGCCCGCCTCTGACGCGCCGGAGCGGACACCGGCACCTGCACCCCCCGCTGGAGATTGTGCATGCGGGGGGCGCCGGCGTCCCCGGACTCAGCCGACCGTGGCCAGCCCCCCGTACTCGATCCATTCCCGAGTGGCCTGACGCCGGACCAGCTCGGTGTCCGGTCGCCAGTCGGTGACGTCGAGCAGGCCTACTTCCTCCTCGAGGTGCAGGCGGGGGATGGTGAAAAACTCATCCACTTCGGCCTGTGTCCGCACGCGGCCCCAGCGATTGCCGGTCTGCTCCCGCATCAGCTCAGTGACCTGTTCGCGAATCCACTCGTGAGGACTCACAAGCTGGCAGATCACCACGACGCTGCCGGGGGCGAGCAGTCGTACGGTGTCCTCGATCATCCTGCGCGGATTGCCCTGATCGTCGTCGGGGATGCAATGCAGCACGGACACGAACAGGGCGGCCACCGGCTCCTTGAAGTCGATGATCTGTGCCGCGCCGGCCGCGATGGTCGCGGTCTCCCGCATGTCGGACGGCAGGATGAGGACGTTCGGGTTCTCCTCCAGGAACGCGCGCCCGTAGCCGAGGACCAGCGGGTCGTTGTCGACGTAGACCACCTTGCAGTCCGGGTCGACGGCCTGGGCGACCTGGTGCACGTTGTTCTGGGTCGGAAGACCGGAGCCGTGATCGATGAACTGCTTGACGCCGTAGTGCCTGGCGATGTGCCGTACCACCCGTACGAGGAAGGCCCTGTTGTTGACCGCGAGTTCCCGCGTGCTGGGCGCGGTCTGCAGCAACTGGTCGCAGGCTTCCCGGTCGGACGGATAGTTGTAGTGCCCGCCCAGGAGATAGTCGTACATCCGTGCCGCACTCGGCGTGTTCGTGTCAATATGATCTTGCGAGTCGTCCCTTAATTCGCTCATGCTGTCCCCTGCGTTCACCGAAGTCCCTTGCCATCAAGCCATTCTGATCATTGATCGTTCTAGGCCTGCCCCTTTGTGGCTGAAACAACCCCGCTGGGTGAACCTGTGGCGAGACATGGCGAAGCCGTAGCGCACCGGCGCTCGTGGAGGCGTGCGGGTGCGCCACGGTGGAAGCGGCGTTCGAGGGGTGAGGTGTCAGGCGGCTCCGTCCTGGCTGTGATCGAGGCCGGCCAGCATCCTGTGGGCCGCCTTGAGCTGCACGTGCAACTCCGGTTCGCCCAGGCCCATCAGGGCCGCCGCCGCTTTGGGTTCCATGCCGAGCCGCTCGTGGAGGAGCGCGGCGTCGGCGGGCCGGTCAGGCAGGGCGCGGTGCAAGCCGTCGGTGCGGGAGTCGCGGACCCTTGCGCGGGCGGCGGTGACCGCGTCGCGCAGCGCCCGCCAGGTGAAGGCGACCGGATTGTCGCGGAGCATCAGTGCGCTCCAGCTCAGTTCGGCCATGCGCAGGACCTGTGCGACGACCAGCGCGGCCAGGGCGCTGTCGCCCAGGCGCGCCCGGGCGTACATCTCGTAACCGCGGTGGTGGAGTTGGACGAACGCCGCGTAACCGACCGGGCCTATCGCGGGCCTGCGCGAACTGGGCATTGTGCCTCCCATTGGCGTCGGGCCGCAGGTTGCGGAGGACGGCAAGGTGATGGAGGGGCGCACGAGGCGCACAGCGGGGGGCTGAGTGCGAGAGGTGGGGGCGTGCGTTCAGCTGCGTCCCACAAGTAGTGGCCCGGGCGGCGGGCGCCCGGGCCGGGAGCGGTTCGTTCAGAGGCGGCGGGCCCAGAACCACTCGACGCCGCTCGACCTACACGTCCTCAGCAGGCCGAGGATCAGTGCGACGCGCTCCCACGCGATCGGGTCGTCGGCGTACATCGCCCAGGCGAGCGCGAAAACAGCCAGCAAGGCGTCGAGTTGAACTCGTCCACGGGTGGCGCGCAGGCCACGAAATCCCGTGAAGGTGTCGTTGCCCCTGCTAGCGTGGGAAATCACCTGGGGCAGGTTCGCCTGTCCCAGGGAGGGTCGGTCATACATGGATGTGCCTCATTCTCTGATCGGCCTGCCCGCCTCACTCGGTGTGCTACCACCGGGTGGGGCAACCCCGTGACGGGGAAGGGCCGTTGAGCAGAACCGTACAGCGCGCCGGGTCCTGCATATGCCCCTCGGGGGCCTGCGCAATCCCTCGGTCGCAACCGGTCAGATGTCGGTCAACTTTGCGCTGGCGAGCGCCGAATGCGGCACCATTTGCGCGCGATCGCGCTCCGGTGGCTCGCCGTGAAAGAAGTTCGAGGCGAGTTCGTTGCCTGGGCCGATCTCACTGTTCAGCGAGTGCTAGCGCTGTGCATTTGCCGGAGCCCGGTTACACCTGGGCCGCGGTCTTCTGCTTGAGGCGTTCGTAGGGCGTCTGGCCGCCGAGAGCGCCGTGGGGGCGGTGGAAGTTGTAGTAGTCCTCCCATTCTCGGAGTTTGTCGTTCAGGACTCCGGTGTCGTCGATGACGACACCGGCGAGCATGCGGTAGAACTCCTCGGCGTCGATGCGGTGTGAGCGTTCGACCTTGCCGTTGAGGTGCGGGGATGCCGGCTTGATGTAGGTGTGGGCGATGCCCTTGTCGAGCACGTGCCAGTGGAAGGCGGACTGGAACTCCGCGCCGTTGTCGGTCTGGATGGCCTCGACGCGGAACGGCAGCCGTTCCAGGACGTAGTCCAGGAACTGGACAGCGGTCTTCTGGTCGCACCGCGGGTAGATCCGCAGGACGCGCAGTCGGGTGCAGTCGTCGATCGCGGTGAACTGGTAGTACTTACGACCTGGTGCGTGATTGCGGTGGCGATGTGACCGGCAGGCCTGCGGGCGGCATGATCTGACGGTGTGACGATCATGGTGAACCGTGCGGTGCTCGGGCATCGGGTGCTGACGAGTCTCTCGCGGCGGCACCTGGCGGATCTGGTTGTCGAGCTCGCCTCTCCCTGGCAGGCCGTGGTCGAGGGCCGGCGTCACACCGCCCGTGGCGGTGCGCGTCGCCGGGCCGCGGGAGCAGGGGCCCGGCACCAGCTGGTCTTCGCCGACCGCGTGGCTGCCACACTGATCCATCTACGGCACGACCTGCCCCATGCGGTCCTTGGTCTGCTTCTTGGGGTCGACCGTTCCACGATCAGCCGGGCGATTGCCGAGGTGAGGGGCCTGCTGGCAGCCCGCGGCTTCGCAGCGCCGGACCGCCCGGGTGTGCGGCTTCGCACCCTGGCGGACGTCTTTGCCTACGCGCAGGCCGAAGGCGTGGTACTGCGGCTGGACGCCACCGAGGTCCAGGTCCGCCGGCCTGCCTCCCACCGGGGCGGTAGGCGAGCCTTCGTCTCCGGCAAGAAGAAGCAGAACACCATGAAGGCCACCATCGTGGCGGACGAACGGGGCCGGACCCTATGGGCCGGCAACCTCCGCCCAGGACGGATGCACGACACCACCGCAATACGGGGCGAGGGCATCGACGACCTCTTCCACCAGTTCCCGAAGGTCGAAGTTCTCTTGGACGACGGCTACTTGGGACTGCGTCGCGACCACCCCGGCAAGGCGATCACCCCACCGAGGAAGCCGAACAAGATCTCCCCACCCGAAGTCCACGAAGCCCGCGAACGGGCCCGCCACGAGCACTCGTCCCGGCGCATTCCCGTCGAACACGCCCTCGCCGACCACAAGCGATGGAAGGGTCTGGCCCGCTGGACCCACCGCCGCGACAGCCTCCCGGCCACCTACCTCGCTGTCGCCGGCCTCGTCTCCGACCGCACTGCCACCAGCTGACCACACGCCGTCGACCGGCCGGTCACATCGCCACCGCAATCACGCACCAGGTCGTTACTGATCGTTTCAGAATGATCGCGAGAGCCGCCGCAGGCAGATGATTGAGCAGGCGAGTTCGAGGAGTCCCTGGTGGAGGTCGGCGCGTCGCTCGTAGCGGATGCGGAGGCGCTTGAACTGGTGGAGCCAGGCGAACGCGCGCTCTACGACCCAGCGCACTTTGCCGAGTCCGGAGCCGTGGGCGATGCCGCGTCGGGCGATCATCGGCTTGATGCCGCGCTTCCACAGCTGGCGGCGGTACTTGTCGAAGTCGTAGCCCCGCGGTCGGCGTACAGGCGCCGGGGCCGGTGGCGGGGCCGCCCTCGCAGGCCCCGGATCGGTGGGACCGCGTCCAGCAGCGGTAGGAGTTGGGTGACGTCGTGCCGGTTGCCGCCGGTGAGTGTGACGGCCAGCGGGGTGCCGTGGCGATCGACGATCAGGTGGTGCTTGGAGCCGGGCCGGGCACGATCGACGGGCGAGGGGCCGACGTGATCCCCCCTTTGAGGGCCCGGACGTGCGAGCCGTCCACCGCGCAGTCGTCCAGGTCCAGCAGGTCTGCTCGGCGCAATTCGGTCAACAACGCGGCCTGCAGACGGGGCCAAAGACCCGCCTCGGTCCAGTCTCGCAGCCGTCGCCAGACCGTCACCCCCGAGCAACCCACGACCGAAGCCGGTACGTCTCGCCAAGCCACGCCCTTGCGCAGGACGTAGACGATGCCAGCGAGCGCGACACGGTCCGGCACTGGAAGCCGCCCGGGGTGGCGATGCCGCCGCACGGGCCGCGCCGGCATCAGTGGGGCTATTCGATCCCAGAGCTCGTCGGGGACAAGGTTCGCGATCACGACGCTGAAGCTTGCCGGAGAATCCAGTTGAGCACTTCGGCAGGCCGGAGATGCTCCCCTGTATGACCCACACCAGGACCGAAACCGCTGACCAGGGCTGGGACGGCCCCTGGTACCGCGTCCGAACGGATCACTTCGAGGCGTCGTTCCTGCCCAGCGCGGGCGAGCCTCTGGACAGCGTCTGCAACATCGACGTCGAGGTCCGGCTCACAGCGGACGGCTCACGCTGGAGCGCGACCGTGTTCACCGTTGCAGAGGTCGAACGCCTCATGGAGAGGTGGTCCCGAACTGGCGAGGCACTGGCTGGCCGCTACTTCTGGTGCTCCGACGGCCTCATCGTCCGGGATCCCGGCATCGACAACATGACGCAGGTACTGGCCGGCTTGCTCGACGACGGCGACTTCACCCGGATTCTCCAGCGGCTCCAAGACGAATGACCGCCCGACGCCCATTCTGAAACGACCAGTTAGTCCAGCGCCCGCAGGGCCAACCGTGCCAGCAGTCGCCGGTAGGCCTCCTGCGCGCGGCCTCCTTGGCCGGCAGCGGGACCACCTCCCCGCGCTGGGCGACGAACCGATACCCGGATACGCCCGGCACCACATCCAGCGCGGGGTGCGCCACCTCGACGAGCAACTGCCCGGCCTCCGGCAGGTACCCGACCGCCGCGGATTTTAGTCGAAGCCATCCATGTAGAAGTAGTTCTGACGATCTATCACTCAAATGAGTGATGGTTGTCGGTGGGGGCTGCTTCGATGCGAGCTGTCCGCGAGGTTCTGCCCAAGGAGGGTTTTCATGGAAGCGTTGTACGAGCGGCTGGCCGAGGCGGCGAGCGGGCTGTCGGCGGACGGTGCGATCCGGATCGTGGCCCAGTACGAGCCGGTGGCCGGCGTGGGGGCGCCGGTGGCGCCGCCGACAGTGAAACTCAAGGAGACCGACGGCCCGGGCCAGTTGTTCGAGGACCGGTGGGTCGGCGGGCAGCGCACGAAGGTGGTGCTGCTGGACCAGCGACAGTCGCAGGCTAACCGTTGTGAGACGGCCCTGTTGGAGGCCGTAGATCTGGGGGATGCGGTGGTCCCGCACCTGGCGCTGCACGTGACCGCGGAAGGCCGGGAGCTTCGGATGACGAACCTGGACGCGCCGCACCGTTCCCGCGACGCCTACTTCCGGGACGCGTTGGACGAGGCCGGTGTGAAGTTCGACGAGACGGACACGGGTCGGGCGCTGCGTGACGCGGGAACGGGGGACGTGCGGGCATTCCTGGAGTCGGCGCCGTCGGACCTGGTGTTCGGCCTCTGGGACTCACACCGCAAGCGCCGCGTGCAGCTGAAGGTGCCGCGCACCTACACCTCCGAGATGGTGGGCCTGGACCCGCTGTCCGGGAAGCGGGCGGCAGGGCGCTTCGACAGTTGGAACTTCCCCGGCGACAACGTGGAGCTGACCGCCGACGGCTGGAGGCCGGTCGACGGCACGGGCAAGAAGGGCAGCAAGGGGAAGACGCTCAAGGCGTCGGCGGTCGGGCACGGCATGATCCCGCCAGTCGAGGGCATGGGCGGGGTGACAGTCCGGGCGATCGAGCGGAACGCGACGCTGGCCATGGCGGGCCTGCGGGCTCTGCGCTTCGGTGACGCCTCGAAGGAGTACGTGCGGGCAGCAAGGGCCCTGCTGGCGGCGCTGGCGCTGCTGGGGGACCGGCTGGCGTTCGCGGCGCCGGCGGTGCGGCTGCGGTCGGGGTGCGACCTGCTGCTGGTGTCGGAGCGGATCGAGTGGGTCGGCCGCGGGCGCGAGGGCGTGGCGGTGACGGAGTCGTTGGAGTTGGACACGGCGGCGCAGGCGCTGCAGCTGTTCGAGTTCGCGCGCTCGCGCGCCGAGGAGGCGGGCCTGGTGTGGTCGAAGGATCCGGTGCGGCTGCGGCCGAACGCGCAGGTGCAGCAGGCGATCGAGCGCTCCTTCCGTCTGGAGGGCATCGGCGAGGCGGAAGGCGAGTAGAGCGTCATGCCATTCCACATCTCGGTGGAGCTGCTGGAGCCGCTCTACCAGGCGACCGGCATGGACGGCGAGCGCGCGGAGTGGCCGCCCCACCCGGCCCGCCTGTTCTGCGCGCTGGTCGCGCATGCCGACCTCGAAGACGCCGCGCACCGGATGGCGCTGACTTGGCTGGAGGCGCAGGAGCCGCCGGTGGTCACGGTGCCGGCCAGGCCGCTGGAGGCGGAGAGCCCGCGCGCGGCGTGGGTGGTGACCAACATCGTGGACCCGAAGAAGGTGACCCATGGCCTGCTGCCGGGACGCACCGCTGGCGGTGTGCCGCGAGCATGGGCACAGAAGACGCTGTCCGGTACGCGGATGGTGTTCAGCTGGGCTGCGGAGCCGGGGGAGGAGCTCGCCCCGGTGCTGAAGGAACTAGCCCGCCGGGTGCCGTACTTCGGGCGCTCGACGGGGGCCGGGCTGCTGGATGCCTGGTGCGGCCCTGACGAGCCCGGTGACGAGCACGGGGGGCGGCAGCACTGGAGGCCTGCCACCGACGCGGAGTACCCGAAGGGCTCGCGGCCGATCCGGATCCCCTACCGCGGCTATCTGGCGTGGCTGGAGGAGGCGTTCGAGGAGCAGCGGCCAGCCTGGAGTCAGTCGGTCACCCACCACTACCTTGACCCCGACCACACCGACCGGGACGAGCCGGCGGTGGCGGAGGGGCCGTTCGGTGACCTGCTGACGTTCTCGTTCGCCCCAGGCGTGGCGCTGGACCCGCGATGGACGCTGGAGCTGACCGGCCAGCTGCGGAGCATGGTGCTGGGCACGCTGGAGGCGATGGGCCACGACGTCGAGGCGATGACCACGGTCCACGGCCACAAGAACAGCCCGGACGACCCAAGGCCGGTCGCCTACCTCGCGCTGCCGTTCGCCGGACACCATCACGCCGACGGGCTGCTCCGCGGACTCGGCATCGCCATGCCCCGCGAAATGCCCAGGCAAGACCGCAAGGCTCTCCTCGCTGCCCTCCTTCGCCACGACGGCGGCTTGCGCTGGATCCGGTTCGCGGACGGGGACCCACTGGACCTCGTACGGGTCAGTCCCGCCGACCACGACCAGTGGCCGCAGACCGTCCAGCCAGGCACGTGGCAGGAGCCATCGACGGTGTGGACCACGGTGCTGCCGATGGTCCTCGACCGCTTCCCCAAGAAATACGAGGAAACCGCATGGGCGGACTCGGTCGCGGCAAGTTGCGTCGCGGCCGGGCTGCCAGAACCCGCGCATGTGCAGGTGAGCCCCCGCGGCGCGCTCGTGCCCGGGGTCCGGGGCGTGGACGGGTTCCCGGTGCGCCGCAAGGACGGAGAGCGACCGCTGCCGAGTTGCCACGTGCGCCTGACCTTCCCGATCCCGGTGACGGGGCCGGTGGTGCTGGGCAGCAAGAAGAACTTCGGCCTGGGCCTGTGCCGCCCGGATCCGCACTTTCAGGAGGACGACCAGTGACGGGCACCGAGCGGCTGCCGGTGATCGAGACGGCCGAGTTCCCCGCCTTCTTCCGGGAGGTCCACCATCACACCCACTGCCCCGACGGGGCCGTGACCGCGACCTGCGACCGGTGCGAGGGCTGGGCGCCGTTCCCGTGGCAGAGCGCCTACCTGGACGCCGTGGCGGGCGGCGCGGACTGGCCCGACCTCGACGTCCCCACCGCCCTGGGGAAGACGACGTTCATCGATATCTGGCTCTTCCTCCTCGCCTGGGAGCACGCCCGCGGACCGGGGTGGGAGCACCGGACGGTGCCGCTGCGGCTGTTCTTCTGCGTCGACCGGCGCCTGGTGGTCGACCAGGCTCACCAGCACTCCATCGAGCTGGCCGCAGCTCTCGCCGAGGCGCCACCCGGTTCGGTGCGGGCGAAGGTCGCCGCCGCGCTGCGTGACCTCGGCGGTGGCGAGTCGCCGCTGGAGGTGGTGCGGATGCGCGGCGGCGCCCGCTGGGAGTCGAACTGGGTGCGCAGCCCGGCCCAGCCGCTGGTGGTGACCTCGACCGTGGACCAGTACGGCAGCCGCCTGCTGTTCCGCGGCTACCACACCTCCCCCCAGCGCGCCCCGATCGACGCCGCCCTGACCGGGCACGACGCCCTGCTCGCCCTGGACGAGGCGCACCTTTCGAAGGCCCTGCTCGCGACCGCCGCCGACACTGCGCTCTACCAGCAGACAGCGGGGCGCGGGGAACTGGCGGCCCGGGCGCTTCGGGCGGTGAGCCTGTCAGCGACCAGCGCCACCAGCGGCCGGCCCCGCCTGGGCATCGGTGACGCCGACCACGCTCACCCGATCGCCGGGCGGCGGATCGCGGCCGAGCGCCACGTGACGCTGCTTGACGCCGGCGCCTGGTCGAAGAAGCCCGCGGAGGCGTTCGCCCTGGCTGCCGAGACTGGCTTGGACGCCGTCCTGCCCGTCCTGCGGCTGCCCGCGGTCGCGGTGATCGCCAACACCATCACCCATGCCCGCGCCGCCCACGAAGTGCTGGCCCGGCGCTCGGACGTGGACGTGCTGCTGCTGACCGGCCGGTGCCGGCCCGCGGAGCGCGACCTGCTCGTCACCGGACCGCTGGCCGAACTCCTCGACGGTGTCAGCCGGGACCGTGAACGCCCCCTCGTCGTGATCAGTACCCAGACCCTCGAAGTGGGGATCGACTGTACCTTCGGGGCGATGGTCAGCGAATGCGGCGACTGGGCCTCCGCCTTGCAGCGTCTCGGGCGCCTCGACCGCCGCGGCGAACTCGGCCCCGTGCCCGCGGTCCTCGTCCGCACCCACAACCCCGAGGACCCGGACCGCATCCCCGTCTACGGCCCGGCCGCAGCCCACACCTGGCAGTGGCTCACCGGGAAGGCCTCCACCCACGACAGCCAGGAGCCCGCCGAGCTGACCCCCCACCTCCTGGACGGCCTGGTCCTCAACCCCGCCGCTCTGCCCGGCCTGTTGGACGGCACCGACACCGCGCCGCTCACCCGCGCTGGCGAACACATCCCCCCGGTCCATGAGGTGCGGCTGGGCGCCTTCGCCCGCACCAGCCCCATCCCCGTCCCCGACGAATCCCCCGCCCCCTTCCTCCACGGCCTCGACACCGGCGAGCCCGAAGTCCAACTCCTGTGGCGCGCCGACCTGCCTACCGACACCACCGACCCCGAGACCCTCGCCGAACACATCCACACCACCCCCGTCCACACCGCCGAAACCCTCGCCCTGCCCCTCGCCGCGGTACGCCGCTTCCTCACCCAACCCCGCGCAACCCCCGACACCAGCGACCTCGAAGGCCCCGACGCCGACACCACCCCCGAACCTCGCAACCCACCCACCCGCCTGCGCACCACCGTCCTCCAACGCGAGACCGACGGCACCTGGACCACCCCACGCCTCATCCAAGACCTGAAGCCCGGCGCCACCCTCATCCTTCCCACCACCGCCGGCGGCCACGACGCCTACGGCTGGACCGCCGACCCCGACACCCCCGTCCCCGACCTCGGCGACCACCCCACCGACAACACCCGCACCCCAATGCGCCTCGACCCGGCCGTCCTGGCCAGCACCACCGGCACAGCCCCCGAGCAGTTCACCCCGATCATCAAACAGGCCCACACCGACCTCACCGCAGACCCCGACGACCCGGACACCCCGAGCACCACTGACGCGGTCCACGCCGCGATCACCCGGCTCCTCAACGCCCTGCCCACCAACACCCCGGCAGACGGCCCCTCCCGACATACCCCCCTGCTGCGCCAGCGCCTGGAGACCCTGCTGGAGGTCGCCGAGTGGCGCACCGGACGGGCGGCCGCGGCCGGGGTGGTGCTGATTGACCACGGTGGTCCGGGCAGGATCGCCCTCCTCCCGCCCCGGCTCGCCGACGCCGGCCGCTACCGGATCGCCGTGGACGACGAGGACCCAGACAGCAGCAGCCTCACCCGCACCGTCACTCTCAAGTACCACCATGAGGCCGTCGGCGAACGCGCCCGCGACTACGCCCGGGCCATCGGACTGCCCGACGACCTGGTCGAAGCCGTCGTACTGGCGGCCAGGGCCCACGACTGCGGAAAGCACCACCCACGGTTCCAGTGCATGCTCTGCTCCGGTGACCGCCTGCTCGCCGAATCCCTGCCCGAACCCCTCGCCAAGTCCCGTATGGACCCCGCCGACCGT
The DNA here is from genome assembly GCF_044756065.1 of Kitasatospora sp. NPDC092039. Lineage (NCBI taxonomy): Bacteria > Bacillati > Actinomycetota > Actinomycetes > Kitasatosporales > Streptomycetaceae > Kitasatospora > Kitasatospora sp. NPDC092039. Next base: position 60,743 of record NZ_JBIVSD010000011.1, on the reverse strand, counting down.
ACGGCCCGCCGACGCGCCGCCCGCCTGGCCAACTGGTCCAAGCACCTGCGCCACGAAGCCCTCAGCGCCGCCGCCGTCCACACCTGGCTCGCCACCGACCCCCCCACCGCCCGAGGACTCGACCACGACCTCATCACCCACCTCGTCGCCGCCCACCACGGCTACGCCCGCCCGATGCTGCCCGCGTTCGCCGACCCCGAGCCGGTCCTCGTCGAGTGCACGATGCCCGACAACACCACCGTCGCCGTCTCCAGCACCGTGATCGGCACCGACTGGATGGGCCCACGCCGCTTTCGCGCCCTCAACCGGCGCTACGGCTTCTGGGGCCTGGCCCTCCTCGAGACGGTCCTGCGTCTCGCCGACATCGCCTGCTCCGAAGAAGGCAGCTGACCATGCACCAGCTCGAACTCCCCGCCCTGCGCGCCGACGACCCGCTCGGCTTCCTCGCCGCCCTCGGCATCCTCGAACTCACCACCGCCACCCTGCCCACCGAGCCGTGCCTCCACTGGAAGGGTCCGGCCGGCGCAGCCGTCCTCGCCACCGACCAGCCCCTCACCCTCGACACCCTCACCGGGCTCCTCACCAGCCACCTCCCACCCAAGCCCGCCAAGACGGCCCGCGGAACCGGGGAGCCCGCAGACAGCGCCGAGACGGAGGACGAGGAGGACAAGGACGCCGAAGCGGCCGGCGCGCAGGGTGAAGTCTGGGACTCCTTCTCGCACGTCCCCGGACTCCTGACCCGACCACGCGAAGACGCCACCGCCCCGAACGAAGCCCTGCGCATGCGCGTCGACATCGCGCACCAGACGCTGCGCGAACTCGCCCGGTCCGAACGCGAGACGGGCGACCGCCAAGCCCGCTGGTTCGCCTCCCTGACCAACGTCATGTGCTTCGAAGACACCAAACCCAAGACCGGCAAGAACGACCCGGGACCCACGGAAGAGCCGGGGCCCGCCACGGTGCGGCGCACCCCCGTCACCCCGCTGATCGCCGCCGCCGGCCAGATGACCATCACCGGCCTGATGCAGAAAGCCGTCCTCGGCTGCCACAAGGACCCGAGGCAGATCCGCTCGGCCCTGGACGGCTGGCGCCGCATCTCCGACTACGCCTCCGCGAACTTCGACCACCGCTCCCTCGGCGACGCCCACACCAACTCCGAAGGCAAGGCCTACCAACGCGGAGCCCCCGGCCCCACCTGGCTCGCCCTCCACGCCCTCGCCACCTTCCGCCTCACCGCCACCGGCCGCACCCAAGCCGTCACCAGCTGGGACACCACCGACAGCCGCGGCGCCCTACGCTGGCCCGCCTGGACACCCCCACTCACCACCACCGACGTGACCGTCCTCCTCGAACACCCCGCCGTCCGCGCGACCGAACCCAGTAACACCCGCAATGCCAGAATGCTGACAAACCTCGGCATCACCGCCCTCTACACCGCACCCCGAACCGGCCTCAAACAATCCAACGGCCCCCTCGCCGCCAGCCGCCACCTCTGGCCCTGAACCCCACCCCCGGCCACCCCTTCAACACCCGATTCTTGACAACTCCACAGCGCCAACACCGAGAAAGTCGCCCCAGTCGGACACGACTTCGGAACCACAAGCACACACGAGAACACCCCGTTGCACCGAAGGGAGAAGTCCGAATCACCCCAAATGGCACCCACGTATGCGCGGCAGCCAACCCGCCGGACCACCAGACCAGCAGCTCAACCGCCGTCGCTCCGCATCGTCCCGGTGCGGCACCATCGCAGCTTCTGTTCCAAGGCCTCCGCCGCGCCCTTGGCCACGAGTCGCTCCGCATCGTCCCGGTGCGGCACCATCGCAGCAGGCCCGGAGTCTCGTGCCCGTGGGTCGCCACCCATCGCGCCTCCGCACCTCTTCGGTGCGGCTCCATCGCAGCAACGCCGAGACGCACACCACCACCTGCCGCGCCTGGCACTTCCGCGCCACTTCGATGCTGCCCCATCGCAGCCACGTCTTGGAGCCGCTGACCTAGGGCTGGGTCGCCCCCCGCACCTGACTGGCGCGGTACCATCGCAGCGTGTAGCTCAGCATCTTGGAGCGCTCGACCAGGACGTCGCTCCGCACCATCCTGGTGCGGCACCATCGCAGCTGCCAAAGGATGTCCGCGCCGGTCCGGCCCCACCGGTGTCGCGCCGCACCATCTTGCTGCGGCACCATCGCAGGGACGTCGGCCTGCCCCGGCCGCTCGCGGTCATCTCGTCGCTCCGCACCGTCCAGGTGCAGCACCATCACAGCTAGACTCCGAAGCCGACACCGCCCACGCCGACCAGGGCCGCTCCGCACCACCCCGGAGCGGCACCATCGCAGCTCTACAGCGGGGTCTTCGCCCCCGCCGACGATGAAGGTCGCTCCGCATCATCCTGGTGCGGCACCATCGCAGCCTCAGCCTCGCGATCTCCCTCACCGTCATCCGGCTGGTCGCTCCGCACCCCGATGCGGCACCATCGCAGCGGGATCACCAGGGCTTCCTGCCAGCCGGGCCCAGCCGTCGCTCCGCACCACCCTGGTGCGGCACCATCGCAGCGCCTGGCTTTCACCCGCGGTAGTGGTGAGCTTGACGTCGCTCCGCTCCATTCTGGTGCGTCACCATCGCAGGAATGCGGTCGCTCGATTCTGGAATGCCACGGTCGGCGGCGCTCCGCACCGACTCGGTGCGGCACCATCGCAGCCCCGAGGGCACGATCAGCGCGGACCCGGCGCTCGGCGTCGCTCCGCACCACCCCGGTGTGGCGCAATCGCAGTCTGACGATGTCAGCCGTGCGGCCAAGCTCAAGGCCGTCGCTCCGCATTATCCTGGTGCGGCACCATCGCAGCTTGCTGGTGCCAAACTTGATGATGTTGCCGAACGGGGCGCTCCGCACCCTTCCGGTACGGCACCATCGTGGGGGCAGGGTCGCCTTGATTGGGGAGTAGCCGCCGGACGTTCCTCCGCACCTCTTTGGTGCGGCGCCATCGCGGCACGGCCATGCTCGCCGCCATGTACTGGCAGGTATACGGTCCCTCCGCATCACCCCGGTGGGGCACCATCGCAGCGTTCTTTGGGGCAGCAAGGGCCCCATCGGCGGCGAACTGCTCCGCACCATCCCGGTGCGGCACCATCGCAGCCTCGACTGAAAGGACGGCTCGCTGGACCTGCCCGTGGCCTCTGCGCCATTCTGGTGCGGCACCATCGCAGCACGCGGTCGAGGAACTGCTCAACTTGGCCTGGGCTGGTCTCTCCGCACCGTCCCGGTGCGCACCATCGCAGCACGGTGTCCGTGAACCCAAGATCCGACGGGACGACGGTCCCTCCGCACCACCTCGGTGCGGCATCAGCCACACCACGCGCCGGACCCGTCGTTCCAGTCGCTCCGCACCGCTCTTGTGCGGCACCATCGCAGCATCAGCTGGAACACGTCCGGGAACAGGCGTCGGATGGGTTGCTCCGCACCATCCCGGTGCGGCACCATCACAGCTAGACCCCGAAGCCGACACCGCCCACGCCGACCAGTGTCGGTCCGGACCATCCCGGTGCGGCTCCATCGCAGCGCCGAACCCGGCCTGGAGAGGATCGAGCGGAACGAGTCACTCCGTACCATCCCTTTGCGCTCCATCGCAGTCTGCTCCCCCCTGGACGTCTACGCCGCGCTGCGCCGCGTCACTCCGCACCATCCCTTTGCGGCACCATCGCAGCCGGGCCGAGCGGTACGGGGACCTGTGGGCATGGCTGTCACTCCGCACCACCCTGGTGCGGCACCATCGCAGCAACACTCCCTCGGGGACGGCCGGTTAAGCCCGCAGGCCCCGCTGCACCGAGCTGGTGATCAAGGCCGCTTCACTCCTCAGCATCGTGCCGTGGCACCATCGCAGCGGCAATCCCGCTCTGTCCGCGATGACCGCCCTCGCGCGTCGCTCTGCACCATCGCAGCTCCTGCTCTCCGGTCCTCGGCCACTTCCTCGCGGTCGTCGCTCCGCACCACCCCGGTGAGGCACCATCGCAGCTCCATCAGGAGGAAGTCCACGATCTCCCGCCTGATGGTCACTCCGCACCTTCCCGGTGCGGCACCATCGCAGCCTGGCCTACTGCGTCCTCTCCCTGAGGCAGCACCTCGTCGCTCCGCACCCTCCCAGCGCGGCACCATCACAGTTACGTCCACGCTGCCGACCGCCGCGCCCGCTGCACCGGTCCCTCCGCGCTATCCTGGCATTGCACCATCGCAGCCCCAGCCCGACCAGCTGGCCGAAACTCCACTCGCCGTCGCTCCGCAACCACCTCAGTGCGGCATCATCAGAGCAACGCCGCAGCCGCCTGGCCTGACGTGCTCGGCTCCGGTCCCTCCGCACCACCTCGGTGCGGCACCATCGCAGTCCCTTGAGATCGGTGGCGTTGGGCTGCGTCCACGCATGTCGCTCCGCGCCACCCCGGTGCGGCACCATCGCCGCGCGTACTTCAGGACGACCAACATCGACGCGAAGGCGGAGCCTCCGCGCCTCGTTGGTGCGGCACCATCGCAGCATCGGGCCCGGCCGCACCGACCGGCTGAACCCGTGTCGCTCCGCACCATCCTGGTGCGGCACCATCGCAGCATCGTGGCCTCGGCGAACCGTTTGCCCTGCTCCGTCGTCTCTCCGCACCAACCCGATGCGGCACCATCGCAACACCCTCCCGCAGCGCGACACCGTCCGCGCAGCGATGTCGCTCCGCATCGTCCCGGTGCGGCACCATCGCAGCGTGTCGATCACACCGATCCGGCCGTCGGACCCAGCGGTTGCTCCGCACCACCCCAGTGCGGCGCCATCGCAGCGATGTGACGGTGATCGACGCGTCCCGCTCGATCTCCATCGCTCCGCACCATTCGGGTGTGGCACCATCACAGCGCCGCTGCACAGGCAACGAACGTCCCGGTGCACGCCCGTTGCTCCGCTCCGTCCCGGTGCGGCACCATCGCAGCCAGATGACTCGCGTGCGCACGGGCGCCGGCGAGGCGTCGCTCCGTACCATCCCAGTGCGCCACCATCGCAGCATCTGCCACGGCGCTGAGGGCAGCTGGCCCTGGCGTGGTTCCGCATCATCATCCTGGTGCGGCACCATCGCAGCTCGTCTGCGGCCTGCCGAGTGATGGGCACCCAGCGATCGCTCCGCATCATCGTGGTGCGGCACCATCGCAGCGACACGCCGTAGGCCGTACGCCAGCACGAGGATGTCCCTCCGCACCACCTTGGTGCAGTACCATCGCAGCCGAGTTCAGGGTGACGGCTCGGTAGTCAGCTCCGGCAGTCGCTCCGCACTATCCCGGTACGGCACAGGCACAACCTGGTCTGCATCGGCTCCCAAGCCCCGGTGTTCACCGTCACTCCACACCTTCCTGGTGCGGCACCATCGAAGGAACCTCACCTCGACTGGTACCCCGCCGATCTACGAGTCGTTCCACACCACCCCTGTGCGGCACCATCGCAGGACGGCTCGTTGGATCGGCGTCTCAGCGCCACGGGCCCGGTCGCTCCGAACCATTCCAGTGCAGCACCATTGCAGCGAGTTCGACCTGTATGGGTATCCCGAGTTCCACTCCTCTGTATGCGGTAGCCCACCGAGCGTGACCGAGGGGCGCAGCGGAAGGGGTGTCGTTGGGGACTTGTCGGGGACCACGCGTCGTTCACCATCGCCTCTGAGTTGTCTCTCGGTGAACGAACAGCGCGGGCTGTCTACCGTCTGACGTGCAGCTGTGGCTATCGCCGGGCGACTGGGGGTCAAGTGGCCGGATGGGTCGCTCGACACGATTCCCCCTACTCGGCGAGGGTTGTACGCCCGCCAGGAGCCCTGGCCATCGAACCGGTCCCGTTGGTGTGGCCCGCAGCGAGGGCCGGTTGGCTGCTCGTCGGCCAGGGCTCCTGCTGTGTCTCAGACCTCGCCGAGGGGGACATTCGGGTCCGCCAGACGGTCGGCGTCCACCACGCGCTTGGAGACGATCAGTTCGCGGATCGGGTCGGTGACGTCCCAGACGTTCATGTTCATACCGGCGAGGACCCGGCCGTCCTTGAGCCAGAACGCGATGAACTCGTTGGCCTTCACGTCCCCCCGGAACACGACCCTGTCGTAGCCGTCGGGCTCGACGTAACCGAGGTACTCCATGCTCAGTTTGTCCCGCGACGCCACCGGCTCGTTAGGATGCCTAGGTGTCCACTCGGCATCAGTCCAGGACTGCGGCAAGTAGAGCGTCCGGTCGTCAGGGTCCGACCCAGCTTCCCGGAATGCGCGAGGAAGACTCCGACTCGGCGGGTTCTCGGTGCGGCCGTCGGTGCCGGAGTACTGCCGCTGGCTCCGGCGGAGGTGGTGCCGTTCTTCACGAAGCCGGTTTCGTCGATGATCAGTATGCTGTCGTCGGCGCCGAGATGTTCGCCGAATCCCAGTCCGGCCGCAGGATTATGTTCGACGAGGGTGTGGTTGTCCGACGGCTGTCGCCGCCTCGCCCCACCTCGCGTGGGCTGGGTCGGCGTTGCCGGGCGGCCCGATCCGATGGACAGCCAGAAACGTTCCGCTGACTGTCGGGGCACCTCTCCTCCTGGGCCCGACGCGCCCACGCTGGCGCCGAGCGTGCAGATCCGGTCCCCGGGTGATCAGTCACTGGATCAATGGTGACAGCTCGGACCACAAAGGAGTTGATCAACGGCTGATCGAAGGCAGCACCGAGATCTCGCAGTTGATCCTCGCCCGGCACGCCCTCGACCGGCTCTGAGCCGCCCGCCGCCCCGCACGGGCGCGACCAGCACGACGTACCACAAGCACGACATACACCACACGCACCACGAACACGGCAACGAACGGAAATCGAAGGAGCGCCCCGTGTCCGACGCACCCACCCTCGTCAAGTGCCTGGTCTGGGACCTGGACAACACCCCGTGGCGGGGCACCCTCCTGGAGGACCACGAGGTGGTGCTGCCCGAGGAGATCCGCCGCACCATCGTCGAACTCGACGCCCGCGGCATCCTCCAGGCCGTGGCCAGCAAGAACGACCACGACCACGCCTGGCAGCAGCTGGAGGCCCTCGGCATCGCCGAGTACTTCGTCCTGCCGCAGATCGGCTGGCATCCCAAGTCCCAGTCGGTCAAGGAGATCGCCGACCGGTTGAACTTCGCCCTGAAGACCATCGCCTTCATCGACGACCAGCCGGCGGAGCGCGCCGAGGTCGCCCACCACCACCCCGAGGTCCGCTGCTTCGACGCGGCGCGGGCCGCGGAGCTGACCGCCCTGCCCGAGTTCAGCCCGGCCGTCGTCACCGTCGACGGCGCCCGCCGCCGCAGCATGTACCAGGCGGGCTTTCGCCGGGCCGCCGAGCGCGAGGAGTTCACCGGCCCCGACGAGGCGTTCCTCCGCTCGCTGGAACTGGTCATGGAGATCAAGCGGGCCGACGACGCCGACCTCTCCCGGGTCGAGGAACTCACCCTCCGCACCAGCCAGATGAACGCCACGGGCGTCTACTACTCCGACGCCGACCTGCGGCGCCTGATCGCCGATCCGGAGCACGAGGTCCTCACGGTCTCCCTCACCGACCGCTTCGGTCCGCACGGCGCCGTCGGCGTGCTGCTCGTCGGCTACCACGAGCGGGTCTGGCACCTGAAGCTGCTGGCCACCTCCTGCCGGGTGGTGTCCTTCGGCGCGGGCGCCGTCCTGCTCGACTGGCTGATCGGCGAGGCAGCGGCGGCCGGCGTCCACCTGGCCGCCGACTTCCGCCGCACCGACCGCAACCGGATGATGGAGATCGCCTACCGGTTCGCCGGCTTCACCGACGCGGCGTGTGACTGCCTCGCCGAACTGCCCTCCGCGGGCCCCGTCGACGTTGCTGCCGCCGACGCGGGGGCGGCCGGCTCCGGGCGCGCGGGCATCGAGTTCCGGCACCTGGTGCCCGACCGCCGTCCGGCCCCCACCACCGTGCGCGTCGAGGCCCCCGCCCTCGGCCCCGTGGGATCCGCGGGCGGAGCCGGCGCATGAGCTCCGAGCCCCTGGCCGTCGTCGGCATGGCCTGCCGCTACCCCGGCGGCATCGACTCGCCCGAGGACCTGTGGCAGGCCCTCGTCGACCGCCGCACCGTCACAGGCCCCTTCCCCACCGACCGTGGCTGGGACCTCGACGCGCTGCGCCGCGACGGGCGCTGCGCCACCGACCGCGGCGGGTTCCTCGACAGCGCGACCCGGTTCGACGCCGCGTTCTTCGACCTCTCCCCGCGCGAGGCCGACGCCATGGACCCACAACAGCGGCTCGCCCTGGAAGTGGGCTGGGAGGCCCTGGAACGCGCCCGCATCGACCCGACCACCCTGCGGGGCTCCCGCACCGGGGTGTTCCTCGGCGCCGAGGCCCGGCCGTACGGGCCGCCGCTGCACGAAGCGCCCGCCGACTTGGCCGGCGTGCTGTTCACCGGCACCGCCCCGAGCGTGATCAGCGGGCGCCTCGCCCACGTCCTCGGCCTCAACGGGCCAGTGCTCACCGTTGACACCTCGGCCTCCAGCTCGCTGGTGGCGCTGCACCTCGCCGTCGAGGGGCTGCGCGACGGCCGGTGCGACCTGGCACTGGCCGGCGGGGTGACGGTGATGACGACGCCCGGCTACCACGTCGCGTTCAGCGCGCTGGGCGGTCTGGCCCCGGACGCCCGCTGCAAGCCCTTCTCCGCGGACGCGGACGGCGTCGCCTGGTCGGAGGGGGCCGGCGTCCTCGTGCTGGAGCGGCTGGAGCGGGCGCACCGCCTCGGCCACCGGGTGCTTGCGGTGATCCGTGGATCGGCCGTCAACTCGGACGGCGCCAGTCACAGCCTGACGGCTCCGAACGGCGAGGCCCAACACGAGGTCATACTCGCCGCGCTCGCCGACGCGGAGCTGGCCCCCGCGGACGTCGACGCCGTCGAGGCGCACGGCACCGGCACCCGGCTGGGCGACCGCGTCGAGGCGGGCGCCCTGCTCGCTGCCTACGGCCGGGACCGGGCGCACGGGCGCCCGCTGCTGGTCGGCTCGGTGAAATCCAACCTCGGTCACACCCTCGCCGCGGCGGGCGCCGCCGGCGTCATCAAGACGGTCCTCGCGCTGCGGCACCGCACGCTCCCCGCGTCGCTGCACATCACCGAGCCCACGCCGGCCGTCGACTGGGGCGACGGCGCGGTGCGGCTGCTGACGGAGCCAGCACCGTGGCCGGAGACCGCGCACCCGCCCCGCGCGGGCGTGTCGGGCTTCGGGATCGGCGGCACCAACGCCCATGTCGTCCTGGAGGCAGCCCCGGTCGGACCGGCCGACCCGCCCGCCCCGGCCCCCGAAGCGACCGCGGCGGACGGCACCGGGCCCCGGCCACTGCTCGACGCCGCTGCCGTCTGGAGGCTATCGGCCCGGACACCGGCCGCGCTGGCCGCGCTGGCCGACCGGCTGCGGGAGCACCTGGCGGCCCGGCCAGAGCCGTCGGACCGCGAGGTCGCCTGGTCGCTCGCCACGACACGGGCGTCGCTCGACCACCGCGCGGTGCTGCTCGGCCCGGAGCTGCGGAAAGGCCTGGCGGCCCTCGCGGAGGGCCGCCCCTCCGCCGTGGTGGTCACCGGCGCGGTCCGCCGCCCCGAAGGTCCCGGGCGTACGGTGTTCGTCTTCCCCGGCCAGGGGAGCCAGTGGGTCGGCATGGGCCGCGAGTTGGCCGCGTCGTGCCCGGTGTTCGCGGCGCGGCTGGCGGAGTGTTCTGAGGCTCTCGCGCCGTACGTGGAGTGGCAGTTGGACGACGTCCTGGCCGGCCAGCACGGTTTCGAGGCCGCGGACGTGGTGCAGCCCGCGCTGTGGGCCGTGATGGTCTCGCTGGCCGCTGTCTGGGAGACGGCGGGTGTCGTCCCCGACGCGGTGGTAGGCCACTCGCAGGGCGAGATCGCCGCCGCCGCCGTCGCAGGGATCCTCTCGCTGAACGACGCGGCCAAGGTCGTGGCGCTGCGCAGCCGGGCGCTGACGGCGCTCGCCGGTCGTGGAGGGATGCTCTCGGTCGCCGAGCCGGTGGACGCGGTCCGGGCGCGGATCGCGCCGTTCGGGCGGCGGCTGTCGGTCGCGGCGGTGAACGGCCCCGCGACGACAGTGGTGTCCGGTGAGCCCGACGCCCTGCGGGAGCTGGCGGCCGCGTGCGGCGAGACGGTGCGCACCCGGATGGTCCCGGTCGACTACGCCTCGCACAGCGCCCACGTGGACGGGCTGCGCGAAGAGGTCCTGGCCGTCCTGAAGGGGATCGAGCCAGGCCCGGCCCGGGTGCCGATGGTCTCCGCGCTGACCGGACGGTGGCTGGCCGGCCCCGAGGCGGACCCGGACTACTGGTATGCGAGCCTGCGCGAGACCGTCGAGTTCGACCGGGCCGTCGGGGTGCTCACTGCCGCCGGCCACGGTGCCTTCGTGGAAGTGTCTCCGCATCCGCTGCTGGTCGGCGGCATCGCCGCCGAGGTGGCCGTCGGCACGCTGCGGCGTGAGGACGGCGGTGCCGAGCGCCTGCTGGCCTCGCTGGCTGAGGCCCACGTCCAGGGGGTGCCCGTCGACTGGCGCGCGGTCTTGCCGGCGGCCGGACGGACCGTGGACCTGCCCGCGTACCCCTTCCAGCGCACGCACCACTGGCTGGCCACCGGGCAGTCGGCCCCGGTGCATCCGGCTCCCGCCGCCGCCCTGTCCCCGGATCCGGGGGCTCGGCCGGTCGCCGCGGCCCTGGGCACCGAACGGGCCGTGCTCGACCTCGTCCTCGGCCACGCCGCGGCCGTCCTCGGCCACGACGGTGCCGGGCGGGTGCACCCGACCCGGACCTTCAAGTCCCAGGGCATGGGATCCGTGCTGGCCGTCGAGCTGCGCAACCGGCTCGTGTCCGCCACCGGTCTCGCGCTGGCGCCGGGCCTGGTGTACGACCACCCGTCGCCCGCCGCCCTGGCGTCCCGCCTGCACGCCGAGCTGAACCCCGACCCGCTACCCGCGGCGCTCGACACCCTCGAAGCACTGCTCGCCGCCACCGAGGACCCGACGGCCGGGGCGCGGGCGCTGGTCCGGCTGGAGTCGCTGGTGGGCCGGCCCGTCGGCGGGCCCGGCCGCGGGACCGCCGCGGACGCCCTGTCCGACACCACCGACGATGAACTGCTCGCCCTCATCGAGGCCGAGATCGGTCCCGACCGCGAACACTGAACGGAGAACCATGTCCACCCGACCCGACCCCACCCCCGCCGCCGCCGACGACGACCTGTGGCTGCGCAGCTACCGCGGTACGGAAGCTCCCACCGCCCGCCTGGTCTGTTTCCCGCACGCGGGGGGCACCGCCCCCTTCTACCGCCCGGTGCCGTTCGCGCTGGCCGCCGCCGACCGCGTCGAGGTGCTGGCCGTCCAGTACCCGGGCCGCCAGGACCGCCGCCGTGAGGAGCCGATCGCCGACCTGAACGTCCTGGCCGATCGCATCCACGAGGTGCTGGCCCGGCGGCCCGAGCTGCCCCTGGTCCTGTTCGGCCACAGCATGGGCGCCGTCGTCGCCTTCGAGGTGGCCCGCCGTCTCGAGGCGGCGGGGCGGCCGGCCGCCCGCCTGGTGGTCTCCGGCCGCCGCGGCCCGGCGATCGGGCTGGGACCGTCCGAGGGAGTGCACCTGCTCGGGGACGACGCGATCACCGCCGAGATCCGCCGACTGGACGGGTCCTCGTCCATCGTCCTCGACGACCCCGACCTGATGGCGGCCGCGCTGCCGGCGCTGCGCGCCGACTACCGCGCCATCGAGACCTACTGTGCCGAGCAGGACGCCGTCGTCAGTTGCCCGATCACCTCCCTGACGGGCGACCGCGACCTTAAGACCTCGATCGCGGAGGCGGAGGACTGGCGGGCCCACACCACCGGGGCGTTCGACCTCCAGGTCTTCCCCGGCGGCCACTTCTTCCTGACCGAGGAGATGCCGCGGGTCATCGGGCTCCTGGACGGCCACCTCTCGGAGGCCGTGGGCACCACCAGCCCTTCCGCCGGCGGACGGTGACGCGTCGCGTGGGTGCCTCCCCGGCGCTGTGCCGCCGGGGAGGCACCCACGCGTGCGGTGCGAGCCTCGTCAGGGCGTCAGGTAGCCGTGCGAGAACCCGGCGGCCACGGCGGCCGCCCGGTCGCTGACACCGAGTTTGGCGTACATGTGCAGGAGGTGGGTCTTGACCGTCGCCTCGCTGATGAAGAGCTTCTGAGCGGCCTCGCGGTTGGTCGTCCCCTGGGCGACCAGCTCCAGGATCTCCAGCTCGCGCGCCGAGAGCGGCGCGGGCGCGGGCCGTCGCACCTGGCCCATGAGCCGGGTCGCGATCGAGGGGGAGAGCACCGCCTGCCCCTGCGCGGCAGCCTCCACCGCACGGAACAGCTCCTCCCGCGGCGCGTCCTTCAGCAGGTAGCCGGTGGCGCCGGCCTCGATGGCCGGCACGACGTCGCTGTCCATGTCGTACGTGGTGAGCACCAGCACCCGCGCGGGCACGCCGCGCTTCGTCAGTTCCTTGATGGCGGTCACCCCATCGGTCCTCGGCATCCGCAGATCCATCAGGACCACGTCGGGCCGCAGTTCCTCCGCGGCGGTGATGGCCTCCGCGCCGTCACCGGCCTCGCCGAGCACCTCGAACCGGGGGTCGGCGGTGAACATGCCTCGCAGTCCGTCCCGCACCACCGGATGATCGTCGACGATCAGTAGCGTGATCAATCCGCACCTCCCGCGGGGATGGCGGGGACGGCCGCCGAGATCGCCGTCCCGCCACCCGGTTCCGACTCGATGGCCAACCGCCCGGCGAGGCGCTGCACCCGCTGGCGCATGCCGACGAGGCCGAAGCCCCCGTTCGTGGAGCCGCTGACCCGCTTGGCGTTCGGGTCGAAGCCCACGCCGTCGTCCCGCACGTCGAGGGTGACCAGGTCCTCCATGTACGACAGCGTCAGGCCGACCCGGCTGGCCCGCGCGTGCTTGGCCACATTGGCCAGTGCCTCCTGCGCGGTCCGCAGCAGCGTCACCTCGACCTCGGTGTGCATCGGCCGGGCGTCACCGGTGGTGGTGAGCGCCGCGTCGATGTGGTGGATCTCCGACCAGCGCCTGGCCACGTCGCCGATCGCGTCTGGGAGCCGGGCCTCGGCGAGCACCGACGGCTCCACCGCGTGGACGGTCCGGCGGGCCTCGACGAGGCTCTCGCGGGCCAGGTTCGTCGCGTTCGCCAGGTGCTGACGCAGCGTCGGGGGCTCGTCCATGGTCTGCTCGGCGGCCTGGAGCTGGGTGAGTATGCCGGCCAGCCCCTGGGCGAGGGTGTCGTGGATCTCCCGGGCCATCCGCTGCCGCTCGTCCAGCACGCCCGCCTCACGGGCCTGGACCATCAACCGGGCGTGCAGGCCGGCGTTCTCCGCCAGTGCCGCCTCCAGCTTGACGTTGGCCTCGTGCAGTTCGACGAGCGCCTGCTTCTGCTTGTCGTTGCGGTGGTCGGCCATCTCGACGAAGTAGAAGAGCGCCCCGGCCAACCCCGCGGAGATCAGCCCGACGGCCAGCCACGCCCACCACATCCGGGCGTCGTTGATGCCGCTCACGCCCCCCATGAACGCCGCCGCCGAGATCATCGCGGTAGCGGCGGCGCCGGCGTAACGCCGACGACCCCGCAGGTACTGGAACGCCTGGGGGTAGCCGACGAAAGTGAAGAGCCCGTACCAGGGAGCGACGGCCACCAGGCAGGCGGCCAGCAGCATCAGCCCGGCGTAGTATCCGCTCATCAGCCGGCGGTTCTGACGCCGTTCCAGGCGGAGCGTACGGAAGCAGAGCATCCAGAGCGCGGCGGCGGCGGAGAGTCCGAGCACCAGGGTTACGTGCATCGGCACCTGCCGGACCAGCTGGAACAGCGTGATCAGGGTGCTGATGGCCAGGAGTACGTACGGGAGGGCCTTGAAGGTCGCGGTCTCCGTACGCTCCCAGTGATCGAACTCGGCGCGCAGCTCGGCCTCGATGCTCACCCACTACTCCCAGCGGAAGTATCGCGCGGCCAGTCCGCCGGCCACGATCGTCCACCCCAGCATGGCGGCGAGGTGGATCAGCTGCGGCCAGTGTCCGGCGGTGGTGTCCTGCAATGATTGCACGCCGGCGCCGAGCGGCGTCAAGTCGCTGATCGTCAGCAGCACGTCGTTCATCTTCGCGCGCGGCAGCCACAGGCCGGCGAAGAAGACCAGCGGGAAGAAGACCAGCGAACCCATCGCGCTGGCGCTGCGGCCGGTCGGCGCGAGCGCGGCGACGAGCAGGCCGACGGCGAACATCGCCAGCGCCACCAGCAGGTAGCTGAGCAGGTACGCCGGGAGCTTGCGGGGCAGGTCCACGTCGAAGGCCAGCTTGCCGATGGCCAGCATGACCAGCATCGTCACCACGGACAGCACCGTGGCCATCAGCAACTGCGCGCCGAGCATCACGCCGGGCTTGACCGGCGTGGTCCGCATCCGCCGCAGCACGCCCTTCTCCCGGTAGGAGGCGAACAGTTGGGACAGACCGCTGAGTGCGAACAGGGCGATGCCCATCGATACGACGATCGGCAGGTACAGGGTGATCGGCCGCACGTTGCCGAGCTCCGGGCTGTTCTCCCGCATAGACGGGATCAGGCCGAGCACGACCAGCAGGATCGGGGCGAACGCGACCGCGAAGAACACGACGATCGGCTCGCGGAGGAACAGTTTGGTCTCGGTGGCGGTGAGCCGGAGCAGGGGGGACACGGTGGGACTCCTCAGGATTCGACGGGGCGGCCGGTGAGCGCTACGAACGCGTCCTCCAGCGAGTTCTGCTCGACCCGCAGGTCGAGGGCGGAGATCCGCTGGCCGGCCAGCAGGGTGGTCACGGCGAGCAGCAGGTCCCCGGTGCCGGTCACGACGATCTGGGGGCCGGCCCACTCGACGGCGGTGACCTCGGGCAGCGCGGACAGCTTCGCCTCGTCCAGCGGCCCGGACGGCCGGAACCGGAGCCGCTGGCTCTTGTCGACCCTCGACACCAGGCCGCCCGGGGTGTCGATCGCGATGACGCGCCTGGTGTCGATCACGGCCAGCCGGTCGCAGAGCCGCTCCGCCTCCTCCATGAAGTGGGTGACCAGCAGGATCGTCACGCCCCGGTCGCGGATGCGCTCGATCAGGCCCCACACGTCGCGACGCGCCTGCGGGTCCAGGCCGGTGGTGAGCTCGTCGAGCACCGCCACCTTCGGGGTGCCGAGCAGCGCGAGGGCGATCGACAGCCGCTGCTTCTGACCGCCGGACAGGCGCCGGAACTGGGTGCCGAGCTTGCCGGTGAGGTTGAGGATCTCGGCCAGCTCGCGCCAGTCGGCCGGCTGGCGGTAGAAGGAGCTGTACAGCTCCAGCGCCTCGCCGACCTTGAGCTTGTCGGGCAGCTCGCTCTCCTGCAGCTGCGCGCCGAGCAGCTGCCGCAGCTCGCCGTCGTCGCGTTGCGGGTCCAGGCCGCAGACGTTGATGGTCCCGCCGTCCGGGGTGCGCAGACCCTCGATGCACTCGACGGTCGTGGTCTTGCCGGCCCCGTTGGGGCCCAGGATGCCGAAGATCTCGCCCTGCTCGACGGCGAAGCTGACCCCGTTCAGCACGGAGTGGTCGCCATAGCGCTTGACGAGGTTTTCCACCTCGATGATTGCCATGGCATCAGCCTGGCAGCCGACCCCGGTCCGCCGGATCGACTGGACGGCCACACCTGCCGCTTGCTGCGGCGGATGCTCACCATCCACCAATCGGTTGATGGAGAGTCAGCGGCGCTCCGCCCTCGCTTCGCGCTTCGATAGACCGCCGGTAGGGCGAAGACGAGGCCCTTCAGTCGGCCCTCCGGGGGCGGCCATCTGGATCGCGGCCTGGCAGTGGAGGGCGGTCATGACCCTGGGGGAGAGGCTGATCCAGGCGCGGCCGGCCTCGGTCTTGGGCCCGCGGACGAGGATGCCGTTGTTGTTGACGGCCGCGAGGGTCCAGCGGACGTAGAGCTTGCGGTCCATGAGGTGGACATCGGACCAGTGGAGGGCCAGGATCTCGCCGCGGCGCATGCCGGTGCCCCGGAGGTTGAACGACAGCTCCGCCGGCCGCCCGTGGCCGACGTCCGCCACGATCTCCAGGAAGTGGCGTCCGGCCAGTGCCTGCGGACGCACTCCTTTACCTGCTCGCCGGTGAACGCCCACGGTCCGACCCGCTCGCGATCGGCGCTGACGTAGAAGCTGGACCCCACGGGTGCTCGTTTCTCTCGGTGGTGCGGGCTTCGCAGACCCCGGTCAGAGTTCGATTCGGACACGGCCGGTGACACCCTGGGCCGCCATGCCGAGATCGGCGGCATCGACCCGTCGATGACCGAGCACGATACGCCGGGCACCGATAGAGGCAGGACAGGAGGCGCTTCCGGTCCGTTGCTCGACACCCGCCCACACACTGACCCGGCCACAGGGCAATCCAGGCCATGGGCGGAGGCTACCGATGCCTCACCGCAGCGCGGACAGCGGCCGCAGGGCCCCGGGACGGTTGGGGCTGCCCACCCTGACCAAGCGCGAACAGGCCGCCGCGCTGGTCTCCGCTCCGAACGATCCGTGGCAGGGGCGCGGCTGCCCCACGCCCCGCTCGCCCGGATGCGCAGCATCTTGCCGACGTGCCGGTTGCGGCGTGGTGATGGAGCGGCCTCTTCCGCCAGCGAGTTCGCTGAACTCCGCCCACCAGTCTGCTCGGCGGCCCTGGCCGTCGGCATGTCGGCGGGCTCTGACAGCATCACGGTCATGACCAATATTGATAACCTCGTGCAACGCGTCGCCACACGGGCCGCATCGGACAACGAGGACCTTCCCGCGCCTGTCGGCGATGCCGAGATTGCGGAGGCCGAGGGGCGACTGGGCTTCGCGCTGCATCCCCTACTTGCGCGCCTGTATCGCGAAGTCGCTGACGGCGGCTTCGGCCCTGACTACCGACTGCTGCCGCTGCTTGGGTCGGGCTCCAGCGTCGCTGGCGAATACATGACGCGACGTGAGGCCTCCGTTGGCGTGGAGCACCCGGAGTGGCCCGAAGGCGTCGTACCGATCCTGACCTGGGGCTGTGGCATGTACGCAGGAGTTGATTGTCTCAGTGAAGATGGACAGGTCCTGCTCTTCGAGCCGAACCCGTACAGCGGCGGATCGTGGGATCAGTGTTGGTTCCTCGACTCCGCCAGCCTCGCAGCGTGGCTGGAAAGATGGCTCGCGGGAACGGGCTGGTTCGAGGAGGACGCTTTCGACAAGGACGACCTGGTCGAACCTCAGCCATGGGACCAGGCCGCAAGCCGACTGTCCTCCGGCGCATAGCGAAACAGCAACGCTTCGGCCGCCGCCGTAGACCTGCCCGACCTCGGCCTCGCCGCGGCCCTACTGATGCAGCAGGCCCTTGCTGATCCGAAGTGGGCCGAACTGCTCACTGACGCAGACCGCAGGGCGCTGTCCCCACTGTTCTGAACTCACGTGAACCCTACGGCCGGTTCGAGACGGACGCGCCAGCCCGTCTGGGACGGCCCGCTACGCCCACTCCACGCGGTGCTCGGCGAGCTGCGCAACTATCCCCCATGGCCCCGGGCCTTCACGACTACCGGTACTCGACTCCGGGGCCCGGCCCTACTCCCCCGTCGGCGTCGGCCTCTACCGGTGCCGACCTCAGCCGAGCATCCGGCGAGCCGTTTCGCGCAGCTGGTCGTCCCGGTGTCGCTGAGCTGGGGAGCCAATGCCGTATTCGCGCAGCAGTCGGCGCTCGCTGGTTGCCCAGTGCAGCAGCTGCGGTTGCAGATCGGACGGGTAGGGTGGTCCGATCCGGTGGAGTGCCTGAAGGGCCCGTACACCCACGGGACGGGACGGATCCACCAGCGCCGTCAGGACGGGGAGTGCAGCAACCGGTTCGCCGGTGACCTGCCAGTGGGCCTCGGCGGCGTGCAGCCGTGTCCAGTCGTAGTCGTCGTCGAGGTAGCACTCGATCAGCGGCAGCAGGGGAGCGCCCGCATCGCCCAGGCGCCCTGCCTCCTCCAGCCGTCGACTGCTCTCGGCAAGCTGGTGCGCCAGCAGTCGCAGGGCGATGACCGGATCGCCGGTGAGGCGGGCGGTGGCGACGGCTGCTGCGCAAGCGAGCTCGTCGTCGGTGGCCGCGTGGGTGAGGGCTTCCAGCCGATCGAGGAGTCCGGCGTCCCGGATCGCCCAGTCGCCGAAGCAGCGGACGAGGGCGCAGGTGGGGCGGTCGCGCAGGAGGCGGATGAGGTCGGGCAGATGGGTACGGGCCTCCTCGGCGGACAGATCGGTGTAGAGGCCGTCCAGATGAGCGCCGTCGGGGTGCCGAAGTGCGAGGCGCTGGTGCTCCGGGTCGCGGGTACGGACGGCGAGTGCGGCCAGTGCCTCCGGGGCCGGCTCGGGAACGTGGGTGAGGAGGCGCGGATCGCCGAGCTGCCCGAGGATCGTCTGGGCCCGGCGGCCGGCGAGGGTGTCGGTGTGGACGTGGGGGAGGAGGTTGTCGGCGAGCGCCGGACCGGGACGGGAAGCTCCGAGCAGGTACTGGGAGATCGTGCCGAGCAGGTGGCCGAGGTCCCAGAGGTCGTGCTCATGGCGGAGGGCTTCGGTGAGCAGACCGACGGTCTCGTCCTCGCGGTCGCGCCACATCGCGGACAGGTGCCGGGCCCGCGCTGTGCCGCGGCTCTGGTGGTCCCCCTGAGCGATCCAGCCGCGGGCCACCGTCGCCAGGGCATCCGCGTCGTCGGTCAGGATCCAGGCGCGTTCGTCGACGCTACCGATCCCCGGGGCGAACTCGCGGGTACCGACGTCGAACCCGGGGTCGCCTCCGGCCTCGGCCAGGACGGCGACCAGGTCGCCCGGGTAGGGCGCCTCGGAGCGTTCCAGCAGGGCCAGTGCGCCGGCGGCGCGGACGGCCGGAACCGGGTCCGTCAGGGCCGACCGGAGGCGGCGGTCGGCGGCATCGCCGTCGGTGTCGAGCAGGGTCAGGACGGTGAGCGCCTCGGCGCGGACAGCGGCGGTGGGGTCGGACTCGTAGCAGGCGGTCAGCTCGCGCATCACCATGGGGACGGTCTCGTCGCTGGCACGGCGGGCGACGCGCACAGTGTTGCGGCGCACCACCGGGTCCTCGTCGTGCAGCAGGTGCAGCAGCCCGGCCACCTCGGCGGCGACCCCGGCGCACCCCCGCACCTCGTCGTCGTACTCCGGCTCCGCTCCACTGCCTCCGCATCCGGCCAGAGCGGCAAGCAGGTCCGCCCGTTCGTGGCGGGTGTGCGCCGCGGCGTGGGCGAGGAAGGGAACGGCCGCCACCGCGACCGATGACACCGACCCCTGGTGCAGCGCCCGGCCGAAGAACTCGGACAGCGCCTTGTCCGCCTGGCGCCGGTCGTCGGAGTACAGGGCGCGTACCCAGCCGGGCACGTCGCTGCCCTCGCCGTAGGCGTGTTCCAACGAGGGCCAGTCGATCGTGTGCAGCTCTTCAGGTGATCTCACACCGGCACACTCTAGGTACGAACACGGACAATGCCCGCAGGCCACGATACGAGCCCAACCCGGCCCGGCGCGGACCTGGACGACGCGCTGCGCCGGGCGGCGTCCGCGCTGCCCCCCGTTCGCCCACGCCGTCACCGCCGGGGCCAGCCCGCTGCGCATCGACCCGCCGCTGCCCGCGGCAGCCGCACTCCGGCCGGTCCGACACCACGCGAACTGGACCTGCCGGCGGCAGCCCGTCTTCTGCCGCTCGTAGACGCCCGACAGGGCAGGGCAGGCACCGCACCGCGCTGATATCGGAGTGCGCACAGGCCCGGGAGAGTGTCACAGTCACTGCCGTGACCTTGATGAACGTGCTCGTCGACTTCGCACGAACCGGCCGGATCGGCCCTCTTCACTGCGGGATGCCCCTGACCGAGTCTGAAGACCTACTCGGCCCGGGGCGCCCGCACCCCGCCCACATCATGAAGGGCCAGATATCGACGGCTACCCCTAACGACCGCCCCTCCCGCACGGGTCCACCACCGTCGACGCTCCCTGCTCACGGTCCGCCGCCCGGGCGGCCGCAGCCAAGTTCACCTTCCTGCTGGCCAACCTGGTGATCTTCCACAGCACCTTGGAACATCGCCGACGTCGTGCGCGAGCTCCAGGCCGAGGGGCGCCCGGTCGACCCGCTCGACCTCGCGCAGGTCTCCCCGTACCTGACCGAGCACATCAAGCGTTTCGGGGAGTACTCCACCCACGAACTCGGCATCACCCCCGACGACTACGACGCCCACCTGGACATCGACTTCAGTGTGCTCGGCGACGATGAGAAGGCGGCAGCGGCATGACAGGCAAGCCGGCGCGGTTCGAAAAAACCGTTCGCGGTCCCAGGAGCATTGAGCCGAGACTGATGGGTCGATTACATCGGACAGGAAGAGTGGCCAGCCCTGACGTACAACCGCGACATCCTGCCCTTCCCCGAGAACCGTGTGCCCCGCGTCACCTACGAGGGCATTCGGGGCTGGGATCAGTTCGACCCTGCCCGCCACTCGTTCGCCTGGGACGAGTACGAAGAGGAACGCCTCCGCTCGCTGGTCCGCGAGTGGGTGCCGCCCGTGCTCTCCGGTATGGCTGGCTGGTGGCAGGGAGAACGCTGGTGCGAGAGCCAGGTGGACGCGGTCCTCCGGGAGCGATACGGCACCTGGACCTGGGGATGGAGCTGGTCCTACCGCGATGGTGGGCCCATCGGCAACTGGGGCAGCGCGTCAAGCTCGGTGACAACCCCCGACGAGACCGCAGTACGCGTCGTCGCTGCGCTACTGGAGTGGCGGGCTTGGCTGGAGCGGACGGCCCAGCGCTTCGCCGAACTGGCGCCGCCGCCGGACGCCTCACCCGAGGATCGCAGCTGGCACCTGGAACGGGCCTGCATCCGGCTCGTGACCCACACGCTGGACTCTGGCGCGGACAACGCGTGGCGCGGCCAGACCTCGATCGTCCTGGGCTGGTTCCTCACCAGCACCGGCATGGACCGAGCCGAAGCCGCGCGAGCGGTGGAGCGCGCGATCGGCGGTCGGTTCAAGAGCTGGGTCTACCCGGAACGGACCCTGATCGAATCCGTCGGCGAGGACCTCGCAGTCGGCCTCACCGGCCACGCCCCGTACCAGGACCACCGTGAGAGGGCGGCGCTTGAGGAGTTCCATGACCGCTACTGACAGCCTTTCGGACTGGCTGCGCGTACGCCAAGAGGCCGACTGGCAACACGCACCGGCTCTACGACGGGTCCCGACCGACCGCGATGGGTTCCGGTCCTGGTGCGAGGGTCCGGTGCGCCGGCGTGACCCGATTCGCTCCGAACGTCTGCTCGCCGCAGTCACCCTGGCCCGAGAAGATGCCGCACGCCAGACCCCGCTGAACTTCGCACTCCTGGCTGGTTGGCAACGCGAAGTCCTCGCTGCACCAGCAGCGTTCCGCGTGAGCGACGCCTATGCGAAGACCGGCCGCGAGCGCTACGGTCTTACCCCCCACACGCAGGCCGACTTTGATTCCTGCCTGCGCGAGACGACCGACTCGGACATCCCGCTGGCGGCCCGCGCGGCCCGCGCCTACCTCGACGTGGCGTTCTTCCACCCCTTCACCGATGGCAACGCCCGCGCCGCGCTGCTGACCTTGGTCCATGTTCTGGCACGGGAGGACATCGTCCTTCCTGAGGTCGGCCCCCTCCAGACCACCCGCTACGCGGACGACCCGGCCGGTGCCGCCGACCTTGCCGCTCTCATCGGTGTGCTCAATCGCCGCCGACACTGAAGCGTTCGACGAGAGCACCGACAACTTCCGCCGGGCCAAGGTGCTCTCCGCCCTCGACGTGTGCCCGGACACCGGCCTGGCCCCCTCTCCTACGGCCAGGCCCGCGCGCTGCAGAGCTGCGCTACCGCCTGGACGGCGGCGTGCTGCTCGGCGCGACCAACCTGGAGACCCTGCCGGAGATCACCGGCGGGGAGCGGATCGCCTTGGCCGCCGTCGCCGCGCTGGCCCTGGCGATGCCGGGCACCGCGCTGACCTGGTACGAGCGGGAGCTGCCCCACCTGGCCCAGGTGAGGACGACGCGGTCGCTGCCGGCCGCGCCGCCGCCCAGCCCGACTGGTGAACCACGGCAACACCGGGGCGCGGCCAGGCCGAACCAGGCGGGCGCTCGGGCCCGGCGCCGACCGGGTCCTGGCCGACACCGTCCGCGCTCCCCGCACCCAGCCCCCGTGGTCACCGGCCGCCGTCGACGCCGCCCTGCGCACCACCTGGGAGGAGTTCGGCCAGTTGGCCGCGCCCTGGTGGGAGCCGCACCGAGGACGTCCGCTGGCGCCGGGCCCGCCAGGCACTGTTGGAGGCCGTCGCCCGCCACCACCACGGCCACCTGCCCGCCGGAGTGCGGCGTCCGCTCCCGCTAAAGCTTGTTCCAGAAGGTCGGTGAGAGGGCATTTCTCCGGTATGGGTGGGGTGCTTCGGGCTGAGCCGGTCTGGGTGGAGACGTTCGCGGGGCTGCGGATGCGGCAGTTCGAGAGCCTGGTGCGTGTGGTGCGTGTGGTGCGTGAGCGGGGCGGCAACGGACCGGGCGGCGGCAGGCCGTGGTGCCTGCCGCTGCCTGACCGGATCTTGCTGGTCGCTGTCTACTACCGGACCAACCTGACCATGCGGCAGCTCGCGCCGCTGTTCGGGGTCTCGACGGCGACGGTGTGCCGCATAGTCCAGCGCCTCGGCCCGCTCCTGGCTCTGGACGCCGCTCCACGCCCGGCCCCGGGCGTGGAGCGGCTGTGGATCGTGGACGGCACCCTGGTCCCGGTCCGCGACCGAAGCGTCGGGGCATCGAGCCGCAACTACCGGTTCTCCGCGAACGTGCAGGTCGTCATCGACGCCGACACCCGCCTCGTGGTCGCCACCGCCCGCCCCGTGCCGGGCAACAAAGCCGACGCCCACGCATGGCGGGCCTCCGACCTACCCGCCACGTGCGCGGGCACCACCGTGCTCGCGGACGGCGCCTACCTGAACACCGGCCTGGTCGTCCCCCACCGCAAACGCGCCGGCCGCCCCCTGCTGCGAGCTCAGGAGGAGGACAACGCCGAACACCGCCGCGTACGTGCCCGCGTCGAGCACACCTTCGCCCGCATGAAGAACTACAAGATCCTCCGGGACTGCCGGCAGAAAGGCGACGGCCTGCACCACGCGGTGCAGGCCGTCGCCCACATGCACAACCTCGCCCGAACCCGGTGAACCAGCAGGTCAGAGCGCATACCGACCTGCCCACACCCGGACTTCTGGAACAAGCTTTAGCCGGAGCCTGACCGCGCCGGGCAGTCGGGGATCGCTGCACCGTGCCGGGGCCAGAGCGTCGGGGGGTGACGAACACAGAACCCCGGGCACGGCCCTTGGCGGGGTGATGAGGATTCGGGATTTTCCCCGCCCTTGCTCCCGTTCCTCAGATCGTTGGTCGTTCAAGCGTCTGAGGAGGCTGAGGAGTGACGGGCGTTGGGCATGCAGGGCCCAGCCCCTGGCCGCGTCCGCGGTCTGCTGCTGTGGCGCGGACCCGGGAACTGTGGTTGACGGTGGCAGCGGTTAGGGTCCGCTCGTCTGTCTCCTGCTCCGTTGAAGGACGGTCTCAATGGCCCGTACCACCCCGCCGCGCCGCGTGGACATCGCTGCGGTCTTCCCGGAACTGGCGCTGCTGGCCCGGCAGGCAGTCCGCCTGCACCCTCGGCTGGGCGTGCCGACCGTTCGCGACAGTTCGGTCGGCGGCCCGCTCCTGTGGCCCGCCGACGAGCCGTGGCCGGCCTGTGGCGGCCCGCACCCGGAGGACGACCTGCCGGTGTCACTGGCGGACGTCCGGCGTCGCCGCGAGCTCCACAGGACGGACTGGGCGGGCGGGAGTCCCGCCGCGCAGGAGCAAGAGGCGCTCGATGCGACGTACGTGGGTCATCCATGGAGCCAGGAGCCGAATGCCCTGCTGCCGGTGGCCCAGCTCTACGCAAGAGACATCCCCGGGCTGCCGTGCCCTGCGGATTCGGACCTGCTGCAGGTGCTGTGGTGTCCGCTGGAGCACGACCCGAACTGGATGCCGGCCGCCCAGGTTGTGTGGCGCGACTCTGCCGCGGCGGGCGCGCTGCTGGTGGAGCCGCCGCAGCCCGCGGACGTGTCGGGGCACGGCAACTACCTGCCCGAGCCGTGCGTACTGCACCCCGAGGTGGTGACCGAGTACCCGGCTCTGCTGGAGCTGGAACCGGACCTCGCGGAGCGTATCGGGGACTGGTGCGAAGAGGAGTTCACCGGCACTGACCCGAGGTACCTGTACGAAGAGGAGTTCCGTCGCTACTACCAGTATGAGCTGTCCGTCGCCCCGGGGTGGAAGGTGGGCGGCTGGGGCCCGTGGAGTTTCAGCGATCCGTCAATCATGCGGTGCACGACCTGCGAGTGCGTCATGAGACCGCTGCTGACGATCAGTTCAAGTGCCCTGGACGGCAGCGGCTGGGATCCGGTCGAGGACCGGGACTCTGACGAGGACATCGGCATCATGATCGGACGGAGCTACGACATGCAGCTCTACTACTGCCCCGCCTCCTTCGATCACCCGCACCTGGAGGTCATGCAGTAAACAGCCGGCGCGTTCCATGGGGGGGTGTGGCGTTCGTCCGGGTCGGGCAACCCCATGGGGAATCAAGGTGAGCAGGTCTGGCCAACCCTGTCGCACGGGTGGCCGTTTTCGGGGAGCGTCATCAGGGGCAGCAGCCGGGCGGTCACGGCATCCCGGCATACCGTCTCCAGGACGTCGTTGCCACGGGCGGCGCTGCGGCGGACCTTCGGTTGGGCGCCCTGGACGTCGTCAGTTCTCCCTGTCCCACCCCGGGACCATCTCGGACCATGATCTACTTCCAGTCGTCCTGCTGAGTAACGAGGAGCCGAGACCGTGACCGACCACTGTTGCGAGACGATGACGAGCCGGGTGAACTGGCAGTGCGACCAGCACGACGACACCTTCACCTGCCCAGACGCCCTGATTCGCTTCAGGCCCAAGTTCCAGGAGTACGGGCTGATCGTCCACGACGGCGGCACGGCGAGCATCGGGATCGACTTCTGCCCTTGGTGCGGACAGCGCCTCCCCGAGTCCCAGCGGGATCGCTGGTTCGACGAACTGGAGCGTCGCGGGATCGATCCGTGGGAAGACCAGGTCCCTGCCGAGTTCGAGGACGGGGCCTGGCTCGCTTCGCTACGTCAGGAGTGAAGCAACCGTTGATCGACTTCTCGTCCTCCCCGTGAGCGCGGGGGGCCGGTCGATCAGCGTGCCGGTGGTGGTGCGATCCGGCAGACGACGAGTTCCAGACGGGGGACGACGTAGTAGGCGAGCAGCGCCGGCGACGTCGAACTGGTCCAGCAAGCAGCCCTGACCAGCGCGCCTACACGAGGCCTGAGCCAGAATCAGCCGATGTCTCAAGGCCTGTCGCTTCGGACGGCGTGGCCTTGATGCTCCCCGGAGCCCAGCCGAGGATTTCCTCGAACCTGCGGGCAACGGTCGGAGTGGGCAGGTCCCCACGGTCGTGTTCGAAGGTCCTGATGGTCGCGTGACTCAGCCAGGTACGTCGTGCGAGCTCGCGCTCCGAGATACCTTCGGCTTCACGGAACTCGACGAGGGCTCGCGCCAGCCGTGCCGATTCTTCACTCATGGCCGCAGTATGCCGCAGAGCCCGGCTTCGACAGCCTTCTTCTGTCTCGATCCCAGGCCGCGAGGGCAGCGGCAGGCCCCGCCAACTGCCCTTCCCCGCCGATCGGTCCCGAGACGGAGAAAAATCGGGCAGATCTTTTCATACCGCCCTCTCGGAGCTGTCCGGGTGGTCGCTTGCCACCAGCGCGACGTACTGCTCGTACGGCTGGCGGGCCGCGGGCACGGTTTCCAGCAGCCGTTCGGGGGAGGGGTGGCAGTGCGGGCAGGGGATCGGCTGGAAGGCCGTGGCGCCGTTGCGCTCCGTGCGCCGTACGATCCAGCGGGCGGCGGTGTGCTGGCACCGGCCGCACCACGGGCTGGTGGCGGGTTCGGCCGTGGCGCCGGCGTGCGGGTGGCAGCGGGGGCAGCGCATGATGCCGCGATCGCCTTGCGTCCAGCGCTGGCCGACGATGTCGGTGGGCGTTCCGTCGTTGCAGAGTCCGCACCACTGTGGCACCTCGGGTGCGGGCGCCGGTGCGGGCGCCGGGCTCTTGACGGCGAGGACCGAGGTGAGCGGGCCGGAGATGCGGTCGCCGTCGGTGGTGAGGAAGGTGAAAGCGGCCGGGGCCGGCCGCTTCGCGGCGGCGCGGCCACGGCGTCCCGGCCGGGGCAGTGCGAGGGGGGCGGCCAGGTCGGATCCGATCGTGAACGTGGCCGTTTTGACGTCGTGCCAGCCGTCGGCGAGCAGGACGGCGGTGACGCTGTTGGCGGGGACGTTCGGGTTCACGGGCGTGGCTCCTGACGGTCGGCGGCGGCCCACGGGGGGTTCTGGCCGGCGGCGAGGTCGGGTTCGGGTTCGCGAAGGCTCCAGCGCGGCGGCGTGCCGGGGGCCTCCTGCTCGGACGGGGTTTCAGGCTCGCGGGCGTAGGGGGCGGGGACGTGCGGCTGGAGGTCCTTGCGCAGGACGTGGCGGCTTCGTTCGCCGCGGGGGGCGCCGTGCGCCGAGCGCATGCGGGCCCGGATGCCGGCCGCGACCCGCGCGACGTTCTCCGGGGCGGAGCGGGGACCGTCGACGACCTCGTCCTGCCCGGTGTGGTGGACCTCGGTGCGGCCGCGGCTGCATGTGCCGCAGCTCGTGTCGTAGGGGTCCAGCAGCCAGCCGTCCTCGCACCGGGGCTCCGGGCAGTCGCCGGGACGGACCAGGTCCTCGGCGATCAGGTCGGCGCGCGCGGCCAGCTCCGGTTTCGACAGCCGCGCGTAGTGCAGGTACCAGCGCCGTTCGATGCGCTCGCGCAGTTGCGCGGGCGTACGGCCGTTGAGTTCGTGGTGCACCAGGGGCGGGACCGTGCGGGGCAGACCGCCGTGCTTGTCCAGGATCCCCACGAGCACCGACGGGTACCCCTTGGTCACCCAGGTGACCGGGTTCTGGCCCCTGGCCATGTAGGTCGATCTCGTCACTGCCCCTCCGTCCTCGGGTACTGCTGCCAGCGGCGGTGCGTCGCCGTCCGCCGTCCGGCGCGGCGGGTGCACACGTAGCACAGCCATCCGGGCCGGACGCCGCGGACCACCGTCGAGTTGTGGCAGTCGTCGCCGGCGCAGACCACCCTGCTGTGCTCCCTGCCCTGGGGCTTCTCCGCCGGCTCGGCCGGGAGCGCGAAGCCCTCCGGCCGGTCGCGGAGAACGTACGGGGCGTGCCAGCCGGGGTGGAAGTCGACGAGCTCCACGGCCGTAGCGTCCGGCGCCTCCGACTGGTGGTGCCCTGCGCAGTGCTGGCGCAGCCAGCGCAGCGAGTCCATGTATCCCAGCAGGGGGTTGACCTCCCAGACCCACATCGGACCGCCGGCCGGCGCGGTACGGGCACGGGTACGGGTCCTGGGGGCGGGCACCGGCATCTGGACCCACTGACCTTCGTCCGGCTCGAAGACGCCGCGCTTGCAGCGGTCGGCGGTGTCCTCGTCCAGGGCCACGCAGCACAGCTCGTCGATCGGACCGGGTGCGATGCGCAGGGTGCTGGCGCAGGCGAGGATGTGCCGGGAGGGGGGCTGTTCGGCCTGCACCTCGGGTTCCGCGTCCTGGGCGGCGTCCTCGGTGGGCGCTTCGTCGCGCAGTCGGGGGACGAACGCCCCTTCATTGATCATTTTCTGCATGCGGACGCCGAGGCCTACGACCTCGGCGTCCGAGCCCTCCGAGGCCGGAGCGGCTGAAACAACAAACTGCTGCGGGTAAGCCGGTCGAACCCGCTGGTACGGCGATCCTGACCAGGCACCGCCGACCCCCAGCGAGTGACTACCGCCGGGCGGTTCTCGGCCCGGCAGGCCTCACAGGCGTGGACGCCGGCGGCGCCGTAGCGGCGGATCGCCGTCCCGGCAGACCTGCGCGTCAGGTCTTGCTGATTGTGAGGTGACGGGCGATGAGGCCGACCAGGACCTTGCCGGTCGGACCAGCGGTGTCGTCGTAGAAGTGGATGCGGGGGGAGATGGACCCCCGGACGTCGAGCTTGATGTGGGCCTCCATCAGGATCTCGCCTTCGGGCCGAACCTGTGGGGGCACCGGGAGGACGCGCTCGTTGGCCCACTGGTTGAGGGTGTCCTCCGACTCGACCATGGCGACGGTGTTGCCCGAGATGACGACGGCGCCGCGGGGGCTGCGCAGGCAGAACTCGCGGAAGTTCCCCTTGAATCCTTCGCCCGTGGAAATCTCCGCGTAGCTGCTGAGTGCCTGCAGGGCCAGCCAGGCCTTACGGGCCCAACCCGGGACCTTGCGGGTGTCGGTGTCGTCCAGACGCAGGGTGCGGGAGCGGTCGCCGGTGAACTGGACGCCGGGAAGGGAGGCGATGCGGTCGAGGACGGCCTCGAAGGTGCGGGGTGCGTCCTCGGCGTCCTGCTGGGCGTAGGCCTCGTTGCCGGCGCCGAGCGTCATCAGAAGTACCCGGAGCCGGCTGATCTCGCGGTTGGCGCGGTCCAGGAGATCAAGGGAGTCGATGTGCTCGGCAAGCTCGATGTCGTTGCTGGCCTCGGAGGCGGTGAGCTTCGCATTGGCGTCGTTGAGCTGGTGCTGGAGGCTGAGCTGCATGCGCTGCTGCCGGGCGATCTCCTCGTCGCGGGCGGAGACCATCGTGGTGAGGCGGCTGACCTCGCTGCGCGCCTCGGCCGGGTTGAGGTGGGTCGATGACGGCGTCGGCCGTCGTTGGGGGGACTGCGGCGCCGGGCTGGTGTTCAGCAGGACCAGGCCGGCGAGGCGTTCGGGGACGGGCGAGTCGAGGGTGTGTTCCTGGACCCCGCTGGCGATGTGCCTCCACGCCTCGTCCCGCCGGTCGTTCAAGCGCTGGTAGGTCAGGAACCGGTGGCGGTACCCGTCGGCGGCCCAGGCCGGATCGACGCCGGGCAGGTAGGTGCGCACCGCGCCGGGGGCCACCCAGTGGTCCGGCCCGATCTCACGCCGGAACGCCTGGACGGCCGCCTGGTCCGTGAGCAGGAAGAGCGAGGCGAAACCGGCCGCGCCGCCCCAGGCCTTGTCGGTGCGCCAGGTCCAGTCACCCGACGGCTGGTGGGGGCGGGCGGCCACGATGACCGGCCGGCGGCGGTCCTGATGTGTGAGGACCTCCAGGAGGTGGTCGACGTCACCTGCTCCTATGTGCTGCGGGGAGGCCGTCAGCCGGGTCACCGGCGCCCAGCCGCCGTCGGCCTCGGGTGCCAGGCCGTCGATGACGGGAAGCGCGGCGACGAGTTCGCGGATGATCCGGGGCGGCCCGCTGGGCGGCAGGACGCCGGCGCTGTGGCATTCGAGGTCGATCGCCACCAGGCCGGTCCCCCCGGCGTCGGGACCGACGGCGGTGAGCGTCGTCGTCCACCGCTGCGCCCGCTGTTCTATGAACTGCAGGCGAAGGCCTATTTCGTCACCGTCGGGGCTGTAGGAGCCGACGACGTCGAGGGTCGTGCTGGCGTCGAGCTGGTGCTGGCCGGAGGAGCCGAGGGCCTCGGCGCCGTAGCCCTTGCTGTCCAGCCAGGCGGCGGCGTTCCCGCGGACGGTCTTGAAGATGTCCGGCTGCTGCTCGGTGTCGGTGCAGTCGATGGTCAGGGTGGTTCTGTACAGCATGGTGCTTCGGAACACGGGGAACTCCGACAGGCTGTGGCGGTGCGGGGACAGGGGTGCCGTCCGGAGCGTAGTGGCAGCCTCGACTTTCGTGGTGCCCTTCGGAGTTGAGGCCCTTCGGTGGCCTGCGGCCAGGTAGCCCCGGACCCAGGGGGCACCGGTGTGGGCGGCGACGGTGGCTGCGGCGAAGGTCTGTTCCGGCGTCGGGGCCGACGAGCGTGGGCCAGCGGTCGCGCAGGCCTCCGCCGGCGGTGCCGAGGGTCCAGCCGTGAGCGGCGACCAGGGCGAGAAACTCCTCGGCGATCGGCTCGGGCTCGCGCGGGCACGCGGCGGGCGGTGGTGGCGGGCCGGTCCGTGCGAGCGGCCCGCTGGGCCGGGATGGTGCCGTTGGTGCGGGCGGCCTGGCGGGCGGCGTGCAGGACGGTGCGGGCAAGATCGGCGCCGGTCTGAGGCTGAGGCGGTGGCGGCGCGAGCCCGCTCGGAGACCTCCTCGGCGGCGGCCTGGGCCGTGAGACGGTTCCGGCGGGCAAGGTCGGCCTACGCGTCGGCCAGCGATGTATGGGCCAGTCGGGCGAAGGCGTCGGCCGTACGCCGAGCTGCTGGCCGCGGTCGGGCTGACGTCTCCCCCGCGCGGGCGGGGGCCAGCCGTCCTCCAGCGCGGCGAACAACGGGCCCCGCACCCGCGGGGGTCAGCCGACCACCCCCGGCCCCGGGCACCGCTCCGGCGGGTCCGCCCCGCACCCGCGGGGGTCAGCCGGCCGTGTTCAAGCGCCCCAACCTCGCCTCGCGAGGCGAGAGCACAGCGGCCCTGGCTGCCCTCGACCAGGCCGCCCACCACCTCGACCTCGCAGAGAACGAGCCCGTTGGCGGCCTCGACTTCTTCACTGGCCCGCGCCTTGACGGTCTCGCGGGCGAGGCCTATGCGCACCTTGGCGAACACGACGCGGCGGGGCGCCTGCTCGAGACCGCCATCGACCGGCGAGCCGCGGCGGACGTCAAGGGCCTTGCCGTCCTCACCCTCGACCTTGCGGAGGTCCGGCTCGCCCAAGGCGACCTCGATGCCGCCTGCGCGCTCGCACACGAGGCCCTCGACGTCGCGAACGGGAGCGTCGTCCAGCCGATCGTCCTCCGCGCGCGCCTTCGAGCGCTCGGTCGCTCCGTGGACCGCCGAGAGGCCCGTGCGAGAGCTGGCCGCACGCGTGAGAGAGTCGGGGGCACAGCTCGTGCGCATGTAGGGAGGCCGCTGTGGAGTGGAAGACGTTCGGACGTCGACAGGTCTACGGCAGCCCCTGGGTCCAGGTGTGGCTCGACGACGTCGACGTGCCCGGCGTCGGTCGGATCGACCACCACGTCGTCCGCTACCCGCGCGCCTCGACCAGTGCGGTCGTCACCAACGAGGCTGGGGAGTTCCTCCTCCTTTACCGGCACCGGTTCATCACCGGCCGCTGGGGCTGGGAGGTGCCAGCCGGGTGGGTCGAGCCCGGGGAGGACCCGGCGGTTGCGATCGCCCGTGAGGTCGAGGAGGAGACCGGCTGGCGTCCCGGCCGGGTCGAGCTGTTGACCGAGTACGACGCCATGGCCGGCATCAGCGACGCCCACTTCCGCGCCTACCACGTCACCGGCTGCACCCAGGTCGGTGAGCCCGAGGACGTGTCGGAGTCGACCCGTGTGGAGTGGCTACCGGAGGCCGACGTGGTCAGGCTGCTGGTCAGCGGCGAGGTCGCGGACGGTCCGTCGCATGCCGGCCTCTCCTACTACCTCGGTCCGCACCGGCTGAGCCGCCCGCGCCCCTGACCTGCACCGTCCGATGGCCGGTCTCGGCGGCCGCCCGGGTCGGAACGCACGAAGACGCCCCCGCCCGGCCGAAGCCGAGCGGGGGCGGTGGTTCAGGGGCGGAGCGCGTCTTCCCCGCACCCGCAGGGGTCAGCCGCGGTGCTCGCCGCAGTCGGCGCCGGATCCGGTCGGTGCGCTCGCGCAGCGCCCGTACGGTCTCCAGGCGCTCGAGGAGCAGGTAGCCGGCGGTGGCGGCGCGGGCTTCCTTGGCGGCCTGTTCGGCGGCAGTCTGGGCGGTGAGGCGGCTTCGGTGGGCGCGCAGCGCGGTCGTGGGCGAGGTCGGCCTCGGCGTCGGCGAGCGGCGAGCGGGCCAGCGCGGCGAGGGCGTCGGTGCGGTAGGTAGCGACGGCGTCCCGGACGGTCTGCAGATCGGATCCGAGAACGTCCTCACGGCTGGCGCCAACAGGGCGGACCGCGGCCATCGCGGCGCGCAGCTCGGCCTCGGTTCGTCGGTGGTCGGCCTCAAACTCGGTGACCTTCACGTCCGGGCAACGGGGGTTCGAGGCGAAACCCGTGCTTCTCTTCCCCGAAGGAGTGGCTTCGCAGTGCGGCGTAGGGCACCTTGGCCAGCTTGCGTCAGATGCGGGTGATCCGGGAGTCCATGCGAACTCTTACGAGGGCAACCAGGCGCCGGCGGGCGGACCAGGCCAGGCCAGCGGCCCCGGCGACGAGGGTGGCCAGGGCGGACAGTGCGGCGGCGACGGTCCCCACGTGGCCGGCGGGAATCAGGAGCATCCACGCCGCCGCCCCGACCGCCCCTGCCACAACGAGCAGGGTGCCCCGTACGGGCATCGCCAGCCGGCCCGACAGCATCGCCACGCCAAGGCCGAGCGCGGCGGCCGGAACCACCGTGGCGAGAACCCCGAGGGCCAGGAAGAAGGTCAGTATCACGGCGTTGCTCCCCCATCCACGGACCGGCTCAGGCCCAGCGCCCGTCGGCCTTGCAGGGTCATCCTGGCAAAGAATCTGAACATGTTCAAATATGGCCCGGGAGGACCCGCGGGCCGCGCACGGAGGTGGAGGCGGAGGCGGTCGAAGAGGCCATCGCGCCTGGCTGCTCGTGGCTCCGTAGATGACAACGGGTTCTGGCTCAGGTTTTGTGGACCGTGAACTGTGCGTTACATCTGACCGTGGTTCTGGGCTTGTTGATCAGGACGTGAAATACTCGCTCGGTCGCTTCAACAGGTGTCGCCGGGGCATCCGAGGCCCCAGGGCCGAACCAGTGGGAGTAAGAGGCGGTTAGGCGGCAGCCGTATGCGTGACTCGCGATCGGAGTCCTGAGTAGACCCCACTGGGTCCCGGCCCTTTCACGCGAGCAGCACGCGTTTGCGGAGAAGACGGAAGCCCGCGCGGCCGAACATCTGGCGCTTGAGCATCTTGATCCTCTGCCACCGCTCCTCGCCATCGGGGTCCCTCCCCGAACCTACTGCCCCGGTTACCGCCAGGGCCCAAGATCACAGGACGCGCAGGATGTCCTTGAGGGCCTTGGTGAAGGCTCTGGACGCTCATGTCGGGGCAGTGCGCGGTCCTGTCGTCGACAGGGCGCGGCCGTCGACGACGATGCGGGCGAGGTGTATTTGCCGGGGTGAAGTAGAGCCACGGCTTCGGCCTGTTCGGGAGCCGGTGGCTCTTCGGCGAGTTTGGGAGCCAGTCGGTGTGATGGTGTGGAACATGCCGCTTTCGGAGTAATCGCGGGGGCTTGCGCCGTTCGGCCGTCACGCTGTGCCTGTTGATCACGGTCCAGGTCAGGGAGACCGCTGGTGCACAGGTCACGTGAGTGGCTGTTCGAAAGGATCCGCCGGGCTCAGCGTGAGCAGGGGCTGTCAGGGCGGGAGCTCGCCGCGCGGTTCAAGGTCTCGCGGAACACGGTGAGGAAGGCGTTGGAGTCGCCGGTGCCGCCGAAGCGCAAGTCGCCGCCGCCGCGCAAGAGCGTGCTGGAGCCCGTCAAGGGCTTCATCGACGCGATGCTGCGCGAGGATCTGGACGCACCGGCGAAGCAGAAGCACACGATCCCGCGGATCATGGAGCGTCTGGCCGCCGAGCACGATTTCGAGCTGGCCCGTTCCACCACGGTCTGGGACTACGTGTCCAAGCGGCGCCCGCAGATCCGCGCGGAGACCCTGGAGGGTCGTCGGCATCTGGACGGGATGGTGCCGCAGGCGAAGAGGCCGGGCGAGGAGGCTGAGGTCGATTTCGCGGACTTCTGGCTGGACCTGGCCGGGCAGCGGCGCAAGTGCGTGCTGTTCACGTTGCGGCTGT
This sequence comes from Kitasatospora sp. NPDC092039, assembly GCF_044756065.1. NCBI lineage: Bacteria > Bacillati > Actinomycetota > Actinomycetes > Kitasatosporales > Streptomycetaceae > Kitasatospora > Kitasatospora sp. NPDC092039. The sequence continues at coordinate 26,934 of NZ_JBIVSD010000011.1, read as the reverse complement.
GCTACTCGGGCAAAGCGGTACACCGGGTCTATGCGACCGCGTCCCAGGAGGCCTTCCTGGAAGGGCACCTGGAGGCGTTCACGGCGTTGGGCGGGGTGCCGTCGGTGCACATCCGCTACGACAACCTGAAGCCCGCGGTAAAGCAGGTGCTGTTCGGGCGCTCCAGGCTGGAATCGGCCCGGTGGGCGTCGTTCAAGTCCTGGTATCAGTTCTCGGCGTTCTACTGCGCGCCCGGCGAGGACGGCGCCCACGAGAAGGGCGGGGTTGAACACGAGGGCGGCCGGTTCCGCAGAAAGCACCTGGTCCCGCCCCCTGCGGTCGACTCGCTGGCGGAGCTGAACGAGCGCCTGGCCGCGATCGACATCGCGGAAGACGCCCGGCACATCCACGGTCGGCCGACCTCGATCGGGTTCGACTTCGAGGCCGAGCGCGAGCAGCTGCGGGCGCTGCCGGCGGACGACTACGACTGCGGGATCGACCTGACGCCGACGGTCGCGCGCAATTCCCTTCTGTTGACTGAACTACGGCCAGAGATTCCGCAGTTCAGGGGACGGATACGCGCTCCAGGGTCTACGTTTCCTGGTCGTGATCGGAGACGAGGAAGAGCATCGAGATCTGGCCGCATTGGTCGTTCCTGCGGTCGGGTCGTTGCTGGCGACCGGAAGCCGATGGGAGCCGTACCGTCTGGTCGACCCGAGCGGCGTCGGCGTCCAGGCGGTGACGGACTACTTCCGTGACCTGCAGGCAGCCGGCCGCACCGAATCGACGGTGCGTTCCTATGGGATGGACCTGCTGCGCTGGTTCCGCTTCCTGTGGGCGATCGACGTGTCGTGGGACCGCGCCACGCGACTCGAAGCGAGGGATTTCTGCCGGTGGCTGCTGATCAACGGACAGCCCGATCGTCCGCACTGGCGCTCGGGGCAGCCATCGGAGCCGTCGCCGAGCTCGGCGAAGCCGTATGCGGCCTCGGTGCGGGCGCACAACGAGACGGTGCTGCGCTGCTTCTACGCCTTTCACCTGGACATCGCCACCGGGCCCATGCTGGTCAACCCGTTCCCGCTGGACCGCACACGCCGCAGCGGTCGGGTGAACGCGCACCACAACCCGATGGAGCCGCACCGCAAGGAGCGGACAGGTCTCTACCGGCCCCGTGTCCCGAAGCGCATTCCGCGCAGTATCCCGGATGAGGAGTTCAACGAGATCTTCGCCAAGCTCCCCTCGCACCGGGACCGGGCGTTGGTCGCGTTCTACGTCTCCACCGGGGCGCGGGCTTCGGAGCTGTTGTCGACGCTGCAAGGCGGGGTCGCCCCTGGGCGGCAGCTGATCTCGGTGGTACGCAAGGGCACGGGGGCGGTTCAAGAACTCCCGGCGTCCACCGACGCGTTCGTCTGGCTGCGGCTCTACCAGGTCCAGATGGGCGATCTCATCCCGAGAGGTCGTCGTCTGCCGTTGTGGTGGACGCTTCGACGCCCGGTCCGCCCGCTGACCTATCACGCGGTGCACCGCATGTTCGAGCGGGTGAATCAGCTGGTGGGAACCTCGGCGACGCTCCACGCATTACGCCATACTGCAGCGTTCCGGATGGCCGAGGACCCAGCGCTGCCGCTGACGGACGTTCAGCTCGTCCTCGGGCATGCTCAGCTCACTACGACACAGCTCTACCTGACGCCTCGCAAGGAAGACGTGATCCGTCGGTCCTGGTCCATCACGCTGAACAGAGTCGGCAGGCGGCCGAGCGGAAGGCGCCCGCTCCGGCGCCGGGTTATCGGCCGGAGACGATGGATGTGCTGTTCGGCAAGGGTATCGCGTGATCGTCACCGACCTCCTGGCCGCTGCACCTGTGGTCTCCCGGCCTCATCTCTCGGCCGAGCAGCAGACCGCGAAGTTTCCGCCGCGTCCCGTCTCGGCCCACTGGCCTGCTGCCGAGATGGACCGCGACGGGGTGTTGCGGATGTGGATCGAGGCGACGCCGCGGCAGGAGGACCCTCGCAGCCACGACTTTCGTCGGCGCGGTCTGATGTTGATGCTGGACTGGTTGGAGGAGCAACCGGGCCGGACCTGGCACGAGCGCTGGCACGCGAGCGGCGCCGATGCGGCTGGTGAGCGGTGGGCCGACGGCCCGGCGAGCTGGCTGGAGCTGCTGGGGAAGTTCTCGCGGACCCGGCTGGAGACCATGACCAGTTCCCTGGTCGTCATGATCGGGGCCGACGTCATCCGGCCATCGCTGGGCTGGTTGCTCACCGGGGGCAAGAAGCGCAAGCTCGCGCGGAACATGATCCGCTCCCGCGACGCAGGCGGCTTCGCCCGGCTGGACGACTTCTGCCGGGCCGATCCCGGGATCAGTGACTTGGCCCGTCGCGCCGTCTTGTTCCGCACCGCGGTGATCATCGCTGCCAAGGGCGGGACGGTGGCCGACATCGGGGTCGGGGATCTGCTGGAGGTTCTGGCGGTCGAGGCCCAGTTGCGCGGGAGCCGCCGCTCCGGCTCGGCCACGTTCCGGGCACTGCGCGAGACCGGCGTCTTCGGCGCCGGCGTCCCCACGCTGCGCGAGATCCGCAGCATCGGCCAGCGGTCAGTCGAGGAGCTCGTCGACCGCTACTCGATCGCCTGCCGTGCGATCCGCGATCTGCTGGTGGAGTATCTCAAGGAACGACAGCCCGCCCTGGACTACGGCACGCTGCGCGGGCAGACCTACCAGTTGGCCAAGTGCTTCTGGCAGGACCTGGAGCTGCACCATCCCGGCATCGACTCGCTGCGTCTTGCCGCCGATGTCGCAGCCGCCTGGAAGCAGCGCTTGCGCACCCGGCGGACCACGACCACCACCGGCAGCGGGGACCGGGTCCAGGTCGCCGTCGAGCGGCTCGGCTACCAGGACACCCTGGCCTGCGTCCGAGCGTTCTACCTGGATCTGGCCCAGTGGGCCCTGGAGGACCCCGGCCAGTGGGGTCAGTGGGTCGCGCCCTGCCCTGTCAGCCAGCAGGACCTGAACCGGCGCAAGACCACCCGGCGGCGCAAAGCACGAATGGACGCCCGTACCCGCGAACGGCTCCCCGTGCTGCCGATCCTCGTCCGCTCCGCCGACCAGCAGCGCCGGGACTCAGCAGCCCTGCTCGCCGCTGGACGACTGGCAGGCCCGGGGCAGCAATTCAGTGCCGCCGGTCAGACCCTGATCCGGATCCGCCGGCCGCACGCGAACCCGGACAACGTCTGGGTCGAGGACCTGGCCACCGGGCAGCGGCGCCTGCTCAACCGGGAGGAGGACAACGCCTTCTGGGCCTGGGCCATCATCGAGGTTCTGCGGCACACCGGTGTCCGCGCCGAGGAGATGCTGGAGCTGAGCCACCACAGCCTGGTCCAATACCGGCTGCCGACGACCGGGGAGATCGTCCCACTGCTGCAGATCGCCCCGTCCAAGACCGATGCCGAACGGCTTCTGGTGGTCAGCCCCGAACTGGCCGACGTGCTCAGCGCGATCATCTGCCGGATCCGCGACGCCAGCGGCGCGGTCCCACTCGTCCGCGCCCGGGACTACCACGAACACATCTGGCTGCCACCGGCCCCGTTGCTGTTCCAACGCCACGTCGCCGCCGAACCGCAGCGCATCGCCCGGGAGCGGGTCAGCGCGCTCCTGGACGATGCCCTCTCCCACACCGGCCTGATCGACCAGGCCGACGGCACCGCACTGCATTACACCCCGCACGACTTCCGCCGAATCTTCATCACGGACGCCATCCTCAACGGCCTTCCCCCGCACATCGCCCAGGTGATCGCCGGGCACCAGGACATAGCCGTGACGATCGGCTACAAGGCCGTATATCCGGAGGAGACCATCAGGTCCCACCTGGCCTTCCTCGCCCGTCGCAGAGCCCTTCGCTCGAGCGAGGAATACCGCACTCCCACCGACTCCGAGTGGCAGGAATTCCTCGGCCACTTCGAGCGGCGAAAGGTCGCCACCGGGCTCTGCGGACGCGCTTTCTCAACCCCTTGCATTCATGAACACGCCTGCCTGCGATGTTCGATGCACTGGCCAGACCCTGACCAGCGCTTCCGTATCGAGGAGATCCGCGACAACCTCATCGCGCGCATCGCCGAGGCCGAGCGCGAGGGCTGGCTCGGAGAGGTCGAGGGCTTGCAAGCCAGCCTGGCGGGCGCCAACGACAAGCTCGCCCAGATCGACGCGCTCGTCAACAGGCGGTCGACCGCCGTTGAACTCGGCATGCCAGGTTTCGGCCAGTCCACAGGAACCGTCGAAACGACGAAGCCGTCATCGTGATCGACGTCAACGGCGGTCGAAGATCAAAACGGAACCGACAGTCCAGCGTCGCGCAGCTGGGACAGAGCGACGGACATGCACTGCTGGACAGTCCTGCCGTCAGCTCGCATGCCATGCTCCAACGGGCCACCGCTGGCAGCGAACGTCCACGCTGGCGCGTTGTCAGCCAGCCTCTCCGCGTCCATCCTGATCATGGCGTTCACACCCTGCTCGCCCAGCCATTCCAGTATCAAGAGCGTCACGTCCTCGACGCCGCGATCCTCATCGGTCTTTGGCCAGCGGCCTCGGTTCCCAGTCATCGCCCCGACTCTATCGAGGCCCCCGCGGGAGTCGGGGCTCCCAGCGGTCAAGTATCAGTGCTCGTTTTCCAGTGCCGGGAAGAGTTCAGCGCACTCGCTGGCGAAGGAGCAGAGCTGGTGCACGACCTGCCGATACTTCTGGGGGTCCTGGTTTCTGGGCGGCGGAGCGTCGGTCCACTGCTGCCACAATCCACCTGCGGCAAGGTATCGGGATGCACGCTCGGACCCGAGGGCGGCATCGAGGTGAAGCAGTGCGCCAAGAGCAAAGCCCTGGTCGTAGTCGAGGTCAGGCCGCGGCAAATAGCGATCAAGGTACCGACACAGCAAATCGGCGTCCGCGCTGTCACCGAACGTGGCGAGGGTGACGCAGTACGCCGCGCCGGCATAGGGCCCTTCGCTGGCCAGCAGAAGTTCGCCGATACGGCTGCGGAACTCGGTCCTGCCGGCTACAACGACCAGCCAGGAAGCAGTCTTACGCTCTCGCCATCCGCCTTCGAAGAGGACATCGAGCTCAGCAGGGGTGATCTCCGAGGCAGCCTGGACCAACTCCCTCGCGAACACCACGCGCTCAGGCCCACTCAACCGCAGCAGGCTTCCACCCAACCGAAGGTACCGCCGTCCGGGCGTGACGAATCGGCGGACCAAGCCCAGCAGCTCAGGGTCAGTGGTGGCATGGCGCATAGCTGCATCTTTGCCCGGTGAACGCCCAGCGGCCAGCGGTTTTACCCGAGGGGCTGCCGAGCGGTGATCGCTAGTTCAGAGAACGGATCACGGTGCGGCAGTGCTACTACTCGGTGCCGGCGAAGTTCATCGGCGCCAAGGTCCGCGTCAAGCTGCGGGCCAACGAGTTGTGGGTGTTCGACGGGCGCAAGGTCGTCGCCCGCCACCCCCGGCTGACACGCCGTTACACCTACCACGACCTGCTGGACCACTACCTGGAGATCCTGCTGGTCAAGCCCGGCGCCTTCGCCGGGGCCTCCGCGCTCGTGCAGGCCCGCGGCGTTCTGGGCAGCGGCGAAGACCAAGGCCGGGGACCGTGAGGGCACCAGGATGCTCATCGAGGTTCTGCTGCTGCACCGCCAGCTGCCGTCGGAAGCGCTGGTCACGGCGATGGAGACCTGCCTCCGGATCGGGTTGGTCTCCACCGACCTGGTCGCGATCGAGGCCCGCAAGGCGATGGAGGGCACCGACGCGGACGACGCGGAGCTCCTGGCCGGCCCCGATGAGGCGGCCGCAGAAGGGTCCGCTGCCGCACCCGCGGACGGCGGGGCCCAAGTGATCTCCCTGCACGCGCGCCGCCTGCCGCCCGACCCGCGCCAGGCACTGCCCGACATGAGCAAGTACGACCGGCTGTTGAGCGCGGTCGTCAGCCGCGACAGCCAGACCCAGAAAGGCCATGGCGCATGAGCCCGACCATCACCGTCACCGACCAGGACGACGAGCAGGACACCGGCAAGGTCCCCGGCCGTAGGCTGTCGCTGCCCGGCGATCCGGAGGACATGCTCATCGACGAGGCATGCCGCGAGCTTCGTCTGCCGGCGTTTCGCGAGCGGTTCATCGACCTGGCCGGCACCGCCCGGCGCGAGCAGGCTACCTACAAGCAGTTCCTGCTGGACATGCTGCAGGCCGAACTCGCCGACCGGGACCTTCGCCGCCAGCAGCGGCTGCTGCGGCTGGCCCGCTTCCCGCGGCCCAAGCGGCTGGAGGACTTCGACTTCGAGAAGAACCCGAACGTCCCCCCCCGAGGTCGTCGCCGATCTGAAGTCCCCGACCTGGGTCCGCGAAGGCCGGCCGTTGGTGCTGATCGGAGACTCCGGCACCGGCAAGTCCCACCTGCTGATCGGCATCGGCACCGCGATCGCCGAGACGGGCCTGTCGGTGCGCTACACCACCACCAGCGCGCTGGTGAACGAGCTCGCCGAGGCCGACGCGAGCCGCCGCCTGTCCTCGGTGATCGCCCGCTACAGCAAGATCGTCGAGTTCGTCGTATTCCTCGTGGAGGAGCCGGCAGCCGTGGATGCCGGCGAGGAGGACTTCGAGGAGGTCGGGGGCGGGGCGTTTGGGATCGAGCAGGGTCAGGCGCAGGCCGGTGTCCTCGGGGGCGATGTCCGGACCGGCGTGCTGGGCGAGGTCGTCGATGCCTTCGAGTTGTTCGCGCAGGCCGACGGGGTCGGGGAGGAGGCCGTCGGCGACGTGGAGGGCGTGGCGGACGAGGCCGGTGACCGCGGCGTAGGAAGAGGCGCCGGCTTCTAGGAGTTCGAGGACGTGGGTGGGGGTTTCGTGGGGGAGGGCTTCGATGTCGTCGGCCGCAGGAGCAGGACGTTGGGAGAGTGGCCGGTGACTTCTGTAGTGACTTCGGCTGCGGCGGCGAGCCAGTGGGCTGCGGCGACGGCGGCTGCGGTGGGGTCGATGTCAGTGAACAGTGAGGCGGGGCCGAAGGGGTTCTGCTGAAGGAGGCGGTCGCGGCGGCGACCTGGACGGGAGAGGCGCTTTCGCGGCTGAGGAGGACGGTCTGGCGGGCGCGGCCGGTGAGGTCGCCGAGCTCGGCGTTCTCCACGGCGGCGAGCTCGGTGGCGGTTTCGGCGAGGACGGCGTCGGTGAGGCCCGTGTCGCCGAGGGCGTGCAGGGCGCGGCCGGCGCGGTGGGCGGACTCGGCCAGGGGGCTGTACTCGACGTCGAACATGCCGTCCTGGGGGAGGTTCGGCCGGGTGATGGCACCGGGGACCTCGTCGAACGCCGTGCGTTCCTCCGCGCGGCGCCAGCCCTCGGAGTTGGGGTCCTGGGAGGCGGCGGCGCTGGCCGGGTGGGTGTAGGTACGCCAGGCGGCGTCGGAGAGCTGGGTGAGGCTCGGGCCAGGCTCAGCAGGACAGAGGTGTCGGCCTCGGCCGGGAGGGAGACGATCCGGGTGGCGAGGTCGCCCGGCCCATCGAGCTACGCCCGGTCAACGCTGCCGATCTCCAGGCCCGCCAGGCAGACCCGGCCCGTTACCACCGGCCGTAGGCCCGACCTGTCGAGCGGCCGCTTGGCCCGGGGTCGCTCTGGAGCTGCATAGCTGGCGCGAGGCCCCGTCGAGGCGGCGGTGGCCCGCTCCTGGTGCGACGCGACAGGGATTCCGATCGGACGGCACCCGGGGACGATAGCCCGGCCCGCCGCGAGGAACGGCCCGGTCCGGTTGGCGCCGATCGGGTAGCCGACGGTTCCCTGAGCGGCCCCATGCATCGCGCCCTATCGCCGTATGGGCCGCCCGCCATCGGCGGACGACCCATACGAGGTCGGGATTGTTACTAAATGGCGTGGATCGTTTGAATGAAGGCGATCCCCAAGGCCGCAAGGACAGCCATCGTGAGGGCGGTGTGAACGAGTACGCCTAGAGTACTAGGCGACCTTGCCGGGCCGCTTTCCCGCCGCTTGGCCGAGAAGGCCAGAAGGGGTCGTGGTTCAACCCAAAGGTAGGCGAAAAAGCCGAATCCGGTGAGCATGCAGATCCAGAGCCATGCCAAATTCTTCTGAGGGTTATTTCTGATGCCCAAAAGGATGTGGCCGATGGCCAATAGGCCTGTTACAAGGGCGCCTATCCCCAGTGGTGACCAGCCGAGTAGACTTGGATATGCGATCGAGACCAGTAGTTTCAGGCCGCCGAAGCCATGGCTTGGGTCGAAGGGCTGAAACTGAACAATGGTGCCGCTGCCAGCGATATCTTGCTCTGTGGCCTGTTTGAACCTTTCGAAGGCGCCAGCCGATCCAGGATTCCCGTATGCGAACTGATAGGTTTGCTTCTTGCGGGAAAGTATGCCTGTGGACCATTCGACGAACACCTCTGAGCCATTGGTATCTACTTGGACGATCGAGGTGCGTCGTGATCGCAGGTCGTCAATTAGCTCTGCGTTGTCCGAACTGGCTGGGAATAGGACGACGAGCACTGCCAGGTAGCTGGCCGTCAGGAGGAGCAGCGCAGTCCATCTGAAGAACTTTCCTGATGCCAACTCTAATATTTTATTGTTGGCGCGAGCACTGCTGGGTTGGGCGGTGTTAAGCATGAATAGTTCCAACCCAGTAGAATTCCTGCCTGACGCTGGCGCCGGGGCCCCATGTGGTGTTCGGCAGGGCGTGAGTTAGGGAGGCGATTCCGGTGTCATTGTAGGCGGCGAATGCCACGGTGAAGGAATGTTTCTCTGGCGATACGTTGATCACCTGGTAAACCACGTCATATCCTCCCATGAAGGCCTCCGGTGTGGGATTTCCGCGCTTCCCGTCGGTCGCCATTCCCGCAAGGTCCTTTGGGAAATTGTGCGCCTTCTCGACCAGATCCTTTCCGTCGACGAAGTCATTCTGTCCACCTAGCTCGGACAGTGGGACCTGGTAGTTGCCGTCCCGAATCTGGGCAGCCAGGGCATTGAGGATCTCCTGGCTGTGGTGGTCTCTGGCGATCTGTTGGGTCAGTTGGCTTCCCCCGTCGAAGGAGATGTTAGCGCCGTCCTTCCCCTCCGCCCAGAGCTGAAGCAGGTCCTGCCAGGTGAGCTGTGGTGAGGTGCCGGACAGCTGATTGCAGGCTGCAATTGTTCCGGACGTTACCTTGGCACCCTCTTTGCAGGGTTGGATGTTCCCACCGAGGGTCAGGATGTACTTCTGCAGCTCCACGGCGAGTGCCTGGTGGACTCCCTTCTCCAGGTCGTCGTCCTTCCACTTTCCACGGTGAACGAGCGAGTCCAGTGCAGCCTGACAAGCACTGTCGCAGCCACCCTTACCTGACGAACTCCCCTTGCCCGAGGAGCCGGACGTGCCGGTTGTACCAGAAGCGCGTGGTGTCCCACAGTCGCCAGGCTTGCATCCGCCGCCGTTGTTGGGAGTCAGTCCGTGCTCGGCACCCCACACGAGGTTCTCGGAGCTTCCACAGGTGCCTCCCTTGCAGCCGTTGTCGGGGGAGTAGCCGTAGCACGCTCCCTCCGTCCCGCATCCTAGCGGGATCAGGCCGGATGGGTCGCTGAGGTTGATGGGGTTGTTGTTGCTGTAGGCATAGGCGTTCCACTGTTGTGGGTTGGTCTGGTCGAGGATGGGGTCGGGGCTGATGAAGCGGCCGGTGGTGGGTTGGTACTGGCGTGCGCCGATGTTGGTGAGGTTGGTGGTGTCGTCCTTGGTGCCGCCGATGTAGCCCTTGGTGCCGAGCCAGGTTCCGGGTGCGGGTTGGTTGCCTCGGGGGTTGCCGAAGGGGTCGCTGGTGCGGCGGTTGGTGGCGGAGGTGGTCAGGTCGATGCTGGTGGTGCTGGTGCCGTGGTGGTCGGTTGCCTGGACGACGAAGGTTCCGGGTGCGGTGCCGGCGCCTTGGCGGACGATGGTGAGGCCGTCGGGGATGGGGTAGTAGCGGGTGCCGGTCTGGGCCTTGGTGGTGGCGTTGACGGTGAGTTCGTCGGTGCCGAGGGTGATGGTGTTCTGGCCGGGGTTGCGGCGGATGAGCTGGTTGCCGTCGGCGTCGTAGAGGTAGGTGGTGGTGGTGTTGGGGACCGTCCAATTCTGTCCGGCCGGGACGGTGCTTGCGCAGGTGCCGAGGGCCAGGGCGGTGTTGTTGGTGGTGACGTCGCCTGGGATGGCGATGCACTGGTTGGTCGCGGGGTTGTGGATGGTGCCGTCGGGGCGGGTGTTCCAGGTCTGTGCGGCGGAGTTGTCGCAGTCCTGCAGCTGGACGGCTGATCCGGCGGCGGTGCCCATGGCCTGGACGCACTTGTCGAGGACGACGAGTTTGCTGTTGGCGATGGTGTAGAGCTGGTTGCTGCTGTTGTTACAGGTGCTGATCTGCAGGTTGGTGCCGTTGGCATTGCTGCCGCCGGCGGTGGAGATGCAGGTGCCGCCGTTGCCGGTGATCCGGGCGGGGGCGGTGTAGGAGGCGAGCTTGCCTTCGCTGTTCCAGGTCAGTGCGGAGGTGCCGGTACCGGTGATGCCGGTTCGGATGGCGGTGGTATTGCCGACCGCGTCGTACTGGGTGGCGCCGGTGGCGGTCGTGGTGGTGCCGGTCTTGACGGTGGAGCCGAGCAGGGCGTGGGCACCGCCGGTGCCGCCGCCGGTGTTGGCCGCGGTGGTCGGCGTGTTGACGGTGCCGGGGGCCGGGAACTGCTGGGTGGTCGTGACGTCCTTGGCCGGGTCGCCGTACTGGTCGTGCTGGACCAGGGAGGTGCGGTTGCCGGTCAGGTCATAGGTGTACTCCTGCCAGTAGGGGTTGCCACCGCCGACGGTGGTCTTGGCCGGAGCCATGGCGCCGCTGGTGGGTGTGGTGTTGGTGCAGGCGCCCTGGTCGAGGGTCTTGTGCTGGAGAGGGTCCGAGGTGGTGATGCCGCCGGTGTCGGTCCAGGCGGTGGTGAGGCGGCCGAGGTAGTCGTAGGTGAAGCACTGCCGGTCGGTCGCGGCGGGGTCGTTGTCGGGGATGTCGGTGATCGAGGTGATCGATCCGGCGGCGTTGTAGGTGTAGTTGGTCTGCTGGACGGCTCCGAGCGTGGAGGTCTGCTTGTCGAGGAACTGGCCGCGGACGCGACCGGTGGCCTGGTCGTAGTCGGTGGTGGCGACGATCTGGGTGCCCCACGGGTTGACGGTCGAGCGCAGGGGGCGGCCATAGGCGTCGTACTCGCTCTGGACGTCGTAGGTGGTGGCACCGGCGTAGGAGAACATCTGGCCGTAGCTGTTGTTCGAGTAGGCGAGTTCTTCGTAGGGCAGGCCGCCGGTGGCGGGCAGGGTGGTCTGCTTGGGGTTGCCGGTGATCTGGTCGTAGGTGGTCGAGGTGGCGTAGGTGTAGGTGCCGGAGGCGAGGCCCGCCTCGGTCCCGGGGATGGTCAGGGTGGTGCCAGTCGGGCGGTAGCCGTTGTCATAGCCGGTGACGGCGGACGTGTACGCCCGTCCTGCGCTGCTACCACCGACATAGCGGGTGGACGAGGTGGGCTTGCCCTTCATCACCGTGTCGAAGGCCCACGAGGCGAGCTGGTTGGCTGGTGCGACGGCCCCTTGATAGAGGCCGACTTTTCGGCCGATCAGATCGTAGGTGTTGGTGAGCGTCTGGCCGCGGGCATCGGTAGTGGTGGACAGACGAGATGCGGCGTCATAGGTGCGGGTGGACGTGCCGGTGTCCGGGTCGGTGGCGCTCGTCTGGCGTCCGCGCAGGTCGTACGTGTATGTCCAGGTATTGCCCGCGGCGTCCGTTAGGCCGACGAGCCGACCGGCCGGCGTGAAGCTGTAGCGGGTCACCGCCGCATCGGAAGCCTGCCCTGTGGCTGTAGTCGTGCGGTAGCGCCACGCCTCGATGGTGTGGCCGCGGGCGTCCGTCAGGGTGGTGCTTGGCCAGGCACCTAGCGGGGGGAGCACATCGGTGCGGTCCACACCGGGATAGGAGGTGGCAGTCTGCTTCTGCAGGACACCCCGGGACCAGAACGCCGAGGTGACTTGTCGGCCGAGGCCGTCGAAGGTCAGGCGCGTCTGGGCTGGGATATCGCTGTCCGGGGCGCTGACCAGGGTCGTCGAGGGGCCAGAGGCCTGGTTGTACCAGGGCGCGCTGGAGGCCCAGGTCCGGCCCTGCGAGTCGTACTGGGTGTCAGTGATTAGCCGACCGGTGTAGCCGGGGCCTGCCGGCGTGGATTGGACCTGGCGGGTGCGGGCGAAGCCGTCGAGCAGCGTGATCTGTCTCGTGTAGACGGGGGTGTTGGCGTCGAAAGTGAGGGTGGAGGAGGTAGTGGTTGACGGGACGCCGATGGTGTTCGAGACGTTGTAGCTGAACGTCAGGTTGGCGTTCGGCTTGAGCTCTGGGGTACGACCGGGGTACCAGACCGCGGTCAGGCGCCCGAGTCCGTCGTAGGTTTCCGTAGTCACCTTGTCATTGGCGTCCTTGACCCTCAGCACCAAGGATCGCCGACTGTCGATGGTGGTGACGATGTCCCAGCTTGCCGTCGCCGTACCAGGGACAGGCATCGATGCTGTGACGGTGGTCGGAAGTTCGCCGACAGCCGATGACGAGTACGTTGTCGTGCTGGTCGAACCGCTGGGGTGTTGAGCGTCGGTGCTGTTTGGGTTGGTGCTGGAGATGGTCCTGCCATAGGTATCGAACGTCTGGGTACCCACAGTCGTAAAGATTGGTGTACCGGCATTGTCGTACTGGTCGAGGACCTGCTTGGCTGTCGGGTCGGCTGTTGCCCCGGCCTGCTGGTAGGGCTTGCCGTCGTAGAAGACCCGCTCCCTGGAGACGGTGTTAGTTGCTGTGGCTGGGGCGGTGCAGGCGTCAGGGCCGGAGACGGTCAGGGTCTCGGAGAGCAGGTCGAGACGCTGGAGGTCCGGTCCGGTGGCGTATGCGGTGCGGGTGCACAGGTCCTGCAGGCTGTCGGCTTGGTTGAGCTCGGTGACCGGCCGGTTTCCGTGGGCCTCGTCGCCGGTGGTGGTACTGGTGACGGCCTGCCAGCTTCCATCGGCCTTGCGAGCGCGGTTGGTCGTACTGTTGACGGTGGCCGGGTAGCGGGCGACGAGGTCGGGAAGGCCGCTGCCGCGCGGCTGGGTCGCGGTGGTCCGTTCCCGAGTCGCGCTGTTGACGACCTGTGCCATGGTCTTGCCGGTCGTCAGGTCGATCGCCTCGGTCTGCAGCACCCGGCCGGAAAGCCATTCGACGTCAGTGACGTTGCGGCCGAGGGCATCAGTGAGACGGGGCACGGTCCGCTGGGTGCCGTTCTTGAGGATGTCGCCGTCCATGCCTGGCCGGTAGGTGGTGACGGTCCGAGTTTTGGGGCCGTCGTTGCCGCTGCCGACGGTGGTGGTCACGGTGGCGAAGCCGCGGAAGTCGTTCCAGGTTCGGGCCTTGGGGTCGGTGAATTGGCTGTCGTCGCGGTGCCAGGCCGCGGGGCCGTACTCGTAGCTGGTGGTCTTGGCGGGTGCGCCGGTGGCGAAGTCGTTCTCGGCGAGCGTGCGGACGGTGTAGTGGTTGAACCAGTCGAGGATCGGGTCGGCGCCGACGATGGATCCCGGTACGATCCAGCGCACTGGGAAACAGGCGCGGGTGTTGTCGTCCTCGGCCGTCGGCATCACGTGGTTGACGCGGGAGCAGTCGCGGTCGTTGTAGTCGACGGTGAGGACGCCGCCGGTCTCGTTGCGGATCTGCTGGATGCGCGGCCGGTTCATCCGCGGGGGCGCCGGGACGAGGTCCGATCCGTCGACCCGATTGGCCAGCATGACCGCCGTGAACGACACCGCGGGCGTGCTGACGTTCGGCGTGGCGGTCTTCCCGGTGCGTTGCACGGAGTCGAGCCACAGGACGCGCTGGCTGAGTGCGTCCTTCGGGTCGCTGGTGACGTCCATGGGGTCGAGGAAGGAGTGCTTCAGCTCGTAGGAGTCGACGTCCTGCCAGGCGTTGTTGACCCGCACCTGGGTGGTGACCGACGTCAGGCGCTTGGCGGTGAAGTACGTGGGGCTCGAAATGGCGCAGGTGCCGGCGTCCTTGCATTCCTGGTCCACCGGTACGTCGGGCCAGTTGCTCTTGTTCGCGACGGTGCGGTTCGCCGGGTCGCAGGCGGAGCCGGTGGCGAGACAGCGCTCGGCGGTGCCGAAGGCGACCCGGGCCGCGGGCTGGAGCGTGCCCTTCGCCGCGACCTGGTCGGCGAGGCGCTGGCCGTAGTCGATGCGCGCGAGCGTGTTCGCCCGGGTGTACGAGGTCAGGGTTCCGTTGCCGTTGTTCTGGCCGGCGCCCCGGGAGTAGTAGTTCTTCTCCGGCGCCCAGGTGTAGGTGATCAGGTTCCCGTGGGCGTCCACGACGTAGTCGAGGGACAGGCGCTGCCACATCTGGCACCACGAGGCCTTGCCCTTGGCGCTGTCGTAGCACGGGTCGCCACTGTTGGGGGCGTAGACCGGAACGGTGGAGGCGGACTGGGTGGCGGGGTCGCTCCGGTCGCCGCCGGGCAGGTGGTTGAGGCCGAAGTAGTACACCGTGCCGGAGGTGTCGGTGACCTTGGCGTAGGCGCCGTTGTAGGTGCCGTTGCCGCTGGCCGGGTCCGCGCCGAACTCGATCCGGGTGCCGTCGTCGTTCTTCAGGTGCCACACACCGGTGGCCTCGTCGGACGTGGTCGCCGTGTTGGACTCGCGCACCAGCGGTCCGGCATGTGAGCCCATGGACAGCGTGGCGTTGAACCCGCCCCAGCACAGGTCTCCGGATTTGGTGATGCCGTCCTTGTCGCACGGGGTGTAACTGCGCTCGATGAAGCCGGGGTTGAAGTCCCATCCGTCACCGATCCAGGACGCCTGGGCGTTGGTGGCCGACGTCTTCCCGTCCACCGACGACGAGTTGTACCCGAAGGAGACCAGCGGCGCAGCGCCGCCGAGGGCCGGCGGGACCTCGACGTTGTAGCTGTAGGTGAGGGCGCCGGAGGAACCCCCCGCTGCCCAGCCGGACGAACTCGACAGACTCGTAGCCTGATAGGTCCCCCCGCCGCCGGAAGAGCCCGTCTCCGCACCGAGGAGAACGGCCCCGGTCTCACCGGTCGAGGTCGATGTGCTGGAGAACGTGGCCTTGACCGCTCCGCCGGCCGCCTGAGGGGACTGCGCGCCAGTGTGGTCAGCAGGGAGTTCCAGGTCGGCGACCAGCCGCTTCGACGCGGCGTCGTAGGCGGTGGCAACGGGGGTGCGGACCAGGCAGGACGGCACCTGCGGGGTAGTCAGTGCGCAGGGTGGCATCGTGACCAGTCGGCCGCGGGAGGCGAATTCACCGACTGTCCCGCTTGCCGAATCCAGTGCCGCGACATCGACGGCGACCTTCACGGCCGCCTTCTGCGTGCCGTCGCCTGCTGTGGACGGTGCATTGGCTGCTGATGGGGCGGCGCTCAGGGAGAGCAGGAGACCGTTCACCTGAGCGGAGTCCGCGGTCCTCGTGTCAGCCTGCGTGACCGTTACCGCGCTTGGGGTGGAGCCCTGTTCGGATGGGCTGACCCAGACCGGGAGCGTCCCGGCACGCGAGGGCGTGGCCGTCAGGTCCGTTGTCGCACTCTTCTGCTCGACGGGGGTTCGGGCGGGCGCGGTGTTCGAGGCCGCAGGGACGGGGTAGTGCGGCGCGGCCTCGGACGGTTTCGGTGCCGCCGCCGCGTTGACCGACGGGGTGCGCGGCAGCGGGGTGTTGGGTGGCGACCACACCCGGGAGAAGTCGGGCCCGGCCGCGATGGCCTGGGAGACGACAGGTCCCAGCAGTGATGAGGTCAGGGCCAGCACCACGGCGCAGGCTATGCGCCTGCTCACCGGCGGTGACCCGTTTCTTCTACGAATTTGCATCGACGATTCCGTTTTTCTGACGACAAGTTAACTAAGGTGCTGCTATGGGCTGGTGGATTCTATGGGAGGTGATGAAAGTTGATCTCTTCGTATCGAGAACGCGACGATGTGACATGCGTCACGGCCTGCAGGGTGGGGGTGTCTATGCCAGTCAATGCGGATATTCCGGAAAGAAAATCGTTGACGACCGGCCTGATTCCCTGAGACCGTCCGCCTGACCTCTGCGCGTCCGGCGTCGAGGGTTCACACCGGAAAGAGCCAATGGGTGTTCCAGGTAGGAAAATGACTGACAGTCGACTGCTGCTCGGAAGGACCGCCAGGCGGCGGCCAGCTCGACTCCGCTTCTCGTCACTGGCGGCGCTGCTGGCGCTCGCGGTGACGCTGCCAGGCCTCGCGTCGCACCCCGCCGCAGCCGAACCGGCGACCGATCCATGGCAGGCCGCGCAGAACGTCGTCACCGCAGGAGACGCCAGGCATGTGGGGGAGTTGCTGGAGCCCCGGCCAGCCGAGCTGGCGCTCGCCGAGGCGAAGAAGACCGGCAAGGACGTCCCGATACCGTCACTCACGGACGAGTTCAGCACCACGGTCGCCACACCCTCCGGCAAGCTCCGCCAGGAAAGGCACCTGGACGCCCAGCGCGTGAAGCGCGCCGACGGGTCATGGACGGCGCTGGACGACACACTGCTCAAGCGCCCCGACGGCACCCTCGCTCCGGCGGCGGCGAGTGACAACCTCGTCATCTCGGGCAGTGGCAGCAGCACGCTGGCGACCATGACGACCAAGGACGGCAAGCAATTCGCCGTCGGCTCGCCGTTCCCGGGGCCTCTGCCGATCCCGACCGTGAGCGGCAACAGCGCCCTGTACGCATCGGTGGCACCGGACACCGACCTGAAGGTGACCGCGACCCGGTTCGGCGGCTACAGCACCGTACTGATCCTCCACACGCCCGCCGCCGCCTCGAACCCGGCGGTACGCTCGCTCACCTTCCCCACCAGCACCAAGGGCGTGGAACTTTCCACGAACGAGGACGGGAGCCTGAAGGCGGTCAGTGAGGGCAAGGAGATCTTCACCGCCCCGAAACCGCAGATGTGGTCGGCCGCGGCACCGGTGTCCGGGGGCGCCGCGCCGACGCAGACCTCCACAGCAGTGAAGGCGTCGTTCGCCACCCAGTCCTCGGCGACGGCGCCCAGCCCGACGAACTCGCCGGCGGAGGGCGGCGTCTCCGGCCAGGCCGCCGGGCAGACATCGGGTACACCGAGTACGACGGACGGCCCCGGAGCCGGGGCCACGGTCGCCGACATCCCCGTGGCAACCGGAACGGGTGCGAACGGCAGCAAGAGCATCGTCCTGTCACCCAGCCCGGAACTCCTGGACGGCCCGAACACCAACTACCCGATCTACGTCGACCCGACGTGGTCGAACGACGCACGCGGCAAGAGCCACCACGCCTGGGTCCAATCCGCATACCCGGGGACCGGGAACTACGACCGCACAGGTTCTGCCGACCGCGACCACCCCGGCGTCGGCTACCAGGGCTGGGAAACCACCAAGGGCATCGAACGGTCGCTGTACGAGTTCAACCTGAACGGCTACCTGCCCGACACCGCCATCAACTACGCCAACCTTCGCGTCTGGCAGCACGTGTCCGCCGACCACTCCTGCACCACTCCGTACCCGGTGAGCGCCTACCGGGCCGGAGCCTTCGACAGCAGCATCTCCTGGGGCACCCACCACATCTTCGAATTCCTCGAAGGCAAGGACGTCCCCGGCAACGGAGGCGACAACGCCTGCATGGCCGGTGTCCCCATCGACTTCAACGTCACCAGCGCGATGCGCAACGCCCTCGCCGACACCGGCACGCCCCTGGCGTTCGCCCTCATCGGCCGGGAGGGGACCGGCGACAAGATGGCGTTCAAACGCCTCGCCTACGACGCCGTCCTGTCCACCGAGTACGACCACGTGCCGCTCCAGCCGGGCGACCCCCGCGCACTGCCGGCCCCGCGCAGCGTCACCCGAGGCGAGAGCGACGCCTGCGGCGACGAGACGCTCTCCTCGTTCCGCTGGGTGACCGACACCACGGTCAACCTGACCTCGGTCGTCAACAGCCACAACCAGGGCCAGCTCACCGAGTACGTCAGGATCTGGGACGACACCGTGACCGGATCGCCCATCGTCAGCAACGGCTGGTCCGACTTCATCCCCAACGGCAGCCGCGCCTCCTACACCGTCCCCCGCTTCACCCTGCAGGACGGTCACATCTATGGCTGGGCCGCCCAGGGCGACGACGGCATCCTTCGCGGACCGGAGACGGCCACGTGCCACTTCGCGGTCGACACCACCCCGCCTGTCGCAGCGTTCGGCACCTTCACCGACCCGAACACCCAGTTCCCGCCGTCCGGCAACGGCCAGACCACCAACCTGCGCCTCGGCCAGGAAGGCTCGATCCCCTTCACGGCCTATGACCCCAACCTTTCAGGCAAGCTGGCCTCGGGCGTGGTCTGCGTCCGTTACGGCTACGACCCGCAGCTCGCCAACTACACGCAGAACTGTTCCGCGGCCGGCAGTACCCTGAACGTCACCGAGATCAAGACCACGCCCCCCCACTGGGGCACCAACATCCTGTACGCCCAGGTCTTTGACGACGCCGCGAACGCCTCGCAGACCATGTCGTACTCCTTCTACGTCCCGTGGGCCCCAGGCCCGGTCGCCTACGGTGACACCACCGGTGACGCCAACCCCGACATCCTCGTCCCGGACAGCGCTGGCAACCTGATCACCCATGGCCGGGCCACCGACCCGGGCAACACCGACGTCCCCCCGACCGGCACCGCCGCCCCCGCCGACCAGGCACCCGAAGCCAGCTCCGGCCGGACCTGGAAGGACTTCAAGGTCACCCACCGCGGCTCCCGCGACCCGGGCAAGAACACCGACGACCTGTTCGTCCACCGCGACGGCGGAGACCAGCTCTACTACTACGCCAACTCGGAATCCGACCCGGGCCACTTCACCCTGGGCACCGCAGCAACCCTCGACCGTCCCAACTGCTCCGGAGGCGACACCAGCTGCCCCGGCTACCACCAGGACGAGCAGTGGAGCCACACCAGCCAGATCACCCCGATCGGCTCCGCCAAGGACACCCGCACCCCCAACCGTGAGGTCAAGGACGCCACCGGCTTCCTCGCCGTCGAGGCCGGCAACCTCTGGTACTACCCGGCCAAGCCCAACCACACCCTGCGCGCGCCGAACCTCGTCGCCACCGGCGGCTGGGACACCCTCGACCTGATGGTCCCGGGCAACACCCTCGCCGTCGACGCCGCCGGCACCATCCCGGTCACGCCGGCCCTGTGGGCACGTGCCCGCACCACCACGGGCAACCGGACCGCCGGCGACATCTTCCAGTACGCCCTCACCACCGAGACCCGCACCGACGGCCTCGGCGAATACACCACCGTTGTGGCGGTTTCCCCGGCGAGCGCACACCGCATCGGCACCGACGTCACGACCGGTGCCTTCCCGACGGTCGGCGCCGACGGCGACGTCACCGGCGACGGCGTCCCGGACCTGTGGGCCCTCGACAGCTCCGGCAAGCTCCATGCCTGGCCCGGCTCGCTCACCGGCAAGACGGTCACCGGCTTCGGCATCGACCACTTCCGCGGCAACACCCAGGCCCCGGCCGCCCAGTGGAAGCTGCAGGGCGATACCAGCTCTGTCAGCGCCGACCCTGCCATCGACTACAACGCAACCGCCACCGACCTCGCCTTCGCGGCGGACACCGTCGACGGCCGCGGCACGAAGGTCGCGGTCTTCAACGGCGCGACCTCGGCCATGACCACCGACAAGCCGGTCGTCGACACCCGCAAGAGCTTCACCATCAGCACCTGGGCGAAGTCCAACGGCAGCGGCCAGATCGTCGCCAGCCAGAACACCGTCCACGCCAGCAGCTTCCTCCTCTGGAGCGAAGGCACCGGAGGCGCCTGGCGCTTCGCTCTCGCGCACGGCGACGACAACACCTGGCCCTACGACTTCACCAAGGTCAGCAACAGCGCCGCCCTGGTCCAGAACGGCGCCTGGACCCGGCTGACCGCCAGCTACAACGCCGACACCAGCCAAATGAACCTCTACGTCAACGGCGCCCTCGCCGGCAGCGCCTACCACAACGCGGCCACCAGCCCCGCCCCCACTGGCGGTCTGGTCCTCGGCCGCTTCCAGGACCAGGGCCAGCCGACGACCAGCTTCAACGGCAGCATCAGCAACTTCGCCGTCTACAACACCCCTGTCAACCCGCCCACCGCTCCCATGGCGATTCGCCACGCCGCGAGCTACAACTGTCTCGACGTCCCCTACAACGACACCAGCCAGGGAATCGAACTCACCTTCTGCAACAACACCGCCGCCCAGAGCCTGACCGTCGACTCCACCAACGGCACCGTCAGCCTGCGCGGAATGTGCCTCGACATCACCGGTAACAGCAGTGCCAACGGCGCCGGCGTCGGCCTCTGGACCTGCGCCCCCGGCGCCCCGAACCAGGTCTGGCTCCCCCGCGCCGACGGCAGCCTCTACAACCCGGCAACCGACCACTGCCTCGACCTGCCCAACAACGACACCACCCCCGGCAGCCGCCTCGCCGCCTCCACCTGCAACGGCACACCCGCCCAGACCTGGAGCTTCCCCGCTCTCAGGACCCCGCCCCAGCCTGTCAACCCCTGACCCGTCACGCACGGAACTGGGCCTCTGCGCACCGGCGCTGGGGCCCAGTTCCATGAAGGCCGTGCGACCGTGCGCCTGCACTCCGGGGAGAACCACGGGCTCTGCCGGACCAGGCGGCCAATGATGACTTGCCGCCACACGCCGGGTTGCTGCCGACTGTGAGGACACCCGGCTCCGCTTCGTCCGTGCCCGGTCGACCGGTAAGAATCTGGGCCGATCGGACTGACCCGTGGTGGTCTCCGGCGGCGACGGTCCGGAGTCGGCGGGCTCTGGACGTTAGGATCTCGCCCGACGGCACCGGCCCGATAGCCGCGCTCGGTGGCTCCACGACGGGCACGAGGGGCTGCGGCAGCCTGGTGCGGTATCTCCGGACTGTCGGAACAGTCGCCCTGGAAGTGGCTGATGTGGTCGGCGTTCGCACCGTTTGTGCTGGCAGGGGTGACGGCGGGTTGAGCTGTGAGGAAGTCGAGGTCCTTCCTGGCGAGGCCCTGAAGCTGGCACGCAACCGTCAGTCGGGCGGCGCTCAGTTGCAACGCGCCGTCGAAGTCGACGCTCAGCCGACAGCCCGCCGGTTCCGCTGTGCGGCCGACCAGTTCTCGATCTACTCCGGCCGCGGGTCCAGCAGGCGGCACCACCCGAACGCGATAATCAAGCCCCCTTCCACATAGGCCGCATAGTCGGCGTAGGCGTTCGCGGGGAGATCCCTGTCCACGCCGCGAGGTCGCCGGCGGGGTCTCAGGCGGCGGCGAGGTCGTCAGAGCCCTCGACAAAATTCGACCTCGGCATGAGCCTGAAGTGGCTTGCCACCGACGGCGACGTCCGCACCGCAACCCTGACAACCCGCGGCCGGGCGTACGTCGCCCGCCTTCGCGAGACCCACACAGCCGTCGACGTCCAGTGCCTGTCCGGCCGGATCACCGAACTGCGCAGCTCCGGCGTGGTACGGATCAAGACCGGCACCTCGAAGAAGTCACCAGCCTGGGACGTGAAGTTCGACGACCCCGAGCAGCTCTTCGCCATGCGCCTGGCCCTCGGCGATCAGGTCAGCTTCGTCGTCGAGCAACGCCGCACCTTCGACGCGATGAGCCGCACCCGGGCGACCGAGTACCGCTTCCTCGACGTCGACCACGGCCCTGAAGCCCTACCTGGCAGCTGACCGAGATCCGCAGCCGCGTGGTGGGTCGGGCAGCCCGGTCCTCGCGCGATGCTGGATCGGCTTCTCTTCGGAGCGAGCGTGCTGGGGTACCACGGACGCGCTCCCGCTGTGGTGCAGTTCGCCCGGAACAGGCGCTCGCGGGGCCGGTGTCCGTGCTGCCGGATATGCTCACCGGTCGAGACTGATAGGGGAGTTACGTGCGCGACTCTATGCTGACTGCTGACGTTCCGCTCGGCCCGTTCGACGGCCATCTCGTCCCTGTCTTCGCGGCGAAGGGCAAAGCCTCCAAGCTGCATGCACACCTGCGATGCCCCCGGCTTCGCGCGGACGGAGCGGTGGCCTCCGAAGCGCCGCTGAACGCCGCGACGATCGCCCGGATGTGCTCCGCCTGCGCACATCACGGGGACTGGGACCGTCCGGACAGCGGTGTCGGACTCTTCCTGCGCGCGCTCGGCGGCTACCGCGGGCTGCTCTCCCAACTGCAGGAGTACACGGAGGCGGATCCGGACGACGAGGTGACGCAGGAGGAAGCAGAAGGCGCCGCGGAGGTTCTGCGCGCCGAACCGGTTTCCGAGGAGGACGAGACCTACGACGAGGACAGCGATGCCCGCGACGACGCGGAGCGCCTCCGGGATCTGGTCCTGTCCAGGTGGCGTGACGCCGCGGACAGCCTTCACCTCGCCGAGAGCGTCGTCGCGAGGTTTCCCTGGCTCGCCGACTGGGCGCGGCCGAAGGTGGCACTGAAGGAGGAGTACCTCCAGGCGCTGCGTGAACGAGCGGGACTGTTCGTCGATGCGGCCGCACTGGTGGAAGCAGCGGCGGCCGCGAGCCTGGAGATGCCAGAACTCCCCACGGATGACGACGCGTTCAGCGCCATCGGCGACCGCGAGGAGATCGCCGGCCGGCTGCGGTCGATGTGGTCCCGCTGGCAGGGTTCAGCGGCGGACGCGTGGGGGCTGCCGGGCGACCCCCTGGTCACGTATCACGCCATCGGGGGAATCAATTCACGGCGCAATGGGTACAGCGAAGCCCGCCGTGCGGCCGACCGGCTGCTGGCTTCTTGGGAGGAGGAGGCACGCCGGGTCGCCCGCCTCTCGGACCTGGGCGTGATGGTGACGCTGACCGCACACCTGCAGGAACCCCGGGGTGAGGAGCCCTACTCGCAGCAGCGTGAGCGGACGCTGCTGGGCGGCCTCAACCACTGGACGATTGGCATCCTGCTCACCTACCTGACCAGCGCTGACTGGGGCCGGCGCAGGCTCACTTTCCGTGCACCCCAGCTGGTCGTCGACCAACTCCTGGCTCGCACCGCGCTCGTGCGGTGCGAGCCCGAGCCTCCCGGCGCCCCGACGGCTGCCGACGAAGCGGGTCCCCTGGGGCCGGGGGTCTTCGACCCGCACCATCCTGGTGCGGCACCATCGCAGGACTTTGAACGTCCCGCCGTCCCCGACGGTCACGTCAGTCACTCCGCACCGTCCCGGTGCGGCATCATCTCAGGGTCATTAACTGCGCCGGCAAACTCTGGGCGCTGAACGTCACTCCATACTATCCGGGTGAGGCACCATCGCAGCCATTGAGAGGCTTCGAGATACTAACCCAGGCGGCGAGTCCCTCCGCATTTTCATAGTGCGGCATCATCGCAGTGTTTCAAGTCGGGTCGGCCCCACCAGGAGATCCACTGGTCCCTCCTCACCTCACCAGCGCGGCACCATCGCAGCGACACCTCGGACAGTGGCGCCTGCCCGGCACAGGCCGTCGCTCCGAGCCGTCCCAGCGCGGCACCATCGCAGCAGGTCAATGCAGGCCGCGCACGGGTCCGAGCCCTGGTCGCTCCGCATCATCCCTGTGCGGCACCGTCACAGCGAGATCGGCGAGTACGACCTTTGGATTGAGTTCCCGAGTTCCACTCCTCTGTATGCGGCTGCCCATCGAGCGTGACTGAGGGGCCGCAGCGGAAGGGGTATCCGTGGGGACTTGTCGGGGACCACGCGCCGTTCACCACCGTCTCTGAGGTGCCCTTCGGCGAACGAACAGCGCGGGTTGTCTACCGTCTGACGTGCAGCGATGGCTACGCCCGGGCGACTGGGGGTCAAGTGGCCGGATGGGTCGCTCGACATGGTTTCTCCGTACTCGGCGAGGGTTGTACGCCCGCCGGAGGGAGTCCTGGCCACCGAACCGGTCCCGTTCATGCGGCTCGCAGCGAGGATCGGTTGGCTGCTCGTCGGCCAGGGCTCCGGTCGGGTCTCAGACCTCGCCGAGGGGGACATTCGGGTCCGCCAGGCGGTCGGCGTCCACCACGCGCTTGGAGACGATCAGTTCGCGGATCGGGTCGGTGACATCCCAGATGTTCATGTTCATACCGGCGAGGACCCGGCCGTCCTTGAGCCAGAACGCGATGAACTCGTTGGCCTTCACGTCGCCTCGGAACACGACTCGGTCGTAGCCGTCGGGCTCGACGTAGCCGAGGTATTCCATGCTCAGCTTGTCCCGTGAGGCCACCGGCTCGTTAGGATGCCGGGGTGTCCACTCGGCATCGGTGAAGAAGTACGGGATCCGGTCGTACACCGCGTCCGGCTGCCCGAGCAGCGCGCGGGCGGCGGTCTGCGGCTGGTTGAGCGCGTTGGCCCAGTGCTCGACTCGCACATGGGTGCCGAACAGCGGGTGGAAGGCGTTGGCGACGTCGCCGGCCGCGTAGACGTCCGGGTCCGAGGTGCGCAGGTGCTGGTCGGTCTTCACGCCGTCGTCGACCTCCAGCCCGGCCGCCTCGGCGAGGCCGGTGGCGGGGGCGATGCCGATGCCGACCACCACCGCGTCGGCCGCCACCGTCGTGCCGTCGGCGAGCCGCACGCCGCTCACCGTGCCGCCCTCACCGGTCAGTTCGGCCACCTTGACGCCGAGGCGCAGGTCCACGCCGTGCTCCCGGTGCAGGTCGGCGAAGACCTGGGCGACCTCCCGGCCGAGCACCCGCAGCAGCGGCAGTTCGAGCGCCTCCAGCACCGTCACCTCGGCGCCCGCCTCCCGGGCCGCGGCCGCCACCTCCAGCCCGATCCAGCCGGCGCCGATCACCGCGATCCGGGCCCCCGGCCGCAGCGTCGCCCTGATCCGGTCGCTGTCCTCGACCCGCCGCAGGTAGAGCACCCCGTCCTGGTCGGCGCCGGGCACCGGCAGCCGGCGCGGCACCGAGCCGGTGGTCAGCAGCAGCTTGGCGTACTCCACCCGGCCGTCGTCGGCGAGCGTCACGGTGTGCCCGGCCGGGTCGATCGCGGCCACCGCCGTGCCCAGCCGCAGCGTGACGTCGTGCTCCGCGTACCACTGCGGCGGGTGGACGTAGATCTTCTCCCGGGACGTCTTGCCCTGCAGGTAGCCCTTGGACAGCGGCGGCCGCTCGTACGGGCGCTCGTGCTCCTCGCCGATCAGGACGATGCCGCCCCGGTACCCGGCCTCGCGCAGCGCCTCGGCGGCCTTCGCGCCGCCCAGGGACGCCCCGACGACGACGATCGGGCGCTCCCGCCCGCCGTCCGCCGCGGTGGTCCCGGTGTCCGTGCCCGCCATGCTCGACTCCTCGCTCTGCGGCCGTGGTCGGGGCCAGCCTGCCGCCGTCCGGGTGGTCTGTCGAGACCGCGCCTGGCGCGCCGCGCCGCGCTCGCCCGTACGAGTGAACGCGGCGCCTTGGCGCCCGGCCTCGGGCAGGTCTGCCGCACTCCGCACGCGGCGCCGCGCGCCCGGCCCGGCGGCGGTCTCACGGGGTCATCGCGTCCCTGACCAGCGCGGTGTCGGTGAACTGTTCGAAGCGCACGATCCGGCCGCCGCGCACGGTGAAGCGGTGGGCGACCCGGACCGCGAGCGGCTTCCCGGTGGCCCGGTGCACGGCGGTGTAGCGGCCCAGCACCACGACGGTCTCGCCGTCCACCACGTAGGTGTCGTCGTGCGCCGTCCAGTCGTGCCACTCGGCGGCCAGCCGCGCCATCACGTTGGCGGTGACGCCCTTCGGGGTGCGGTAGGTGCCGGCCAGCGGGAAGCCGGCCATCTCGGTCCACTCCACGTCCTCGGCCAGGGTGCTGCGCAGCGCGGCCAGGTCGCCCCGGGCGGAGGCCAGGTACTGGCGGCGCACCACGTCGGCGGGGGCGGGCGACTCGGCGAAGGACGCGGTGTCCCGGGGGATCTCGATCACCGTCCGCTCACCCCCACGCCATCTCGCCCATGACGACCTTGGTGCCGATGTCCGCCGCGATCCGCAGCCCCAGCTGCGGGAAGCGCCGCTCCAGCGCCTCCTTGGCGGCCGCCGCGTCCGGGGCCCGGCCGATCTCCGTCTCGAAGGCGCGCAGGTAGGCGCGGGTGTGGTCGATGGCGGTGTGGTCGGTGGGTGCGCCGGCGACCCGGTGGCCGGCCGCCACCCAGGCCGGCTGGAGCGCCTCGATGCCGTCCACCAGGTCGATCCAGGCGGCCCGTTGGGCGGAGGCGGGGGTGTCGGCGGTCCACACGTGCAGGCCCTCGAAGAGCAGCACCCCGCCCAGCACGGCGCGGTGGTGGTGCTGCCAGAGGTAGTGCCGGTCCGGCAGGTGGAAGTCGGCGCCGCGCAGCTCGAAGCGGTGGCCCTCGAAGACCAGCTCGTCCCCGTGCAGCACCTCGGGCCGCACCAGCCGGGTGGGCAGCTCCGGCCCCAGGTGCGCCCAGGCCCGCAGCTTGGGCTCGTAGGTCTCCTGGATGTGCTCGACGGTCGAGGCGGTGGCCAGGAAGCGGGCCTGCGGGAAGGCGTCCTGGACCTCCTGGGCGCCGAAATAGAAGTCCGGGTCGCCGTGGCTGACGAAGACGGTGGTCAGCCGCTTGCCGCTGGCCGCGATCCGGTCCACCAGGCGGCGCCCGTCGGAGCGGGTGAACCCGGCGTCCACCAGCAGTGCGTCGTGCGGGCCGGTGACCAGGACCGAGGTCTTGTTGAGCGAGCTGTCCGGGCTGTCGATGATCTCGAAGTCGAGTGCACTCATGCCCCCGCCCCGCTTCGCTCGGCGGGCGCTTCGCGCGATGCGCGCCTGCTGGTCGTCCGCTCACTTCGTTCGCTCACGTTCGGTGTCCTTCCTCGGGGCCGGGCACGCCTCGCCGCCAGGATCGGGCGTCGGCGGCCCGTCCGCATCCGGAAGGGCTAGGGCGTGTCTGACAATTCGCGTCGGATCAGGGCGCGGCGTTGGGGTGCGTGCATCGCAAGGCGGAGGAGGGAGCCACTGCGGAGCATTGGC
>NZ_JBIVSD010000010.1:246555-299083 GCF_044756065.1 Kitasatospora sp. NPDC092039 | reverse complement strand
TGGGAGTCGTTGTACGGGTACAGCCAGGCCACCCAGGTCGGTGACACGGTTTACGTGTCGGGGCAGCTGTCTCATGACCGTCACGGCAACTTCGTGGGTGTCGGCGACTTCGAACTGCAGGTCCGCACTACGCTGGAGAATCTGGACTTGGTGCTGAGGCAGTTCGGAGCCGAGCGTAGCCAGATAGTGGAGTCCACGGTTCTGGTGAGGAACCTGCGGGAGAACTTCGACACGACAGCACGCCTTCACGCCGAGTACTTCGGAAAGCACCGGCCCACCAGCACGGTCATGGGAGTGTCTGACTTGGCCCTGCCGGACCAACTCGTGGAGATCGGCGCGCTCGTGCGTCTCGACGTGAAGCCATAGACGAGGAGGCCGGGTAGGAGGGAGCCCCGCGCAGGCTGCACCGGACCCCGAACGTTTCCCTCACCCGGCACCTGCCGTGACCGAGGCGCCTGGGAACACGCCGCAGACCTGCCCACCTGACCAAGCCCTACGAGGTGCCGAGTGCGGGTGTGGTGCAACGCGGGCGCCGTGTTGCACCTCGCGTTGCACTCCCACCCCGACCTCGTCGCCCACCAGATCCGCGAAGCCGCCGATGCACGGGCATCGGCTCGGCGCCGACGGACGAACTCGCCGCGACCGGCTCCCATGGCCAGGCCTTCGCCGCGCTCGGCACCACCCTGCTGTCCGGTACGGTCCTCACCCGCATCGCCCGCCGCCGCGCAGCACGCTGAACACCGTGCCCGGCCGACGGTCAGCTCCGGAACTCCTCCGCGGGCTGCCCCCGCGTCCGGCCGGGCCCGTGGTGATGCAGCAACGGTGTGAACCTCCGGGCCCGCAAGGCCTCACAGCCGGGCGCGGGAGGGCCCGGCTGCCGATGCTGGTGGCATGTCTCATCACCTCAGCGGCCCCAACCTCCGCTCCCCCCTGGACGACGCCCGCCTCGACATGACGGACCTGTTCGCCTTCACGGTGCCCGGTGACCGGACCGTGCTGATCCTGAACGTCAACCCGGTCGCTCCCACCGGCGGCCAGGCGTTCCACCCGGACGCCGTCTACCGCATCAACGTGGACACCGACGGCGACCACCGGGCCGACATCGCGTACAGCTTCGTCTTCTCCCCGCCCCACGACGGCCGGCAGACCGTCACCGTCCACCGCGCCACCGGCGACCAGGCCCGCGACCACGCCGCCGCCGGACAGACGATCTTCACCGACGTGCCGGTGAACTTCGACACCGAGGCGGCGACGGCGGAGTCCGGGCCGTACAAGTTCTACGCCGGCTTGCGCAGCGACCCGTTCTTCGCCGACCTGGACGGCATCGTCGCCAAGTTCCAGTGGACCGGCGTCGACTGGGGAGCCGACAAGAACGTCTTCGCCATCGTGCTGGAGGTCCCGGACGCCGAACTCGGCCCCCGGCCCGAGATCGGCGTGTGGGGCCGCGTCAGCGTCCACCAGGACGGGCAGCTGAAATCCGTGGACCGCGGCGCGCACCCCTCCCTGACCGCCTACTTCAACGCCGAGGACGCCAAGGACGCCTACAACGCCGGCGAACCCGCCGACGACTGGGATACCTACCGCGACCCCTGGTCCGCCGTCCTGCAGCACTTCGGCGAGTACGACCCGCAAGCCGCCGAACAGGCCCTGCGCACCGTCCTGCCCGACATCCTGCGCTACGACCGCGCCAAGCCCGCCGCCTACCCCAACGGTCGCACCCTCACCGACGACGTCACCTCCGCCCGCCTCACCATGCTCACCGGCGGCAAGGTCACCACCGACAACATCGGCCCCCACACCGACCTGCTCCCCCACTTCCCCTACCTCGGCACCCCCCACACCAACTGACCACCCACCACGCCGCACAGCGTGGCAGGGCCGGGTCGGAGCCGTCCTCCCGAAGGCTCCGCCCAACACGCCGCCGCGTCGACCAGGAGCACCGGCACGTCCGAGCCGGAATCGCGCAGCAGGACGGGAAAGCGGGGCCGGGACGGCCACCAGGCCAGGACGGCCGGACCGGAGCCGACCAGCAACACCAGGCCGAGGCCACGACAGCGGCTGGCACCCGGACAGTCGCCTACACCGGCGACGACCGGCACCGGCTGCGGGCGTTCGTCGAACGGCACCGGCTGCGGGCGTTCGTCGACCGGCACCGCCCGGCGTTGGCGCCGAGGAGACCGCTGCGCAGCCGGCGGCCTGCGCCGCCCTGTGGGAGCAGTCTGGTCCGGGCGGCCGGGGTCGGGCGTGGAAGCTTCACCGGCGCTCCCCTGGCCGCTGGCGGACCGTCATCCCCCAGCCAGACCGGAGGGCCGCGGACGGGAGCGGCCCCGGCCGGGCGCACGCCGCCATCGACGGGACCGTACAACAGCGGTCGGCGGCCGGAAGCGGCCCACCGTGAACGGGACCAGCGAAGCAGCCGGAACAACGGCTGGGCGGCGCGGGCGGGAGGATGGCTTGAACGAGAACGCCAACGGCCTGCTGCGGCAGTACTTCCCCAAGGGCACCGATCTGTCCGCCCAACGGCCCGGAACACCTTGCGGCAGTGGCAACCCAGCTCAACGGCCGCCCACGCAAAACGCTCGGCTGGGAAACCCCAGCCGAGCCCGTCATGCCAGGTCAGGGGTTCAATACCGGTGTTCGAAGGGGCTTTTGGTGGTCCCCGTCTGGGTGCGGTGGCGCATGAAACGGGGCTGCAGGTCTCTACCCTCCATGGCGACCAGCGACCACCCGGCCCAGGCCAGCACGCCTGCTGCCCGGCCCCATCCCTTTGGAGGCCCGAGATGACGCCCACCAACGACCGCGGACCCCGCCGCAAGCGCCCCATCTGGCCCGGTCCCCGCGCACTGGCCACCCGCGCCCTCCTCGGCGCCGCCACGAGCGCCGGCGCCCTGCCTCTCACCCTCCTCATCCACTGGCTCACCACCCGCTGAAACCCGCCCCGGGCACGTCCCGCACGACCGCGAGCCCTGACGGCCCGAACCGTGGTGAAGATGCACAGCCGGTGCGATCTCGCCTGCGACCACTGCCACACCCGCGAGACAGGACCCCCACGCGTCGGCATCTCACTCGACGGCGACCAGGCCGCCAACGACCGGCACCGCAGGTCCGTCGACGGCCGCCCGCAGGTGCTGGCCACCGTGGAACTGCTGCGCTCCCCGCGCTACCGCGAGTTCTACGCCGAGCCGCTCTGCACCACCAACCCAGCCGATGACACGGTCGCAGCCAGGATCTTCGGACACCACCGCCGGCACCGCCCGGAACTCTCTGCCACACCGTCCAGCTGATCTTCGCCATCTCCAACAAGGGCAGCACCGAACGCCCTGTCACCAGCGCCAACACCTCTGCCCCAACACCCCAACTACCTGCGCAGACGCGGCATCCGGCACACGATCCCGGAGAAGACCGACAGCCGGGCCGTCCGCCTGCGCAAGGGCTCACGCGGCGGACGACCACCGGGCTTCGACGAGGAGCGGTACAAGAAACGCAACACCGTCGAACGGGCCATCAACAGGCTCAAGCACGCCCGAGCGGTCGCCACCAGATACGACAAACGCGGCTACGTCCACCTCGGCACCGTCACCGCCGCGACCTCGTCATCTGGCTCCGCACATGATCGCCCGGACAAGTGCTAGTTGAGCATCCGGGCTGCCTGGACCTGCTGGAGGTGGATCAGGATGTCGTGGGTCTGAGCGAGGCGGATCTGCGGGGCGTCGGCGATCCCGGGGTAGGTGGCGCCGATGTTCTTGATCGTGTGCGGTTCGGCGAGCCAGGCGCGGGCGGGGGCTGGGGTGTTGCGCAGGTCGACGACGTAGTCGCGGTAGCGGACCTTGTCGAGGGTGTGTTCGGCGGTGCCGGGGGCGGCAGGTGCGACAGTGAAGCGTTCCGGGGCACCATCGTGGTTGAAGGCGTTGAAGGTGCCCTGATCGAAGGTGAAACCGACGCTCACGTAACCCGTGCCCAGGTGTTCCCGCAGGAAGTCGCCCTGTACCCGGGGGTACGTGTCCGGGGCGTAACTCTTGAGGGCGATGTGACCATTGTGGGCGGAGACCATGATCTTGCTGCCGGTGTGCTGCTGCCACCAGACGATGTTGTCCGCCATCACGCGGTCGCGGTAGAGCATGGCGCCGGGGATGCTCTGGGGGTCGTCCCAGTCGAAGGCGTACAGGGTGGTCATCTGGTGGATCGCACTGGCGTGCTGCACAGCCCAGGCGTGCGCGCCGGCGTCGGCGCCGGGGTGCTGCCTGAGCAGGTCCACCGCCCGCCCGGTGCGCTCGGCGAGCTCCTTGCGTTCGGCCATCGGCTTCGAGGTGTAGTCGTTGACGTAGGTGGCGGCGTCGGTGGTGGGCCGCAGGCCCTGGTAGAGCGCGGTGAGCTGGGGAGCCAGTTCGGGGAGGACCGCGGCGGCGTAGGCGTTCACCTTGTCGTAGAGCTCCGCGCCGGAGAACCCGTTGTCGTCGCCCACGAAGTGCACCGGGTCATCGGGGTGCTGGATGTTGTAGGCACGCATCCACCGGAGCAGGTCGCGGTACTCGGCGTTGTTCCACCACCGGTAGGTGCCCTGGAACTCCTCGTCCATGATCTGCTTCAGGTCGCCCTCGCCCCGGGTGAGGTAGGCGTCGATCCGCAGTCCGCTGCTCCAGGCGGCTTCGAGGGCGAAGGTGCGGAAGCCCTTCTCCTCGACCAGGTAGCGGAAGGCCCGGTGCTTGAGGGCGATGAACTCGTGCGAGCTGTGGGTGGCCTCGCCCACGCCCACCACGGTGGCACCGCCGACCATCGTGCCGAACGGGCGCAGATCGGCGACGCCGCCGCGGGGCTCGGTGGTGCGCAGCGGGTGCGCCACCCGGTCGAGGGCGGCCTCGGGGGAGCGGAACGCGACGGCGTCGGCGGACACCGACGCCGCGGGCCCGGCGGGGGGAGCGGCGGCGGAAGCGGCCGGAGCGACGGCCAGGGTGGCACCGAGCGGGACGAGCAGCGCGGCGAGCAGGAACTTGCGCGTGGTGATCATGGGCCCAACTCTCGCCGGACACCGGCACCGCAGGCCACCCGGTACACCCCCGACCGGCCCGGGGGTTGTCCTCACCCGCCGACCGACGGGGTGCCGGGACCACGCTCCCCGTCGTGAATGGGAGTCAAGCACGATGTGCTGCCCGAGAACAGCGGGCCATCGGTGACCGGCCAACCGCCCAGACCCGAAGCTCCGCATCCGCCTGTCTCTGAGACATGCCGCAGTCTGGAGAAGGACGGCGCGCGGTGCATCGCCTACATCTCCCAGCCGCGCCGGTGCGGCTGCTGGGACGCCCGTCCGAAGCCGGCCCCCTCGATACGGCGCCACCCCGCCCCGCCCCGGCGCCGGACGCTGGCCGCGAGGCCGCGCACCCCCGGCCCCGTATGCTCCTGACCATGACCAGCGCACCCCCCGCCCGCAGACGCGACGGTGCCGCGACCCGCGAGGCGATCCTCGCGGCCGCGGTCGTGGAGTTCACCGAGCACGGCTACGCCGCGGCCGGGGTACGGCAGATCGCCGAGCGGGCGGGCGTGACGGCGATGATGATCAACCGCTACTTCGGCTCGAAGGAAGGCCTGTTCGCGCAGGCCGTCGACCGCGCCTTCGCCCCGCCGACCGTCGTCGGCGACGAACCCGCCGCCCTGGCACACGCCATCGCCCGCGCCCTCGCCGAGCGCACCGCCGCGGGCGCCGAGCGGCTCGACCCGTTCCTCCTGCTGCTGCGCTCGGCCCCGGACCCGGAGGCGGCCGGCATCATGCGCCGGGGCGTGGAGGCCCACGTGGGCGCCCGCCTGGCGGGCCTGCTGGAAGGACCGGACGCGGACGTGCGCGCCCAGCTCGCTCTCGCCCTGGTCGCCGGGACATGGCTGCTGCGCACCGTCGTCGGCACCTCCGCGCTCGCCGCCGCCGACGACGGGCGTCTGGCCGACCTGCTCGCGGACATGCTGCAACCACTCGTCGCTCCCGGTGGCGCCCGGGGGTGATCCCGCCCGGCCGGAGCCGTCTGGAGGCGCCCGAGCTGCTGGAGCCGCTCGGGCCGCCGGAGTTGGCGGAGCGCCCGGAGCCGCCCGGAGGTGCCCGGGCCGCCCGGGCCGCCGGAGTTGGCGGGCGCCGGGTGCCCGGACGGCGGGTGCTCAGAAGGCGGAGCGGATGAGCCCGCCGTCGACGCGGATGGTCGCCCCGCTGACGTACTGGGCCTGGGGGCTGCACAGGTAGGCGACGGCTGCGGCGATCTCCCCGGGTTCGCCGAAGCGTTCCTGGTCGTTGGGGGCGATGGCCCGCACCGCGTTGGGCCGGATCTCCTCCCAGGTCTCGCCCCAGCCGTGGCCGGGTCCGATGCCGGTGAGGAGGTCCCGGGTGGCGTCGACGAGGATCGCCCCGGGGGACACCGTGTTGGACGTGACGCCGGTGCCCTTGAGCTCGCGCGCCAGGGAGACGGCGAGATTGTGCCGGGCGGCCAGGGTGGCGCTGTACTGCGGGAGGGTGTCGGTGGGCTGGGAGGCGAGTCCGCCGCCGATGGTGACGACCCGTCCCCATCCGCGTTCGCGCATCGCGGGGACCAGGTGCCGGATCATGCGCACGCCCGAGACGACGTTGACGTCGTAGGTGCGCCGCCACTCCTCGGGGGTGGCCTCGGTCCAGGACAGGTGCCGGTAGAAGCCCGCGTTGTTGACGAGGATGTCCACGGGACCGTCCGCCGTGGCGGCGCGGGCGACTTCCGCCGCGCCGTCGTCGTCGGCGAGGTCGCCGACGACCGCGTGGGCCGTTCCACCGGCCTCGCGGATCCGCCGGGCGACAGTCTCGGTGCGCTCCCGGTCCCGCCCGTGCACCACGACCGCCGCCCCCTCGGCCGCCAGCAGCCGCACCGTGGCCTCGCCGAGCCCCGCGCTCGAACCCGTCACGAGTGCGCGCCTGCCTGCCAGTTCGAGATCCATTCCCGTGTCTCCCCTCTCCTGGGCGTGCCACGCGCGCCGCACGCCGCTGCGACGGGCCGGAAGCATCCCCTGGTAAGTCTACAACTGTAGACTTACCAGGGGATGCAGACCACGAGGCCGAACTGCCGCCGGACACCGAAAGGTTGCCGCCCGGAACCACCGCTGCCCCGCCCGGCCCGGGCAGCGCCCGCCCAGCGGCGGCCGGAAGCCGCGGCCGGACGGAAGCGGCGACCGGCGACTCCAGGGTGAACGCAGCGGCGCCTTCAGCCTCCGCCGGCCCGGCCGAGACGGCAGCCAGGTGGAGTGCAACGGATGGACACCGGCCAAGGCGACGGACGGCGGCGACGCGGGCGCCGGGACGGCGGGACGAGCACCGGCCGGCAGCCGGGCGGCGGCCGCCGGGGCCCGGACGGGACGGACCGTACGACAGCGGACGGACCGGGACGGCGACCTGGCGACGGGCGGGGCTCAGGTGCCCCGGACGGCAGCCGGACAGCAGAGCAGCAATGGTCCGGCCGAGGTGGCTGGGACTGTACGACAGCAACCGAACGGCGGCCGGCCCCGGCCAGGGCAGCGGACGGCGGCAGATGGGTGGGGCGAGCAGGACGGCGACTACCGGGTGCCGCGCAGCGGCCCCGGACAGGACGGACAGCGGGCGGCGGCAGGGACGGCGGAGGGCGAGCAGCAGCCAGCAGCCGGTGACAGCGGACGGCGGCAGCGGAGCGGACGACGACCGACCGTACGGCAGCGGACTGGCTGGGACGGCGGCAGCGGAGCCGGGGCACGCAGCGACCGGGCGGCCGGCGGACCGTCACCCTCCAGGCGGCCTTGGCGAAGGGACGACAGCCGGCGGCCGGGCGGCAGTCGGCCCGGCGAGCGCGACGGCAAGGCCTGCCACCACGGACCGGCCGGACGGGACCGTCCCGGCCGGCGACCGGCGCACTCGCGGCGCACGGGCCGACGGCGTCGTCCCGGCTGGGAGCAGCGAAGCGGAACGACCGCGGCGAGACCCCGGGTCCGAGCCAGGCCGACTGGTGAGCGGCAGGCCCGGCCGCGGTTCCAGGTGGCCAGCCGGTCGGCGACGCGGGTCCGGACGGTGAAGGGGGGATGTCCACCGTCCGGACCCGTGCTCTCGCCCGCCGGTCCTCTTCTGACCCCGATCCCTCCCCACAAACCCTCCAGCACCGGAACAGGACCGACACCCTGCCACGCTGACGCCGGGGAGGCCGGGACAAGCGGCAGGCGTCCCCTGCTGGACCACCGCCTGGCAGGCACCCAAACCCAGCGGCACAGCCACCGAACCGGGACCGGGACGGCCCGGCAGAACACGGAAGCCAGGACGGCGGCTACCGAGCGGGCCGGACGGCGGAGGGCGGCGGCGAGCAGCGCCTCGGCCGAGCCAGGCCGGGACGGCGAAGGGGCGGCGCAGCAGCACCGGAACGGGACGGCGGACGGACGGCGGCGAGCAGACCGGCAGCAGCAGCCGGAACCGTATGACAGCAACCGAGCGGGGTGAGCGGCGGCGAACTGCCGGGCGGGACCGGTCCGGCGGTCCGGCAGCGGTGGCCGGGCGGAGCAGCCCCGGAGGGCGGAGCAGCAACGGTCCGGCCCCGCCGTCGTCCTCGCCGCCCTGCAGGAACTGCGCGACGACTACGGACTGGGCATCGCCCTCGCCACCGCCGGCCTCGTCCTGATCGCCGCCGCCACCCCTGACGGGAAGGCCGCCGCCGTGAAGGGCCCCGCCTCCTACTTCCCGTCCGTCGAGAAGAAGTACGGCCGCCCGATCGAGGAGTGGAAGGACCTCATCCGCACCTCCCCGCTCGCCCGCCACATGGAACTCGTCGCCTGGCTCAAGAGCGAACACGGCCTCGGCCACGGCCACGCCAACGCCCTCGTCGCCCACACTCTCGCCGAGACGGCAGAGACGGTGGGGAAGGCCGGGAAGGCCGGCTGAGGGCGCGTCGGGGTCGACGGGCCCCGTTCCGGGGCGCAGGCTGAGTCCGTGACCGCGTCACCCGGACGCGGCGCGAGCGGAAGGACGAACATGACCAGCACGCGCGGCCGCATCGCCGCCCTGGCGGGCGCCCTGGCGGTGGTCGCCGGCACCACCCTGGCCACCCCCGCCCTCGCCGCCGGCGCCCCGGCGTTACCCGGAGCCGGCGGCGCCGGGGGGATCACCGGACAGGCACCCTGCCCGGACGCTCCCGAGTTCACCTGCGCAACCCTCACCGTCCCGCTCGACCACAGTGGTGCCACCCCCGGCACCCTGGACCTCGCGGTGGCCATGACCCGCGCCACCAGGGCGCCCAAGGGCGACCTGCTCTTCCTCACCGGCGGCCCCGGCCAGCCCGGCGTCCCGACCATCCAGCGGATGGCCGGCAAGCTGGAGCCCGTCCTCAAGGACTACCGCCTGGTCATGTTCGACCAGCGCGGCACCGGCCGGGGCGCGCTCCAATGCCCCGGCCTCCAGGAGGACATGGGCTCCTCCGACCTCGCCGTGCCGCGCAAGCAGTCCGTCGCCGACTGCGCCGCCGCCCTCGGCCCCGACGCCCGCCTCTACAGCACCGCCGACACCGTCGCCGACATCGACCTGCTGCGCCGCGCCCTCGGCGCCCGGCGCCTGACCCTGGACGGCGTCTCGTACGGCAGCTTCGTCGCCGAGCGGTACGCGCTCGCCCACCCCGCGCGCGTGGCCCGCCTGGTGCTCGACTCGGTGGCGCCGCCCCAGGGCTTCGACCCCCTCGACCTGGCCGCGATGCCCGCCACCGCCCGCGTCCTGCGCGCCGCCTGCCAGGCCACCGGCTGCACCACCGACCCGGCCGCCGACCTCGCCGCCACCGTCCGGCGCTACGGCAACGGCGCGCAGATCCTCAGCGCCCTGACCGGCTACGAGTTCATCGACCCCGACTACGGCGGGGTCCCGGAGATCCTGCACGAGGCCGCCGCCGGGCAGCCCGCCAAGCTCCAGGAGTTCTTCGACCTCGTCCACCGGGAGGTCGACACCGCCTCGGCCGAGGAGCTCAGCCAGGGCCTGCACTCCGCCGCCCTGTGCGCCGACTCGCGCTTCCCCTGGGGCACCACCGACACGCCCGTCGAGGCCCGCCCGGCCGCGCTGGAACTCACCCGGCAGCGGCTGACCACCGAGCAGACCTGGCCCTACGACCCCGCCACCGCCACCGGGCTCGGCAGCCTCCTGGTCTGCCTGGACTGGCCGCGCGAGCGCGTGCCCCCGGCCCCGTCGGCGAGCCGCAGGCTGCCCGACGTGCCCGTGCTGCTGCTCGGCGGCGACCGCGACCTGGCCACCCCGTACGAACTCATCTATCAGCAGGCCGAGTTGGCCCACAACCCGCAGATCGTGATCGTCCCGGGCGCGGCGCACTCGGTGCAGAACCGGGCGGCGAACCCGGCCGGACGGCAGGCGGTGTACGACTTCCTGCTGAAGTAGGGATGGCGGCAGCCGTCGGCGGACAGGCCCGCTCCCGGGGCGGGCGGGACGGCGCCGGCGGGCGGAGGCCGGGGGGAGCGGGGGCGGCGGGTCGGGGCGGGCGCCTCGTCCGCCTCGTCGCCCCCGTCGCCGGACACCTGTCCGACCACTGCACCAGCCGCCGCGGCATGCGCCGCCCCTGGATCCTCGGCGGGGCGCTCGTGGGACTGCTCGGCCTGCTGCTGCTCGCCCTCGCCCACGACACCGTGACCCTGGCCGCCGGCTGGGTGGTCACGGTGGCCGGCTACCAGAGCCTGGTCTCCGCCCTCACCACCGTCGTCGTCGACCAGTACCCGCCGCAGCGACGCACCCGCGTCGCCGGCGCCTTCTCCATGTGCAACCTCGCGGGCGTCGTGCCTGCGATGGTCCTCTCCTCGGCGCTGCCCGGACGCGTCACCCTCCAGTTCGCCCTGTGCGGATCGCTCGCCCTCGCCGCCGCCGCGCTGCTGTGTCTGAAGCTGCCCGACCGGCGCCTGGCGGCCGGCGAACGCCCCCGGGCCGGCCTGCGCTCGGCGGCCGCTTCCCTGGTCGTCCTGCCGCGCGGAGCCCGCGACGTCCGCCTGCTGTGGACCCAGCGCCTGGAGACGTCGGCGGTGAGCGCCTTGATGACTTGGCGCCCCCAGGCGGCGGTGCTGGGCGGGGACGTACGAGCCGGGACGGGACAGCGAGCGGCGGCGGCGTCGGCGCCGGGACAGCAGCCGGCGGGACGCCCGGCGGTCGGCGGGGGTGGCTGCAGTGGAGGTGGCCCAGGCAGGTCGGACAGTCCGCCGGTGCGCTGGTGCGCTCCGTCCCAGAACAGCCTGTCGCGGCGGACAGAGCGGACGAGGCCAGCCGCGGTGGGCTGGTCGCCTCCGGGCTCGACGCCCGGCCCGCCCACCGCCGCCCCGAGCACCCGCGCGACCGGGGCGGCGGCTACTCGGCGGCGGGCCTTCGGGTCGCCGTGCGGTAGAAGTTGAGTGAGACCCGGCCCTTTTGGCTGGTCGCCTCCGCGTTCTTGCTCGTCATCTTCCGCTTGTCGGAAGCGTGGTACCGGCGATCCCTGATGTTCTCCAGTTGCGGAACCGGACTGTCGGACTCGAAGAGCTGGGAGTGTCCCGCGTCGGCCACGACGAAGGTGTCCCCGTGCATGCTGGCCTTGCTGTCCCCCGCGTCGCCGAAGTCCGCCGCCACCAGGATGTGGACGCCCTCGTACGGTTCGGTCCAGAGGCTCTCCGCGGCGTTGTCCGAGCAGATTTCGAGCTTGACCTGAACGCCCTTCACGGTGGTCGTGAACTTCTCCTTCCCGATGGCGAAGAAGCCCTGCCGCATCTCCTCCTCCGAACGGTCCGGAGCTCCGCCGTAGCTCGGCGCCTCGAAGCGCTTCGTGTAGCTCCTCGGCCCCTGGCCGCCCTGGAAGACGGGCGCGTAGTTGTCGAACACGGTCACGTCGCCCGACCCGTCGAGGTCAGGGCCCTGCTCCCAGACCTCCTCCAACTCCGCCACCATGTCCAGGGCGTAGTCGTTCTTCTCGGCCTTCGCCTGGCTCTCGAGCGACTCGCGGCCCGTCCGCTGGTCAGCGCGCGCCTGGTCCGCTCCGGGCCCGCCGAGGTCGCGCCGGCGGCCGACGGTCCCCGGCACCACCAGGTAGTTGCTGGGCAGACCCGCCAGGCGGGCGGCGAGCCACTCGTCCACGCCGGCCGCCTGGTCCTCGCTCAGGAAGTGGGTGCCCTGGCCGCTGAAGTAGTACTCCGGCGCGGTGAAGACGTAGACGTGCTCGGGGTCGTACCGCTCGCTCCATTCGAGGAACGCGAGGTCCATCGCCTCGCCCAGGAGCTTCTTCTTCTCCTCCAGCTCGACGGCCGACCACGCCGCGTCCTCGCCCATCACCTGGTCCGTGGGGGCCTGGACGCTGGCGATGTGGACACCGGTCTGCTCCACGCCGATCTCCGTGTCGTGGGGCGTGGACGCCCTTCGCTCCCATGGCTCGGTGCGCCCGCGCGCCGTCTCGGCGAGCGCCGCGGCGGCCTGACGGTCCTCCTCCTCCGACGTGCGCTGCACCGGTACGCCGGTACGGACGCCGCCTCCGGCCACGCCCTCGGCCATCCCCTCGATCCGCGCCGGCGAGGGCAGCGAGCGCCGCATGACGCGGGTGGCGTTGGCCTCGGCCTCGCGTTCGAAGCGGTCGGAGGGGTCGGAGACCTTCAGCCCGGTGCCGTCGTCGGTCCCGGCGACGGGGCCCCGGCGCTGCTGGATGACGTGGGTGAGTTCGTGGGCGAGGGTGTGCTTGTCACCTCCGCCGGCGCCGATGACGACGTGGTGGCCGGAGGTGTAAGCGCGGGCGCCCACCTCCACCGCCGAGGCTCGCGCGGCCGCGTCCGTATGGATCCGGACGTCCGAGAAGTCCGCGCCCAGCCGGCGCTCCATCTCGGTGCGGGCGTCCTGGTCGAGCGGACGCCCCGGGGTGCGCAGGACGTCCTGGACGGTGGAGCGCTGAACGGCGTGCTCGGACTGCCGCAGATCGAGTTCGTCGCCCTGCTGGTGTCCTCCCCCAGCCCCCGCGTGCCCGGCTCTGCGGAGCATCTGGACGACCGCCGCGTTGCCGACGCTGCGCTGGAGGGCCACGAGCGGCGGCGTGCCCCGGCCGACAGGCCTGCCGGCCGGTGGACGGCCGTTCTCGGCCTCATGGGTGCCTGCGCGGTGCTGGGCGTGCATGGTCTCCCTCTCACACGGCGAGCGGACATCCTCCTGGATAACAGAAGGGCGGCTGGCCCTACCAGAGCCACAGAGGCAGCCCCTCCTGCCTGATCGGACACACCCCGGTGCCCGGCGCTCCTCCTGTCGCGTTCCCGTGGCCGACGGACGGATCGGTCGGACCGCAGGCTGCCGAGCGGGCGGAGGACGGGGTGCTCGGTGCCTCGCACACCACCGGCACCCTGCCCGAGCTTCGCCCCGGCGAGCGGATGCCGCTGGTCGCCGTCTGCGCGATCGCCGCCGCCTTCCCGTCCTGCGTTCTCGGCGACCTCGCCCACCGAGCTCGCGGTCCTCGCCGCCGAACTCGCGGCCGCCACCGCCGCAGGCCGGTCCGACACCGGCACCGGCGGCCGGTGAACGCGGTCCGGCCCGGCCGGGCACGGCGGGCGCGCCGCCTCCCAGCTGACGAGCGAGGACTTGGCGACCCGGGAGGCGGCGGCCGCTGTCCACGCCCTCCTCGTCGCCGCCATCGAGGACGCCCCGCTCCATCGGTAGCTGGCCACGGTCCCAGCCCTGTCGGGACAGCCCCGTCTCACCGAAGTTCGACCTGTCTCAACGAAGTTTGACCGGCTCCCGCTCCAAGGCCGGGGTCAGTCTGCGGTGCAGCCCCAGTAACCGACCTCAGACGGCCGGCCGTCGCGATAGAGCACCGTGCAACGGCCCTTCCCCCGCCCAACCGGTTCGAGCAACCGGCGCTTCGCGGCGTCCCACTGCTCGCGGGTCGGACGGCCGTCGGGAGCCCAGGCCAGGACCTCATGCTGGGACAAGGGGCGCATCACAAAGGGGGCATCGTCCTCGGTGACGGCCAGCTCGTAGAAGTCGAGCACCGTACCGGTGCCCCCGGTCCCGATGTACTCCTGCCACGTCGCGTCCTGCCACAGCTCGACGATGCCGCGTCCCGGGAAGCCCCGATCGTCCCGCACCAGTTCCAGGTCCTGGGCCTGCCGAAACGCCGCTGCCAGATCCTCCTGGTACGGCCCGGTCATCGTCCACTCGTTGCCACCCACTGCAGCCCCTTCCCCCCTGATCGCCGACCTTCGGCATCGCGGCAGGTTAGCCACCACCCCCGACAAGATCGACTATGACCACGCCGTGGGCACAACCCGACGGTCAAACTTCGGTGAGACAACCATCGATCGGCGAACCTCCGTTGAGACCGGTCAAAGTTCGCTGAGACGGGTCACCGGCGAACCAATCGGCGATGGTCCGGACACAGGTGACACAGGCGAAACAGACCTACCGGGGCAGTTCGGCGGAGTGGTCCTGTCGGACGCCGAGAGCAGCCGGATCCTGACCCGGTTGATCCTTCCCACCTGGACTGGTGGGGCGCTGTCGCAGGAGACGCCGGTGGTGCTGCTGGTGGCTGGGTCGCCGGGCAGTGGGAAGAGCGCCCTCGGCGACCTGCTGCTGCCGGTCCTGGGTCGGCGCGGTGGCGCCGTGCGCCTGGGCTCCGACCTCTACAAGGCCGCGCACCGGCACTACGAGACGCTGCTGGCCGGGGATGTCCGGACAGCCGGTGCCGGCGCACGTCCGGACACCCGCCGCTGGCAGGCGGCTGTGGAGGAGTACGTGCGCGCGCAGCGGCTGGACGCGGTGGTGGAGACCGCTCTCGCCGACCCGGGCGAGGCCCGGGCTCAGGCGTTGGCGTACCGGGCGTCCGGACACCGGATCGAGGTGGTCGCGCCGGCCTGTGCCCTGGCCTGGAGTCAGCTCGGCGTGCTGGAGCGCTACCTCGGCGACGGGGACGGTGCCGGGCGGTGGGTGTCGTGGGCCGACCACGACGAGTGCGCCCGCCGGCTGGCGGCCGCGGGGGTGCCCCGCCAGCCGGCTGCCCCGGCTCGCCGAGTGCCCGGACCAGGCCGTCGCCGCCGGGCGGGCTCGTCGGCCACTGCGTGACGGCCGGCCGGCCCGGGCATCAACCCGGAGTGCGCCGGCGGGCGCGGGGAGGGGGTCTGTCGTGGGGTGGATCGTCGTACTGGCCGCGGCCTTCGCGCTGACGGCGATCGGCGCCGTGCGGTTGCGGCGGGCGCACCGCGCGTACGTGGACGCGCTGGTGGTCCCGCGGGCGCCGGAGGAGGAACTGACGATCTATGAGGTCGCCTACCTGCACCGGGGGGCCAGGTCGCTGGCGGAGACGGTGCTGGCCTCGATGGTGCTCGGCGGCCGGGTGTCGGTGGCGGACGGGGTGCTCACCGTGGTGGACCCGGTCGCGCGGGACGCGGTGGAAGCGGAGGTCGTGCGGGTGTTCGGTCGGGTGCCGCGGCGC
Organism: Kitasatospora sp. NPDC092039; assembly: GCF_044756065.1. Taxonomy (NCBI): domain Bacteria; kingdom Bacillati; phylum Actinomycetota; class Actinomycetes; order Kitasatosporales; family Streptomycetaceae; genus Kitasatospora; species Kitasatospora sp. NPDC092039. The sequence goes on along the minus strand of NZ_JBIVSD010000010.1, from coordinate 283,664 downwards.
CGTGCGTGGCGGCGGATGGAGCGGCTGAGGCGGTCCGCGGGCATCACCGCCGTCGGCCGGCGGCTCGGCGACCAGGGCCTGGTCGATCACCCGGGCCGCCGCCGGGCGGCCGAACGGGCCGCCGACCAGCTGACCGTGATCCGCCTGGCCTCCTTCGCCCTCGGCGTCGCGGCCGTCTGGATGGTCGCCGCGCGCGGCTTCCCCGACCCCCTGGTCCCGGGAGTGGGCACCTTCCTGCTCGTCGTGGCGGGCTGGCGGTCCAGCACGGACGTGCACCACCGGTCCGACGGAACCACGGAGGCGGGCCGCGCGGCCCTGGCCGTCCACCGGGAGCGCCACCAGCCGTGGCGTCCCCGCCTCCACGACCCGCTCGGCGACGCGGACGCCGAGATCCTCGGCAAGACCACCCGGGGCGAATTCCACGGCAGGCTCCGCGCGTTGGACAAGGCGATCAGCCTGCCGCCCTCGCCGCCCCCACCGCCCTTCGAGGACCCGCCGGGTCTGGGTGGCCTGTGACGCTGGCGCCGGTACCGCCGGGCCGGCGCGGATGGACTGCGAGTCGGTCAGACCCGCGCTCGGCTCCGCGTCGCGGCCGTCGGGTAGTGCTTCGTCAATTCCTGGTCTGCTTCTGGCGCGGGGGCGGCGCCACCTGGACCGCGGTCGGCGAAACGCTCGGACGCAGCGCCGACGCCGCCCGCGCCCGCTACGGCCACGTCCGCCTGCTGTAGCCACCACCGACAGCCACCAGAACCACCCGGCCCCCGGCACGCCGACCCCAGGACGACCGCGGCCTGGCCCACGCCGCCGCCGGCCGGTCTGGGCGCCGTCCGGCTTCCCGTCGTTGACGCGTCGAACAGCGCGCGACCGCCCCGGCTCGCCCGGCCGCTCCGGCCGGGCGAGCCGGGGCGGGACAGGGCGGGACAGGGCGAGACCTGACGACCCGGCCCGTCAGGTCTGGCGGGCCGGGTCGGAGAAGGTCGGGCCGCCGGCCGCGAGCGGACGCCGGGCCGGAGCAGGTACCGCCGCGGTCTCGCCGGGCGGCTGGCGGAAGTCCGCGCCCTGCTCGACCGGCAACAGCCACCCCTTCCCGCAGCCCCGGACGACGGTTCCCCGGGCAGCCCGCGGGAAGCCGCCGACATTCAAGTTCGGATTCAGGGAACCCGAGGAGCGAACCGACCGACGAGGAGTGAGACGGCATGGGTATCGGCGGCTGCATCGTACTGTTCGCCCTCGGCGCCATCATGGCCTTCGCGACCGACTGGCACGTGAACGGCGTCAACCTGCACCTGGTGGGCTGGATCCTCATGGCCGCCGGGCTTCTGGGATTGATCACCTACGCGAACGTGTTCCGCCGCCGACGCCTGGTCCGCAGGGTCGAGAGCGAGGAACCCGTCGAGGAGCGCCGCTACTACGAGTAGGAGTCAGCCGGACTCCGCGACATCGGCCGGAGGCCGCGTACGGTCGGGATCCACGTTCGAGCGGGTCCCGACCGTACGTCGGTGGCCGGGATCTGCGTCCGAGCCGCCCGTCAACCGACGCTCAGACCGGGGGCGGAGGCGGCGGGTTGTCGAGGAGGAGGTCGTGGCCGACGTCGGTGAGGGTGTGGCGGACCCGCTTGCCCTCACGGCGGGTGGCGATCAGGCCGGCCGTGCGCAGGGCGGCGGCATGGGCGGAGGCGGAGGGCGGGGTGACGCCGAGCCGCTGGGCGAGTTCGGTGGTGGAGCAGGCACTGCCGGCGACGGCGCGCAGGACGCGGGCCCGGGCGGGGCCGAGCACGGCGGCGAGGCCGTCGGCGGCCGGTGTCCGGGCCGCGGGCTCGGCGGTCGGGGCCGCGATCGGGTGCAGCAGCAGGCTCTGGCGGTCCGGCCCGGCCAACAGGCTGATGCTCCGCTGGACGAAGTAGTTGGGCCGCAGTTCCAGACCCCGGCCGCCGAGCTCGAAGGAGCCCTCCAGTTCGCCGAGGGTGCACTCCAGCACTCCCTCGTCCCGCCAGACGGCCTTCGGATGGAGCGAGTCGAGCATTTCGCCGATCCCGGAGCGGGCGGCGGTGCGGGCCCGGACGGCGATGTCGGCCTCCAGGGCGCGGCGGATGTCAGGCCAGTCCGGGGCGAGGCAGGCCTGGAACAGCGCCCAGGCACCGTCGCTGACCTCGCGCAGGCCCCGGCTGCCGTCCTCGCGCAACCGGGCCAGGGCGGCCGGGACTTCCGGGCCGCTGCCGAACATGGCGACATCCTCCTCCACGACCTGCTGCGGGACGGAGAGGAGCGCGTCGAGCTCGTCGGTCAGTTGCCGGCGGACGGCGTCGAGGTCCGCCACCATGAAGTCGGGAACGCCGACCGGGCTCGCGTTGACCACCTCGAGGAAGCGCACGGCCCGGTGGGGCACGTGGCGGCGGATGTCCCGCCACCAGCGCTCGCTGCGCGACCCGCTGCCCTGATGAACGCCCGACCGGGCCGCGCCGGCCATCAGGTGGTCGAGCGGGGATATGACGAACCGGGTCCTCGCGAGGTCCGCGACCCCGAACCTCAGTGCGATCACGAACCTTCCTCCGGTTTCCCCGCAGCCGCGCTGACCTGCCGCGTTGTTGACTATTAGGCCCAGAGGCTAATGCATGGCCGTCCAGCCGTCCCCGTTGCAAGCTCTCTCTCGTCGGCGCGACTGAGGCCCGCTCCGGCCCCCACCACGAGGGGAGTGGGGGCCGGAGCACGATCCTCGACCGGGCGTTCGTCGAACCGAACGCCCGGCGTCGCCCGGCGAACCGTGCCCGGCACGTGTGGGTTCAGCCAGGTGATCGCCAGGCAGGTCAGGACCGCTCGCCGGACGGTCACCGCCGCCGGTCCGCCGCCGGTGAGCGCGGCCGCCGGGTCCGGGCGCAGCACCCGACGGTCCGTCAGGACGCCGTAGCAGAGCAGGAACGCTCCGCCGACCAGGCCCACGGCGGACTTCGACGCCGGCCGGGCCGTGACCACCGTGCCGACGCCCGTGACGCCGAGCGCGATCAGCGCCGCGTCCGAGGCGGCGCAGACGGCGACCACCGCGAGGACGGCCTGTCGGCGGGCGCCCTGGCGCAGGACGAGGGCGTTCTGGGCGCCGACGGCCACGATGAGGGAGAGTCCGGTCCCGAAACCGGCGACGGCGGCGGCGATGGTGCTGGGCGAGCCGGACTGCGGCCGACACGCGCAGGCGGCGGAGATCCTCCTGGACAACGCCCTGCCGGCCACGGACTGACGGGCCCCACCGGGGCGCGGGCGTGCCCGGCCCGCCCGGAGGCCGTCGTGGAGCAGGACCGCGCGGCCCGGACCGACGTGGCCGGGGCGGGGCCCCGGGCGGGGGGGGGGGGGGGGCGGGCGGCGGCCCCCCCCCCCCCCGCGCCCCCGCCCCCCCCCCCCGGCGGGGGGGGGGGGGCCCCCCCCCGGGGCGGGCCCCCCCCCCCGCCGCAGACCGTGAAGGGTCAGTCCTTGAAGGCGTCCTTGACGTGTTCGCCCGCCTGCTTGATGTCGCCCTTGGTCTTGTCCGCCCGGCCCTCGGCCTGCAGGCGCTCGTTGCCGGTCAGCTTGCCGATGCCTTCCTTGACCGCGCCCTTGGCCTTGTCGGCGGTGTTCTCGATCTTGTCGCTGGCACTCATCGCGGCCTCCGCTTCGTCGGAACGTCGTTGGTCCGCCGCCTGCCCGCGTACGGCGGGAACATTCCTCCGTATATGTGCCACGGAGCGGGGCAAGCGGTTCGCTGACGCTGACTACGGAGGTCGACATGGTTCCCCTTCTGCTGGTACTGCTGCTGGCTCTGCTCCTGTTCGGTGCGGGCTTCGCACTGAAGGCCCTCTGGTGGGTGGCGGTCGTGGTCCTGGTGGTCTGGCTGCTGGGCTTCGTGGCCCGTGGCACCGGCGCATCGGGCAACCGCAGCCGCTGGTACCGCTGGTAGGTCCCGGCCGAACCCCGGGGAAGGCGACGTGGCATGCGCACCGGTGCGCATGCCACGTCGCCGTGCCGCTGGACGGCGCCGCGGCGTCGGGGACGGCCAGGGACGGCCGAGACCTGCGCCCGGCCGCCGAGGAGCACCCGGCCGTGGACGGCGCCACCGGGCGCGGCCTGACCCACTGGTCCTCGAAGGCGGCGACAGCGGCACCCGCACGGTGACGGTGGCGAGGGCGTCCTCAACGCCGCTGGCCGCAGCAGGCCCACCGAGCGACTCCCGGGTCCGGACGGGGGCGGGCCTGATGGGAGGATGGCCGTCATGGATGTTCTACGCAGGAACAACGTGACGCTGCTCGGGCCGGCCGACGGGCCGACGGTCGTACTGGCCCACGGCTTCGGCTGCGATCAGAACATGTGGCGCCTGATCGTGCCCGCCCTGGTGGACCGCTACCGGGTCCTGCTGTTCGACTACGTGGGCTGCGGCGGGTCGGACCCGGCGGCGTGGAGCGAGCAGCGGTACTCCTCGCTGCACGGCTACGCGCAGGACGTGGTGGAGGTGTGCCGGGAGCTGGACCTGCGCGACGCGGTGTTCGTGGGGCATTCGGTGAGCGCGATGGTGGGCGTGCTGGCGGCGGAGTCGGCGCCGGAGCGGATCGGTGCGCTGGTGATGGTGGCACCCTCGCCGTGCTACGTGGACGACGAGGGGTACCGGGGCGGGTTCAGCGCCGAGGACGTCGGGGAGCTCCTGGCCACCCTGGAGTCCAACTACCTGGGCTGGTCCGCCGCCATGGCGCCGGTGATCATGGGCAACGCCGACCGGCCCGAGCTGGGCCGGGAACTGACGAACAGCTTCTGCGCCACGGACCCGGACGTCGCCCGGGTCTTCGCCCGCACGACGTTCCTGTCCGACAGCCGCGAGGACCTGAAGAAGGTGACGGTCCCCACGCTGGTGCTGGAGTGCGCCCAGGACGTGATCGCGCCCCGTGAGGTGGGCGCGTACGTGCACGCCGCCATCCCCTCCTCCCGGCTGGTCACCCTCGACGCCACCGGCCACTGCCCGCAGCTCAGCGCGCCCGAGGCCACCGCCGACGCCGTCCTCGGGTTCCTCGCAGGGCTGCGGTGATGTGCAGGGTCGGCGAGGAGCCGGGCCCCTTCGACGACAGTGCGAGCACCCGCGCCGCGTTCACCGCGCTGCTCGAGGACAGCGCCGAGGACCTGTACGAGCAGGCGCCCTGCGGCTACCTGTCGACGCTGATGGACGGCACCATCGCCAAGATCAACGCCACGCTGCTGGGCTGGCTGGGTCTGGAACGCACCGACGTGATCGGCCGGATGCGCTTCACCGACCTGCTCACCGTCGGCGGGAAGCTCTACCACGAGACGCACTTCGCACCGCTGCTGCGCATGCAGGGCGAAGTGCACGGCATCGCCCTGGAGATGAGGGCGAAGGACAAGAGCGCCGGCCGGCTGCCGGTGCTGGTGTCCTCCGTGATCAGGCACGGCAGCGGCGGGGAGCCGCTGCTGATCCGCACCACCGTCACCGACGCCTCCGACCGGCGGGCCTATGAGGCCGAGCTCCTGCGTCGGCGCGAGGAGGCCGAGCAGGCCCGCGCCGACGCCGAGGCCGCCCTGCGGCAGGCACAGCGCGACCGGCAACGGCTGGCCGAGGCCCTCGCCGCCCTGCAGAAGTCGCTCGTTCCCTCCTCGCTGCCCGCCGTCCCGGGGCTGGAGACGGCCGTGTACTACCACACCGCCTCCCCCGACCGGCTCGGCGGCGACTTCTACGACCTCTTCCCCGTCGGTGAGGGGCGGTGGGCGTTCTTCCTCGGCGACGTGTGCGGCAAGGGGCCCGAGGCGGCCTCCCTGACCTCACTGACCCGTTACACGCTGCGGGCCGCGGCCCTGCACGACCCGGAGCCCGCCGCCGCGCTGACCACCCTGAACGCCGTCCTGCACGAGCACTACGCGGCCGCCGGCGACCCGCGCTACTGCACCGCCGTCTTCGGCCTCCTGGAACACGAGGGCGACGAAGGCCGGGTGAGCGTGCGAGTCGCCTCCGGCGGACACCCGCCGAGCCTGGTCCTGCGCGCCGACGGCAGCAGCGCGTTCCTCCCCACCCCCGGGGGTCTCCTGGTCGGCATCCTGCCCGAGGCCCCGTTCACCACCGCCAGGACGGTCCTCGACCCCGGGGACTGCCTCCTGCTGTACACCGACGGACTCACCGAGGCCCGCACCGGCCCTACCCGCGAGAGCCTCTTCGGCGACGACGCCCTGCTCGCCTTCGCCGCCGGCCACGCACCCGCCTCCCCCCGCGAGCTGATCGACGCCCTGACCGTCCTACTCAAGGGCTTCGGCGACGGTCTGGACGACGACACCGCCCTGCTGGCCCTGGGCGTCCCCGCCGCCCGCCCCACTCCCGCCCCGCCTACCCACTCCACACCATGAGCCTGACCATCAACCGGTACGACGACGCCGCCGGTCCCGTCCTGCGGGTGACCGGCGACCTCGACTACGAGCACGCCCCCGACCTGCGCCGATACCTCGACGAACTCACCCTGGACGAGGGCCAGCGCCTGGTCATCGACCTGGCCGGTCTCGACTTCTGCGACTCCAGCGGCATCACCGCCCTCCTGGCGGCCCGCCGTCTCGCCCACGCCGTCGGCGCGGACCTCGCCCTGAGCGCTGTCCCGGCCAAGACGCTGCGGGTGCTCGCCGTCGTCGGTCTCGACCGGGTCTTCACCATCCACGCGGACAGCACCGCCGACGGCTGAGCCGGACCGGCACCGGGCCGGACCGCGCAGGGGACGGCCCCACGCTGCGTGCGGTCACCGCCTGCCCGCAGCCGGTGACCGCATGCCGACGGGCGGACGTCGTGGTCCCGGTTGTCCAGCGCGCTGCGCAGGCGGCCCAGCAGGCGGTGGTCGTGGCGGGGATCGTCGAGGTGCAGCTGCGAGGCGCGCCAGTCCTCGAAGCGCCGCCGGGCGTCGTCCGGGTGCGAGCGGTCCTCGATGGGCCGCAGGTGGGGAAGGAGGGCGCGCAGGGTGGCGGCGGTCTCCTTTCGGGGGTGTTCAGAGGGTGAAGCGGTCGGGGTCGGCCGCGTGCCAGTCCCGGGCCCACGACTGCGGCGCCTCGTCCAGGAGTTGGCCCGGGGCCAGCCGGGGGTGGAGGTCCGCGTAGGAGCGGATGGTCTGCGGGTCGATCCGGCGCTGCAGCAGGTGCGGGCCCAGGCGGGCCGGCTCGTCGACACCCATCGCCGCCATGATCTGCAGTGCGCTCTTGACGGTCGCCTCCTGGTAGCGCCGCACCCGCTGGGACTTGTCCCCCACGTGCAGGGCGCGGGCCCGGCGGCGGTCCTGGGTGGCCACGCCGACGGGGCAGGTGTTGGTGTGGCAGCGCTGGGCCTGGATGCAGCCGACGGCGAACATCATGGCCCGGGCGGCGTTGGTGTAGTCGGCTCCCTGGATCAGCCGCTTCACCAGGTCGCTGCCGGTGGCCACCTTGCCGCTGGCACCGATGCGGATCACGTCCCGCAGACCGGTGCCCACCAGGGCGTCGTGCACCGTCATCAGGCCCTCGGTGAGCGGCATGCCGACGTGGTCGGCGAACTCCAGCGGAGCGGCGCCGGTGCCGCCCTCCGCGCCGTCCACCACGATGAAGTCCGGGGCCACCCCCTCCTCCAGCACGGCCTTGCACACCGCCAGGAACTGGCGGCGCGAGCCGACGCACAGCTTGAAGCCGGTCGGCTTGCCGCCGGCCAGCTCGCGCATCCGCGCGATGAAGCGGACCAGCTCGCGCGGGGTGGAGAAGACCCGGTGGTAGGGCGGCGAGACGACGGTCCGCCCCTGCGGCACACCGCGGACCGCCGCGATCTCGGCGTTGACCTTGGGGCCGGGCAGCACCCCGCCGATGCCCGGCTTGGCGCCCTGACTGAGCTTCAACGACACGCACTTGACGTGCGGGTGCGCCGCCTTGTCCGCGAACCGGGCCGCGTCGAAGTCCCCGTCCGGGGTGCGGCAACCGAAGTAGCCGGTGCCGATCTCCCACACCAGGTCGCCCCCGGGACGCAGGTGGTACTCGGACAGGCCGCCCTCCCCGGTGTCGTGGGCGAAACCGCCCAGTGCCGCACCGGTGTTCAGCGCCAGCACGGCGTTGGCCGACAGCGAGCCGAGGCTCATCGCGGACACGTTCAGCAGCGCCATCTCGTACGGCCGGGTGCAGTGCGGCCCTCCCACCCGCACCCGCGGCGCCCGTTCGGGCACCGGGACCGGTGCCATCGACGGCACCAGGAACTCGCGCCCGCTCTCGTACAGGTCCAGCTCCGTACCGAACGGCTCCTCCGCGTCGCTCCCCTTCGCCCGCGCGTAGACGATGCCGCGCGTGTCGCGGTCGAAGGGGCGCCCGTCCACGTTGCGTTCGACGAAGTACTGCTGGACCTCCGGCCGGATGCCCTCCAGCGCGAACCGCAGGTGCCCGAGGACCGGGTAGTTGCGCAGCACCGAGTGCCTGGTCTGCAGCACGTCCGCCAGCGCGACCACCGCCACGGCCACCGAGGGCCCGGCTGCGGTCCACCACCACGGCGACACCACCACGGCAGCCGCCGCAGCCGCGACCGCTCCACTCCACAACCCGGCAACCGAAAGGAATCTCCACACGGCCCCCGTCTAACCCCGAACGGCCCCGCCACTCCCCCGGAACCCGAGGTCAGGACCACTTCGGGCAAGCGGAGCGGACCTCTTCACCGCAGTGGAGCGGGGCCGTACGGGGCCGGGTGCCCGGGAAGGTGCCGTCCGTGCGGCTGGGGGCGCGCGGGAACCTGAGCGACGACCCCCGCAGCTGACGACGGGCCCCGGTCAGACCCCGACGACGACCTCGGCGAACGGCGCGGACGTCAGGCCCAGCAGGCCTCCGAAGGGCGAGTTCAGGGCGTAGATCAGGACGACCATGAAGACGATGAGGCTGGTGAAGCCCGTAGCCAGAACCAGATGGGTGCCCGTGCGCTCGATCCCGAAGAGGAACATCAGGCCCAGGGTGAGCACGCCGCCGGCGAGCAGGCCGAACCACATGACGCCCGACATGCCCTGGTTCGCCTCCCGGCCGTGGCGCGCCTGGTAGGCGACGGAGAGCTCCCCGAACGCCACCTGGTCCACCTGCTGCTGCGCGTTGGTACTGGGCTCGAAGGACGTCCACGCGTTCTGCACGTCGCGCAGCAGCGCCCAGCCGCGCGGGCCCAGCGGTTTGCCCTGCTCCATCAGGGGCCACTCCTCGTTCCGGACGTAGGCGGCATACGTGTCCGTCGCCGAGCGGGCATGCTGGGCGGCGTCGGGCGGCAGCGCATCGGCGAGCAGGTACATCTGGTGCAGCGCCCCGGCCTCGGCGCTGATGTTGGTACTGGCGCTGTCCTTGGCCTCCCACACCGTCACCAGCGCGACGCCCAGCACCAAGGCGTACAACACGCTGACCATCATCGTCAGGTACTCGGCAGTGCCGTCGCGTGCCTCCTCCCCCGACGCCGACCGCCTCGTCCTGCGGTTGTTGAGCAGGACAGCGCCCCCGGCGACGACGACGAATCCGACGACGATGCCGATCATCGCGAGTACGTGTTCCACGGCACCCCTCAGCTTGAGTCGGACGAGCGGCTCGGCTTGTAGCGATGCCATGCCATGGCCGCGGCGGCGATCGCGGGAATGAACAGGAGGAGGAAGAAGAGCAGAACAGCGTGCGACAGCGGGGGCTTGCTGTGGCCGAAGCGACCGGTGCCCAGAAGAGGCGACGACACATGGTTCCCCCCGACGTGCGCCCCCGGGGATCGGGAGGGTGTCGTGGACGCGCCGGCGGAGGCGCTCGGCGAGTTCGCGGGCTTACCCCCCGCCCCCGGCGCCCCGGGCGCGGCCACCGCTCCGGGCGCCCCGGGGGCAGCCACCGCTCCGGGCGCCCCGGGGGCGGCACCAGCAGCACCTGCCCCGGGAGCACCCGCGGCGGCAGCACCGGCTGCGGGCGCGCCGGGCGCGGGAACACCGCCACCGCCGGCACCACCCGCACCGGCTCCCGCCGCCCCGGCACCGCCCGCAGGTACCCCCGGCCCGGCACCGCCCCCGGAAGCCCCTGGCGCGGCAGCACCCGCCCCGGGAGCACCCGCCGCGGCAGCACCGCCACCGCCCGCACCACCCGCACCCGCTCCCGCCGCCCCGCCCGCGGCCACCGCTCCGGGCGCTCCGGGCGCTCCGGGCGCTCCGGGCGCTCCGGGCGCAGCACCAGCAGCGCCTCCCCCGGGCGCGCCGGCGCCGGGCGCGCCGGGCGCGGGAACACCGCCACCGCCCGCACCACCCGCACCCGCACCGGCTCCCGGCGCCCCGCCCGCAGGACCCCCCGCAGGACCCCCAGGCCCGGCTCCGCCCCCGGAAGCCCCTGGCGCGGCAGCACCCGCCCCGGGAGCACCCGTCCCGGGAGCACCGCCACCGCCCGCACCACCACCGGCTCCCGGCGCCCCGCCCGCAGGGCCCCCCGGCCCGCCGATCCCGGGCGCACCACCGCCAGGGACCGGACCGCCAGGTGCGGGAGCCCGTACGCCGCCTGCGGGCGCTCCCGGGACGGGAACCAGCGGTACTCCACCTCCAGGCGCAGACGTTCCTGGCGCCCCGCCCCCGGGAGCGCCGGGCACGGGCCCCCCGGGTGCGGGCGCCCCGGGCGCAGAACCACCCGGCGCGGGAACCCCGGGCACCCCACCTCCGGGCACCCCGCCTCCGGGCGCACCGGGCGACGGCGAGCCAGGCCCACCAGGCGACGGGGAACCAGGCGCACCAGGCGACGGGGAACCAGGCCCACCAGGCGACGGCGAACCCGGTGTGGGCACTGTGCACCCGGGGCCTTCGAGCGCTGCGGGGGCTCGGGCCCCCGTCGTCGCTGTCACCGACAGCACCAACCCGCTGGCGCCCGGTCCGCCGCGCGGGTGAGCGGTGACGGAGCCCGCAGCGGCCAGTATCAGGATGGCGGCGGCCGCGCAGAAGGACAGTTTCCAGCCAGGCATATGATCTACCTATAGTCTGCGCGTAATCCGGACCGGTCCGACACGCTTCGACCGAGTTCCGATTCGCGCCGATCACCCGACCAGGGCAACGCGAGCGGGGCCACTCGGCAATCGCGCCGGTCCTCCCTCGGCCCCGGGATCCTCCTGGTCGGTGATTCGACCGGTCACCACCTTCTCCGGCGGTCCGTCAGGCGGGTCAAGCGCGCCTTGGCAACCTCACCGCAGCCGACCTCGGCCGGATCACCCGGGCCCCGAGTTGCCGGCGCGACTCACCTCGGAACTCAGCTCCTGCCGCAGACCGGGTCGACGGGCCAGATCAGCGTCCACTCGCGGTTCGAGGACGGCCACGGCTTCCTCGGTACGCCCGGTGCCGGCCAGGAGGCGACGATGTCGGAAGCCGCGTACGAGGTGACGCCTTCAGGGGCCCGGGCCTGTTCGACGGCCGTGGAGCCGACTGCGCACAACACCGCCGCTACGGACACCGGATTCCGCGGGCGGCCAGCGCTCCGCGTAGTCGACGACCACGACCAGACCGGGCGGCCGCACCGCCAGCGTCCCGCCCCCGCCCCCGCGGAGGCGACCTCGCTGCGGTGCCGGGTCTGGGCGACGGTCCAGCCGCCCCGGGTCGAGCGGTCGGCGAACTCCGCCGCCAGCCGCGTCTTGCCCTGGCCGACGCCGCCCGGGCCCGCAACCTCCTCGCACGCCACCGCGGAAGCAGGGCCGGGTGAGCGTCGACGTCTCGTTCGGCGTGCTCGCCGCTCTCGGCGGCTACCTGCCGGCCGCGCCGTTCTGACACGAACTCGTCCGGAGCACCCATCGCCGGCTCACGGCCGGCCACGCCGGATAGCGCCCACCCGCTCGCCTCATGTGCCCTCCTTGGTCCGATCAGCCCGTTTGGCAGCCCCCTTCCGGGTGAGAAGAAGACCGGGTGAGGCAGAACGCGGTGCGGACAGAGGCTCCCCCTCGGGCCCCGTCCGCACCGGTCCCTCCACCGCTCAGAGCCCGGCCACCGTGACGACCACACCCGGCGGCCGGGCGAACCCCCCTCAGCCACGCCATGAACGGGGCACCTCAACGGCCTGCCGGAGCTACGTCCGACACGACGCCGGAAACGACGGGGTACCTGCCAGGAGCCACCACCAAGCCACCAGCTCAAGCCCGGGGCGCCGGCCAGCGGCGGGCCGGCTGGAGCCGATCACCTCACCCGTTACCGGTACGGCCGGCCGACGGTTGGGCCGGTCATGACGGACCCCCATCACTCCCCCGGCCCGGACGCCCACCGGCCCGCAAGTGACATCGACCCGGCGGTCTTCGCCATCGAACGGGCGGTCCTCGCCGCCCACCACGCCGCCCGGGCGCAGCGCGACCGGGCGCGGCAGGCCGAGGACGAGCGGAAGGTGGAGCGGCGGCGTGCCGAGCTCGCCGCCGCGCTCGGGGCGGGCGAGCGCTCGACCGCGGAGGCCGCCGCGTGGGTGGCCGGGCTGGCCGCACGCACCGGCGACCGAGCGCTGGAGGAGTTGGCCGCGGCCGTCCTCGCTGCGGCAGAGACCTGAACCCGAAGGACGGCGAGAGCGGTGGCGTGCCCGCGGAGGTCACCCGGGTGCTCGACGGCTTCGTCCTGCCCGGTGACGGGCTCGGCGTCGACGAGGGCTTGGCCCTGGCGGCCGTCGCGGGGATCGCGCTGGCGCTGGCGCGTACCGTCGCGTACGGGTGCCCTGTCATCCGGTTGCCCCGGCCCGCGGAGCGTCTCGATCAGGCCGTCACCGCCGGCCGCACCACCGCCGAACGCTGCCAGTGAGGCCGTGATGTTGTTCGCCCCGGGCCTGTTCAGGCTCCAGGGGCCGTGACAGGCCCGGCGGGCCGGATGGGCGCGGCGGTCGGCCCGCTGCCGTCCGGGACCGGGTGGCTCGCAGAGGTGAACCGGGACGGTTCTCCAGACACGTAGATGTGTCTCACGCCCGGTGCCTGCTGACGCTTCGCCGACCTGGAGGCTGACGCCTGCCCGTGATCAGCCCGTCCTGACGGCAGGTGAATTGACCGTTCGCCAAGTGATCTCGGGCTGGCGGGACTGAATCCGCGGTCACTATGGTTGGCGCATGGAAGAGCTGCCGGAGGGTGTGGACCCCGATGTCCTGGACCGCTACATCCTGGACCGTCGAATCGGCCCGGCGCTTCGGATGATCAGGGACGCGTCCGGCTGCCGGCTCAACGAGGCGCTCGGGGTCTTCTGCACGCGATACGAAGAGCTCCGCCGCGACCGGCCGGACGATTTCAAGCTGAGCCGTGAGGAGTACGCCCACGAGGTCTACACCTGATCCGCAGCCTCCGCCCGACCGGTCACCCACATCGCGATCCGCGCGCCCCGGCGAGTTCGGTTGTCGCCGTCTCGGCTGTCACGGCCAGTGCGGTAGACGAAGCCGGCGCCATGGAGTCACACCGCCTCGCCAGGGTCTCCTGCCGCGAAGTACTGCGCCTCCGCCGCATTCCGCTCGGCGGTCAGGCGACCGGGGCCCGGGCCAGCCCCTCCCTGGTGCGGCGCAGCAGTTCGAGCACCCGCCGCTCGTCGCCGTCCAGACCCACCAGCCGGTTGAGGTGCATGTGGACGAAGGAGCGGCACAGCTCGGTGCGGCTCCGCGCGAGCCGGCCCTCCCGGTGGAGGGCGGTGAGCAGGTCGGCGGCGGGTGCGAGGGCCGCACGGCGCTCCGCCAGTATCAGGCGCAGGACGGTGGTGTCGGGGCAGTCGGGCCGGCCGAGCGCCTCCCGTAGCCGGTGTCCGCGCTGCCGGTACTCGTCGCCGCCGTCGCGGGTGGTGTCGCCCGCGCCGCGGCAGAATGCCAGCCGTTCGTCCGGCGCCAGGCCCAGTGAGCCGAGCAGGTCGTCGACACTGCTGACCGCCAGATCGGTGCGGTCCAGGGCTAGTTCGCCGTCCTCGCCGGCCTGGAGCAGCCGCGCGGCCGAGGAGCTGTCGGCACCGAAGACCGCCTCCGCCGCGCGCATGCCCTCGCTGCCGCCGTACCGCTCGACTTCCCGCTCGTAGGTGTCGAAGCCGAACCTGGTGCCGAGCCCGGTCGCCACCAGGTCGCCGGCCCAGCGGCAGGCCTGGTCCATCAACGGGCCGAGCAGGACGGGCCGCTCGCCGTGGAAGCGGATCCGTAGGTGGCACTCGGGGTCGGTGTAGCGGACGAAGAACCAGCTGTCGGCGAGCCCGGCGGCGGTGACGAACTCCCCGAAGGTCCGGACCGGTCCGGCGATCAGCTCGTCCTGCTGCCAGCGGCTGCCGTAGAGCTTCAGGTAGAGCCAGTCGCTGCCCGGCGGCCTGAGCCGGGTCTCGGACCGCGCCCCGGCCACCCCGTCGACGACCGGCGGCGGTGCCGTGCCGCCCGCTGGTGCCGCGCCGTCAGGCGACGCCGCTCCCCCGGCCGCGCCGGCCGGCCGGGACCGGTCCGTCGGCGCGCCCTCGTCGGACTGCGCCGGCCGCGTGCGGACCAGCGGGACCACGAGCTCGCAGACGTGTCCGCCGTCCGGGCCTGGCAGCCATGCGTCCGACAGGCCCGGAAGCGCCTCCTGGAGCAGCGCCGACCGCGCGTCGGGCAGACCCTTCAGCTCCTCCCGCAGCACTTCGGTCTGGTCCGGGTCGGACAGGTCGAGCAACAGCCGGTTGTCGCCCGAACTCAGGTACACCCGGCGGGGTACGGTCCACCGCTCCCGCCATGCCGCCAGGGCGTCCGCGAAGGCATCGGCGGACGCCCTGGCCGGCAGGTCGGCGGTGTCGAGGCGCCACTGCGCGAGTGAGAGGACGGTCCGGCCGTACCGGACCTGCGGCAGGAACGAGAGGCCGTTGGCCGGCCCCCAGGAGAACGGGGCCAACTGGCAGCGCCCGTCGGCCGCGACGTCCAGCAGGAAGCGCACCGGCGCCGGCGCGCCCATCGAGTTGAGCATGTGCCCCTGCACGCCGACGACGCGCGCGCCCCCGGCGGGCCACTCGACGCTCAGCCGCCCGGCGTGCAGCCCGACCGCCAGCTCGTCGAGCGGCACGACGCGCCGGCGCGGCACGCCGGGGACGGTGCCGAGCACGATCTCGTGGGTGCGGACCGCCGGTCGGACGGCGACGTTGGCCGCGCGGGCCCGCTCCGGCAGGTAGACCAGTTCGGCCAGCAGGGCGTCCGGGCCGGCTTCCTGCTCCAGCCGGGCGATCTCGTCGAGGCCCGCGCGGGCGGCCGGCCCGAGCAGGTCGACGAAGCGGCCGAGGTGGCGGCCGGCGGCCGGTGCCCCGAGGTTGGGCCCGACCACCAGTCGGAACTCTCCGGCGTCCACGGCGGCGGGCGAGGCGGCCGCGACGAACAGCGAGAGCTCCAGCGAGGGTGGACACGAGGCCGGGTCCGGACGGGGAGCGGTGAGCTCCTCGACCTGTCGGTCGGTCAGCTCGACCAGCCGGCGGCGCTCCCGGTTGGCCGCGAGGGCGAGGTCGAGCAGCAGTCGGCCGCGCCGCTGGTCGGCCGGTGCCGATGCGTGGTTCGACGGGGTGTCGACCGGAGGCCCGAGCCCGACGTCCGGGTCGATCAGTTCCAGCAACGGCACCCGGCGCTCCGGCCCGTACCTGTTCAGGAACGAGTGCCGGTAGTTCTCCAGCCGTGGCGGGCCGGCCGGGTAGGGGCTGAGGCGGAGCAGCAGTTCGGCCGCGCGGGCGGCCTCTGCCGCGACCTCGGCGTTCAGGCCGTGGCCGTCCAGGGTGAGCGCCAGGTCGGTCTGCAGGACGGGGGTGGCGGGCCCCGCCGGGTGGAGTGCGGTGGCGCGTCCGACCAGCTCCGGCCAGCCGTCGATGCGTGCGGCGAGCGGGAGGCCGTCCCACCGGGCGAGGCCCCGGGCGAGTTCGCCCAGTCCGGCGGCGACGTCGCCCCCGCCGGGGACGGCGGCCAGCCGGCGCAAGACGTGGCCGGTCGGGTCGCCGCCGGTCAGCGGCGGCCGCAGGTCCGACTGCAGGAAGCCCTGGGCCCGCAGCCGCTCGACCAGGGCGGCCGCCTTTGCGGGTGTCGCGCCCGCCAGCCGGGAGAGGCCGGCCGCCAGGACATCCGGCGGCGTCGGCCGGCGCGCGTCCTCCAGCACCTGGCGGACCGCTGCGGTGAGCCGGATCGAGACTCCCTCCGAGCGGCCGTCGGGCCCGCCGTCGGGCCCGCCGTCGGCGATCAGCGCGCGCCCGCCGCGCAGGACGACGGACGCGTTGGTGGTCAGCCGCAGGCCGGCGCGGACGTCCGGATCCTCCTCCAACCGGTGGACCAGCCCGAGCAGCCAGGCCATGTCCGGCCGGGTGCGGGTGTGCGGCCGCCCGGGGGCGAGCGCCAGATCGGTGTGGTCGGTCCAGCGGACCAGGCCGACGCCGGCGAAGACGCCGAACGGCGTGGGCCGGGTGCACATCCGGATCAGATAGCGGGCCAGCTTGCCGCGGAGCCGACGCGCCGCGGGGTCGTCGGGCGGGGTGCGGGCGAGAGCGGCGGCCAGGTCGTGGCTGGCCACCTGGACGGCGAGCCGGACCCGTGGGTCGGCGGGCGTGAGGGTGTCGCCGTCGGTGGCCGTTCCGGCCACGGCCAGCGCGTCGGCGGGCAGCAGGGGTGCCCGGACCATCGCCCAGCCCAGCGGCCGATAGAGCGGCCGGCCGGCGCGCTGCCGACGGACGTGTTGCCGGCCGACCTGTTGCCGGCCGACGCGGTCTCCGGGTCCGTCGGCGGTCATGACAGCAGGAAGAGCCGGTCCCAGTCGGGCTCGGCGTCGGTCGCGGCGGCCAGCAGCACCATGGCGACACCTGCGGCGCCGTCCAGCAGGCCGGGCCGGTCCACCCGGTTGTCGCCGGGCTCCACCGCGGCGTACCCGAGCGGGCGGGCGGGCTCGAAGTGGGCGAGCAACTGGTCGGCCAGGTCCTCCGCGCCGGTGGCGAACTGGGGCAGGCCGGTGTCGTGGGCGAACCGCAGCACCACCTGGAGAAGCCCGGCGACACCGTGGCAGAAGGTCGGCGAGCAGAGGCCGCGGGCGGCAGCCGGTCGTCGTAGCACGTCGGTGAGCGCCTCCACGGCCAGCGCGCGCAGCCGTTCGTCGTCCAGGGCCTCGCCCGCGTGCCACAGGGCGCGGGCGATCCCGGGGCTGCCGTAGCACCAGGAGCTGCGGCCCGGGACGGGCGGCGGGGCGGGCGGCCGGCCGTCCGGCGGCGGCAGCGGGAAGGCCGACGGCCAGTTGACCCCCCACTCGTCGTCGGTGCGGTGCGCCGTCAACCAGTCCGCCAGGTAGCGGACCGCCTCCGCCTGGCCGGGCACCCGGTGGCCGGCCCGCAGGGCCAGCGCGAGCACCGCCAGCGGGCCCGGGATTCCGTGCGCCAGACCGCAGTTGAGGTTCCCGTACGGGTAGACGGCACGCGTCGAGGGGTCGCCGAGCAGCTCCGGAGGGGTGGCCCAGCGCGCGGTCAGACCGTCCGGCACGGCCAGCCGCACCAGCGCGCCGAGCAGAGCGGAGAGCTCCGCGCCGACCGACGCCGAGAGCGACCCGCGCGGGCCTCGTAGGCCGCGTGGGCCGCGTGGGCCGCGTGGCAGCAGAGCGGCGGCCAGCCCGCTCGCCCCGGAGACCAGGTCGAAGTCGCTCACCGGTCGGCCGGCGCGGCGGGCGGCGAGCCGAGCGGCCACCGTGCGTGCGCGCGGGGCCAGTTCATCGTGGAGGGCGCTGAGCGCGCGGTGGTAGCGGGTGCCGTCGCGGCTGAGTGCCGCAACGGCGAAGGCGGTGCCGCCGAGCCCGCTGAACAGGCCGTCGTTGAGTTGCCCGGCCCCACCATCGGCCCCCTCCAGCCCGGTGGCCAGGAAGCTGTGGCCGACGCCGTCCCAGCCCTCCTCCGGCCCGCACCGGTCGAGGTAGGCGCAGAGCAGCGCGATACCGGTGTCGCCCCCGGCGAGGCCGTGCGGGAGCCATCCGACCGTCTCCGGATACCGGGTCTGCCGGGCGGACAGGGCGAGCGCCTCGCAGATCAGCCCGCGGTCCACACATCGTCCGGCGACCTCGGCGGCGACCGACAGCGCGGCGGCCCGGCGGCCGCCGTCGAGCATGCTGCGCCAGGGCCGGGGTGCCGGTCCCGCCTCTTCCGGCCCGGGTCCAGGGCCGGGGCCCGGTGCCAGGGCGGCTCTCCGGCCGGGTACCGGGCCGTTGTCGTGTCCGGTCACGCGACCTCCTTCGGCCGACCGGTCTGGCACCGGTCCAACACCGTCCAACACCGGTCTGACAACGGACGGTGCTCCGGTGCCAGGCGTTCTGCTGTGAAACGGGGCCGGGCCGGGCCGCAACGGCCGGGGGCTGCGGGTCAGCAGATCCCGCAGGTCTCGCACGCGGTCTCGATCTCGCTCGGGCCACAGGGCGACTCGCCGGGCAGCGACAGCGGACAGCAGCCGGTGCAGCCGGTCTTCTCGCAGGTGCCGCAGGTGTGGCACGTTCCGCCGCACGAGGGCGGCGAGCAGGTGACCTCACACGTGAACTGACAGGTGTCCTCGCAGGTGACGCAGGTCCCGTCACAGGAGGCGCAGGTGGCCCATTCCCAGGTCAGCCAGCCGCACGCGGCGTCGAAGGTCTCGACAGCGGCGGCGGCCCTGCGCCCCCGGGCCGCCCGCGCAGGCCGCGGTGCCCGGTGCGCCCGCGGTCCCGCCCGGGGGACGCGGCGGATGTCGAGGTCGAACTCGTCCGGTGTGCGGACCGAACCGGAGTGGGTGTAGGCGATATCGGCTCCCTTCCGGAGCGTGACCTCGGTGGCCTCCGTTCCGACGAACGGCGGCTGGTCCTGCGGGATCCGGGCGGTGTCGATGGCGTCCTCGGCCCTGAACTCGACGTAGTAGTCGAGTCCCTTGGTCAGGTAGAGCCGCCGGTGGTCCTCCCGGTCGCTGTCGCCGAGAAAGCCCTTGAGCGTGAGCCCCTGCTCAGGCGCACGGCCCGGCTCCGGGCGGAATCGATCGACCAGCGGATCCTGCGGGCCGCGAATGTCCCGGGCCCGGTCCGACGCGTCGCCCGGAGGCCTGTCAGCTCCGCCGTCGTCCTTGTTGTCGGCCATCACGGACCTCCCTCATCGAAGGAGAGGGTCGTCCTTCCATGCTTTCACCGGCCCCGCCACCGGGCAACCCGCTGACTCAGCGTTACCGCTCCCGCTCCGAGGACTCCCGGTGACCGAAGCGCCTTCGAGTACGGGTCGTGGCACCGGCTCGCCGTCGTACGAACCCACCTCGTGTTCCTCGCCGGCGCCCGGCGCCCGGGCGACTCCTACGGGCCGTTCGACCTCCTACAGCCGCACCGGCGCGGACGACGCCCGGGTCACCAACCTGGCGTTCGTCGAGGTCGACCGTGGCACCACGGGCGCGGGCCCCGGCCGGCCGCCAAGCTGGAGGACCTGGAGGACGAAGGACCGGGCGCCGACGTGTGGTGGTCGATCGCCGCGATCTCGGTGCCGGGCCGGGCCTTTGGTCGACGGACTGGTCGACCGGCTGCTGTTGACCCACCGAGTGGATCAAGGCTAAGGTCCACGGCAACATCGCGTGTCGGTCACCGGCTGGGTGAGGCATGGAGGTGTCGGGACATGCCCTCGGAGGCATTCCTTGTCAGTCGAGTTGAACCACACGATCGTCCACGCCCGGAACAACCGGGAGTCCGCTGAGTTCTTCGCGGACCTGCTCAACCTCGAGATCACCGCCGAGTGGGGCCCGTTCATCGCCGTCGGCCTGGGCAACGGCGTCACACTGGACTTCGCCACCGTCCCCGCGGACAGCATCACCCCCCAGCACTACGCCTTCCTGGTCTCCGAAGAGGAGTTCGACGCGGCGTACGCGCAGATCGAACAGCGCGGCGTGGAGCACTACGCCGACCCCCGGCGGCAGCAACCCGGCACGATCAACCGCAACGACGGTGGTCGCGGCGTGTACTTCATGGACCCGGCGGGCCACGCCATGGAACTCATCACCGTGCCGTACGGCGGCTGGCCCTCGTAACCACATGCACCGAGGGCCACTCCTCTGGGAGCCGCAACCGACGCCCTCTCGTGCTACGGCAGGCCCCCGCTCGAGCGGGGGCCTGCCGTAGCGGTCGAGGCCCACACCTTCCCCTACGTGACACCAGCCGGCTTCGAGCAGCCGGCACGGGGCCGCCAGCGCCAGCGCCCTCCGCGGGAGGGACGAAGCCGGGTTGACGCTGCTCAGCTGTCTGACTCACGTGGACGAAGCCACTCACACCACTCCCGAGGGCCGAGCCCGGCCCCGTCGACCCGCTCGGACGGCCCCGACCGCGTCGAGCCGGCCTTGGACGGGCATCACAAGCAGCCGCCCGGTCCGGGCCGGGAGGACGACCACCGCCCCGCCACGACGAGCAGGCATCGAGGCACCACCCTCAGGCATCGCCTCGGTCCATGGGTACGGGCGTGGTGCGGTGCCGGGGAGCGTCGCTCACTGGACGGTCGGCTGTGATCTTGTCCTTGAACAGTGCGGCGGCGTCGGCGTCGTGCGGGCCCCGCGCATCCGGCGCGGGGTGGAGAGCCGGGTGGGGCCGCCGTGTTCTCGTTCGTACGGGAACACGGCACGGCGAGGGCGGGTTGGGGACGATCATGCGCATAGGCGAGATTGAGATCCTGCCCGTCCATGACGGCACCGGCGTGGAGACGGCCCGTGACATCCTCGGCCGCCCCGGGGTGGCCGACCCCTGGGACTGCCACGGCGAACACCTCCGCCCGGACGGCACCCTGGAGCTGCCGCTCGGCGGCTTCTGCGTCCGCACCGGCGACCGGGTGGTCCTGGTCGACGCCGGTGTCGGCGCCCACGACGACGGCCGGTACGTCGGCGGCGGCCTGCCCGACTCGCTCGCCGGGTACGGGATCGCCCCGGAGGACGTCACCGACGTCGTCTTCACCCACCTCCACTTCGACCACATCGGCTGGGCCTCGCACCGGGGCCGGCCGTTCTTCCCGAACGCCGCCTACCGGCTCCACCGCGCGGACTGGGAGCACTTCGTCAGCGGCGGCGGCCCGGCTGCGGACGGCCGGGCCGCCGCCGCCCTCGCCCCGGTCGAGGAACGGCTGGAGCTGTTCGACGAGGACTTCACCGTCGCCCCTGGCCTCGACGCCCGGCACGCCCCCGGCCACACCCCCGGATCCACGGTCTACGTGGTCTCCGGGGGCGGGCGCCGGGCGCTGCTGCTCGGCGACGTCGTCCACTCGGTGGTCCAGCTCTCCGAGCGGGACTGGCAGGTGGTGTGGGACGTCGACCCGGCCGCCGCCTCCGCCGTCCGCAACCGGATCGCCGACGAGGCGGCGGACACCGACGACGTCCTGGTCGCCGCGCACTTCCCGGGCCTGCGCTTCGGCCGGGTGGTGACCGTCGACGGGCCGCGCCGCTTCGTCGCACTGTAGGGCGCACCGGCGGGGAGTCGAGGATCGAGGTCCCCGTCGGCGGGGGCGGGCCGACTGCTGCGGGAGGCCGGCTCCGGCCGGTCGGGCGCGGCGGCGCTGTCCGGGTCGGGGCGGGTGGTGTCGGTCATCGCGCGGTACCTCCGGAAGTCGGCAACGAGGTACGACGGCCGTCCCGGCCCGGGTGGGCCGGGACGGCGGGGTCTTGCGGGGCGGGTCAGCCGGTGACGGCCTCGGCGTGCCGGGTGAGCGCGTCCAGGAGCGCGGTCTGGTGGTCGGTCAGCCTGCCGTCGGTGCGGGCCCCCGCCTGCTTGCGCAGCCAGGTGCCGGGCCGGAACGTGGGGTCGGCCTCGCCACCGGTGCGGTTCGCGGGGCCGTCCAGGGTGCCGCCGGCGGCGAGGTAGGCGAGCAGGCGGCGGTAGGAGCGGTTCCAGTCCGGCTCGAGGCGCCACAGCTCGTCCAGCGCGTCCAGCTTCGAGGCCTGGTCGGTGGTGAGGTGCTCGGCCTTGCGCTGGCGGCGCATCCAGGCGCCGACCGCGTAGTCGTCGAGCTTCGCGGTGGCGGGGATGGCGAGGTGGCCGTGCTGGTGGTGGAAGGCCTTGGCGTAGGCGTAGCCGCGTTCCCAGGCGCCTGCGTTCTTCGACCAGATCATGCCGAGGGCGTCCAGCTCGGAGACGCGGGCGGGGTCGAGGAGGTGCCGGCCGTTCAGGTGGCGCTGGCGGGTGAGCCAGGAGATCAGCTCGGCGTGCTCGGTCTTGTCGGTGGGGTCGAGGTGGCCGTGCTCGATGTGGAACCTCGCCGCGACCGCGTGCATGCGCTGCCACTCGACCGCGCGCGGGTTGAACGCCCGCAACTTCACCGTCTGCAGGATCCGCGACGCGTGCCGACGGGCGTCGATCCGCAGCCACTCGACCGACGACTCGGCCGGGGCCGGCCGCTGCTCGCCCTCCCCGGCCTCGGCGGCCGCGCCCGGAGCGGCCCGGGTCGCGACGGTGTGCACGGTGCCCTGCGAGCGGGAGGCGCGCAGCTCGGTGATCCGGCCGACCACCCGGGCGTCGTGCGCGGCCAGGGCGCGCAGGACCCGCCAGATGGTGCGGAAGGAGCTGGCCTCGATCTCGGCGTCGGCCTCGGCCTTCACGGCCTCCCCGGCGTCGTGGACCTCGGACGCGTCGGCGGTCGCGGTGTCGTCGCCGACCTCGGGCGTCGGCAGGTAGACCGGGATGACGACCCAGGACACCTTGCCCTGCCGGTAGGACTGGCGCAGCGCGCGGCCGACAGCCTGGACGATGTCGACGACCGAGCTCTTGGGGTCTGCGAAACAGACGGCGTCCACGGCGGCGACGTCGATTCCCTCCGTCAGGAGCCGGCTGTTGCACAGGATGCCGCACTCCTCGCCGTCCTCGCCGGTGTGGGCTTTGAAGTCGGCGAACGCGGCCCGGCGGTCCTTGAGGCGGTCGGTGCCGGCCACGGCCCTCGCCCAGATCCGCTCCGGGCGCTCCGCGTCGGGCAGCAGCTCCGAGGCCTCCGGCAGGGTGCCCGCGAACTCCCGTGCCCCAGCCACCCGCGAGTGGAACGTGATCACCCGGCGCAGGCCGAGGTCGGCGACCGCCCGCAGCACCGCCACCTGCAGGGCCAGGCGCAGCAGTTCCTCGTTGCTGCGCTGGGATCGCAGGTCGGCGACGGCGGGGAGGTTGAGCAGTTCGCGCAGGTCCCCCGAGTCGCTGGCTCCGCGGCCCCCCGCGTAGTCCCCGCGACGCCGAGCAGGGCGCCCCGGGCCGCGGTCCTGCCAGGGCGGTAGGCACCCGAAGCCGATTCCGCAGCCCCAGAACAACGACCGGACCAGGCGGCCAAGTCGCATTGGCCGCCTGGTCCGGTCGTTTCCGCGGAACACGACCTCACCACGCCGAAGCGACCCGTACCCCGAGTCGGGATCCTCAGCGGCACAGGAGACGAACTCCTCCGCATCGGCCGAATCGACACGGCGGATCGAACACGGACGTTCATGCTCTTCCTCGACGCCACAGCCACCATGGGGCTGGCCTCCTGCACCGGCGTCGCCGCCACCGAGACGAAACGGACCGACAGCAAGCCGAACGCTCAACTGGCCCACTGAGCGCTCAGTCACACCCCGGACTCTCTACCGCTGCTCGGGCGGCACCCAGCCGCGCACTTCGAGGTAGGCGATGTCGGCGTCCTCGACGGCGCGGCCGGTCTCCACCAGCCAGGCCCGCATCGCCTCGGTGACGTCGCCGTGGTGGTCGGCGACGCGCTGGGACCATTCGGCGGCGTCGAAGCCGCCGGTGGAGGCGGAGCCGTAGGTGCGCTCCTCCGTGCCGTCGGCGCGGGGGACGAAGCCGCGGCGCAGGCCCGGGGAGTCCTTCTCCGACCCGGCCGAGTACGTGTACTGGTCGGCCTTCATCCGGACGGTGAAGGCGAGGCGGCCGCCTGCCTGGCCGGTCTCGTGGACGACCGGGGCGAGGTGGGAGGCGCCGGACTTGATGGCCTGCTTCCCGGCACGGCCGGCCATCGACCCGCCGGCCTCGCCGACGACGTCCTTGCCCCGCACCCGGGCCTTCTGCCCGGTCTTGGTGCGGCGTCGCTCGACGTTCTCCTGGGCGACTGCGGACAGCGTCTCGGTGTCGCGCTCGCCGCCGCGCACCGCGCGCACGACCTGGCGCAGCGCGCCGACGAACGCCTTGCCCTTGCCCTTGGTGAAGAACTGGGAGACGAGCGAGGCGTCGCGGCCGAGCATCTTGGCGACCTGGCGTTTGGTGTAGCCCTGGTCGAGCAGCTCCTGGGTCAGGCGGGCGGCTTCGTTCGGCTGGTTCGGGTCGGCCGGGCTCACTGGTCAGCTCCCTTCTCGGCGAGTTCGGCGCGGCCCAGGCCGCGCAGCTTGAGGTACTGCTCCTGGCTGGCCGGGTGCTCGACGGGGCCGGTGAGGTGGCCCTTGAGGAGGTAGTCGCCCGGCTCACCGCGGTAGGGCCAGGGCTGGCGCTCGGTCAGGGCGATGCCGTCGGTGCCGAAGTAGACGACCGTGCCGGGCTTGGCGTGCAGCGCCCCGGCGTACCCGACGATCTGCTTGCCGTCGCGGTACTTCATGTCCAGCAGCGCGGCGCGGGCCCCCGACCACACGTAGGCCGCCCACTCGGGGTGCGCGTACGGGTCGCGGGAGAAGCCGGCCTGCCGCTGCCAGGTCACCACGTGGTCGTCCTGGCCGAGGATCTCCACCCCGGCCGGGATCGCCTCGCCCAGCGGGGTGGTGCCGGAGACCAGGCGCGGGCGCTGCGCGAAGCCGCCCAGGCCGAACAGCAGCACCGCGCGGACCGCGCGGGACGCGAGGTAGGCGGCGGTGCGCCGGCGTTCGTCGCCGTGGATCCGGGAGAGGTTGGTCAGGTCCGCCCAGGCGGCCTTGAGGCGTTTGCCCCACTCGTCGAGCGGCTTGCCGTCCTCCCAGAGCAGGCCGCCGAGGATCTCGACCTTCCACGGGGCGAGGTGGTTCGACAGGGCGAGGTGGATCTCCGCGCCGCCCGCCCAGGTGGTGAACGTGGCGCCCGGCTCGGACGGGTAGATCCAGGCCCGGTCACCGGTGACCGGGGCGGGCAGCAGGCCGACGTGGTTCCACCCGGCCGGGACGGTCACCCGCACGTTCCAGTGCGAGCAGGACATCAGCGCCTTCGTCTGCTCGGCCTCCGTCATCGCCGCGAACGCGGCCGCGGTGACCCGGCGCGGGGTGCCGACCGGCGACTTCCACAGGTGTTTGGCGTACGCGAAGGTCCGGTCGTACTCCACCAGCGCGGGCAACTGCTCCGGCACCCGCGGGGGCAGGATCAGCTCGGTACGGCCCTGCCCGCCGGTCGCGTGCAGCAACCCGCGCAGCTCCTCCGACAGCACCGGGTAGCCGCCCGCCCACTTCCCGGCCGTCGGGACGGTGCGCGACCACAGGTCCCGGCCCGTCTGCGACGGCGAGCCCATCAGCACCGCGTCGTCCCAGTGCCGGCGCAGCGCCTGCCACAGCAGCGTGAACGCCTGACGGCACGTGACGACGTCGGCGCCGTCCGGGTCGAACCACTCCCCCATCGACCGGACCTCCGTCACCGGACCCTCCGGCGCGGCGGCGGGGGCGTAGCGGCCGACGGGCTGGCGCTGGTGGACGAAGTGCCCGGCGAGCTTGTCCCGGCCCGAACCCACGGCGGTGGTCCACCGTTCCGAGGGGGTGTTCAGCCAGGCGGCGACCGCGTCCTTGAGCGTGGAGTACCGCTCGGCGCCGTCGTGCCACGGGGCGCCGGCGGTGATGTAGATGCGCTCGGTGCCGGGCGCGGCGTGCAGGACGGCGTCCAGGATCTCCGCCGGGGTGCGGGCGCCGAGGTCGAGGCGCACCACGCGGTCGCGCACCGCGAGGTCGCCGGTCGCGGCGTCCAGGAACACCGTGCTGCGGGCCTGCTGGGTGAAGTTCGGGCGCTTGGAGACCAGGCCCGTGGTGACGGCCTCGAACCGGGCACCCGCCGGGCCGTCCGGGAGGGTCGGCAGCTCGCGCGGACCGGCCTCGACCGCCGGACGCAGCGCGGCAGTGACCGGAGCGACCGAAGCAGCCGGGACGACCGGCGCAGCGGCGGGGGTGGCCTGCTCGGCGACGGCGGCCCGGTCCTCGGCCTCGGTCGGCGCCTCGACGGCCGGGGCCTGCCGCTCGAGTACGGGAGCCGGGCGGGTCAGCGGCGGGGCGACCGCGACGGCGGGCTCGGCGACCGGCGCGGCCTCCGAGGCCGGGGCGGGTGCAGCGGCGACGGCCTGGTCGTCGGCCTTGGTGGCTCGGACCGCGGCCGGGGTCGGGTCCAGCAGCGGCGCGATCCGCACGACGTCGCCGACCGACAGTCCGGAGGCCTTCGCGACGGCCGGCGCCTGGGCGCCCTCGTACCCCGCGAGCCCGGCGACCCGGCGCGAGCGCCGGGTGGTGAGCTTGTCCAGCTCCTTCTGCGCGGCCGCGACGGCCTTCTCGGCGGCCGTGATCTGGGTGCGCAGCTCGCGCAGACCGGCGAGCTCAGCGGTGTACGTCTTGCGGTCCATCAGCGGGTCACTCCCCCTCGGTGGCGGGCTGGTCGGCGGTGGTCGCGGTGGAGACATAGGCGATCGGGCCGCCGGAGACGGAGGGCAGGCGGGTGCCGAGCAGCGGGCCCGCCAGGCGCGCGTCCTCGGGGTCGGCCGGGTCGGCGGCGTTGGCGGGGGCGGTGAGGTCGGTCAGGTAGCCGGCCAGCCGCGCCTTCGGGAAGCGGTACCGGGCCGCGGTGCCGACGGTGCCGTCGGACTCCCACTCCGTCAGGCCGGTCAGCACCGCGACGACGAACCCGGCGACCGTCACCGGCAGCACCGCGCCGGCCGCGACCCGGGCCGGGTCGCACCGCCACCAGCCGGACAGTGCCGCCAGCAGCTGCGTCCCGTCGAGCGCCGTGCCGAAGCCGATCCAGTCGCGGTCCGGCTCCTCGACCCGGGTCGGGGCGTCCGAGCGCAGCACCGCCACCTCGGCCGTACCGAGCACGGTCAGGTCGGCGATGGGCCGGGCCTGCAACTGCTGGAGCGCGGCCAGCGGGAACACCTGCCGCCCCTGCTCGCGCACGCCCGGGACCACGCCGGTGGCCATCAGCTTCTTCACCGTCGGGATGGAGCACCCCAGGGCCGTCCCGGCTTGACCGGTCGTCACGAACACACCCGCACCTCCACGCCTATTCACCTGACTTGAAACGCTAGGCGACTCTACGCCTCCGCTCCGATACTCTCCATGCCTTTTTAGTAAGTCGCATAAGCATGCCAGGGTGGCCGGCCCGCCCCGGTTTGTCAGTGCTGGGTGAGACCGTGGCCGGTCACCAACTCCGGAAGGAGGCGGAGAAGAGTGAGTCCCCGACAGCAGAAGGCCGCGGTGTTCCTCGGCGCGACGCTGGTCGGCACCTACGTGCTCGGCGATATCGCCAAGGGCCAGACCCGATGACCCACCACCGAGGACGGACAGAACCCCTGGGCGGCTTCACCGTGGGGCTGGTCCCCGGCCTCGGCGCCGTCGCCCACCGCATGAACAGGATCGGGCTCCTCGTACCGGAACAGCACCCGGTCGCGGGCCGGATCCAGGATGGCGGCCGGTCAGTGTCCGCTGACGGGCTCCCGCAGGAGAACGGCCAGGAGCTCGGAGACCGTGGGCCCCGCGTCTGCGGGATGGCGCAGTTGCTTGGCGGCGATGACGCTGTAGTGGTTGGTGCGGCCGCGCCGTTCGTGGCTCAGGTATCCGGCCTGTTCAAGGTCGGTGATCATGCGCTGGACCGCCCGCTCCGTGAGCAGGCAGCTGGCGGCGATGTCGCGCACCCGGATACCCGGGTCTCTCGCGATCTGGACCAAGACACGGGCGTGGTTGGTCAGGAAGGTCCAGTGCCGCTCGCTCGTCGTGCCGTCGTCCATGGCTACACGATACGACCTATGTTTCACGACGCCCGAAACACGACAGATTATTCGTGCATCATTTGACAGGTTCGGCGGGAAGACCAACAGTAGAGGTGTCGCAAGTCCGCACCGTTGGCGCAACGGTTCAACGGGTTCCCCCCGCTTGGAGATGGTCTGCATGAACCGGATCAGCAGGGAGGGCTTGGACCGGCTGGCCGCTGCGCTGGCGGAGCGGATCGGCGCACCCCGCGAGCCGTGCGGGGACGCCCACCCCGTGGAGCCGCTGCGACGGCAGGTGCGCCATGCGGTGACCGGGATAGACGCCTACCTGAGCGCGGTGGAGGCAGGTAGCGGCTCGGCGCCGGGACTGCACCAGCGTGCCCTGGACCTGTGGGAGACCCTGGAGCGGCTCGCGTCCACCTTCCCCGAGCCCGACCCCACCGAGCCTGCCGCTTCTGAGGGCAGGGCACGGGTGCCGGCGCAAGTCGCGCCCCGGCCTTGAGGAGGACACATGCCGCCGCTGCTGGGGGCGCGTACCGTACAGGTCGGCGACGCTCTGATGTGCGCCCTCTCCGGAGACATGACCCTCGACAGCGAACAGGTTGCCACGCAGGCCCTGAACACCGCTCTCGACCGGCATCCCGGCGTGCTCGCCGTCGGCCTTGCAGGCGTGGGGTTCTTCACCTGCACCGGCCTCAACGCGCTGCTGGCCACGCGCCGTCGCGCCACTGCCGAAGGCGTCCGCCTCGTCCTGGTCGCACCCCCGCGGCAGACCCTGCGGGTCCTGGAGATCACCGACGCCACCGCGCTGTTCACCGTCTGCCCGAGCGTCGAGCACGCCTTGCGCTCGGCTCGCCCGTCAACCGGACGGCGCAGCTGAGGAGTTCAGTAGGGCGACACAGGCGGCGTCTGCGCACCCGAAGGAGATCCCCACGAGCAACTTCCCTTCGTCTACGCGGAGTTCGTCACGGACGGTGTCGGCATAGAAGCCGAGCAGGCCCTGCGGGCAACTGGCCACGCCGTACGCGGCCCTGGCCGGCAGCAGCGTCTGCAGGTAGGCGCCGACGTCGGCGGCCAGGCGCGGCCCGCCGTCGCCGGTGACGAACAGGAACCGACCACTGGACCAGCCGCATCCTGGCCGACCACCTCGCCGAGGCCCGCCCGGCCCGGGACCCGCCCACACCGGGCGCAACGCCAAGGAGCCGCTGTCGCACCGATCGTGGGACGTGTCGATCGAACGCAGGCAGCGGCGGGCCGGGCAGGTCGCGGACGTAGAGGTGCTCGGCGACGGTCTTCGGCGAGGACCGTGCCGCGGACGACTTGACCCGCGAAGGAGTTCACGGCGATGAGCGCGCTCCTGCGGGCGAGGCGCCCGCTCCGCCCCGGCCGAAGTCGCCGCGTTCGGCACGCCGCTCGACACCGCCGAGACCGACTGAGCCCTGTGCGGCCCCGGGCGGGCCACCCGGCCGGGGCCGCACGTCAGGCGACGGCTCCGGCGACTCCTGTGCGACCCTCCGGAGTTCCGGCGATGGTGACGATGGTCTGGGCACGGACGTGCTCGCCGAGGACGGCGGCCAGGGCGTCGGTGGTGGCGGTCACCAGGCGGGCGGGGGCGTCGGGTACCTCCGCGAGGTGGTAGGCCGCCTCGCGCATGCTGAGGGTGACGATCGGGTTGTCGAGGTCGGTCGGCAGGCCGCCGACGCCCCGGCGGTGGGCCGGGAGGCCGATCAGGTCGACCCCGACCAGGCGGGCGAAGCCGGGGCCGAAGACCGATCCGACGGCGTCGGTCAGGGCGGCGATCAGCTTCGGTTCGACGGTGCCGTCGAGGGCTTCCTCGCGGATGTGCACGGTGAAGTGCGGCACGGGGCAGCTCCGTTCGCGTGGGTACGTCCGTACCAGGAGGGGCGGTTGGCTTTGCCAGTAAAACACCTTTGCCTGCAAAGGTAAATGAGTGGGACGGTGCGAGGCGCCGGCCGGCGTCATCTGCCCCGGGGCGTAGAGCGCCGGTGCGCCGGCCCGTGCGCGTCGAGGGCCGCCCGCAGCCGGCGCACCGTCGCGGAGATCACTTCGTCCACGTCCACGGGGGCGGGCGCGGCCCACCCTCCCGGGCCGGTGCGGCCGCCTGCGGGCCGACGGGCGTCAGGCCGGCGGGGGCGGGACGGTGACCGGGGAGGAGGCACCGGGCAGGAGGAGCCGGGGCGTGCCGGTGCCGTCGGCGGGGGTGGCCCAGACGTCGGGGGCCTCGCCCGCCCGGGCCGGAAGGGCGTAGGCGAGGGTGGCGTCGTCGAGCCAGGCGGCCTGGTCGTCGACGCTGCGGGTCTCGGCCAGCGGGTGTTCGTGGAGGTCGGCCAGGTCGAGGACGTGGAGGCGCCAGGGCGCGGCGGGATCGGCGGAGACCTTCTTCTTGAAGGCGATCCGGGTGCCGTCCGGGGAGAGCGAGGGGCATTCCACGTTCTCCCGCAGCGTGCGGGCCGACCAGGCCTTGAGGTCGCCCTCGACGAGGTGGGTGCGGCCGGCGGTGGAGACGGTGGCGTAGAAGCGGTTGTCGTCGGCGGCGAAGTTGACGCCCCAGTAGTTGACGTCGGCGGCGTGGTAACGGGTGCCGCCGATCGTCAGCGGGATCTCCTCGACCGACTTGATCAGGTAGCCGGTGCGCAGGTCGAGGATCGACGTGCGGGTGGAGAAGCGGTCCGCCGCGTAGGAGTCGCCGACGGCGAAGGTGGTCCAGGAGAGCACCTGGCCGGAGGGCGAGACCCGGGCCCGGTTGGGGATCCCGGGGACGATCACCGACCGGAGCTCGGTGAACCGCCGGTCGTAGACCACGGCCTGGGTCCGGGCGGGGGTGCCCGGCAGGGCGCGCAGGCACAGGGCGCGGTCCCCCGCGGCGTAGAAGCGGGCGCAGGACGGGCCGCCGGGCTCGCCGCCCGGGCTGCGGGCGACGCGGCCGGTGGCGGTGTCGCGGTAGTAGAGACCGGGCTGGTCGAGCGTGAACGAGGCGTCCGCGGCGACGAGTTGCGGTCCGCCGTCGCGTTGGCGGGCGTGCACCACGTAGCCGAGGGAGCCGCCCAGGAGGACGAGGGCGGCGAGGACCAGCAGGACCGTTCGCGACTTCATCGGCGCGCCTTCCTTCCCGGGAGGATCCGCCAGGCGGCGGTGAGTGCGGCGGCCAGGGCGAGGGCGGCCGCGACGAGGGCCGGGCGCGGCCCCCACCACGTCCAGGCCGCGCCGAACCCGGCCGCGCCGACCAGGCGGGCCAGGGCCTGTCCGGTCTGCAGGACGGCGAGGCCGCTCGCCCGGCCGGCGGCCGGGAGCGCGGGCGCGGCCAGCGCCATCAGCACGCCGTCGGTGGCGGCGTAGAAGACGCCGAGGAGGACCAGGACCAGCACGGCGGTCGGCAGGCCCGAGGGGGCCAGGAGCGTCAGGTAGGCGGCGAGCAGCGCGCCGTGGCCGAGCAGGAACGGGATCCGCCGTCCGGCGCGGTCCGCGATCCGCCCGGCGGGGACGGCCAGCAGCAGGTAGCAGGCCGCCGCGCCGAGCGGCAGCAGGGGGAAGAGCGCGGCCGACAGGTCCAGGCCGCGCTGGAGCAGGAGGTAGAGGAAGGAGTCGCCGACGGTCGCGGCGCCCAGCAGCGCGGCGGCCGCGACCACCCGCCGGAAGGCGGGGTCGGAGGTCGACCGGGCCGCAGGGCCGGCCGGCCCGGGTGCGGCGTTCGGCCCCGCGGCCGGGGCGGCGGGGCCGTCAGCGGCCGGGGTGGCGGTCGGCCCCTCGGCCGGGACCGTGGACGGGGGCGCGGACGGGACCGGGCGGGTCGACGCGGCCCGCGGCGGCGGGGCCGACGGGTCGGCCGGGACGAAGAGGCCCAGCACCACCACACCGAGCAGGCCGGTGGCGAAGCTGACCACGAACACCGCGTCGTACGCGTCCGCCGTCGCCCACAGCACCACGAAGGCGACCAGCGGGCCGAGCAGCGCCCCGGTCGTGTCCATCGCCCGGTGCACGCCGAACGCCCGGCCGAGGGTCTCCGGCGGTGCGCTGAGCGTGATCATCGCGTCCCGGGGTGCGGTGCGCACGCCCTTGCCGAGCCGGTCCGCGGCCAGCGCGGCGGCGATCCCGCCGGCGGCCCCGCCGGCCATCAGCAGGCCCAGCCGGGAGAGCGCCGACAGCAGGTAGCCCGCCCCCGCGACGGTCCGGTGCCGGCCGGAGCCGCGGTCGGCGATCCGCCCGCCGAGGAGCCGGACCAGTGCCGTGGCTCCGTTGAACAGCCCGTCGAGGAAGCCGAACTGGAGGGGTGAGAGGCCGAGGCCCAGGACCAGGTAGAGCGGCAGCACGGCGGTGACCATCTCCGAGGAGACGTCCGTGACCAGGCTGACCGCGCCGAGCGCGACGACCGTGCCCGGGACGCGCCGCCCCACCCCGGCGGGGCGGGGCGGCGCGTCCGGACGACGGCCCGTGGTGGCCAGGTACATCATCAGTGGCAGCTGTAGGTCGGGCTGGTGTCCTTGGCCTTGCCGTCCGTCCCGACGAAGCTCCAGCCGTACCCGGAGTCGGTGAAGTCCAGCTTCAGCACGCCGTAGTCGCCGCTGATCCGCTTCTGGCTGTTCGGCTGCACCTGCTCGATCGGGTACGGCTCGGCGCCGCCCATCCCGCCGACGATCTCGACGATCCCGTCGGCGGTGGCCTTCCCGTCCGGGTCCTGCGGGGCGAACCGCTCGTAGTGGTGGTCGTGCCCGTTGAGCACCAGGTCCGCCCGGGCGTCGTAGAGGATCCGCCACACCGGCCGGGAGACCGGGTCGTTGCCGTGCCCGCCGGAGGAGTACAGCGGGTGGTGCCAGTAGGCGGCGACGCACTTGCGGGTGTTGGCCGCGAGGTCGGCCTTGAGCCAGTCGATCTGGGCGCTCTGGTCGAAGGCGTTGGAGTCGAGGGCGACGAAGTGCCAGTTCCCCTCGTCGAAGCTGTACCAGCTCTTGCCCTGCGGGTAGGCGATGCTGCCGAAGTACGCCTTGTACCCGGAGAGCGAGCCGGCCGGGTCGTAGGTCTCGTGGTTGCCGGGGACGGGGTGGGTCTTCGCCTTGAACGCGCCCCAGCTCTTGTCGTAGTAGGCGCGGAAGTCCGCCAGCCGGGCGTCGTCGTACTGGTGGTCACCCATCGTCAGGTAGAACTTCGGGTCGATCCTCTGGGCGAGGGCGGCGGTCTTCGGGTGCGCGCAGGCGCTGTCCGAGGCGGTGCACTGGGCCGCGATGTCACCGGCCGCGACGACGGTGAACGCCCCGCCCGGGGCGGTCCCGGTCGGCGACGGCGTGGCGGTCGGCGAGGGCGAGGTGTCCGTGACCCCGTAGACCTCCATCTCGTACAGCGAGTACCCGTAGGACGTGCCCCGGGCCGTGCCGTACATCCGGACGTACCGGCCCTTGCCGGTCAGCCCGGTCCAGTCGTCCGTGCCGCCGTTGCCGGCCTTCTCCTCGGCGACGGCGGTCCAGGTCGCCCCGTCCGCCGACACCTCCAGCCGGTACGCCTTCGCGTACGCGGCCTCCCAGGAGAGCTTGACCCGCGAGACGGTGGCGTTCGCCCCGAGGTCGACCCGCAGCCACTGCGGGTCCTTCCCCTCCTCGCTCGCCCACCGGGTACCGGTGTTCCCGTCGAACGCCTTGCCCGCCGCGTAGGACGAGCCCTCCGTGGACGAGGCCGTGGCGGCCTTGCCCCGCGAGAGCAGCGGATCGGCCGCCGCTCCCGCCCGCCCGGACCAGCCGAGCAACAGTCCGCCGACCAGCACGAGCACCGCGGCGAACACTCCGATGTGAACAGGCCTTACCGAGACTTGGGGACGCATCCCTGAACTCCCTGACCTAGAACGACGGCGAGAGCTGGACTCCGACGGGGCCCGCACGCGATCCCCGCCGGTCGAGCGGTGGTTGCCTCACCACCACGGCGGCCGGGTCAGAGCTCTCGCTGAGCGCGTCACGCTCCGATCGAGGGGCGCCGCGCCAAGCCGCCGCCGAGAGCCTAGTGAAAAGTAAAGTTTCCTGACAATAGTCCGGGCGCCGAAATCCCGCGCGGATCGATGGACACCGGCCTGCGGGCGCCCCGGGGCGGCGACCCGATAGGTACCCCCCGGGGTACAGCGGAGACAGAAGCACGACACGCGGACCGCGCACCAGGAGCGCTGGAAGAACTCCTGGTGCGCGGCTCCCGGGTCGGTGTCCACCGCGGCGAGGAACGCGCGCACCGCGTCCTGGAGCTCGGCGACGTGGCCGCGCCGCGGCCTGCTACGGGTGCGGGTGCCGACCCGGGCGGGTCCGATTCGGGTCTAGGCCCGGAAGGCCTTCCGGAGGAGTTCGCCGAACTCGGTGGGGTGCGTGGTCAGGCCGGTGTGCCCGCCGGGGAAGTGCCGGAGTTCCGTGCCGAGACGTTCGGCCAGGAAAGCGGCCGGACGGTAGGGCAGTTCGCCGCGTGAGTCCTGGCCGCCGGCGAGTACCAGACGGTCCGACAGTTCCTCCAGCCGTTGGATGTCCGGGGCGTAGGACATGAAACTGGGCACGATGCGCCCAACGAAGTAGGGCAGGTTGGCCATCGTGCGCTCAGCCCGCGCCGCGGCCTGCGGCGGAAGCTCGATCCCGGCCTTCGGCTCGGTGGTGTCGCCGTCCTTCTTCAGACCCGCGGCGAACACGGCCATCGCCGGCATGAGTCCCTCTGCGTGGAGCGTCGCCTGTACGCGCGCAACGAGCGCGCGATGTTCGGAGGCGTCCGGAAGGACTTCCACGACCGGCGGCTCGTGCGCCACGAGGCGGTCGACGCGTTCGGGGTGGGCGGTGAGCAGGTGCAGGGCGGCGATCGCGCCAGAGCTGGAACCGAAAACGCGCGCCGGCTCACCGGGCGACAGCAGTTCCAGTATCCGGAAGGCGTCGTCGGCGTGCTCGGCCACTCGCTGTTCGGCCTCGGGGTCGTCCAGCGTGCTCCGGGACATGCCGCGCGGGTCGTAGGCCGCGACGGTGTATTCGGTGGCCAGGTCGTCGGCGATGCCGTCGAAGGAGGCCGCGTCGCCCGCCCCTCCGGGGATCAGCAGCAGGAGCGGGCCCTGGCCGCGCACCTCGTAGTGCAGGGTCGCGCCGTTCACGCGCAGGCTGCCGATGGTCGGGTCGGTCATGCGGAGTCTCCTTCTCGGGACAGGGGCCAGTGCTCCAGGAGGGTGTGGAGCGCGTCGAGGGCGCGGACCCAGGACTGTTGCGGCGAACGCTCGTGCGCGAACCCGCCCGCGGCCTCCAGGGCGACGAAGCCGTGGAACGTGCTGCGCAGCAACCGGACCGCGTCGGTCAGGTCGGGCTCGGTGAGTCCGTAGCCGCGCAGCATGCCGTAGGTGAGCTCGACCGCACGCCGTGGTCCGGGTGCCTTTGCGGCCAGTTCGGGGTCGATCTGGATCGGGGTCTGCGTCGCCGTGTAG
Source organism: Kitasatospora sp. NPDC092039 (assembly GCF_044756065.1). Taxonomy (NCBI): domain Bacteria; kingdom Bacillati; phylum Actinomycetota; class Actinomycetes; order Kitasatosporales; family Streptomycetaceae; genus Kitasatospora; species Kitasatospora sp. NPDC092039. The sequence continues at coordinate 248,469 of NZ_JBIVSD010000010.1, read as the reverse complement.
CGGCCGGGATGCGTGTGGGCGTACTCCCGCCAGGCGTTGGCAAACGCGACCAGCGCGTCCTTGCCCGCCCGTCCGGAGGTCGCCTCCGCGATACGGATGGTCTTCTCGTCCGCCGCCAGGAGCGCGATCCGTCCGCGCAGATCCTCCAGCCCACGGACGTGCGTGTAGAGGCTGGCATCCTTCACGCCGAGCCGCCGCGCCACCTGCGACATGGTCACCTGGTCGAGCCCGACCGCATCCGCCAGCTCGGCACCCGCGATCGTCACCCGTTCCGCCGTCAGCCCTGCCCGCGCCATTCACCCTCCCATGTTCCTAGGGGTCCTAGTTTTAACCTAGGAGTCCTAGGGACGCAAGCAGGAAAGGGGGGGCTCACGCCGGTACTGAGGTTGCGGAGGGCCCAGTCCCGGCCACTGCCAGAAGGCGCCATGGCCGTCGTTGCCCGGGAACATCCGGAGAGCGGTGATCACTGAACGCTGCCGGGGCGGAGAGCTCCGGGGCTGACTTCGGGGCGGCTCCGCCTCGAAGATCGGCGCCGACATGGCGGCCCTGTCCTACTGGCACGCCTTCGAACTGCCGGTCTCGGCGGTCCGCCCGTTCAACACCTACGGACCGCGCCAGTCCGCCCGTGCGGCGATCCCCACCATGCTCGCCCAACTCCACTCCGGAGCACGGCAGATCAAGCTCGGGTCGGTCGCCCCCACCCGCGACTTCAGCTACGCCACGGACACCGCCGAGGGTTTCCCGGCCATCGCCCGGGCCGAGCGAGCCGTCGGCGAGGTGCTCAACCTCGGCACCGGGCACGAGATCTCCATCGGGGACCTGGCCACCGCGCTGATCACCGCCAGCGGCCGCGACGCCGAGGTCGTGGTCGACCCGAGCCGGCTGCGCCCCGGCGGCAGCGAGGTGGCACGGCTGCTCTCCGACAACCGCAAGGCGTACGAACTCGCCGGCTGGCGGCCGCGCGTCGGTCTGGCGGAGGGCCTGCGCCGCACCTCCGACTGGGTCGCCGAGCACCTGCACCTGTTCGCGCCCGAGCGCTACCAGGTCTGAACGCGGGGGCGCGGGGGCTGTCGGACCAGCGGTGAGGGACGCCCCTGCACACCGGCCCGACAGCCCGCTCCGACCCGGGGGTTGGACCGCCGTTGTGGTGCCGGCCCGATACCCTCCTGCCATGGCTGACCTCGACGAACCGATCCATGTGGTCGCTTACAACCCGGTGTGGGCGGACTTGGGCCGCGACCTCGTGTGCCAGGTCTCGGCGCTGCTGCAGGGAGTGCCGGCGGATGTCGAGCACATCGGATCCACCGCCGTTCCCGGTCTTGATGCCAAGCCGGTCATCGATGTCCAGGTCGGGTGCCGGCGAGCCGACGTCGCCGTGGTGGTTGAGCGGCTCCGAGGGCTCGGCTTCGAACATCTCGGGCAGGCGGGTGTGCCCGGACGTGAGTACATGCGCCGACGTTCCGGATGGCCGGCCAACGTCCACGTCGTCGAAAGCGGCGGTCAGCTGTGGGAGGACAACGTCCTCTTCCGCGATCACCTGACGGGCCATCCCGACGCAGCCGAGCGGTATGCGCGGGCCAAGCACCGCGCTGCCGGGCAAGCGAGCCACCTCCTGGCCTACTCCGAGCTCAAGGCCCGGACCGTCGCGGAGATCATGGATGACGCCCGGCGGGGACGGGCATCGACGTAGCGCTGCGCAGGCCGGCCTTCCAGCCGTTCAAGCCGACTCCCCGTCCCTGCCTCGCTGACACCGAAAGCAGCTGCGGTCCGGCTCCATGGCGCGGAGCGGTGGGGGGTGGGGGGGGGGGGGGGCCCCCCCGGGGGCCCCCCCCCCCCCCCCCCCCCCGCCCCCCCCCCCCCCCCCCCCCCCCCCCCCCCCCCCCCGGGGGCGGCCCACCCCCCAAAAAAAAAATT
>NZ_JBIVSD010000010.1:0-246545 GCF_044756065.1 Kitasatospora sp. NPDC092039 | reverse complement strand
CGCCCCTCTCTCCCCCCCCCGGCGGGGGGGGCCGGCCTCGGGGGGGGGGGGGGGTGTTTTTTGTTGGGCGGGGCCCCCGGGGGGGCCCCCCCCCCAACCCAACCCCGACGGTTCTCCGCGAAGATCCACTCGCCCCGGTTCCGCGCCGAGGGCACGTCAGTCCACCTACTTCCGATTGGCCTTGGCGGCACTGCTCCTCGCGCCGCTACGGTCCCCGACATGCACCTCTACGTCGTCGACGCCTTCACCGACCGTCCCTTCTCCGGTAACCCGGCCGCCGTGTGCCTGCTGCCGGCCGGACAGTGGCCCGACGCCGCGTGGATGCAGCGGATCGCGACCGAGATGAACCACTCCGAGACTGCGTTCGCCCTTCCGCTGCCCGCTTCGGCCGAAGCCGACTGGGCCATCCGGTGGTTCACCCCGCGAGTGGAGGGCAACCTGTGCGGCCACGCCACGCTCGCCACCGCGCACGCGCTACGCACCGCGAAGGGCCTTGTCGGAGCCGTTCGGTTCCTGAGCCGGAACCACGGCGTTCTCGTCACCCACGCCGACGCCCAGGGCGCCATCACGCTCGACTTCCCGGCGGCCCCCGGCACCGCGGTGCCCATGCCGGACGGACTCGACAAAGCCCTGGGAGCCGTCCCCGAGGCCGCCTTCCGCTCCGACGGCCTTGGCGACCTGCTCGCGGTCTTCCCGGATGAGGCTGCCGTCCGGGCCCTCACGCCGAACCTCGACGCCGTCGCCGGCCTGACGAACCGCGAGGGCCTGCGCGGCGTCATCGTCACGGCCCCCGCCACCGGGATCGGCCCGGGCCACGACTTCGTCTCCCGTTTCTTCGCACCGGCCAGGGGCATCCCCGAGGACCCGGTAACCGGCAGCGCCCACACCACGCTCGCCCCGTACTGGTCGGCACGGCTCGGCCGCGAGGAGCTCACCGGCTTCCAGGCGTCCCCACGCGGCGGCCTGGTGCGCACCGCTCTGCGCGGCGACCGCGTCCACCTCACCGGGAACGCCGTCACGGTCTTGGACGGCGCCCTGCACGTCTGACGCCGGCCCTGGGCCCCGTTGCCGGCGCACCGGGCGGCGGCATCGACCGGGCCGAATCGCACCACGACGTCGCCTGGGACCGTCCCGGATCCGCCCCGGCGAAACGCCCGGAACGGACACCTGGGACACGGGCTGGGACAGCTCCGTCCCAGCCCGGCGAACCGGCCGGTGCGGCGGCCCGACAGGTACCGCGTGCCCCGGCCCGCACTCCGGTCCGCCGCACCGGCCGCGGTCCTCGCCCGGGTCGCCAACGACATCGGCATCACCACCGATGAGATCCTCGCCTGCCACCGCTATGCGACCTCCGGGGCGTCCGGGCGGTGGAGGGCGGGTGGAAACCCGCGGACCAGCGGCGGGAACTTCCGCTTCCGGGCCCTCGTCCGAGGGCCGAAATTTGAAACCGCCGCAGGCCACGGGCCTACGGCGGGGACGGTCATGCCGGTCAGAACTGCCGGTCCGGGTCGGAGAAGGTCGGGCCGCCGGGCGCGAGCGGACGCCGGGCCGGTGCGGGCGCGGCCGCGGTGTCGCCGGGTGGCTGGCGGAAGTCGGCGCCCTGCTCGACCGGCAGCAGCCGGCGCCCGCCGGACTGGGCGGGTACGGCGGCGGTGGGCTCGGAGAAGCGCAGGGAGAGCCTGCGAGGGTCAGTCATGATCACCAGTCTCGCAGGCCGAACGGGGTCGGGTAGGCCGGAGCGCTCTCACCGGTGGTAGCGCTCCGGCCGTGGTCACCAGGGCCGGACCGAGGCTCGCCGCCTGTGTTGGAGCGCTCTACAGCGACCAGCACCAGGCCGGGACGGCTTGGAGCCCGGGGCCGGCTTTCGGCCACGGCACCACCGTGTCGTGGCCGTCGCCCGGTTGTACGGTGGCGGGGCGACGAGGAGGCGGGGACGGTGCAGGGTGTGGGGCCGCTGGTGCGGGTGAGCGACGGGCCGGGTGGGCTGACGGTGTGGGGAGTGGCCGAGCCGGAGCGGTGGGCGGTGGACGTCCATGTGATGGTGGAGGCGGGCGAGGACGTCGGGGCGATGGATCTCGATCTGCTCGGGGAGGTGCTGGCGCACCTGGACCAGGTGGTGGAGGAAGCCCGGCGATTCGTCTGCACGGCATGGGATGTGACGGAGGATCAGGCCGGACTGGACGCACCGGAGGTGAACGTCTACGCCGACGGCTGGATGCTGCGGTTCGCGGAGGGGACGCTGCCGGCCTGCGAGCCGTTCGGGGTGGGGGTGTGGTTCGACGGGCTGCGGCCGGTGAGGGTGGAGGACCTCGGCGAGGCGGAGGAGGTCACTGACTGATCGCCCGTCACCGCGCCCTCGCCCCACTGCTGGAGGGCCGCCGGGGCGACGGCGTGGTCGCGTGGTCGGCCGGGGCGGGCAGGTGGTCGGCGGACAAGGTCCAGGACCCGTCCCGCCCCGACGGCGGCATCACCGCCCAGGTCCCGCGATGCCGGGGCGGTTCCCCGCCGGTCACCCGCGGCACGGCCGGCGAGGGCATCACCCACCGGCGGGACTGCTCCGGCCGCGTCTCCACGGCCGGGCGCCTCTCCTGTGCGTGGGCGTGCTGAGGGTTGGGGCACTTCGTCAGCGGACGACGTCGAGGACCTGCTTCTGGATGCCGTTGGCGTACACCTCGTGCTCGACCGGCTTCAGCTTCTGGGCGTCCTTGTCCGTCGCGCTGAACAGGCGCTTGCCGGCGCCGAGCAGCAGCGGGAAGACGAGCAGGTGGTAGCGGTCGATCAGGCCGGCGTCCGAGAGGGCGTGGTTCAGGGTGGCGCTGCCGTGGACGATGATCGGGCCGCCCTCGGTCCCCTTCAGCGCGGCGACCTCGTCGAGCGAGCGCAGGACCGTGGTCTCGCCCCAGTTCGACACCAGGTCGCCGTCGGCGAGGGTGGTGGAGACGACGTACTTCGGCAGCGCCTTGTAGCGGGCGAACTCCGCCATGTCCGGCCACACCTGGCTGAACGCCTGGTAGCTGGTGCGGCCGAGCAGCATCGCGGTGGCCTCCTCCTGCTCCCGCCCCTTGATCTCGAACGCCTCGGGGAGGAACTCGACGTCCTTGAAGGTCCAGCCGGAGTTGCGGTAGCCGGGTTCGCCGCCGGGGCCCTCGACGACGCCGTCGAGCGAGATGAAAGCGGTGCTGATCAGGGTGCGCATGGGTGGTTCCTCGGTTCTCGTGCCTGGATGCAGGAAAGCTCAGCGGGCGCGCTGTGGTCGTACTCGTCGCTGCGGTGTTCCAGCCGTGGTCGTCCATGACGGCCGGCTGCGGAGATTCTCATCGGTCCTCGACCGCCCGCCGGGGCGTCGGGGCGCCGGGGCTAGTGGGCCCGTTCGTGGCGGAGCAGGACCACCTGGGAGTCGAAGGTCCGGGTCTCGGTCAGGGCCAGGTCGAACCGCCGCCGCGGGGTGGTGAAGACGGGCTTGCCGCCGCCGAGTACGACGGGGTGGACGAAGATCTGGTACTCGTCGATCAGCTGGTGTTCGGTGAGGAAGCCGGCCAGCGCGGAGCCGCCGAACAGCAGCAGGTGGGCGCCGCTGTCCTTGAGGGCGGTGAGTTCCTCGACGACGTCGGTGTTGATGACGCGGGTGTTCCAGTCCGCCTCGGTCAGCGTCGAGGAGACGACCACCTTCGAGGCCTTGCGCCAGACGGGCGCGAAGGCGAGGTCGTGCTCATGGATGGAGAACTCCTCGGCGCGGGGCCAGTAGCCGGACATCATCTCCCACACCACCCGGCCGTACAGGAAGACGTCGGCGCTGTCGGTGAGGGCCTGCGAGTAGGCGGACAGTTCGCCGTCCATGCGGGGCCAGTCGAACTCCCCGTTCGGGCCCTCGATGAAGCCGTCCAGCGACTGGTGGACGAAGTGCGTGATCTTGCCCATGAGTACTGGGTCCCCCTGGCGACAGGTGTCGGGACGGTCGTCGACCGCCCTTGTGTACGATGTCCACATTCGGAGGGCGGAGTGATCCGCGCCCCCCCGAGTGATCATGCGAGAGCCTAGACGGACTAAGTGGATGCTGTCCACATTGGAGGCGGCAGTCATGGCGGCGCCGGGGAACGAGAAACCCAAACGGGACACCTATCGCCACGGCGACCTGCGCAACGCCCTGATCGAGGCCGCCCTCGAACTCGCCCGCCAGGGCGGCCCGGAGGCCGTCGTACTGCGCGCCGCCACCCGCCAGGCCGGGGTCGTCCCCAACGCCGCCTACCGGCACTTCGCCGACCGAGGCGCACTGCTCCACGCCGTCTCCCAGGCCGCCATGGCCCAGGTCGCCCGCACCATGGAAGCCGAACAGGCCGCCCTCCCGGCCGACGAGGACCCGGCGGCCGCCGCCCGGGCCCGCTTCCGCGCCGTCGGCACCGGCTACCTTCGCTTCGCCCAGGAGGAGCCCGGCCTGTTCCGCGCCGCCTTCCACGTCCCCGGCGACATGACCCACGCCGCCGCCGACACCGCCGCGGGCTCCAGCGGCAAGACACCCTTCGAGCTGCTCGGCGACGCCCTCGACGGCCTCGTAGACGCCGGGCTCCTACCCGAGGACCGGCGCCCCGGAGCCGAGTTCCTCGCCTGGTCCGCCGTCCACGGCCTCGCCGTCCTCCTCATCGACGGCCCCCTCCGCGGTCTCCACCCCACCCAGGCCAACGACGCCGGCCAGCACGTCATCGACATGATCGAACGCGGCATCTGACACCGCCAGGCCCAGCGGAAACCCTCCCCCCTCGACCCGTCAGGCAGTCTCAGGGCGGAGATGGAGCTCCAGCAGGCCGACCGCCCTGGCGACGCTTCGCAGGCCCCTGTGGCCTGAACGGCCCACCGCCCGGCCGGCGGCCCCCGAGTCACCGCCCTGGGGACGGGCCGGCCGAGGAGGGGCGCAGCGGACCGCAGGCGGCCTGCGGCGGCCCGGGCGAGCCCGCGTGCCGGCAGCCGGTCCGTTCCGTGCTCACCGCTGGGGACATCGGGCGAGGTTGCGGGCGTGGCAGTGCTCGGCGGTCGGTGCCCCGACGTGGTCGGCCACCAGCCGGTCCTGCGCCTTCGCCGACTCCTCGGCGGCCTGGTCGGTCGGCACGCTCCGCTGCCCGGGCGCGGGACGCCTGGACCGCCAGGGCGCGCTGCTCCTTCTTGCTGAGGTCGCCTACCTCCACCGGGGAGCCCGGTCGCCGGCCCGCATGATGCCGGCCTCGATGGTGCTCGGCGGCCGGGTGTCGGTGGCCGGCGGAGTGGTCGCCGTGGTGGGCCCCCTCGCGCGGGACGCGGTCGAGGCGGCCCGGCGCCGGGCGGGCGGAGTGGGAGGGGGAAGTCGGGGTAGCAGACGGATCGCCGTGCGACCCGGTGCCGCCGGGCGGGGCCGTCCGAGGAAGCGGAGGGAAACGGGGGTACGGGGCGTCATGATGGGCCAGTCACACGCGGTCAGCGGGGCACTCGTCTTCGCGGCGACGGCGCCGTTCCTGCCGGAGGCACTGTTCGGTGTGGCACCGCGGCCGAGTGAGGTCCTGATCGGGACGCTGCTGTGCGCCGGGGCCTCGCTGCTTCCCGACCTGGACCACCACGACGCGACACCCGCCCATCTGCTGGGGCCGCTGTCGAAGGGACTGTGCCGCCTGGTGTCCTGGCTGTGCGGCGGCCACCGCCACGCCACGCACTCCCTCGCGTTCGTCGCGGTGGCGGGCTGGGGCACGTGGCTGGGTGTGACCCGCCTCGGCCGCCCCTTCGCCCTCACCCTGACCTTCGTTCTCCTCGCCCTCGCGGCGCGGGCCCTGCACCTGCACCCGCCCGGGCACGGCCTGACGGCGTGGGTGACCGCCGTCGGCCTGACAGGTGTCGGGACGGCCACGGTGGCCGCCTGGTTCCCCGACATCACGCTCTGGCTTCCGTACGCGGTCTGTCTGGGCGCTCTGACCCATCTGCTCGGCGACTGCCTGACCCGTCGCGGGGTGCCTCTGCTCTGGCCGTACCGCAAGCGCTTCGAACTCGTGCTGATACGGCGGACCGGCAGCAGGCTGGAGACCCGGTTCCTCGTGCCCCTGATGACCGTCGCCACGTTCGTGGCCCTCTGGTTCGCCGCTTTCGCCCCCCTGTTCGCCCTGGGGTGAGCGGCACCCGGCGCCGTCCCGTTCCACGTCTCCCCCGCACCCGCGGTCGTCGGGCGCGGATGCCTGGGCGTCGATCCATCGTGCCCGTGATCAGCGTGGCCATCCGGGGAACTGACCCCGCACCCGCACCCGCACCCGCGGGGCACGCTCCGCGGGTGCGGGTTCCCCGGCCCCGGCTCGGCCGGCCCGCCTGCGGCCGGGCACCGTGCCGTCAGGGGCACCGGCCGGCCGCCGGGCCGTCCGAGCAGCACCCCCGGGGCGCCACCTGCCCGCAGAAAAGAATTTCCTCTCACCGGACCGATGAGTTCCGGTGGTCTCGGCGGTCAGATCTGGGAAAGCGACGACAACCGCCCCGGGAGACCAGCCATGTCCAGTGCCGCCACCGCCGTGAAGTCCAGCCGGACCGCCCTCCGGACGGTCTGGACGCTGCGGATCCTGCTCGCGCTCTTCTTCGCCCTGGCCAGCGCGCTGCCCAAGCTGCTCGCGCTCCCCGCCGCCACGACCGTCTTCGACGCCATCGGCTGGGGCCCGTGGTTCATGTACCTGACCGGACTGGTGGAGCTCGCCGGGGCGATCGGCCTGCTGGTCGGGCGGCTGGCCGGGCCGGCCGCGACGGCGCTCATCGTCTTCCTGGTGTTCGCGTTCGTCACCCAGCTCACCGCCATGCACGGGCAGAACGCCGGGACGCCGTTCCTCTTCATGGTGCCGCTGGCCGTCATCGCCTGGACCCGGCGCGCCGAGACGGCCGAGCTGCTCGGCCTCCGGCGCTGACCGGGTGCGTACGGGGCCCGTCACGTCACGTCGTCGGCGCTGACATGAGCCCGACCGGGCGGGGCAGACGGGGAGTCACGATCCAGAACCCGGGAGGCGTCGATGACCCTGGCCATGGTGCTGTTGCTCGTTCCCCCCGCACTCGCGGCGATCCTGACCGCCACCGCTCCCTCGCTCCCCCGCCGCCACCGCCGCCCACGGGCGGCCGTGGTCCGCGGCGAACCCGCCGTGCACCGCCCCCGCCACGCCCGGCCGTGGGGCCCGTGACGGGGTCGCCACCCGAACTCGGCCGCCCGGCCGTGGATTTGCCCACGACCGGGCGGCCGTCGGCTGCTCCCTGGCCACCGCACCCGGACGCCGCCCGGTGGCACGGGTCCCGCACGGCGAGCGCCCGCGGGTCGAGGTCCCGCGCACGAGGCCCGGCAGGTCCGGCCCCCGCGTCACCGGCATGAACGCCCGGCATCGGGGCACACGGCGGGCGTCGCGGAAAGGTCGGATCGAACGAGAGGAAGAAGACCATGACGATCCTGTGGGCCCTGGTCGCGGGCCTGGTGGTGGGTCTGCTGGCGAAGCTGGTGGTGCCGGGCCGTCAGCCCGTGCCGCTGTGGCTGACCGTCCTCGTCGGAGCGGTCGGGGCGGTACTCGGCAACGCCGCGGCCTCCTACTTCGGCGTGCGGCACACCGGCGGAATCGACTGGATCCGGCACCTGCTGCAGATCGGCGTGGCGGCCGTACTGATCGCCGTGGTGACGCCCGCCTACGTGGCACGGCACCGCTGAGCCACCGCCCGGGCCCCTCGGGGCCCCGCTAACGGTCATGTGGGCCCGGCCGCCCCGCCACCCGGAGGCAGCGGCCGGGCCCCCATGCGTACCGATCGCGCCGTCGAGGCCGGGCCGCCCACCGGGCAACGGCGGGCGGCCCGTGGGCAGTCGGCGCGGGTACAGGTGTTGGCGGTGCGGCGGGCGGCGGGCGCGGCGAGCTGCGCGGCGGCCGCGGCGGCCGCGGACTCGCGCCGCGTGAGGACTGCCTCCCAGCGGTCGAGGAAACGCCGGGAGTTCCGGCGCTCCGCCACGACAACGCGGATTGACCGTGCGGAGCCGGTGATCATCCGGTTTTGCCCCGGCCCCGACTCCGCCGATCCTTTGACCATGCCGTCGCGGACCGTGGAGCAAGGGCATCCGTCGTGGTCCCGTCCGTAGTTGAGGAGTCGTCGTGCACACCGTCGCGGTCCTGGCACTCGACCAGGTGATCCCGTTCGACCTCGCCACGCCCCTGGAGGTGTTCACCCGGGTCCGGCTGCCGGACGGGCGCCACCCCTACCGGGTGCGCGTGTGCGGACCGGGGGCGCAGATCCCGGCCGCGGGATTCGTGATCACCGCCCCCTGGGGTCTGGAGGGGCTGGCCGACGCCGAGACCGTGATCGTTCCCGGTCGTGCGCAGGACGCGCCCCCGCCGGACGGGGAAGTGCTGGAAGCGTTGCGCGTGGCGGCGGCCCGGGGCACCAGGATCGCCTCGATCTGCGCGGGCGCCTTCGACCTCGCGCTGACCGGACTGCTCGACGGACTGGCGGCGACCACCCACTGGGTCGCCGCCGCCGAGCTGGCCCGGCGCTTCCCCGCCGTCGAGGTGCGCCCCGACGTCCTCTACGTCGACAACGGGCAACTGCTCACCTCCGCAGGCGCCTCGGCAGGGCTCGACCTGTGCCTGCACATGGTCCGCCGCGACTTCGGCTCCGCGGTGGCCGCCGACGCGGCCCGGCTGGCCGTCACCCCGCTGGAACGCGAAGGGGGCCAGGCGCAGTTCATCGTCCATCCCCAGCCACCGGTCCCGCGCGGCTCCTCGCTCGAACCGGTGCTCGCCTGGTTGGAGGACCACCTCGACGAGGAGCTGACGCTCGACCTCATGGCCCGGCGCAGCGGCATGAGCGGGCGCACCTTCAGCCGCAGGTTCCGTGAACAGACCGGCACCACGCCGCTGCAGTGGTTGCTGCGGGCCCGGATCCGGCGGGCGCAGTTCCTCCTGGAGAACACCGACCACACGGTCGAGCGGATAGCCGACCAGGCCGGGTTCGGTTCCCCGACCGCCTTCCGCGAGCGCTTCAAGCGGGTTGCCGGCACCACCCCGCACGGCTACCGCGCCGCCTTCCGCAGCCGCGAGCGCAACTGAGGGGCCGTGGGCGCCGCTGGGGCGCCGCAGCCGTACCGACGCGGTGCCCGGACGCGGTCGGGGACCAGCACCGGGCGCCGGCGCGCGCTCCTGGCGAGATCCCGTCGGAACGTGTCATTCGGGCCCCTCTGCGCCGTGCGCACGCGCTCCTAGCATCGAGGCGAAGCCGGTGACCACCGGCTTCCCGCCCGATGAAAGGCGCTCACGTGCACGTCCAGATCGTGCTGTTCGACGGGTTCGACCCGCTCGACGCCATCGCACCGTTCGAAGTCCTCCACGCCGGCGCAACCGCCTCCGGGGGCGCGGTCGGGGTGGAGCTGGTCAGTGCCGAGGGCCCGCGGGAGGTGGTCAGCGGCACCGGCGGCCTGTCGCTGCGCAGCACCGGCCTCCTCGACCCCTGTCGTCCCGGTGTCGTCCTCGTGCCCGGCGCTTCCGGGCGCCTCGGCGATCCGGACGACGGCGCGGACCCCGGTGACGACGGGGAGCAGCAGGGCACCGTCGCGGCCCTGCTGGCTCGTACGCTGGACACCGAGCTGCCGGCGCTGCTCAAGGCCGCCATGGAGGACGCGCGGATCACCGTGGCGACGGTCTGCGGCGGCGCGCTCGTCCTGGCCATGGCGGGGCTGCTCCAGGGCCGCCACGCGACGACCCACCACCTGGGCCTGGGCCTCCTCGACGCGACCGGTGTCCACGCCGTGCGCGCCCGCGTGGTCGACGACGGCGACCTGGTCACCGCCGCCGGGGTCACCTCCGGACTCGACCTCGGCCTGTACCTGCTGGAGCGTGAAGTGGGCCCGCGGATCGCCCACGCCGTCGAGGAGTTGTTCGCCCACGAGCGCCGCGGCACCACCTGGCGCCCCGGCGGTCCCGTGCCCGCCGGCTTCTGAACGCTCCGCGTCCATCCGCACATGACGAGTGAGAAAGGGGCATTTCATGTCCACCCGAATCCAGGGCGTCTGGGACCTGACCATCGCCACGCCCATCGGGCGGGTTCGACCCGTCGTCGAACTACGCTCCGAGGAAGGGGAGTTGGTCGGCACCGCCCGCAGTGCGGGCGAGGTCCTGCCGCTGCGGGACATCGTCCTCGACGGTGACCGGCTGACCTGGAAGCAGTCCGTCACCAGGCCCGTGCGCCTCGACCTGACCTTCACCGTCACCGTCGACGGTGACACGCTCACCGGGACCTCCACGGCAGGTCGCCTGCCGTCCTCGAAGGTCACCGGCCGACGCCGCCGCGACGACGAAGCCGAGCCGGCGTGACGACCCCGCCGCGCGCCAGGACGGCGGCCACCGCCGCGGCGGTGGCCGGGACCCCGACACTGGTGTTCCTGGCCGCGAACGGGACCGGCGGCCCGCGCGCCGCTTCCGTCGCCGCGGCGGTGACCGCCGTCGCGCTCCTCGGGTGGCGGCTGCGCGAGCGCCGGCACGTGCGGCACGCGGTCCTCGGCGCCCTGCTGGCCACGGCATGCGCCGGCGTGGCCCTCTGGACAGGTCAGGCGCGGGGGTTCTTCCTGCTCCCGATGGCGGTGCCGGCCGCGGCGACGGCGGCCTGCCTGCTGTCCCTCGTGGCCGACCGCCCGCTGGCCGGCTCGGTCGCGAACAAGGTGGTGGGCGGCCCGCCCGGGTGGCGCGCCGACCGTGCGCTGCACCGCTTCTACGCGGTGTCGACCGTGGTGATCGCGCTGGTGAGCTTCGCGAGCCTGGCCGCGCAGGTGGCACTGTACCGCTGGAGCGATGTGGCCTGGCTGGGGCTCCTGCACCTCCTCATGGGGCCGCTGTGGGCCGGCGTCACGGCGCTGTCCCTCCTGCTGGCCCGCAGGGCGGTCACCCGTGAGCGGGACGCCGCCGGCGCCGGAGGCCGCACTCGCTGAACCGGTGGACCGTCAGCGCCCTGCGGGGTGCCGCTCGCCGAGGAGCCCGGAGCCACGTCCGGGTTGTCGGTGGTCGTGCGCAGGGTGCCGACGTCCGATCCGAGGAGTGGGTCAGGGGAGTCGGTCAGGGGGCCGAGCCCGTCCAGCAGGGCGGTCGGCCCGGCCCGGAACCGCCTGTCGGCGGGGGCCGGGCCGAGGCGCACGCGGAGGGGGAGCCGTACGGGCCCCGGGGGTACGGCCCCCTGCCCGGCCCCGGTGCGCAGAGGCCGTCTCCCCGGTCATCCGCGGGTGACGAGCGGCCTGGGGGCCACCAGGAACCCGAGGTCGTGCTTTCGGGTCGGCTTCCCGGTGCCCGCCCCGCAGGATTTCCAGCGCGTCGGGGCCCGGCGGGGTGGCCCGGCGGGGTGGCCCGGCGGGGTGGGCCGGGCCGCCGCGTGAGCCGGGGCGTCAGCCGGCCGCGTCGGCGCCGGCCGCCGTGGGGCGGGCGACGGTGGCGGTGCGGTGTACCGTGACGGCCGCGAGCGCGGCGCAGGCCCCGACGAGGGCGAGCCCCCACGGGATGGCCCGCACGTCGTACGCCACGAACCAGCCGATCGCCGCCGGGAAGAGGATGCTGCCGGTCATCGACGAGGAGATGGCCAGCCCCACCGACCGGCGGTCCCCGCCGCGTCGGGCGAGCCAGGCGAGGCCGGTGGGGAAGACCGGTCCCAGCGCCAGTCCGGCGAGCAGGTACCCGGCGACCGCGCCGTGCGGCAGGGACGCGACGACGAGGGCGGCGCTGGTGCCGGCGAGGCCGGTGACGACCAGGCCCGCCGTGGTGGCCCTGCGGGCCAGGGCCGCCGCGCCGAACTTCGAGACGGCGGTGGCGCCCCAGAAGACCGCGACGATGACCGCCGCCGCGGCCGCCGTGTGCCCCTGGCTCTGGATGCCCTTGGCGGCCCACGCGCCGATCCCGGTCTCCAGTCCTCCGTATCCCAGGTAGAGCAGCAGGAAGCCCGCCAGCGCGTTCCTGCCGAGGGACCGGGCCGGGTGCCCGTCGGGGCCCTCCTCGCGGGTCCTCCACGCGGCGACCCTGGACACCCGCAGGCAGAGGGCGGCGCCCACGGCCACCACGAGGAACCCGTAGGGCCGGCCCCACTCCAGGGAGGCTCCGGCCAGCAGGGGGCCGACGACGGTGCCCAGGGCGAACACCCCGTTGAGGAGGTTGACCATCCCCACGCCGTCGTCCTGACGGGCGAAGACGTCGTTCACCGTGAGGACGACGTTGCCCGCCCCGAACCCCGCGAGCACGCAGCCGGCGAGGCCGACGGCGAGGTTCCCGGAGAGGAAGACCCCGGCACAGCCCGCGGCGTAGCCGAGGGTGGCGGCCGGGAGCGTCCGGCGGCCGGCGGACCGGACGGCCGAGGCGATCACCATGGCCGCCAGGCAGCCCGCGAAATAGGCGGTGATCAGGTACGGGACGTTCGCCGCGCCGGACGTGTAATGCTTTTCGAAGAGGGGGAGCAGCGGCCCCGTACTGGATTGGGAAATTCCCACGAGGAAGAGGAGGAAAAGGGCCGGAACATATCCTTCGGCCCTTTTGGCACCTGCGCGCACGGTGGCTCCTGCCGGTCTGGGGCGGATGGTGCGGGGGAATCCCAGCGGGTCTGGTGGCGGCTGGGGGTGCGTGACGTCAAACGGACGCCGCCCGTGATGTGCGTCACGGGCCGTACGGATGCCGATGGGGCCAACCGGGACGATCCACCCACCTCATCCGTCTGCCTTCCGGTCGAAACGTCCCTTTTGTGTGACGGCTCGGCGGCCTCGTGTCCCCTTTCCGGGCCGCCCGCCGTCTGCCATAAAGATAATGCGAGGCACCCGTGCTTTTCCATGTCGAGGGCGGAGGAATGACATGCGCTATGCGGTGACCGGGGGCGACGGGTTCATCGGCCGATATGCCGTTCGGTATCTGCGGGAACAGGGCCACGAGGCCGTTTCCGTCGACCGAAGTTCGGGGGTGGATCTGCTGGAGGACAAACTCGGGCCCGCGCTCGCGGGCGTCGACGGAGTGATCCACCTGGCGGGGATCCTCGGCACCGAGGAGCTCTTCTCGTCCGTCGAGGACGCCATCGACGTCAACATCAAGGGCACCTACCGCGTGCTGGAGGCGTGCCGCGCGAACGGTGCGGGATTCGTCGGCATCACCATGCCGCAGGTGTGGCAGAACGTCTACCAGACCACCAAGCAGTGCGCGCAGAACCTCTCCTACGCGTGGCACGCGAACTTCGACGTGCCGGTCAGCCACGTGCGCGCCTTCAACGCCTTCGGCGAGGGGCAGAAGCACTACGGGGTGCAGAAGATCGTGCCCACCTTCGCCGTACGGGCGTGGAGCGGGCGG
Organism: Kitasatospora sp. NPDC092039; assembly: GCF_044756065.1. Taxonomy (NCBI): domain Bacteria; kingdom Bacillati; phylum Actinomycetota; class Actinomycetes; order Kitasatosporales; family Streptomycetaceae; genus Kitasatospora; species Kitasatospora sp. NPDC092039. The sequence continues at coordinate 233,235 of NZ_JBIVSD010000010.1, read as the reverse complement.
CCGATCCCGGTCTGGGGGGACGGCGAGCAGACCGTCGACCTGGTGCACTCGGCGGACCTCGGGCGGATGCTCGTCGAGGCGCTCGGCTTCGGTGGCCGCGAGGTCTTCGACGGCGGCACCGGTGTCTCCTTCACGGTGAACGAGGTCGCCCGGATGGTCCTGGAGATCACGGGCTCCCGGGCGGGCATCGAGTACCTGCCGATGCGCAAGGGCGAGACGCGCGGCGCCGACCTGGTCGCGAAGGGCGAGGGCTGGGACGTGCTGGGCTGGCACCCCGAGTTCAGGGCGTCGGACCTGGAACGGACGGTCCTGTACTACCGTCAGTTCGCCGACTCCTGAGCCCGGAGGCACCGTGGACCCGCTGTTCGAAGCCGTGGACGGTACGTTGCCGTTCTGCCCACCGGACGACCGGCGGGCCCGGCTCGCGGTCCAGGTGACCGTGACGGGCGGCGGGCCCGCCGCCGGTACGGCCTTCGGGCTGGTCTTCGGTGCCGACGACCTGCTGGGCCGGTGGTGGGGCGATTCCCCGGCCGCCCGGCTCCGGATCCGGCTGCCGGGCGAGCTGCTGGCGCGGTTCCGTGCGGGCGCCGCCACCGGCACCTCCCTGACCATGTCGGGCGGGGTGGGGCTCTCGGCCGACTGGTCCGAACTGACGGCTCTGCGGGCCTGCGCGGACGGTCCGCTCTTCCGGGCGTACCTGGCGGCGCTGGACGCGCACCGCGCCGGACCGGCGTCCGGTGCGCCGTCGGCCGGGCCGCCGGGCGGTCCGCGGGGAAGCGGGCGGCACGCGGTGGTCGTCCTCGCGGCGCCCAACGACGCCGACGGCGTGCTGGGCGGCATCGCGCGGGCCCGCACCCGGCGCGCCGTGGAACTGCTGGACGCCCCGGGGGCGCACCTGGTCCTCACCGGGGGGTTCGGCGCGCAGTTCAACACCACGGACCGGCCGCACTGGCGGCACTGCGAGGCCTGGCTGGCCGCGCGGCCGGGCGGGCGGCCGCCGGTGCTCGCCCGGCTGGAGACCCGGCACAGCTACGACGACGTCCTGTTCACGCGCGAACTGGCGCGGCAGCACGGCATGGACGAGGTCCTGCTGGTGACCTCCGACTACCACGCGCCCCGGATCCGGTACCTCGCGAGCCTCGCGGAGCTCCCCTGCCGGGTCGTCGAGGTGTCCCACCCCGGCCTGCCGCCCGAGGAGTCGGCGCGGCTGCGGCGGCACGACGAGGGCGCCCTCGGCAGGACGATCGCCTCGACGCTCCTCTTCGGGCGCGACCGGCTCCCGCTGCCGCTGCGGCGGGCGGGGGCCGGCGGCCCCGGGGAGGTCTGGCGCCTCGACACCCCCGGTACGGAAGGATGAGTGACACCGCATGAGCGGGATCGCCTGCGACCGCGTTCTGTTCGACCTCGACGGCGTGCTGGTCGACTCGCTGCCGCTCATCGAACGGATCCTGCGCGCTTGGGCCGTGGGACACGGCCTGGACGACGACGAGGCGGTGGCGAGGTCCTACGGGCGGCGGGACGTCGACCTGATCCGCCTGATCGCCCCGCACCTGGACGCGGTCCACGAGGCGGGCGTCATCGCCGGGCTGGAGGAGCGCGACTTCGAGGGGATCCGGCCCGTCCCCGGGGCGGCGGTACTGCTGGACTCGCTGCCGCCCGGCCGCTGGGGCATCGTCACCTCGGGGACGCGGGCGGTCGCCCGGGGCCGGCTGGCGGCGGCCGGGCTGCCGGAGCCGGGCGTCCTGCTCGCCGCCGAGGACTTCGAGCGGGGCAAGCCGGACCCGGAGGGCTACCTCAAGGGCGCGGCGGCGCTGGGCGCCCCGCCCGGCGGGTGCGTGGTCTTCGAGGACGCCCGGGCCGGGGTCGAAGCGGCCCGGGCGGCCGGGATGCGCTGCGTCGGCCTGGGCGACGGCCTGTCCGCTCTGCCCGAGGGGATGCTCGTGGCGACGGTGGCGGACCTGACGCAGGTCCGGGCCGAGGTGTCCGCTGGGTCGGTGCTGCTGCACGCGCCCGTGGCGGGGCCGGTGCCGGACCGCCGCCCGCGCTGAGCGTGGTGGCCCGGCGCCGCCCCGGTCGCGCTCGCGCCGCTCCGAACGCACCGGCCCGCGGTTCCGCGGGCGTCGGTGTACGACCCGGACGGTCCGGGGGCACCGGAAGCAGAGAGCGGGGAGGCGCCCGGTCCGGGCCACCGGGACGACGAGCGCGGGGCCGGTCGACGACGCGGGCCCGGACGGTGAAGGGGGGGACGTCCACCGTCCGGGCCCGTGCTCTCACCCGCCGGTCCTCTTCTGACCCCGATCCGCCCCCGTAAACCGTCCGGCGCCGTGGGCGCGGACGGCGGGCGTGTTCAGCGCCGGCGCCAGACGGTTCCGCGGCGTTCGTGCTCCAGGACCGTCTCGACGAGGATCGCGGCCTGCGGGCCGAAGTGGCGCTCGACGAGCCAGACGGCCAGGTCGATGCCGGAGGTGACACCGCCGCAGGTGACGAGGTCGCCGTCGTCGACGACGCGGCCGTCGACGACCAGGCCGCCGCGCGCGAGCAGGTCCTGTTTGGCGGCGTGGTGGGTGGTGCAGGGGCGGCCGGCGGTGAGCCCGGCGGCGCAGAGCAGCATCGTGCCGGAGCAGACCCCCGCCAGGGTGAGGCCGGGACGGCGGGCGGCCGCCAGGGCCCGCGGCAGGACGCCCAGCCGGATCTGCCGGGCGAGTGCGGAGTCCTCACCGAGCCCGCCGCCGGGCACCACGATCACGTCCGCGGAGCGCGGGGACCAGGGTGCACGGACCGTGACCTCCAGTCCGGCCGCGGTGCTGATGGTGCGCGGCCCTTCGGCGGTGACGAAGGTCTGCTCGATCCGGCCGTCGTGGCCGAGCACGCCGAAGGCCTCGACCGGCCCGGCGAAGTCCTGCTCCTCCACGCCGTCGTAGAGGACGGTGTGGACCCGCAGCGGCCGGTGCGGCCCGCCGGCGTCCGGGGCCGGTGGCTCGGGCGCGGTGGCCGGCGCGGGCACGCGCGGAGAACCGGGTGCGGAAGCGGGTACGGAACCGGGTACGGAAGCGGGTTCGGAAGCGGCTGCCGTGCGGTGCGTGGCGGCGATGAGTCCGAGGCCGGCAGCGGCGGCCGTACCGCTGCGCAGCAGGTGGCGCCTGTCCATGCGAGTCCCTCCGGGGAGTGGGTGGGTCGGTGCCGCCAGTCTGGTCGCGCCCGCGGTGGCCGGGAGAGGGGCGGCAGTGCCGTGGTGGCGCAAGATCCGGCCACCGGGACGGGGACGGGGACGGAAGGGGGCCGGGCACGGAGGGAGGGAGGGAGGGAGGGAGGGAGGGCCGGGCGGAGGGTTCAGACGAGGAAAGCGGCCCGGTAGGACGTCGGCGTGGTGCCGAGGTGCCTGGCGAAGTGGTGGCGCAGCGTCTCGATGGAGCCGAAGCCGGCCTCGCGCGCTATCCGGGCCACGGGCACGTCGGTGGTCTCCAGCATCTCGCGCGCGCGTTGGAGGCGTTGGTCCAGCAGCCATCGCAGCGGGGTGGTGCCGACCTGGGCGCGGAAGTGCCGGGCGAGGCTGCGCCTGCTGAGGGCGGCGTGCGCCGCGATGTCGGCCACGCTCAGCGGGCGGTGCAGGTTGTGCCGCATCCACTGGAGGGTCGGGCCCAGGCTGCCGTCCTCCCGCACGGGACCGGGGTGGGCGATGAACTGCGCCTGCCCGCCGGAGCGCTGCGGAGGCATCACCACCATCCGGGCGACCTCGGCCGCCGCGGCGGCGCCCCGGTCACGGCGCACCATGTGCAGACACAGGTCGAGACCGGCGGCGATTCCCGCGGAGGTCAGCACGGTGCCCTCGTCGACGAAGAGGACGGCCGGGTCGACCCGGACGTCGGGGAACGCGGCGGCCAGCTGGTCGGCGAACCGCCAGTGCGTGGTGGCGCGCCGTCCGGCCAGCAGCCCGGCATGGGCGAGGGTGAAGGCGCCGGTGCAGATGGAGGCGATCCGCGCACCGCGGGCCGCCGCTTCGCGCAGCACGTCCAGGAGTCGGGGGTCGGGTGCCGGGTGTGCCGGGAGGCCGGGGACCATGACCGTGTCGGCGTCGAGCGCGTCCGCCAGGTCGTACGGAGCGAGGACCCCGAAGGGCTCCGTCTCGCCCGCGGACGCGGTGACCGTCCGCCGCCCGCAGACCCGCACCTCGTAGGCGGGGCTGCCGTGGGGCTCCCGGACGAGTGCGAACACCTGGCAGGGGATCGCCAGGTCGAGCACCGACACCCCGTCGGCTGCGAGGACGGCGACCACGTGCATGACCGGCACCCTACCGCCCGTGCGGCCGTGCGGGGCAGGGCTCACTTGTCAGACGGTCGACGTCGCCCGCCACAGGGCCCTATGCGGCGCAGGAGGTGGAGCGGGCGGTCGGCGGTGCCGGTCGGGGCGGGGGTCGTCCACGGTTGCGGTCGGCGCGAGTGCGCCACCGGTACGGGTCAGGCAGTAGTCGTCGCGGATCGTCCGGTAGCCGGGGACCGTGACGGTGCCCAGGAGCTGTGCCCACTGCGCGGCGTTCGTCTCGATCGTGTGGGCGACGCGGTCGCGGGCGGCCTGGTCGGGGGCGTCGGCGAGCTGACGGGCGTACTCCCACGCCTGGGCGCGCCAGGTGCGGAACAGTGCGCGGGCGGTGAGGCCGGCGATGGGGTTCCAGCGGTCGTCGGCGAGGGCGACGATCACGTCGTAGCGGTCGGCGACGTCCTGGACGGCGGGGCCGTAGGCGCGGTCCAGGACGGTCTGGAAGCGGTCGTAGTCGGGCTTGCGCGTGGCCCCTGCGGGGCCGGTGAGTCCGAGGGCGGCGAGGACGTACGGCATGTCCCGCTGGATGTGCGCGTTGGCCCCCAGGAGGACGTCCTGCCCGGCGTTGGCATCGGCTGTGCGCGCCGCCGTGAACGCCGCCTGCCAGGCGGCCGGGACGGGACGTCCGGCGCGGTCGGCCTCGTAGGCGTCGAGGTACAGGTCGACGAAGCCGGTGTTGAGGCTGCCGGCGAGCCAGGACGGCTCGTCGAAGAAGCCGCCCTGGGCGACCGCCGCCTCCAGCGAGCGCTCGATGTGGACGTAGACGGCGGCGAAGGGCGCGCGGTGGTCGCAACCCAGCTCGTCCCGGACCGCCTCCAGGGTGCGGCGCGCGTCCTGCACACAACCGATGGCCGGGCCCCGGCACACCAGGACCCGGGCCGGGACCGCGGCCGGGGCGGCCGCCGAGGTGGCGGCGGAGGTGGTGGCGCCGCTCAGGGCGATGGCGCCCGCCACGGCGATGGCAGCGAACGTCCGGACCCCGCGTGGCCGACGGCCCATGACCTCTCCTCATCCTTTCCGGCGGTGGAGGCGTTACGCGCGTGGCCTCCTCGCCGTAGGAGTCATCGCACCCATCCTCAAGTGACGTAGAGCTACCCGGTTATGACGTTCTGTAACATGTCGAAGTTTGCTGGGACGACTGGGGATGATGCCGCCGAGGCGGGACACCGGGGCCGGGCCGCCGGTCAGCTCTCAGGTCCTCCAAGGGAGCGCCGCGATCGGGCGCAGGGGTGAAACCGGGCCAGGTAGGCGAGGGTCGAGCCGCTCCTGGTGCTCAGGTGCAGGCCAGCCGCGTCGGCGAGGCGGTGCAGCGGGCCGAAGGGGATCCAGTGCCGGTCGAAGAACTCGCCCACGACCAGCCGTCCGGCGGGGGTGAGCACCCGTGCCGCCTCGGCGAGGACCCGTTGTGGTTCCGGGATCTCGCCCAGTGCGGTCACCAGGTACACGGCGTCGAAGGTGTCGTCGTCGAAGGGCAGTTCGCGGGCGTCCGCGTGGGTGGGCACGATGTTGGGTACTGCGCGCTGCCCCGCGCGGTGCATCACGTGGCGGAGCATCTCGGGTTGGATGTCGAGGATGTCGAGCCGCCCGTGGGGCCCGAGTTGCGGTGCGACGTGCAGTGACTGCAGTCCGGTGCCGGGCCCCACTTCGAGGATCCGCTCGCCCGGGCCCGGGGTGAGCACCGCGTCGAGCCGGGCGGCGGTGAGGAACGGCAACGGCAGGTCCAGCAGGCTGCGTTGGGCGTAGGGGTACGGCGCCCTGTCGCCGAACCACCAGGCGCCCGCGGCGGCAGCGGCGCCGAGTGCGCAGGCCCAGCGCAGGCGCGGTGCGGTCAGGACGGCAGAGCTCATGGTGTTCTCCGGTTCTGTGGTGTCCGTGGTGGCGGCCCGGGTCGGTGCGGCGGGTTTCACGGGGTGCGGGGCAGCGTTCGAACCGCCAGGCGGACGCAGACCGCCGCGAGCGGAAGTTCCGCGGACAACGCCATGACCAGCGCCGAGCGCAGTTCGCTCCCGCCGGCCGCGGTCATCGTGTCGAACCAGGCGTCGACGGTGAGCAGGGCGGCCGTCGCGGCGGCGGCCGCTGCCGGTCGCCGATCCCCGCGAGCGGCCAGCAGGCCTGTGGTGATCAGGCCGACCGCCTCCAGCGCGTCCAGACCCACCCAGGCGGCGGACCAGTGCGCGGCACGGAAGGTGGTCGGCAGGCTGGTGGCCAGCACGACGAGCCACGGCAGCAGCGCCACCCCGCAGCCGGCCAGGACGAGACCCCGCCGTCGGCCTGGAAGGCGGTCCGGCCGACGGCGCCGCGGGCTGGGGAGCGATCCCGTGCGCGGGCCGTGCGGCCCGTGTGTGCCGCGCTCGGCGTCCGGCTCCGGGGACAGTTCGGTGATTTCCTGCACGCCCTCCAGCCTGAGCCGCACAGCGGTCGCAGTCAGTGATGCCGGGTGCCGTTCCCAGGGTGGTGCCAGTTTCACCATCGATCCGGGTGCCCGGGGCATGGCACAGCCCTCACCTGGCGCTTTACGGTCGGGCCATGACGATTCCCCGAGCGCTGCGGCGCAGAGTTGTTCGGGTCCGGCGGGACACCGGTTTCCTGGCGGTCGGGATTCCGCCGCACCTTGCGCTGGTGCCGTTGTGGAGCTGGACGGCGAGTGCCGCGCAGTCGGGGGCGTGGCCGGTGCTCCCGCTGCCGGTCGTGCTGATCGTGCTCGGTGTGCTCGCGCTCACCGCTGTGCAGCGCCGCCGTTACCGGGTGCTGCTGGGAGTGGAGGTCCTCCGGCTGCCGGCCGCGCGCGAGCAGGGGTGGCCGAGGCGCGCTCTGCGGTGGCTGTCCGCGGGCCAGACCTGGCGGCAGGCCGGGTACCACCTGCTCGTCGGCCCGCTGCTGGCCGTGGTGGAGCTGGGGGTGCTCGCCGCGTGGGTCGCGGGCCTGGCCGGCGTCACCGTCACCGGGTGGGCCCGGATGCTGCCGGCCCGGGTTCGCCTGGACCATGTCGACGCGACCCAAGCGGTGTACTACACCGCGGCCGGCGTGCTGCTGCTGTGCGCCGCGCCCTGGCTGACCGGGCCGGTGACCCGCGCCGAGACCCGGATCGCGCGCGCGCTGCTCGGGACCAGCCGCTCCCAGCGGCTTCAGCAGCGTGTCGAGCACCTGTCCGAGAGCCGCACCGACCTGATCGACGCCGTCGATGCCGAACGCCGCCGCATCGAACGCGACCTGCACGACGGCACCCAGCAGCGCCTGGTCTCCCTCGCGGTCAGCCTGGGCCTGGCCAAGGCCACCCTGACCGACCTGCCGGACGAGGCCCGCGCCATGATCGCCGAGGCGCACCGCGAGGCGAAGGAGGCCATCGCCGAACTCAACGACCTGGTACGGGGCCTGCACCCGGCCGTCCTCGAGGACCGCGGCCTGGACGCGGCGCTGTCCGGACTGGCCGCCCGGGTGCCGGTCCCGGTACGGCTGCGGGTCGACCTCGAGGAGCGAGCGGCGCCCACCGTGGAGTCGGTCGCCTACTTCGTGGTCTCCGAGGCGCTCACCAATGTCACCAAGCACGCCCGCGCCACCCGCGTGGACGTCGCCGTCAGACGGATCGGGAGAATGCTGCGCGTGAACATCACCGACGACGGGATCGGCGGCGCCGACACCTCCACCGGTAGCGGACTGAGCGGGCTGGCCAAACGGGTCGGTTCCGTCGACGGCGCCTTCCACCTCAGCAGCCCGGTCGGGGGCCCGACCACCATCGCCGTGGAGCTGCCGTGCGGGCTGTGATCGCCGAGGACTCGCTGCTGCTGCGCGTCGGGCTCGTCAAGGTCCTGGAAATGGCCGGCTTCGAGATCGCCGCCGAAGTCGGCGACGCCGAAGCCCTGCTCGCGGCCGTCGAGGAACTCCGGCCCGAGCTGGCCCTGGTCGACGTCCGCATGCCACCGGGCTTCACCGACGAAGGCGTGCGCGCCGCGCTGACGATCCGCCAGCGGTGGCAGCGGACCGCGGTGGTCCTGCTCTCGCAGTACGTCGAGGAGCGGTACGCGGCCGACCTGCTGGCGACCAACACCAGCGGCGTCGGCTACCTGCTCAAGCAGCGCGTCGCCGACGTGGAGGAGTTCGTGGCTTCCGTCCGGCGGGTGGCAGCCGGGGGCACGGCACTGGATCCGCAGGTCGTCGCCCAGCTGCTCGTGCGCCGCCGCAGCGACCCGCTCGACCGGCTGACGCCACGCGAACGGGAGGTGCTCGCCCTGATGGCCGAGGGACGCTCCAACACCGGGATCGCCGAGGCCCTGGTCGTCAGCGACAGCGCGGTGGCCAAGCACATCAACAACATCCTCGCCAAACTCGACCTGCCCGCAGCCGACGCCGACCACCGGCGCGTCCTCGCCGTCCTGAGGTTCCTCGGCGCTTCCCCGACCTGACCGCCCCGGTGCCCGCACCCCTACCGCCCGGGTCTTCGCCTCGGGCCCGGATGGCAGCCCGAGGACGGCGTTCTCCTGGTGGTGGGCGGGCCTGCGCTCGGCGCGGTCCCCCTGCGGCGGGTCGGGCCCGTCGCGGCCCCGCGGATCACGGGGCCGTGCACCCGGCGTGGCTGCCTGCCGGCTCCGAAGCCGGTGCCCGGGCCTGCTCGCCGCGGCAGGTGAACGCGCCGGGCGGCGCGGAAGGCCCCGTGAGCGGACGGCGCAGGCTCGCGCAAATCCCTGCCGGGCCGTCACATTCCGTGCCACAGTGGACGGTCCGGCGCGCCGGTCCCCTGCGGGCCGGCTGGATTCTCGGGGCTCTGGGGGACGCGTGGGATCCGAAACCGACCTGACCGGCGACGGTCGGCCGGCCGTACTGGTGCGTGACGTGGTGCGGTCGGTCGTGGAGGCCCTCGCACCGGACGAGCTGTTCCTGGTGGAGGGGCTCCGCCGCTTCGACGACGCCACGGTGGTGCGGCGGTTGAGCCGCGGCGGAGGCCGGCGGGAGCCGCTGGGGTTCGGCATCGGGGAGGTCGCCGCCCTGGTGACGCCCGCCGTGTGGCTGGTGCTCGACGAGGTGGCGCAGCGGATGGTCGCCGCGACGGTGGACCGCGCCTCGCGGGGGGCTACGGGCCTGGTGCGGCGGGTGCTGCGGCGGCGGGCCCCCGTGGCCGAGATCCGGCCGCTGACCCGGGAGCAGCTGGTCGAGGTGCGGGCCCTGGTCCTGGCGGCGTGCGAGCAGCGCGGCCTGGGGTCCGAGCGCGCCGAGGAGGTCGCCGACGCGGTCGTGGCCCGGCTGGCCCTGTCCCGCGCGCTGGACGCGCCCGCCGCGCCGGAACCGGAGCCTCCCGCCGGTGCCGCCGGGGCCGGGCAGGGCTAGGTGGGCGCGGGCGGGGCGCCGCCCGGGCGGCCGCGGGTCGACGAGCGGGTCCTCGGCGCAGGCACCGGCCCCCGGTTCGTCGTCCTGTTGCTCCTGATGCTCACCGCCGGCGGCGCCATGATCCTCGAAGTGGTGAAGGTCCTGGCCGACGGGGACGAGACCGGGTGCTCCCTCGCCGCCGGCGTGGACCCCGCCGACGGCAGCTACTGGAACACCTCGCTCAGTATCTCCGGGCAGATCACCGCCTCCCGTCTCTGCCTCTCCCGCTGGGCTCCCGCGCCGCCGTGGTGGCAGGTGGCCGCCTGGCCGCTGCTCCTGCTGGTGGTGGCCGCCCTGCTCTTCGCCGCGCTGCCGCGCTGGAGGACCAGGCGCAGCCGCGTCCTGCCGCTGGAGGCGGTCGATCCGGACGGCGAACTGCTCACCCTGTTCACCGAATCGTGCACGGCGACGGGCGTGGCGCCGGTGCCCCGGGTGGTGGTCGACCTCGCGGCCGCCTCCGTCAGCGCGGTGGTCTTCGGCCGCACCGGCCGCCCGGTCGTCTGCCTGCACGGCGGTCTGCTCGCCGTGCGGCACCGCGATCCGCGGCGGGTCCGGGCGGTGCTGCTGCACGAGCTCGCCCACATCGCCAACCGGGACGTCACCCTGACGTACCTGACGGTCGCCCTGTGGCGGGTCTTCCTCGCGCTGGTGCTGCTGCCGTACGTGCTCTGCCTGGGCTACGTGGGCTACGGCGTGGCGGCGAACGGCGGTGTGCCGCAGCTGAACCGGGCCGTGGCGCTGGCCGTCGTGGTGGTGGTGCTGCTGTACCTCGCCCGCTCCGACGCGCTGCGCAGCCGGGAGGTCTACGCCGACCTGGCCGCGGTGCGCTGGGGCGCGGACCCGCACGGCTGGACCGTCACCGCCGCGCCGCCCCGGAGCGCGGTGCGCCGGGCGCTCGACGCGTTCCTCGAACTGTGGCGCACCCATCCGCGGTGGGGTCTGCGCCAGGGGGCCCTGGTCGATCCGGCGCCGCTGTTCCGCACCGCGGTGCTGCCGCTGCTGCTGATCGGCACCGTGCCCGTCCTGGCCGTGCAGCAGGTGCTCCGGCAGATCGCGCCGTACCGCGTGAACTTCACCAACAACCTGATGACGGTCCTGGTCGTGGTTCCCGGCGCCCTGGTGACCGGCGTGATCGTCGTCGCCCTGTGGCGGGCCGTGGTGTACGCCGTGCTGACCGGGACCCGGGTGCCCTGCGGGGCGTGGGCCGGGGCGTGGCTGGGAGCCGGGATGTCGGCGGGCCTGGTCCTCAGCGGGTGGGGCGCGGGCTGGGCCTGGCAGCCGCAGCGGCCGGCGGTCCTGCTGGTGCCGGTGGCGGCGGGAGCGGCCTTCGGGTGGTGGACCGCCCAGTGCGCGCACCTGTGGACCCGCACCTCCCGGGGCCGGACCCCGCGCCCGGCGCTCACGCTCTGCCTGGCCGCCGGCTGCCTCGCCATGACGTCGTGGCTCACCTGGTGGATGCTCGCCGGGGCCACGGCCCTGAACAGGGACGATCCGAGCGCGGAGGCCGTCGCCCGGGGTGTCCTGGGCTGGCTTCCCTCCGCGGCCCCGACCGGGGACCTGACCAGGATTCCCGGTCTCGCCACGGTGCTTCCGCAGCTGTCGAACATCGCCGACACGCCGATGGGCTCGCTGGCCGTCGTCGTCCTGTGGGCCGTGCCGCTGCTCGCCTGGGCGTCGGGGGCGGCGGGCCGGGCTCCGCGGTGGCTGCCGGAGCGGGTGCCCCGGCCGGACGGCCCCGTGGCGCCCCTGCGCCGGGTCCTGCTGCCGGGCCTGGCGGGCGGAGTCCTGGCGGGTCTGGCCGTCGTCGGCGTCCAGGCCTGGATCCACACCGGGCAGCCGGTGCCGGACGCGCGCGGCGGGCTCTACGCCCTGCGGTACGCGGGCGTCCTGGTGCTGGCGCTGTGCCTGCCCGCGGGCGTGGCCGCCGCCGTGGCGAGCACCGCGGACCGGCGCTACCGGCTGGTGGGCGCCCTGATCGCCGCCGAGACGGCGACCCTGCTGGGGTTCGCCGCGGTGACGCTGCTCGTCTCCGTGGACGGCTGCGTCACCCCGCTCGACGTCCTCTCGGACGGCTGCGCCTGGCGGCCGGCCTGGTCACGGCCGCTGTTCCCGTTCACGTTCGTGCTGAACAACGCCCTCGTCCTGTCCGGGCTGATCGCGGTCGTCGTCGCGCTCGGCACGGTCGCCGTGACGGCCGTCCGGCGTGGCCGGCAGCCTGACGCCCCGTCCGTCCGCCCCGGCGTCGGGACCGGCGGGCCAGGGGCCCGGGGACGGCGGGCGCGGCGCCTGGCGGTGTTCCTGCTGTGCGCCGTGGCGGTCGCGGGCACCGCGGCGGACGGCGCCCGGTGGAGGTACCGGCTGGGCTTCACCGTCGACGAGGTCACCTCCCAGCGCAACCTGGTGAACTTCTGGGGGCTCCCGGACCCACCGGTCCCGCAGGCCACCCGCCTGCGGCAGATCCGGGCCTGGTACCGCCTCGGCGGCAAGGACCTCATCGGCATGGCGCTCTCGTACGACAGCCGGCTGAACACCGCGATCCGGGAGGCCCGGGCCGCCGGCGACGACTGGAACGCACTGGACCGCCGCCTGCGGCCGGTCTGCGCCCAGTGGGGCAAGGCCGCCTGGTTCGAGACGGGCTGGTTCCGCGTGCCCGCCGACCCCCGCCTACGGGCCGACTGGCACGCGGTGACCACCAAGGCGGACGACGGCAGCCGGCGCTGCGCCCAGGCGCTGACGGCCCATGACATCAAGGGGCTGAGGAGCGCGCTGCTCGGTCTGCAGGCGGCCCGCCGCTGCGCGGAATCGGTCAACGCCGGGATCGACGGGGTCCTCCGGGCGGGCGGCTACCGGGGCACCACCCGCCCGCCCGCGAAGGGCGTCGCGGCGGTCTGCGACCGCCCCGCCTGAGCCGTCGGCGCCCGCCACCGGGCGCAAGGGCGCGGTCAGGTCGCGCGGGCGCACCACGGGTGCGGGCGTCTCGCTGCCGGATCGCGGCCGTAGCGGCGGTCTCGCGCCGTAGGGGCGGTCTCGGCACGGCACGCTAGGCGATCCGGTAGCCCACCGTCGGGAGGGTCGTGATGACCGGCGGGTCGCCGAGCTTGCGGCGCAGCCGGCCGACGGTCACCGCGACGGTGTTGGTGAACGGGTCCGCGTGCTCGTCCCAGACCTGCTCCAGCAGCGCTTCGGTGCTGAGGAAGCCGGGGCCGGCCCGCAGCAGGGCCGCCAGCACCTCGAACTCCTTGACGGAGAGGTCCAGCGGGCGGCCGTCGCGGGTGGCGCTGCGGCGTACCGGGTCGAGTTCGACGCCCGCCGCGCGCAGCAGCCTGGCCCGGGCGTAGGGGCGGCGCCGGGCCAGTGCCCGCAGCCGCAGCACGAGTTCGGGGAAGTGGAAGGGTTTGACCAGGTAGTCGTCCGCGCCGAGGCCGAGCCCGCCGACGCGGTCGGCGGGCGAGTCGGCGGCGGTCAGCATGAGGACCATGGGGTGGTCGTCCCGCTCGGTGATCAGCTGGCAGAGCGTGTCGCCGTGCAGGCCCGGCAGGTCGCGGTCGAGGACGACCGCCTCGTACGCGTTGACGTCCAGTTTCGCGGCGGCCGTCAGCCCGTCGTAGGCGACGTCCACGGCCATGCCCTGGTCGCGCAGGCCCTCGGCGACCAGGTCGGCGAGCGCGCGGGCGTCCTCCGCCACCAGCACCCTCATGCGGTCGGCCCTTCCGTGCCGGTGTGCGCTCCGGTTCCCGCGCCGGCCCGTGGCAGCGCGACGAGGACGCGCAGGCCGCCTTCCTCGCGGGCCCGCAGCTCCAGCCGGCCGCCATGGGCCCGGGTGACCGCCGCGACGATGGCCAGTCCGAGGCCCGAGCCCGAGGCGCCGCCCGATCCGGTCCGCTCGGGCCCGCCGCGGCGGAACGGGCGCGTCAGTTCGGCCACCTGGCCGGGGTCGATCCGCGTCCCGCCGTTCTCCACGACGAGTTCCACCTCCCGGCCGGCCGTCCGCACGGTGACGCCGACCCAGCCGTCCTGCTCGTTGTGGACGACGGCGTTGTCGACCAGGTTGCCCACCAGCCGCCGCAGCAGCGCCCGGTGGCCCAGTACCGGCGACGCCGCCGCGGCGTCCAGCACCCGGGCGACGGGCAGAGCGCGTCGGGCGAGCGCGTCGGCCGCGAGCGCGTCCAGGGCGACGGCCTCCGGGGCGGGCAGGTCGTGCTCGGCCCTGGCCAGCGCCAGCAGGCCGTCCAACAGCTGGTCCACCTGGTCGAGTTCGGTGCGCACCCGGCCGGCCAGCACGCGCGTCTGCTCCGGCAGCGGGCCCGGTTTGGCGAGCGTGACGTCCACGGCCACGCGCATCGTCGCCAGCGGCGTGCGCAGCTCGTGCGAGGCGTCGGCGACGAAGCGGCGCTGCGCGGCGAAGGAGGACTCCAACCGGGCCAGCAGTTCGTCGATGGTGTCGCCGAGGTCCCGCAGTTCGTCGTGCGGGCCGGGGACGGCGAGGCGCTCGTGCAGGTTGTCGGCGGTGATCCGCCGGGTGGCCGTGGTCATCGCGCGCAGCGGGCGCAGCACGCGTCCGGCGGCGTACCGGCCGAGCAGCAGCGAGAGCAGGCCCATCACGACCAGTCCGACGCCCGAGCCCAGCAGCAGTTGCTCGTTCTGCCGCGACCGGGCCTGCGCGAGCTGGTGCTCCAGGCTCGCGATCCGCTGCGCCGCGGCGGTCGGCACGTTGCCCGTGACGGGGGTGTCCGGTCCCGGAACGGCGACGGTGGAGCCGCCCGCGAAGAGCCCGACGACCAGCAGCATCGCGGCGCCCGAGGCGAGGAAGAGCCCGGCGTAGAGCCGGGTGAACCGCCACCGCACGCTGCGGCGGCGCGGCGCGCTCCGCTCTCTCACCGGCGTTCTCCTCCCGTGTCCCAGGTCCGGGGTCGACCCTAGGGTCTGTCTTCAAACTCCCGTCGTTCGCCCGGAGGGCGGGCGGGGCGGCGTTGGGGTGCGTGCATCGCAAGGCGGAGGAGGGAGCCACTGCGGAGCATTGGCGACCGACGACAACGCGGCGAGGTACGTGCCCCGGCGTCGCCCCGCAGACGCGAGTTTGAAGACAGACCCTAGGCGAGCCGGCCTAACAGCGGCATGACGGCGGCCGTTCGGGCCGTGTCATCCGCCTCCGCGCAGGGTGTGCGCATCGGATGCCGCACGGGGCGGCGAGGGCGGAGGTGGCCGATGGAGGCCGGGATCGAGGTCGAGGGCCTGCGCAAGCGCTTCGGTGCGACGCGGGCACTGGACGGGATGAGTTTCGCGGTGCGGCCGGGCCGGGTGACCGGCTTCGTCGGGCCGAACGGCGCGGGCAAGTCGACGACGATGCGGGTGGTGCTGGGCCTGGAGGCGCCCGACGCGGGCCGCGCGCTGGTCGGCGGCCGGCCCTACCGCGACCTCGCCGAGCCGCTGCGGCGGCTCGGCTCGCTGCTGGACGCGGGCGCCCTGCAGCCCGGCCGGACGGCCCGCAACCACCTGCTCTGGCTGGCGCAGACCCAGGGCCTGTCCGTCGCGCGGGTGGACCACGTCCTCGCGCAGGTCGGGCTGGCCGACGCCGCGCGGCGCCGGGCGGGCGGCTTCTCGCTGGGCATGCGGCAGCGGCTCGGCATCGCGGCGGCGCTGCTGGGCGACCCGCCTTCGCTGATGCTGGACGAGCCGTTCAACGGTCTGGATCCGGAGGGCATCCGCTGGATCCGCGCCCTGCTCGCCTCGCTCGCGGCGGAGGGACGCGCGGTGCTGGTCTCCAGCCACCTGATGAGCGAGATCGAGGGCGTCGCCGACCACTTGGTCGTGGTCGGCCGTGGCCGCGTCGTCGCCGACACCGGTGTGCGCGAGCTGCTGGCCGGTCCGGGCGCCGGGCGGGTGACCGTGCGGACGGGTGCGCCGCTCGCCGCGGCCGAGGCGCTGCGGGCGCTCGGGGCGGTGGTCGAGCGGACGGCCCCGGACGCACTGGCCGTCACCGGCCCGACCGGCGAGGCGATCGTGGCGCGGCTGACCCGGGCGGGTGTGCCGTTCGCCGAACTGACCGCTCACCGCGCCACGTTGGAGGAGGCCTACCTCGACCTCACCCGCGACGCCGTGCAGTACCGGGCCGCCACCGCCGACGCCGACGACGGTGGCGGCGGAGACGGGGACGGGGACGGCGTTGAGGAGGCCCGGCGATGATGAGGAGGACGCTGCACGCCGAGTGGACCAAGTTCCGCACCGTACGCGGCTGGGTGCTGGGCACCGTCGGCGCGGCACTGGCCGCCGTGCTCTTCGTGCTGGTCGGCACCGTCTCGTCGAACCAGCACGCGGGGGGCGCCACGCCGTTGGCCGTCGGCCCGGGCGGGGAGGCGGTCAACGACAGCTTCTACTTCGTCCATCGCACGCTCGCCGGCGACGGCTCACTGACCGTCCCGGTGACCGGCCTCACCGGTCTGCTCGCCGACCCGGACGGCGGGCCGGGCCGTTCCTCGCCCGGCACGACGCCCTGGAGCAAGGCCGGGATCATCCTCAAGTCCTCGCTCGCGCAAGGCTCTTCCTACGCCGCCGTGATGTCGACGGGCGCGCACGGGGTGCGGATGCAGGACGACTACGTCCACGACCGGGCCGGGTCCCTGCCGGGCCCGCCGACCGGCGCCGCGCCGCAGTGGCTGCGGCTGGTCCGCGCCGGAACGACCGTCACCGGCTACGACTCCGCCGACGGCGCGCACTGGACGCCGATCGGCACCGCGACACTGCCCGGCGGCACGGTGCGGGCGGGGCTGTTCGTCGCCTCCCCCGCCGCCGTGGACACGGCGGGCGGCGGCGGCAGCTCGCCCACGACCGCGACCGGCACCTTCGGCCGGCCCGCGGTGACCGGCGCGTGGGCGGACGACTGGACCGGCACCCGGGTCGGCACGGACGCGGGCTCCTCCGGCAGCTACGTCCCCGGCACCTCGGGCGGCCACCGGCCGGACGGGGACGGCTTCGCGCTCACGGGCGCCGGCGACATCGCACCCGTCGTCGGCGGCCCCGCGGGCGGGCCCGTGTGGAGCGTCGAGACCTTCCTGGTCGGCACGTTCGTCGGCCTGGTCGTCATCGCCGTGGTGGCCGTGCAGTTCGCCACCGGCGAGTACCGGCGCGGGCTGCTCGGCCTCACGCTGGCCGCGACGCCGCGCCGTGGGCGGGTGCTGGCGGCCAAGGCCGCGGTGGTCGGCACCGTCGCCTTCGGGGCCGGCGCGGGCGCGGCGGCGGTGAGCCTGCCACTGGGCGAGGCCCGCGCGCACGCCGCGCATTTCGCGGTGCTCACCGTCCCGGCGGCCGTGCAGCTGCGGGCCGTCCTCGGCACCGGCCTGCTGCTGGCCGCGAGCGCGGTGCTGGCCCTCGCGCTGGGCGTGCTGCTGCGGCGCAGCGCGGCCGCCGTCACCGCCGTCGTGGCGGTCACGGTCCTGCCCTACCTGCTGGCCTTCGGCGGGCTGCTCCCGAGCGGACCGGCCGACTGGCTGCTGCGCCTCACCCCGGCGGCGGGCTTCGCCGTTCAGCAGACGCTGCCGCGCTACGACCAGGTGCTGTCCGTCTACGAGCCGGCCTCGGGCTACTTCCCGCTGTCGCCGTGGGCGGGGCTCGCCGTGCTCGTCGCATGGGCCGCGCTGGCTCTGACGGCGGCCTCCTTCGTGCTGCGCCGGAGGGAGGCGTGAACGCGATGGGACGGCCGGCATGGCGGCGCGCCTGCCGGGCGGAGTGGACGAAGCTGCGGACCGAGCCGGGCTTGTGGTGGCTGCTGGCCTGCGCGGTCGCGGTGACGGTGGCGGTGGGCGCGGCGGCGTCGGGCACCGCGCGGTGCTGCGGCGACGACCCGGCGCGGCTCGCGCTCAGCGGGGTGGCGGTGGGTCAGGCCGTCGTCGCGGTGCTGGGTGTGCTCTGCGTCGGCGGCGAGTACGGCACGGGGATGATCCACACGACCCTGGCGGCGGTCCCGGCGCGGACGCGGGTGCTGGCGGCCAAGGCGGTGGTGGTGGGCGCGGCCGTGGCGGCGGTGGGACTGGTCGCCGTCCTCGGCTCGCTGCTGGCCGGGCACCTGCTGCTGCCGGGCGCCCCCGCGATGACGGACGGGCCGACGCTGCGCGCGGCCGTCGGCTCGGTGCTCTACCTGGTCCTCGTCGCGCTGCTCGCGCTCGGCCTCGCCTTCGCGGTGCGGGAGGGCGCGGTGGCGGCGGGCACGGTGCTGGCGCTGCTCTACCTCTTCCCGCTGATCGCCCACGTGGTGACGGACCCGTGGCTGCAACGGCAGTTGGGTCGTATCGGCCCGATGCCG
This sequence comes from Kitasatospora sp. NPDC092039, assembly GCF_044756065.1. Classification (NCBI taxonomy): domain Bacteria; kingdom Bacillati; phylum Actinomycetota; class Actinomycetes; order Kitasatosporales; family Streptomycetaceae; genus Kitasatospora; species Kitasatospora sp. NPDC092039. Next base: position 215,267 of record NZ_JBIVSD010000010.1, on the reverse strand, counting down.
GCGGGGCTCGCCGTCCAGGCGACGACCGGGCTGGACCGCCTGCCGATCGCACCGTGGGCCGGCCTGGGGGTGCTGGCCCTGTGGGCGGCGGCCGGGCTGCTGCTGGGCGGCGCGGTGCTGCGCCGGAGGGGCGCCTGAACCTGCCCGCCCTCCTCACGGCCCGGGCCCGGCATCGCCGGTCCGTCCCGCGCGCCCGGTCCACCGGCCCGCGCGGGTCACGGCCGGGTGGCGGCCGGGCCGCTCGGCAACGGCCGCTTCGACGTGGCGTTCGCCGACCGCCGGGTGCGGGAGGTGGACGGTGCGGCGGCTGTCACGGTGGTCCTGGAGGGCCTGCCCGACGAGGCTGTCCGGGCGGCGGGGCGGCACCGCGTTCAGTGCGGCGCCGACACGTGGGGCGCCGGGGCCGTCCAGGCTGTGACGCACAGTTACCATGCGCCTCATGGAGGCGACGGGTGACCCCCCGGCCCGGCTGGACCGGAAGGGACAGCCCGTGCCGCCGGAGCAGGTGAGCGAGGACCGGCCGGGGCTGCCGACGGGGGAGGTGGCGCGGCAACTGGGCGTGTCACCGGTGACGCTGCGCTCCTGGGAGCGCCGGTACGGGATCGGCCCGGTGCTCCGGGAGCCGGGCGGGCACCGCCGGTGGACGGGCGCGGACATCGAGCGTCTGCGGCGGATGTGCCGGCTGACCGCGTCCGGTGTGCCGCCCGCGCAGGCAGCGCACGAGGTCCTGGCCGACGACCGGGCCGGGGGCGACGTGCGGCCGCCGGCCGGCGGGCCCTCCCCCGGCGGGCCGTCAGCCGGTGGTCCTCCCGGACGTCTTGACGTGCGGGGGCTGTGCCGCGCCGCGAGGAGACTCGACGCCGCGGAGGTGGCGGAGGTCCTGGAGCGCGCACTGGCGCGGCACGGCGTGCTGTGGACGTGGGAACAGGTGATGGCGCCGGCGCTGCGCGCGACGGGCGGCCGGTGGGCCGCGGCGGGCGCGGGCGAGGGCTTCGTCGAGGTCGAGCACCTGTTGTCGTGGCAGGTGGGGACGGCCTTGCGGCGGGTGGCCCCGGTTCCGTCGGTACCGGGCCCCGGGGTCCTGCTCGCGGCCGTAGCCGGTGAGCAGCACTGTCTCGCGCTGGACGCCCTGGCCGCCGCCCTGGCCGAACGGGCGACGGCGTACCGGATGCTGGGCGCCGATGTGCCCGGGCGCGCGGTGCTGACCGCCGTGGAGCGGACCGGTCCGGCCGCGGTGGTGCTGTGGTCGCAGATGGCGGCCACGGCTGATCCGGAGCTGGCCCGGCTCGTCGCCGCGGGGGCGTGCGGAGCGCCAGGGGCCCGGCACCGCCCGGCCGTGGTTCTCGGTGGTCCCGGCTGGCGACGCACCCGCGTGCCGATGCCCGTCGCGCGGCCGCGCGATCTCAGGGGCTGCCTGGCCGTCCTGGCCGAGGCGGTCGGCGGCCGGGGCGCCGTGCCGGGGGCCGGGGGCCGCGAGGAGGCGGAGGCGCCCCCGTCCGGTCGGTGAACCGATGCGGAAGCGATGCGCATGGCATCGCCGGGGTGGGCGGTCCAGCGTGGAAGCAGGACGCCGATGCGCCACCACGAGGCGCACGGCAGGCGCGCTGAAGACACGGCGCGAAGACACGGCGGGAGGAAAGAAAATGATCATCAAGAAGCTGCACGAGGCTGGCGTGAAGTCCGAACACGCCTACCTGGCCGGCATCGCCTCGATCGGCCTGTCGTTCGTCTCCTGGACGGCCTCGGTGAAGGCCGAGCCGGCCGGGCTCGACCGTGCCGACCGCTGGGGCATCTTCATCGGCGAGTGGGCCCCCACCTTCTTCTGCATGGGCCTGGCCCTGTCCCAGTACGAACGCGACCGGACCGAGAACCCGCTCTACGCCGACGATCCGCGGGCGGGCGCCGCGGTCTGACGCCCTTTCCCCGTGGATCCGGACCTCTCGCCGATCATTCCTAAGACCCGCCGTGTTGCGGGCGGTGGGGCAGGAGGTGGCGGGCGAGGACGTCCAGGGCGGCGGTGACCTCGCCGAGCCGCTCGGGGTCCTCGGTGCCGAGCGCGGCGGCGAGGGCCTGCTCGATGCCGGCGGCGCGGACCCGGGCGACGCGGTCGGACGCGTCGGCGGCCTGGCGGACCAGGACGCGGCGGCGGTCGGCGGGGTCGGGGGCCGTCACCACCGAACCGGCCTCCTTGAGCCGCGCCACGGCGGTGGAGACCTGGCTCTGCGGGAGGCCGGTCCGGGAGGCGATCTCGCCGACGGCGCTGTCCGGGTGGGCGGCGATGTCGCTGGCCACGATCAGGACCAGCCGGGCGCTGCCGGCGTAGCGGCCGGCGCCGCCGGGGGGCTCCGGCAGCGCGTCCTCGCCGAGCTTCATCAAAGTCCGGCCCAGCAGGAACAGCTCCACTCCGTTCATGGCCGGGAGCATACATCGGATTCGATTCATCGAGACCGATGGATACGGCCGCCCTCCCTCGCCGCGGCAAGACTCATCCATCTCAATACATCTAGACAGATGCATCTCTTTCGATGAATCATGGTGGCGCACCGGGCGGCGGACGGACCGCCGGCCCGGCGAAGGGGGACCACCATGCCCAGCACCGCGCACCCGACCACCGGCACCCTGGCCGTCGCCGGCGCCGTCCTGCACTACCGGGTCGACGGCAGCGGGCCGGTGCTGCTCGTCTCGCAGAGCGGCGAGGGGGACGCCGACCGCAGCGTCGACCTGGTCGCCGGGCTCACCGACGCCTTCACCGTGGTCACCTACGACCGCCGGGGCCTGTCCCGCAGCCGGCTGGCCGAGCCCGGCCGCGGCGCGTCCCTCGTCGAGCACGCCGACGACGTCCACCACCTGCTCGCCGCACTCACCGACGAGCCGGCGCTCATGCTCGGCTGCAGCCTCGGAGCCGTCATCGGCCTGCACGCGGCCCAGCGGCACCCGGGGCAGATCGGCACCCTGATCGCCCACGAGCCCGTGGCCCCCCGCCTCCTGCCCGCCGACCGGCGGGCGCGCCACGAGCAGGAGCTGGCCCACCTCCAGGACCTCTACCGACGCGAGGGGCTGCGGGCGACGTTCCCGGAGATCGCCCGGGTCCTGGGCATCGACCCGGCCGGCCCGGACCGGGAGGCCGACCTCACCCCGCAGCCCCTCGACGAGCAGCGCCTCGCCAACTTCGACCACTTCATCCGGCACGACTTCAGCGCGGTCATCCACGACACCCTCGACCCGGCGGCCCTGCGCGGGACCGGCACGCGCATCCTTCCGGCCGTCGGACTGACCACGCCCCGCGAGGTCTTCGACGTCCAGTGCGCCCTGGCCCTCGCCGACCTCCTCGGCACCGAGGTGCTGGAACTGCCCGGCGGCCACAACGGGAACACCAGCCACCCCCGGGCCTACGCCGCCCGCATCCGGGAGATCCTGGGCGCCGCCGCCTGACCCGGCGCGGACCGGCCGCCGGCGGGAGGATCCGGCACCGAGGCTCCAGGGCAAGTCCCTTACGGCGCAAGCGTGTTCACCGACGCCGCCGTGGTCGGGTGCGGGCGTCCGCGTCTCAGGCGGCGGACCTGAGCTCGCGGCGGTAGCCGCCCGGCGCCTGGCCGAACTCGCGCTTGAACGCCTTCGCGAACGCGTACTCGGAGCCGTACCCGGCCTGGGCGGCCACCGCGGTCAGCGGGGCCTGCGACTCGCGCAGCAGCCGGGCCGCGGTGGTCAGGCGCCACCGGGTCAGGTAGGCCATCGGCGGCTCGCCCACCATCGTGGTGAACCGCCGGGCGAAGGCCGCCCGGGACAGTCCCACCCGTCGGGCCAGCGACTCCACCGTCCACGGGGCCGCCGGGTCCTCGTGGATGGCGGCCAGGGCCGGCGCGACCGCGGAGTCGCCCAGTGCGGCCGCCCACCCGGCCGCGGCCGCCGTGGGCCGGTCGTCGAGCCAGGCCCGCAGGATGTAGAGCAGCAGCGAGTCGATCAGGGCCGGGACGATGCCGGTCGACCCGAGGCGCGGGTTCTCCAGCTCCGCCCCGAGCAGCTGGACGGCGGCGCTCAGCTCGGGGTGCCGGCCGTGCCCGGTGGTCAGGTGGACGACCTCGGGCAGCTGGCGGACCAACGGGTGCGGACGGCCCTTGTCCAGGTGGTAGTTGCCGCACAGCAGGCTGGTGCGGGCGCCCTCGCCGCCGAGCGTCACGGTGCCGATCGGCCCGGTCGGGCGGTACTGGTCGGGCCGCTCGGGCTCGGCCGGGGTGGACGGGTGGTCGGCCAGGATGTGGCCGCTGCCGTCCCGTAGGAAGACCACGTCCCCCGGGTTGAGCGCGATCGGCTCGGTGCTGGACGCGCAGCCCAGCGGGATCAGCCAGCAGGTGCCGTGCAGCACCACGTGGAAGCCGGCTCCGGCGACCGGTGGCAGGCGCAGGCCCCAGGGGGCCCGGCCCTCGGTGCGCACCGATGTGGGCAGCCCTGTCCGCATCGAGCTCAGCGCCTCGGTCAGGATGTCCAACGACCTTCCCCCGTCCTCCGTCTGGCCGCGGTCCGCCGCGGTCCGCCCCCACCCTAGGGTCTGCCGCCACCGGCTCCCGGCGCGGTTACCGGCGGGCACCGGCCCGGCGCGCGCCGGGCTCCCTCCCGCCCCCGCCCGCAGCACCCGGCCTCCGCCCGTCCCCCGATCGGGCGGATGCCCGGCGCCGCGTCCGTCCCCGTGGCGGCCCGCTCACCCCCGCCCCGCAGGCGGGCGCGGCGCTCAGGCGACGGTCAGCACGACCTTGCCCTGCACCCGGCCCGAGCCGACCAGCTCGTGCGCCTTGCCGGCCTCCGCGAGCGGGAAGGTCTCGGCGACGTGCGGGCGGATCCGGCCCTCGTCGACCAGGGCGGCGATGGCCTCCAGCGAGGCGTAGTCGGGCTCGACGGAGACGCCCGCGAAGCGCCGGCCGGCCTCCTCGATCTTCGCGGCGAGCTCCGTGTTCCAGTGCTCCATGATGCTGACCAGGGTGCCGCCCGGCTTCAGCACCTCCAGGGCCCGGGTGCCCTCGGAGGAGGAGTCGAAGACGACGTCGACGTCGGCGACCGCCTCGGTGTAGTCGGTGGTCCGGTAGTCGATCACCTCGTCCGCGCCCAGGCCGCGCACGAACTCGTGCTTGGCCTCGCTCGCCAGCGCGATGACGTGGGCGCCGCGGGCCTTGGCGATCTGGACGGCGAAGTGGCCGACGCCGCCGGCCGCGCGGTGGATCAGGACGCGCTGACCCGCGGTCAGCCCGGCCGCGTCGACCAGGCCCTGCCAGGCGGTGAGCGCGGCCAGCGGGAGCGCGGCGGCCTGCACGTGGTCGAGCGTGGCGGGCTTGCGGGCCACCTGCCGCGAGGGGACGGCGACGTAGTCGGCGTAGCCGGTGGCGGCGCGGGGGAAGAACGGCATCCCGAAGACCTCGTCGCCGGGCTTGAACCGGGCCCCGGGCCCGGCCTCCTCGACGACACCGGAGATGTCCCAGCCGACCCCGTACGGCGGCTCGCCGAGCAGCGGGTAGGCGCCCGAACGCACCGCCACGTCCACCGGGTTGACACCACTGGCGTGGACCCGGACGAGGACCTCGCCGCCGAGCGGGGCGGGCCGCTCGGTCTCGACCACCTCCAGGACCTCGGGGCCGCCGAAGGACTTCTGGATGACTGCGCGCATGGGAGGACTGCCTCTCGCTCGGTCCGGTCCCTGTCGGCCCGGCTCCTGATGTCCTCAACCCTAGGAAGATCGAACGAGCCGCTGAATATCCTTCAGTCTTCAGAAGATGTCCGATCGTCTCGCCCGCCGAGCGCCCCGGTCGGATCAGTGGGCGTGCGCGGCGAGCAGGCCGGGCAGGTCGCGCATGTCGCCGAACAGGACCCGGCCCGGGCCGGCCAGGCGGTCGGCGGAGTTGACGCCGCCGGTGTAGCCGAAGGCGGGGATGCCGGCCGCGTTCGCCGCGCTCAGGCCGTGCGGGCTGTCCTCCACCACCACGCAGCGGGCCGGGTCGGCGCCCAGCGTACGGGCCGCGTGCAGGAACAGGTCCGGCGCGGGCTTTCCGCGCGGCACGTCCTCCGCACCGCTGAAGATCCGCCCGGCGAACCGCTCGTACAGCCCGGTCAGGCCCAGCCCCCGCCGCAGCCAGCGGTGACTGCTGTTGGAGGCCACGCACCCGGGCAGGTCGATCCGCTCCAGCGCCTCGACGATCCCGTCCACCGGGCCCAGCCGCTCCTCGGTCAGCCGGGTGTGCAGCGGCCGGTACTCCTCCCACCAGTCGGCGGGCAGCTCCCGCCCGAGCAGTTCCTCCAGCGCCGCCGTCTTCGCACCCTGCGACAGCCCGACGAACCGCTCGACGATCTCCTGCTCGCCCATCGGCAGCCCGAGCGCCGCCATCGCCACCTTGTCCACCTCGACCCCGATCGGCTCGCTGTCGATCAGCACGCCGTCACAGTCGAAGATCACCAGTTCGATCACCCCTGCACCTTATTACTCCGGACGGGGTGCCGCGGATGTAGCTGAAACGTGATGAATTCTGGTACGACGCGCGTAGGGACGATGATTTGATTCGCCGATGACCAGCTCTTTCCCCCCGCCTTCACCCGCGCCCGCGGGCACCCGCCCGTGGTGGCGCAGACCCGCGCTGATCGTCCTCGCCCTCGTCTTCCTGCCGCCGGTGGGCCTGGTCCTGCTGTGGACCTCGCCGTGGCGACGTCCGGCGAAGGTGGCCGTCAGCGTGGTCGGCGGCCTCTACTGCCTGATCTGGTTCGCGGCCGTGGTGGCCGACCCGAAGAAGCCGGACACCGCCCGCCCGGTCGCCGCGGCCACGGCAACCGCCTCCTCCCCCTCCCCCTCTGCCTCTGCCTGGGCCTCGCCGAGCACCGCGACCGCGGCGCCGACCCCGACCGCCACGGCCACCGCGACCCCGGCTCCCACGCCGACCCAGGCACCCGTGCCGGCACAGCCGTCCGCTCCTTCGGAGGCCGCCCCGCCGAAGGCTGACGTGTACTTCGCGGACTGCGCGGCCGCGTGGGCGGGCGGCGCGGCACCACTGCACCGGGGCGACGCCGGCTACCGCGCGGGCCTGGACTCCGACGGCGACGGCACCGCCTGCGAGACCCGTCCCGGCCACGGTTCCTCCGGTGGCAGCGGCGCTTCCGGCGGATCGACCGGCGGCAGCAGCTCGACCGGTGGATCGACGGGCGGCAGCAGCGGGGGCACCTCCTCCAGCGGGTCGAGTTCGTCCTCCGGCGGGGGCGGCGGCGATGCGTACTACGCCAACTGCAGCGCGGCGAAGGCCGCCGGCGCAGCCCCGCTGCACCGTGGTGAGCCCGGCTACCGCCCCGCGCTCGACCGCGACGGCAACGGCGTCGCCTGCGAGTGACCCGCCCTGGCCCCGGCGGCTCCTCCGGTGCCGCCGGGGCCAGGTGTGCACCAGGGGAGCCGGTGCACACCTGCCGTCCGACGTCCAGCGGCTGCTGCCGGCGGACAGGGCCGGAGCCGTAGGGCCGACAGCCGGCCTCGTCGCCGCGACGACCGGGAATCGGCCCATGCCGCAGCCCGCCGCGGCGGCGGGGGCGCCGGTGACAGTGGCGGTTCGTAGGCCGCCCGGAGGAGGCCGTCGCCCTGCTCCGCTCCTCCCCCTACCGCTTCGCACCCGGGCCGCCGGCCCAACTGCTGCACCGGCAGGGCCGCCCCGCCTAGGCCGTCGCCGAGGAGCGGAGGGACCGGGAGGGCTCAGCCGGGCCAGGTTCCGGTCAGCCGGCGTACGGCGGTGGCGCCGGTGCGGTCGACGGCCGCCTTGACCCCGGCGAAGATCGCGCCCTGGAGCATGGCCGCGAGCAGCACCTCCCGCCAGGAGCGGGCTTCGTCGGTGGCGTCCGGGGCGTCCTCGTCGTGGCCGAGCGCCTTCCACGCCTGCTTGAACAGCACTCCCGCGGCCATGCCGCTGACGGCGCCGAGCACGAGCCCGACCGGCTTGTAGGCGATCTTCGAGGCCTTCACCCGGCTCACCCCCTCCGGCGGCGGCAGACCAGCCACACCACGGCGGCCGCCCCCGCTGCCGCCACCAGCACCGTGCGGTTGGCCCGCGCCAGCCGCGCCCCCCGGGCGGCCTTCTCCCGCACCGGCTCGGGCACCTTCTCCTCCCACAGGTGACCGGCCTCGGCGGCCTTGTGCCTGACCGGATCGGGCAGCCGGTCCTGCGCCTGGTGGGCCAGGTCGGCGGCCTTCGCCTTCAGTTCCCCGGCCTTGTGAGCGGCCTGCTCCTTGACCTCGGCGGCCTTCTCCTGGGCGCGCGCCCGGATGTCGGTCCTCGCCGTGAGCGCCTGGATCGTCCCTCCGAGCTCGGCCCGGGTCCGCTCGACCTGTTCGCGCAGCTCCTCCGGGCTGGAGGCGATGGATTCGTCGTACGGCGGCTGGGTCATCGGTGTGCCCTCTCCTTGATCTCGGCCACGTCGGCCTTCACGTTCTCGACGGTCCGCTCGGGCAGGGCCGGCCCGGCCCGGTCGACCTGCTTCTTTCCGCTCACGGCCAGCACCGCGGCGACCAGGCCCAGCACGGCGGTGACGATCAGCCCGGCCGCCCAGACCGGCAGCGCGACCGCCAGTGCGGCGATCACCGTGGCGACCAGCGCCTGCGCCATCAGGAATCCGGCCAGCCCGGCGCCGCCGAACAGGCCTCCGCCCTTGCCGTAGCGCCGGCCCTTCTCCTTCATCTCCGCCTGCGCCAGGCGCAGTTCGTCCCGCACCAGCTCGGTCAGCTGCTGCGAGGCCCGCTTCACCAGCTCACCCACCGGCTCCTGGCCCGATCCGTCCACTCCGGGGGCGGGCCCGGCGCGGTACAGCCGCGTGCTCGACACAGCGGTCACCTCCTGTCCCTGTGCACTCCTGCTCTGCCGGCCGGCCGCGCCGTGCGCCCGACCGCCCGTCGAGGGCGCGCCTACCCCGGCCGGGCGGGTTCAGGCCGGTCGTCCGGCCGACATGGCCGCCCGTTCACTCGTCCTCCCGGCCCGCCGGTCCCGGCCCGGTCCGGCAGGAGGCGGAACGCGGCGACGGCCCTCCGCCGGAGGGCGGAGGGCGGAGGGCCGTCGAGTGGGAGCCTGCGGCGGTCGGACGACCGCGGCCGGGTCGGGCCGCCGCGCGGGCGGCCTTGGTACGGGCGGCGTCGAAGACGGCGGCCGGGTTCCCGTAGTGGATCCACGGGCCGGCGATCTCCCGGCGCATCCCCCGGAAGAGGTCCCGGGCCCGCGCCGGGCGGCCGTTCTCGATCAGGCCGTGGGCGATCCAGCCGCGCGCCGCGACGATGCCGGGGTGCGCGGGGCCGGCGGCCGCCAGGTCGGCCAGGGCCGCGTCCAGGGCGGCCGTGTACTCGGCGGAACGGTAGAGCGAGGCGGACTTGTCGCGCAGGACCTGCTCCCAGTACGCCCGCAGCTTCAGCACCGTCAGCGCACTGCCCGCCGGCGCTGCGGCGATCGCCGTGTCCGCGAACCCGTGCGTCAACTCGTTGCTGTCGAGCCACTTCTCGCACCAGTACTGCAGCGCGGCGGTGTGCGCGCCGAAGTGGTGGGGCTCGCGGGCCGCGATCTGCGACCACAGCGCGCGGTAGCGTTCGTGCGACCAGCCCCGGCCCATCGCGATCGGCTGCTGCACCACCCGGGCGTCCGGGTCCCCGGCCGGGGCGAGCCGGATCGCCTCGAACGACACCTCCGCCGCCTCCTGCAGCACCTGGTGGAAGCCCATCGCCTGCTCGCGGGGCACCTCGGAGGCGTACTTCCCGGTGCGTCCCGGCAGGTCAGGAGCGCGGCGGCAGCCGGTGGAGGCGCACCTCGGTGAGGTGGCCGTCGTGTGCCCGGGCGGTGAGGTAGGTGGCGAAGGGCTGGCGGCGCCGGTCGGTCGGCGAGCCGGGGTTGAGCAGCCGCAGTCCGTCCGGGCCCCGGCTGTCCCACGGGATGTGGCTGTGGCCGAAGACCAGGACGTCCGCGTCGGGGAACCGTGAGCGGCACCGCTGTTCACGTCCCCGGGCGGGGCCGGTCTCGTGCACGACCACGAAGCGCAGGCCCTCCAGTTCGACCCGGGCCACTTCCGGCAGCCGTTCGCGCAGCTGCGGTCCGTCGTTGTTGCCGTGGACGGCGACCAGCCGCCGGGCCCGGGCCTCGAACAGGTCGAGCGTGGCGGTGTCGACCCAGTCCCCGGCGTGGAACACCACGTCGGCCTCGTCGACGGCGCGCAGGACCAGGGCCGGCAGGGCCCGCGCCCGGGTGGGCACGTGGGTGTCGGAGGTGACGAGCAGTCGCACGGTTCCGGGCTCCGGTTCGGGTCGGGCGGACAGGGACGAGCGTAGGGTCCCCCCGGCGCGACGCGGGCGGCGACGCTCCACCGGCGCGCCAGCGGGCAGGTCGTCCTATCCGACCAGGGCCGCCAGGTTCGCCAGCTCATCGCGTCGCCCGGCGACCAGCCGATCGGTCCACTCCTGGTCGTGCATGGCGTCGACCGTCATCGTCACGCGCACGCCGCCCCCGGTCGGCGTCAGCTCGACCTCGGTCAGGAACTCGTACGGGGCCACCCCGGGGACGAAGTCGGCGAGCGTGGTGTAGGCGAGCCGCCGCTTCGGCTCGACGACGGTGAACCTCTTGCTCGACGTCGTGCTCAGCGGGAGCCCCGCGCCCTCCATGAAGGCCGCCTGCTCCGCGCCCGCCGCGGTCATCGTGTAGGTCAGTGTGCCGCCGGGACGCAGGTCGAGGGCGTCCACCCGGACGGTGAAGCCGTCCGGCGCCCACCAGGACTCGATGCCGGGGGCGGTGGTCCACAGTTCCCAGATCCGCTCGGCGGTGGCGGGGTAGTCGTGTTCGATGCGGATCGTACGGGGGTCGGCGGTGGCGTTCATCTCGGAGGCTCCCTCGTGGTGTCGGTCCGTGCGGTCGGGGGGCGGACATCGGCGGCGCACCGGTCACCGGCCGTGCGGGCGGCACACCGCTGCGCGCGTCCGCCGCCGTGTCGTCAGGTCCCGTCGTACCGGGAACCGTAGCCCCGACCTCCGACACCGCACCCCGACCTCCGACACCGCACCCGCCGCGACGGCGACGCCTCATCCGGGGGCCCGGCCAGGCCGGCCACGCCCAGGGATCCGGGCGCCGGTCGCCGGGGTGCGCGGGCGGCGGCCGGGGTGCGCGGGCGGCGGCCGGGAAGGCCGGGCCGGGAGGCATGACCTGGGCTCCGGTGGGCAGCCGAGCGGGCGAGAGGGCGGACGGCACCGACAGCGCCGCCGCGGGGCCGCGGGCCCCGTGCTGCCCGGCGAGGTGCGTCCGGAGACCCGTGTGACGAGAGGAGAACACCATGACCACGGCCCGCGAGATCATGACCGAGGGCGCCGAGTGCATCGGCGAGCAGGAGACCGTCCTGGAGGCCGCGAAGAAGATGACCGAGCTGGGTGTCGGCGCCCTGCCGATCTGCGGCACCGACGACCGGCTCAAGGGCGTCCTCACCGACCGCGACATCGTCGTCAAGGTCCTCGGGGCCGGCAAGGACCCCGCCCAGGTGAAGGCCGGCGAACTCGCGCAGGGCGAGGCCGTCACCATCGGCGCCGACGACGACGCCAACGAGATCCTGCGCACCATGGGCTCCCACCAGGTGCGCCGGCTGCCCGTCATCGACGGCCACCGGCTGGTGGGCGTCGTCGCCCTGGCCGACGTCGCCCGCGCCCTGCCCGACGCCAAGGCCGGGGACCTCCTCGAGGCCATCTCCACCGACTGACCGACCCGCCGCCCACCGGCCGGCCGGCCCACCCCTCCCCCGGGGCCGGCCGGCCCTCCGCCGTCCGCCCGGGCGGGGGTTGCCCTCCAACAGCGCAGCCCCGATGGTGGCGCCCTGCCGGTCCGGGAAGCGTGAGGCGGGTGCCGGCCTCTCCGGCACCCGAGCGAGGAGGCAGGGATGTCGGAACGGAACACCGTCCTGCGCAGCATGCACGACCTGGGGCTGGCGGCGTGGTTCGGCGGGGCGCTGATGGGTGCCGTGGCCCTCAACGAGGCGGCGGCCGCGGAAGGCGGCTCCCGGGAGGGCGCCGACCGGATCGCCTCCACCGGCTGGACGCGCTGGGCGCCGGTGAACCTCGTGGCGATCGGCGTCCACATGGTCGGCACCGGCGGCCTGCTGGCCGTCAACGCCGCACGCGTCCCGCTCCAGCAGGGCCTGGCCGCCTCCACGGTCGCCAAGACCGCCTGCACCGCGGCCGCCCTCGCCACCACCGCCTGGGCCGGGGTCCTCGGCGCGAAGGTCCGCCTGGCGACCTCCCCCGACCCCCGCGAACGCGACAAGGCCGCCCACCACCCCGTCGACCTGGAGCGCGCCCGCCGCCAGCTGCGCTGCGTCCAGTGGGCCGTCCCGGCGTTCACCGGCGCGCTCGTGGTCCTCAACGCCCTGCACGGCGAACAGCAGCGCCCGATGGAACAGCTCCGCGGCACCCTGCGGCGGGCCGCCGGCCAGCTGCCCTGGACCTGATCGGCCGGGCCCCCGGTCCGCGGGTACCCGACCGGACCGCTGGAACCCGCCGGGCGGCCGCGTCCCCGACCCCAGGGGACGGAACGGCTAGAGCCCGCCGCTGAGGTGGACCCGGTAGACGATCGCGGAGCCGTCGGTGCTCACCTCGGTGCACAGGTCGCGGCGGTCGATCAGCCAGCCGTTCGTCTCGCACCGCTGCCGGGGCCGGAGCCGGCCGGCGGCCTCCGCCGTCGGCACGCCGGGCGGGCCCGTGAGGTAGAGCGTGCGCCAGCAGGTGGCGCCGCTGCCGTTGCCGCAGCCCTTGTCGGTGTCGAGGAGGGTGTAGCCGGGCGGCGGCTGCGGCAGGGCCTCCGCGGACGGGAGGTCCGCCTCGTGGAAGGCCGCGAGCGCCAGCAGCGGGGTGGCGGTGAGGACGAGGGCCAGCTGGCCGTGGAAGGCGATGCCCGCCGCCCGGGACCAGCCGGTCGGGCGATCCGTCCCCGGCCCGGCGATCCGCCGCTCCAGCCGCAGGCCGAGCAGGACGGCCAGTTCGGCGAGCGGCGTGTAGAGCAGGTAGAGCTCGGCCTCACTGCGCGGGTGCAGCAGGTCGGACACCACCGCGAGCACCAGCCCCAGCCAGAGCACCAGCACGGCGGCGACGGGTGCCCGCAGCGGCGTGGGACGGGCGCGCAGCAGCCAGTGGGCGAGCGGTAGCAGTGCGAACAGCGCCCCGACGACGGCCCACAGCACGATCCTCACGATCCGGAACCCCTCCCAGCGGCGGACGACGGCGCCCCGGGAGGTCGGACGCCCGGGTCCGGGTCGCCGGTTCCGGTGCGAAGGGCGGGTGGGCGGTGATCGGGGGCGGTGAGCGGGTGGGCGGTGAGCGGCCGTGCGTGGGCGGGGGCGGCTCAGGCGTTCGCCGGTGCGGCGCGGAGGCCGCCGAGCACGGTGGCCAGGTAGCGGCGGGCGGTGTCGATCCGCTCGGTGGGCGTGCCTCCGTGGACGTGGACGGCGTGGGCGATGCCGCACATGAGCGGGACGAGGTCGGCCGGGGTGAGGTCGGCGCGGACCGCTCCGGCCTCGCGGGCCCGGTCGAGGAGGGCGGTGCCGGCCGCTCGGAGCGACGCCTTGAGTTCCGTGGTGCGGGGAAGCGTGTCCGCGGGTGCGGCGGTGACCGGGGCCAGGGAGGCGTCGCTGACCTGGGCCTCGACGGTGTGGAGCAGGAAGCCCTCGAGTGCGCGCCGGGGGTCGCCGTCGGCCAGGGCCTGCTCCCCGTGGGCGGCCAGGGCTTCCAGGCAGGGGGTGGCGACGGTCTCCAGGAGGGCCTCCGGCGTGGCGAAGTGCCGGTAGACGGTGCCCACGCCGAGTCCGGCGCGGCGGGCGACGTCGTTGAGCTGCAGCGGCTCGCCCTGGTCGACCAGGGCACGGGCGACGGAGACGATGCGGTCCCAGTTGCGGGCCGCGTCCTTGCGCAGGGGCGTCGTCATGAGGACATGCTAACCGGATGGCCCATCCGGATGATCCCGCCGCCGGCGCCCCGGCGGAGGCGGTCAGGTGGTCGTGACCGGCGCGTGCCGTTCGCTGAGGCGGCGTACGGCCTCGGCGAGGCGGGGGTCGGCCGCCGCGCGCGGCGGCGCGACCGGGCGGGCCTGGGCGCCGACGAGGAGGCCGGTCCGGCCGGTCAGGGTCTCGTCCGTGGCCGCGGCGATCGAGGGCCTGGCGGCCACCGAGGCCGGGCCCGAGGTGGAGCGTTCGAACCTGCGGCGCACCAGGGGCCACAGCAGCCGCAGGGCCGGCGAGACGATCTTCGGGTCGGTCATGGTGCCGCTGGTCATGTCGGTCGCGGCGCCGCCGGGGTCGGCGGCGAAGACCGAGACGCCCGTACCGTCCAGGCGCGCGGCCAGGTCGAGGGTGTAGGCGAGGTTGGCGAGCTTGGCGCGGCCGTACCAGTGGAAGCCGTAGTAGCCGCCGGGCGGCTCGACGGCGTCGAACCGCCGCTTGGCGAGGGCGACCGCTCCCGAGGTCACGTTCACGATCCTGCTCGGCGCGCCGGCGGTCAGGGTGGGGAGCAGCCGTTCGGTCAGCAGGTACGGCGAGAGGTGGTTGACGACGAACGAGGCCTCGACGCCGTCCAGGGTCAGCCGCTCGGGGAACATCGCGCCGATGTTGTTGACGAGAACGGTCAGCGGGTCGCCGGAGGCGGCGTGGTCGGCGGTGATCCGGTCGGCGAGCGCGCGGACGTCGTCGAGCGAGCCGAGGTCGGCGGACAGGAAGCGGCCGCGGTGCGCCGGGTTCGTCGCGTCGATCCGGGCGACCGCCCGCGCGCCCCGGTCGGCGTCGCGGCCGACCACGGTGACCGCGTAGCCGGCGGCGGCCAGTCCCAGCGCCGTCTCCAGGCCGATACCGGCCGTACCGGCCGTGACGACGGCTGTCTTCCGCATGTGTCCTCCACCCCACGATATTCGGATAAGTAATCCGCTTTCCGAACGATAGCACAGGAGCGGATGAACTATCCGGTTATCGGTTCGGCCGGTCTTCCCGGCCGCGGACCGGTCTCCGCGAGGCCCCGGCTGGTCCGGGCGCGGCGAGCTGCTCCGGCCGCTCGCAGGGCGTTGGGGGCCGTCGCGTGCCGTGGGCCGCGCGATGCCGTCCACCGGCCGGGCCCGGTGGGCGGACGGAGCGGCGGAGGACGCGGCCGGCGCCGCGGCCCGGTGGTACGCGCCTCGCGGCCGGCGAGTCCACGGCGGCCCGGGGGCGGGGGCGGCGGCCGGTGCCCGGCGGGGCGGGACCGGCGGGCGCCGGCCCGCCGAGGATCAAGCGGGCGCGTCGGCCGACGGCGGCCGCGTACGCCCTCGGTCGGCTCGTGCGTGAGCATCCCCGGGGGGTCCACGAGGTGCTGGAACTGCGCCGGGCGCTGCGGCGGACGCGGACCCGGCCGGCCGGGACGGGAGTTGCGGGAGCTGTCCGCCCGCCGGCACCGGCCGGACCCGCGCTCACCGCCCGGGCCGGCGGTTCGGCCGGTGCGGTGGGAGGCGGCCTCTCGGAGGGGCGGCTGCGGAAGGCGGAGCGCGCGGGCGGCGCTCGCCGACGAGTGGTGCCGCGGGCGCGCCGGCCGGCGGGAAGGAGCACGGTGACGGCCGGGCCCGTCCGGAAGGGCAGCCCGATGTTCGGGCCGGTGGGTGTGTCGGTGGCGGACCGCGGCGGGAGGGGGCGGCGAACTAGCGGTCGGCCGCCCCGGGCCGCTGTGCGCCGGTCACCAGTCCCGCCAGCGGTCGGTGATCTCGTGGCGGCCGAGGCCCTGCCGTTCGGTGAGGGCCGCGACGTCCACGCCGGCGGCGACGAGGGAGTCGTCGATGTAGGCGCAGAGCAGTTCCCGCTCCTCGGTCTCGTAGGCGGCCTCGTCGTGCGCCTCGTGGACGCGGTTGAGCTCCAGCACGACCCGCTCGACGACGCCGAGGACGTCGTCGTCGGCCGGGCTGGCGCCCAGCGCGGCCACGTCGGTCTCGAAGGCGGCGAGGACGTCGTCGGTGGCGGTCAGGAGGGCCACGGGGAAGAGTGCGCCGCTGTACGCGTCCTCCGGGGCGAGCGTTCCCGCCGCCACCGCTGCGGCTTCTTCGGCGAGGTGCTCACGCCAGACGTCGGTCGGTCTCTTGGGCATGAGGGGCACAGTAGTGGCACGGAAGTCCTCCGTTCCCACCGGCCCGGGCCGCGGTTGGACGGGGAGACCGGGCGCAGCACGAGGGTGTGGGCGGGGTCGGTGGACAGCAGCGGGACGCCGTCGGGGGCCGGGGGCCGGACTCGTCTACCGCGCCGGGGCGGGCCAGGGGCGGCCGGCGAGGGCCGTGGCGACGTGGTGCAGGTTGGCGGCCATGGTGCGGCCGGTGGTGTGGGCCCAGGCGTGGCCCTTCTCCTCCTCCAGGTAGTCGGGGCCCGGCCCCGGACCGAGGTGCCAGTACGTCCACGCCTGGGCGGGGATCGTGTAGCCGATGTCGACCAGGGCACCGCAGATCTCACTGATCACATGGTGGGCGCCGTCCTCGTTGCCGGTCACCACGACGCCGGCGACCCTGCCGTAGCCGGCGGGCCGGCCCTGGTCGTCCGTCTCGGAGATCATGGCGTCCATCCGCTCCAGCACCCGCTGGGCGACGGAGGAGGGACGCCCGACCCAGGTCGGCGACGCGATGATCAGGATGTCGGCGGCGACGACCTGCTCGTGGACCCGCGGCCACTGGTCGCCGTCGCCCATGTCGGTCTCGACTCCGGGGCGCAGGTCCAGGTCGACCGCCCGTACGGTTTCGGTGTCCACCCCGAGGGCGGTGAGTTCGGCCCGGACGACGTCCGCCAGCGCCTCGGTGTTCGACGGTTGCGGAGACGGCTTGAGCGTGCAGTTGATGATCAGAGCTCGCATGGGCTTCGCCTACCCCTTCGACTCCGCCCGATGTGCGCACTCACCCGATCGGCTGGCCGCCCGGGCCGCCGCCCACCCGATCGGCGCCCCACCGGCGGCGGCCCGGCGTCCCGGTTTCACCTCGCGCGCCCAGGGCAGCCGACGCCCCATGGACCAAGGAACCTTCCCCCGGAGCGACAGCACCCTGTCGCTGCTGCTGCACGGCTACGCGTGGCTGCCCGACCAGCGGCGCCGCCGACCGGGCCCGGTGCTGCGCACCCGGCTGCTCGGGCGGCCCGCCGTCGTCCTGCACGGCCCCGAGGCGGTGCGGTTCTTCTACGACGAGCGCCACATCCGGCGCGCCGGCGCGCTGCCGGAACCGGTACTCGGCACCCTCTTCGGCCAGGGCGCCGTCCACGGCCTCGACGGGCCGGAGCACCAGCTGCGCAAGGCGATGTTCCTCGGCCTGCTCGCCGATCCGGGGCGGCGGGGCCGGCTGGTCGAGGACGTGGGCGCGGCCTGGGACGCCGCGGTACCGGCCTGGCGCGATCGCGGCCGGGTCGTCGTGCTGGACGCGGCGGCCGAGGTGCTGGCCGCGGGCGTCGCCCGCTGGGCCGGTCTCACGCTGCACGACGACGAGATGGCGCCGCTCGCCCGCGACCTGGTCGCCATGGTGGACGGCTTCTCCACCCCGGGCCCGCGGCACTGGCGGGCCCGGCTGGCCCGCCGGCGCCGGGAGCGCTCGCTCGCCGAGCTGGTCGAAGCCGTCCGCGACGACTCGCTGCGCGTGCCGGCGGGTTGCGCCGTCCACGTCGTGGCCGCGCACCGGGACGCCGACGGCGAACCGCTGCCCGCGCGGGTCGCGGCGGTGGAGCTGCTGAACATCCTGCGGCCCACCACCGCCGTCTGCTGGTTCACCGCTTTCACGGCCCACGCCCTGCACCGCTGGCCCGAGCACCGCGGACCACTGGCCGAGGGTGACGGCGCCTTCGCGACCGCCTTCGCCCAGGAGGTGCGCCGCTTCTACCCCTTCGCCCCGTTCGTCGGCGGCAAGGCGGCCGCCGACCTGGTCTTCGCGGGCGAGCGGATCCCGGCCGGCACCCTGGTCCTGCTCGACCTCTACGGGCAGAACCACGACGCCGACCTGTGGGGCGACCCCTACCGCTTCCGCCCCCAGCGCTTCCTCGACCGGCCCGCCGACCCGCAGGTGCTGATCCCCCAGGGCGGAGGCGACGCCGCGACCGGCCACCGCTGCCCGGGCGAGGGCGTCGTGGTCGGCCTGCTGGAGTCCCTCGCCCCACGGCTGGCCCGCCTCGACTACACGGTCCCCGACCAGGACCTCGGCATCCCGCTGAGCCGGGTGATCGCCCGCCCCCGCAGCGGCTTCGTCATCGCCCCGGCCTGAACGGGCCGCGCGGCACCCGCGGCGCCCCCGTCCGGTGGTCGGCCTCCAGGTACAGGCCACCGACCACCTGACGGGACCGCTAGCGCGGGGTGGTGTCGTCGCCCACGAACGGGGCGCCGTGGCCGGGCACGATCAGGTCCGCGGCGGCCAGCACCCGCAGCCGGGACGCGCGCAGCACCTCCCGGTCGGGGGCCACCGGGTCGTCCGCCGGGCCGTCCGCGTGCCACCACAGGTCGCCGGCGAAGGCCACCACGCCCGAGTCCGTGCCCGCGAGCAGCGTGATGTCCTCGGGGCTGTGGCCCGGGGTGCGGATCAGCCGCAGCGACGGGGTGAGCTCGTAGCCCTCCGCGTCCCGGTTCGTCCACTGGTCGTCCAGGTACTCCACCTTGTGGTCGTGCACCCGGGCGCGGGCGAAGAGACCGGCGTTCATGGTGTTGTCCGGGTGGTGGTGGCTGAGCACCACGTCGGTGATGTCCTCGGGGCCGAGCCCCAGCTCCGCGAGCGGGACGAGGATGTCGTCGCGGCTCGCCACCATGCCCGGGTCGAAGATCACGTGCCGTCCCGCGTCGGACACGTAGGAGACGGTCGCGGCGACTCCGGGGCCGGTGGAGCCCACGTAGCCGGTGGTCAGGACCTGGTACACGGCGCTGCGGCCGAGCGGTGCGTCTGTCATGGCCCCAGCTTTCCGCGCCTGATGATCATCAACGAGTGGCAGATCTGCCAGTGATCGCAGGATTCGTGCCAACCGTGTGCCACACTGCGCCCATGCCGCCCTTCAAGACCGTCGCCGCGTACGTCCCTCCCGGCGTCGGCATGCTCGCCGTCGGCATCGTCACCGAGGTGTTCGGGCCCCACGGAGCGGCGCTGCCCGGTTTCGACCTCACCCTGTGCGCCGACCGGCCCGGGCCGGTGCCGGCGGACTGCGGCGTGCCGCTGTCCGTCGCGCACGGACCGGACCGGCTCGCCGACGCCGACCTGGTCATCGCCCTGCCCTGGGCCGGTTTCCGCACACCACCGGCCCCCGCCGTGCTCGACGCGCTGAGGACCGCGCACGGGCGCGGTTCCGTGGTCGCGGCCCACTGCGTCGGCACGTTCGCGCTCGCCGCCGCCGGACTGCTCGACGGCCGGCGGGCCACCACGCACTGGCGGTTCGCCGACCTGCTCGCCGACCGCCACCCCGGGATCACCGTGGTACCCGACGCGCTCTACATCGACGAGGGGAGCATCGCCACGGGCGCGGGAGCCGCCGCGGGCTTCGACCTGTGCCTCCACCTGCTGCGGCGGGAGCACGGCGCCGCGCTGGCCAACGCCGTCGCCCGGGACATGGTGCTGCCCTCCCACCGCGACGGCGGGCAGGCCCAGTACCTGACCGCGCCCGCCCCCGAGGACGGCCACGACGAGCGGCTCGCCGACGTACTCGCCTGGGCCCGCGAGCACCTCCACGAGCCGCTGCCCGTCACGGAACTGGCCCGCCGCGCCCTGATGAGCCAACGCTCCTTCGCCCGCCGCTTCACCGCCGCGACCGGCACCACCCCGCACGCCTGGCTGCGCAGCCTGCGGCTGAGCAGGGCCGAGGACCTCCTGGAGACCACCGACCTCCCGGTCGAGGAGATCGCCCGCCGGGTCGGCTACGGCAGCGCCGCCGTGCTGCGCGAGCACTTCGTGCGGCGCCGCGGAGTCCCGCCCCGCTCCTACCGCCGCGCCTTCTCCGCCACGACGTAGCGGACCGCCGGCGGCGTCGCCGGCACAGGGGCGGGGCTCAGGCCGAGACGGTCGTACGGGACAGGGCGGTGCGCAGCGCGAAGACGCCGAGCAGGCCGCCGGACGCGAATCGCTGAGTGGCCATCAGGCGGGGGCGGGCGGCCAGGAATCCCGATACCCGGGCCGCGCCCAGCATGATCAGGGCGTTGACGGAGAGCCCGACGACGATCTGCACACCGCCGAGCTGGAGCAGTTGCGCCCAGTGCGGGCCCGCCTGCGGATCCATGAACGGGGGCAGGAGGGCGGCGTACATGAGGGCGATCTTGGGGTTGAGCAGGTTGGTCAGCAGGCCCGTCGAGAACAGGCGGGCGTCGGAGAGCGCGGGCAGGTCGTGGGCCGGCGCGAAGGGCGATCGGCCGCCGGGCTTGAGCATGCCCCACGCCAGGTAGGCCAGGTAGCCGGCCCCGGCGAGCTTGACCACCGTGAACGCCAGGGGCACGGCGGCGAACAGCGCGGACAGGCCCGCGGCGGCGGCCAGCAGGTAGCACAGGAATCCCACGGCGGTCCCGCTCAGGCTGACCAGCCCCGCTCGGCGGCCCTGGGTGATCGCGCGCGAGGTGAGGTGGATCATGTTCGGTCCGGGGGTCAGGGCCATGCCCAGTTCGACCAGGGCCACTCCCCCTACGGCGGCCGGGCTGATCACTGGTCGACTCCCTTACGTTCGCCGGGAGTTCTGGTACCCGGGGTGGGGCGCCGCCCGGCTGCTCCGGGGCGGCGGCGACGGCGACGGCCGAGCCGTGCCCGCGTCGTCCGGGTCAGGATACGGGCCTGCCGGCCGGTGCCCTCGTGCACCCCTGGCTCCAGCGGATGGACGGCATCACCCGTGCGGCCGCCTCCCCACGGCGTCGCTCGGCCGGTGTGCGCTGTGCGTGTGCTCCGGGCCGCAGGAGTGCGGCGTGGTTAACGTGGCCTGGTGATCGAGATCGCGGGAGCAGCGTGGTGAGCAGCGGCGCGGAGTCCGCTGGACCGCCCCACGGGGGTGACCGGCCGGGGCCGCGGCTGGATCTGGACGACCAGTTGGAGGGCGCCGCCCGGCGGTTGCGCGAGCTGGCCCGGGCGAAGGACCGGTTGCAGGGCCTGTTGTCGGCGGTGCTGGCCATCGGGGGCGACCTCGACCTGCCGGCGGTGCTGCACCGGATCGTCACCACCGCGATGGACCTGGCCGACGCGCGCTACGGCGCGCTCGGTGTGCTCGCCCCCTCCGGTGACTGCCTGGAGCAGTTCATCACCGCCGGTCTCACCCAGGAGGAGCGTGCCGCCCTCGCGGGCATCGACTTCCCCCACGGCCGCGGCGTCCTCGGCCACCTCATCCACCACCCCGAGCCGCTGCGGGTGGACGACATCCCCTCCCATCCGGCGTCGGTCGGGTTCCCGCCCGGCCACCCGCCCATGCGGACCCTGCTGGGTGTCGCGGTCACCGTGCGCGGCGAGATCTACGGCGACCTGTACCTCTCCGAGCGGCGCGACGGCCGGCCGTTCGACCAGGCGGACGAGGAGGTGGTGCGCGCGCTCGCGGGAGCCGCGGGCATCGCCATCGAGAACGCCCGCCTGTTCGGGTACATGCGGGACAGCGCGGAGCAGTTCCAGCGCCTGCTGCTGCCCACCCTGCCGGACCTCGCCCCGTTCTCCGGGGCCGCGGTCTACCGCACCGCCGCCGAGCCGGCGAGCGTCGGCGGCGACTGGTACGACGCCGTCGTCCTGCCGGACCGGGCGTGCGCGGCGGTCATCGGCGACGTCGTCGGCCACGACCTGCACGCGGCGGCCGCGATGGCCCAGGCCCGCAACATGCTCCGCGCGCTGCTCTACGACCGCAGGACCCCGCCCAGCTCCGTGCTCACCCAGCTCGACCGCACCGTCCACGCCATCACCGACCTCCCGGTCACCACCGCGTGCCTGGCCCGGATCGAGCCCGTCGGCGACGGCTGGGCACTGCACTGGAGCAGTGCCGGCCATCTGCCGCCCCTCGTCCTCGCCCCCGACGGCACCGCCCGGTACCTGCGCGCCGAACCGGGGATCCCGCTCGGCGTCGACCCCGGCATCGACCGCCCGGACCACACCCGCCCGCTGCCTGCGGGCGCCACCGTCCTGCTGTTCTCCGACGGGCTCGTCGAACACCCCGATCACCCGATCGACGAACGTCTGGACGCCCTCGCCGCCCTCGCCGCGGCCCACGCCCACCAGCCCCTGGACGACCTCGTCCGCACCCTCGCCGACCGCCATCCCAGCGACGGCCACGACGACATGGCGATCCTCGCCGTCCGCATCCCCGCGCACGGCGGCTGACCGGGTGCCGCGGAAGCGGCCGCCGTCGTCACCCGCCGCCCGGTGGGGCTGGCGGGCCGGGCCCTACCCGCCCGCGGGCTTCTCGGGCGCCGCGCACGGTGGGTCCGCCGGCAGACGGGTGGGCAGGCCGGTCCGTTCGTCGTCGGTGAAGGTCCGGTACCCGATGATGCGGCAGAGCTCGCCGCGCCACGCCCGCGGGTCCAGGACCAGCGGGCCGCCGGGGCCCGAGGAGCGCGCGTAGACGACGGTCCGGCCGTCCCTGGAGGCGTCCATGAAGCGGTACGAACCGTCGATCCCGTCCGTCGGCGCGCCGAACTCGTACGAGTCCTGCGGGGCGCGCTCGCCGACCCGGTAGGTCCGGACGGAGTTGTTGGCGGCGAGCAGGAAGTGTCCGTCGCCGTCGAGGAAGGAGGCGACGAACGAGGTCACCAGGTCCTCGGAGACGCTCTTCAGCGGGCCGAGTTCGCGGCGCAGCGGGTCGCGGCGCCAGAGTTCGACGATCGATCCGCGGCGCATCAGCGCGAAGTAGCGGCCGCTGGGGTCGAACTGGATCGACAGGACGTCCTCGGTGGTCCGGACGGTCTCCCTGACCTTGCCGGTGGTGATGTCGACGATGCGGACCTCGGGGTCGCCCAGCACGATGACGGCGACCTCGTTCGGCCTCGGGCAGGGGGCGATCACGACGTCCGGTTCGCCGTCGGGCAGCAGGGGGGTCACGTCGAACCGGGCGAGTTCCCGGCCGGTGCGCGGTTCCCAGCGCTGCACCACGCTCCCCGAGATGGTGAGGATCTTCCCCTCGGTGTCGAAGAAGTGGGCGAAGCCCCACTTCCAGGACTCCCCCGCGGGCAGGGCCGGTCCCAGGACGGACGGTTCGGGCACGGGCAGCGGCGGGGGCTCGGCGGCCGTGATCGCGGCGACCTCCCGCAGCGTGGCGGCATCGCGGACGGAGACCACGTTCTTCGCCTCCTGGTCGGCGAGGAGGGTGCCGTCCCGGCTGAACCTGAGCGGGCCGGCGTCGCCCGGCTTCCAGTACGGCCGGCGGCGGGCCGCCTCGGCGAGCAGCCGGTCGCTGTCCGCGTCCGCCGCGGGCCGCAGCTGCAGGGCGGAGCCGTCGGCGAGGATGCTGACCGTCCGGGTGCCGTCGGGGGTGAGCCGCTGCTGGCCGACCGACAGGACGGCGGCGCCGGGCGGGAGTTCGGTGTAGGTGATCGCCGATCCGTCCCAGCTGACCTGGTAGAGGCGGCCGGCGGCCTCGGCCAGCCTGTGGGTCCCGTAGGTGTGGCCCTTCGTGGGGACGGTGGCGATCACCTGCCCCCGGTTCAGGTCCACCACGCGGACGGTGTCCGTGTGCTCCAGGGCCACTCGGCTCCCGGTGGCGTCGACCGCCTGGCCGAAGCAGACGTCCGACGTGTACTTCTCGTCCTGCTCGGTGAACGGTCGGCCCTGCGGGGCGCCGTCGGAGATCCGGACCAGGCTCACCGTGGAGGTGTCGTCGCCGCGGCGGCACACCACGGCCGCGTCGCGGTCCCCGGAGAGTTCGAGGTCTTCCACGTCCGCGACGACGGTGCGCGTCGCCCCCGTGTCGGGGTCGTAGGCGAGCAGGGCGCTGTTGTTCCTCCCGGAGCCGGTGCGCCGCATCAGCAGGGTCCGGTCGTCCGCGCCGATCCACAGCGGCCCGTCGTCGCCGCCGCCGTCCTTGGGCGCGGGCGTGGTGCGGACCAGGGTGTCCTGGTCCAGGTCCCACCAGACCAGGTGGTCGAACACCCGGGCCACGATCCGGGTGCCGTCCACCGACATCGACGGGCGCAGGCCCTTGTCGGCTCCGCCGGCCGTACCCGGGGCCACGGGCAGGCGGTGGATCCGTCCGATCGGCTGGTCGGCATCGGCGTCGACGGGGAACCACGCCGCCTTGCCGTCGTCCTGGAGGTAGCCGGCCCGCCGCCCGTCCGCGGAGACCAGCGGGTACCGCACCTGGCCGACCGAGGGCACCTGGACGCTGCGGACGGTTCCGGTGGCGGCGTGCACGAAGAGCGTCGCCCGGCCGTCCTGGGAGGTGGCCAGCACCACGTCGCCGTCACGGCTCGTCACCACGTGGTGGACGGTGCCCAGCAGGCCGGAGACCAGCCGCCCCTCGCCGGCGTGCGCGAGGTACACGCGCAGCAGTTGGTTGCGGGCCTCCTGGGTCGGCGAGGTCCGGTAGGCCGCGAGCGCCAGCATCACCGAGCGGGCGGGGTCGCTGGAGGCCGCGTCCACCGAGGCCTGGGCCAGGGCCCGGGACGCGGCGGTGGCCTCCTGGGTGCGGCTCTCCTGACGGGCCGCCACCAGGAGCGTGCTGGTGACCAGGGCGAGTGCGGTGAGGACGGCGATGACGGACACGACGGCCCGCCGCCGGCGGGTCCGGGAGCGGCGGTGGGCCCGTACGGCCCGCAGGTAGGCGTGCTCGGCGGCGCTCAGGTCGGCGCCCCGCTCGGTCTCCCACCGCGAGGGCCGGTCGGGCAGGGTGGTGCGCGGCGGTGCGGTGCGCCCCGACTCCTCCCAGGCGTCCATGTCGCGGCGCACGGATTCCAGCCAGACCAGGAAGGCGCGGTCCTCCGCCGCCCAACGGGCCAGCCGTTCCCAGCCGTTGATCAGCGCCTCGTGCGCAAGTTCCACCGTCTCGTCGCCCTCTGCGTTGCGACCGGTGACCAACAGGCGGGTGGTGGCGAGCTGTTGGGCGATCCGCCACTCCTCCTCCCCCAGCTCGCCGCGCAGGGCCGTACGACGGGTCGCGGCCGGGGAGCCCGTGGGGACGCGGATCAGCCGGGTGAACAGCCGGCGGGCCGCCGCTTCGTCCGCGGCCTGGAGCTGTTCCTCCCACACCTGGTCGGCGTGGGCACTCAACGCGCCGGTGACGCCGCCCAGTTCGCGGTACGCCCGGTAGGTCAGCAGGCCGCCGCACTGGCCCTTCCACAGCAGGTCGAGGGTGAAGCCGAGCAGTGGCAGGGCGCCCGGTTCGGTGCCGGTGTCCTCCAGGATGCGGTCCACCAGGGCGGGTTCGTAGCGCACGCCGGGGATCCCGTCGATGGGGGCGGTCACCACCTCGCGCAGCCGCTCGGGGCTCAGCGGGCCGAGCGCGTGGATCCGTCGGCTGAGGCGGGGCCCCAACCGGGGGTGGGCCAGTACGAGTTCCAGGAAGTCGGCCCTCAGCGTGGTCAGGACGCGGACGGTGCTCGGCAGCGCGTCGTCGAACAGCACGTCGGCCAGCGCGTCGACGGCGGCCGGGGCGAGGGCCAGCAGTTCCTCGAACTGGTCGACCACGACCAGCAGTCGGTCGCGGCCGCGCAGTTCCAGCACCCGGGCCACCACATCGGCCAGCCCGCCGCCGGCCAGCCGCTCCGCCAGCTCGGCGATCCAGGCCAGCCGGCGGGTCTCCGGGAGCTGCGACAGCGCGGGCTCCAGCAGTGGCAGCAGCCCGGCGGCGAGTGCGGTCAGCGGGCTGCTGCCCGAGGCCGGCCGCACGACCACCGCCTCGGCCCCCGTCGCCCGCAGCAGCGGGACGACCCCGGCCAGGGCCACCGACGACTTCCCGGAGCCGGAGGCACCGACGATGCTCACCCACTGCTCGGCGAGCAGCGCCGAGGCGAGTTCCGCGCTCTCCACCCGTCGGCCGTGGAACAGCGCGGCGTCGGCCTCCTGGTACGCCGCCAGGCCGCGGAAGGGGGAGGGCGGCAGGGCCAGCTCCCGCAGCTGCGGCCAGGCCCGCAGCAGCCCGGCCGTCGGGATCAGGTAGCTGACCGGCGGCTGGCCCGACTCGGCGACCGCCATCATGCCGACCACGCCGACGAGGTGCTCGTCCCAGGCCGGGCCGCCGCTGAAGCCCCGGGTGACCGGGTAGCCCTGCCCGGTGAGGTCGGCCTGCACCCACCCCTGGGCCTGCTCCGCCCGCAGGACGCCCGAGTGCCACACCCCGCCCGGGCGGCCGGCCGGGAAGCCGAAGGCCCGTACCGGGTGCTCCCACACCTCGTCCGTCTCGATCAGCCGGACCGGCCGGCCGCCGGGCAGCGGGGCGTCCAGCCGGAGGACCGCCACGTCCCCGCCGCCGGATTCCCGGGGCGGCATCCAGTGCTCGACGCTCGCGGTCACGCCGGCGGCCACGCCCGCGCCACCGGTGGCGGAGGCGGGCTGCAAGGGCAGGTCGACGTCGAGCCGGGCGGCGGCGGGCCGTTCGTCCGGCCGCAGGCCGAGGGCCGCGGACACCACGTGGGCGCAGGTCAGCGCCAGTTCCGGGGTGACCAGGAACCCCAGCCCCACGGGGTCGCCGCGGGTGTCGCGCACGCGCAGCACGGCCGAGTTGAGGGCCCTCGGGCCGATGCCCTCGGCCGGGCGCGGCTCGGCCGAGGTCATTCCGTCGGCTCCGCCTGCTCCGCCTGCTCGGACGGCTCGGACGGCTCGGACGGCTCCGCCGGCGGGCGGTGCCAGGTGAGCGAGACCTTGAAGTTGGCCTGGGCCGCCGTACTGGAGATGATCACATCGGCTTCGGCGGACAGCGACAGCCCGAACTCCAGGCTGAGTTCGTCGGGCGCGTGGACCATCCCGCGGAAGCCGTCGACGAAGCCCTGCGCAACCGGCCGGATGCCGGTCACCATCTCCCCGAGCGAGCGCGTGGCCCGGGCCACCACCTGGCCCGGTCGCGCCACCCGCACCAGGCCGTCCTCGCCGGCCGGCGAGATCTCGACCCGCACGACGTCCTGCGCCCCGCCGTCGACGTCGACGGGCAACTCCACGTGGTACACGGTGCCTCCCCCTCAGGACTTCCCGGCCCTTCCCGACACCGCGACGCCCTGCCTCGGATCCCCCTGAAAACCTTCCGAGGGCCCCGCGACGCCCCGCCGGATACCGGTCGCGCCGAACGTACAACAGCGCGCCGACGATCGTGCCCGGAACACGGAAACGCGGACGGCGGGGGCCGAACCGGGCGCGGCCCGCCACATGAGCGGCGGGCCGCGACCGATGGCGCCGTCACATCCAGGAGCTGCAGGCCTCGAAGGTCACCCACTGGTGCGAGGAGATGGCGTCCGCGACCTCCCCTCCCCCGCCGCCGACGAACACCCGCTGGGCGAGGTTGCCCACGTACTGGCCCTGCTTCAGACAGGCGTAGCCGTTGCGCCAGGCGTCGCCGCCCCCGGCGTCACGGTAGAACGCCACGTGCACCAGTCCGTTGGCATCCCACGTACCGTTGTTCATCACGGAACTCGCCCGGTCGTTGTCGGAGCCCTGGAAGGGGCCCGACCCGTCCGACCAGTTGACGTCGTTCCCGTAGGCGATGCCGAGGCGCGTGCCGGTGCACCAGGTGTCCTCCCAGGCGATCACGGCACCGCTCCAGCTCGTCCGGTACTGCGAGCAGGTGTCCGCGAGACCGGCTCCCCGGTCGTCGGCCACGGCGGTGCCGGCCGGCAGGGCCGCCATCAGGAGTCCGGCGGCGGCCGCCGCCAGCATCATCCGGGTCCGATTCATGGTTTCCTCCCTTTCACGCCCGCGACACGGTGCCGCGGGCCGTTCGGTGTCAGGCCGTCCGGCCTGTGATCTCCCGGGCGCGAGGCAACGCGGCCCGGGCGAGTTCGGTGCGCTCCCCGAGTGCGGAGCGGTACTGCTCCGGCAGCCGCTCCCGGTACTCGGCCTCCAGGCGCCGAGCTGTGCCGGCCAGACCCGTGGACGCCCCGCACTGTGCCTCGGCCACCGCAAGCGGCGCCTCCGCAGCGGTGACCGCGTCCGGGGCGAGGCCCGCCGCCTTCCGGCGGGCCTCGGCCCGGATCTGGTCCGGTCGTTCGTACGGAAGCCCCGCTGCCGCCATGCACGCGGACCACGCGGCGAGCGCTTCGGTGAACCGCGCGTCGCGGGTGACCTCCGGCACGTAGAGCGGGGTCAGGTTCGCGGCGAGGGTGTCGGCGCGGGTCCAAGCGGCGAGGTCCCCGTAGAGCCGCCGGCCGGCCTCGCCCTCGCAGCCGCCGAGGCGGCTGACCGCGGTGCCCCCGCCGGGAAGGTCGATGGAGACTTCCGGGGTCCCGGCTCCGCCGCGCAGCGCCGCCGCGTACGCCCGCTGCCGCTCCTCTGTCAGCTCCCGGACGTACGCGGCGTTCGGGTTGGCGTCCCTCTCGCCGGCGGCCCGGGCGAGGCTGCCGCCCCCGTAGCCGTGGGCGCGGGCCCACGCGGTGTCGTCCAGGACGAATCCGAGCGGCCGCAGTCCCTCGTCGCCGGTGGTGGGCACGGCCCAGTAGTGGAAGCCGCGCTCGGTCATGCAGTCCGCGACGAGCCGCTGTTCGGCGTCCCGCAGGAGGGCGTTCTCCGCCTCACTGAGCGGTGGCGCCGACCGGGCGGCGGCCGGCGGGCCGGAACTGGTGCCCGAGGTGCAGGCGGCCGCGAGTACGGCGGCCGCGGCCAGCGGCGCGACGATCGCCAGGACGGGACGCGGGGGCCGGCCCCGCGGTGGGTGCCGGTGCATCTGCCGTGTCCACCGCGCCCGTTCCTACGGCTTGTAGATGCGGTCGATGTGCGCGTACTCGTCGGTGGAGATCTTGTGCCAGCCCGGGCCCCAATGGACCCAGCGGTTGCCGAAGGGGGCGGTGATGAAGACGTCCATCTTCCGCTGGGTCGGGACGTAGATGCCGTCCACGTCGCCCCATCCCTCGGTGTTCGCGTGTCCGTTGAGGCGACGGATGGTGTGCTGGATGTCGCCCCAGTTCATGGTCACGGAAACGGTCTCGGAAGTGCGGTTGTAGACGGTCCCGCAGACCCCGAACACGCAGCCGCCGAGGACCCCGGCGTTCGCGGCGGCCGGGTGGCCGGCCTGCGTGCCCGGGTCGGGAGCGGCGGCCGCGGGAGTGGCGGGCAGAGCAACGGCGGTGCCGATGAGGGCCACGAGGCCGACGGCGGCGGTACGGAAGCGCATGTGGGTCCTTCCTGGACGCATGGTGGTTCGCGTGGAGAGGTCGCGCCGGCCGACGGGAGCGCCGGGTCGGCGGGGCTGTCCGGTCGTGCTCGGCCGGCCCGGCGGCCATCCTCGGCGTGCCGGCCCGGCCCGGACAACGACACCGGCGTCCCGAGCTGCGGTGGGACGCTCCCACCCCCGCCGACCTGGCGTTTCACCGGAAACGCGGGACGCCCTGTGGAATGCTGTCCGCGACGACGATCGCCACCGGGGGGATGACGATGGATCGAGAGACCGGCATGCGCGAGCTGGCTGCCGCCCTGACACGGCTCAAGGACCACAGCGGGCTCAGTTACCAGGAGCTGGCCAGGCGCACCTTCACCGGCCGGACCACCTTGCACCGCTACTGCACCGGCCAGGGGGTCCCTGGCGGCTACGACGTGATCGCCCGGTTCGCCCGCGAGTGCGGCGCCCAACCCGACGAACTGAACACCCTGCTCCGGTCCTGGCAGGCGGCCACCGGCGAGGCCACGACCGCCCGCACGGAACCGGGCGTGGAGGCGGAGCAGGGAGCGGGAACGGGAGCGGAGGAGTCGCCGGCATCGCTGCCCGCCGCCGAGGGCCCGTCACCTCACCGCGCGACCCGCCGTTCCGGGCGGCACCGGGCCGCCGTGGCGCTCGCCGCGCTGTCGCTCCTCGCCGGCACGGCAGGCAGCATCCCGGCCGGAACCAGCGCTCCGTCTCGGCTCCCGGCCGCCGCGGCCACCGCCCCGGCCGCGTCGAGCTGGGCGGACGCGCCCGTCCCGGTGCCCCGTACGGCCTTCGGTGTCACCCTCAACAGCAGCTCCGGTGCCACGCCCACGTTCCGCGTGGGGAGCGTACGGCTGTGGGACAGCGAGACCCGCTGGTCACAGCTCGAACCCCGGCGCGGCATCTACGACTGGTCGACCCTCGACCGGCTTCTCCAGGGAACCGGGGAGGCCGGGCTGCCGACGCTGTTCGTGTTCGGCGGAACGCCCGGCTGGGCCGCGCCCGGCGCGCGCCGGGCCGCCTACCCCGAGGATTCCAGGGCCGCGCCGCCGGACGACCTGGCGGACTGGGATGCCTTCGTCAGCGCCCTGGTGGAGCACGCGCGCGGACGCATCGAGGCCTACGAACTATGGGTGATGGCCAATCACCCGCACCACTTCAACGGCCCGACCGAGACACTGGTGGAGATGGCCCGGCGGGCGAGCCGGATCATCCGCGCCGGTGACCCCGGAGCCCTCGTGGTCTGCCCGTCGGTCACCGGACTATGGGAGCCGGCTGCCGAAGCGTTCGTACGGCGCTTCGCCGAGCTCGGCGGCTACCAGGACTGCGACGCGGCCGGGGTGAAGCTGTACCAGCGCCGGGTCCAGGACCCCCCGGAGACCATGCTGGAGGCCGTCCAGTCCGCCTACCGCAGCTTCCACCGGGCCGGGGTCCACCTGCCGTTGTGGAACACCGGGACCACCCAGACGCTGCCGCTCAACGATCCGCTCGACCCGCAGCGGGCGGCGAACCACGCCGTGCGGTTCTACCTCACCGGCCTGTACGGCCGCCGGTACGGCCTGGAGCGGATGTACTTCTACGCCTGGGGGAACAGCACGCTGCCGATCGTCCTGCAGCCCGAGGGTCGACCGCCGACGACCGCCGCCCTGTACGTGGAGCGGCTGCAGCACTGGCTCGCGGAGGCGAGTCTCACGGGATGCGGCCGGGGTGCGCAGGTCGCGCTCCCGGAGAACGTCTGGCAGTGCGAGTTCACCATGCCGGCCCCCGGCGGACCACCCTCGCGGGTCGTCGTCCTGTGGACCGACGCCGGAGCGGCCGAGACCACGGTCGGACCACGCCGGGCCGTGGTGCACGACCTCGACAGCGGGTCCCACGAGGTGGACGGACAGCATCCGTTGCGGATCACCGAACGACCGGTCCTCGTCACCTACGGCTGACCGGGAACGGCAGCGGTGCGACAACTCCGGCCGATTCCCGACGGCTGAGGGCTGGACGACCCGCGACGAGTCCCGACTTGGCGGTGGACTGGTCTTCGGCCGGCACCGAGCCGCCCGGCTCGCGCATCGGCTCGGCCTCCAGCGCGTAGTCGCCGGTCGTGAACTGCGCGCGACTGGTCTCCTCGACCAGCTCCCGTGGCTCGGCCACGATCTGCGCACACCCGGCCGCGCTGACACCATCGGCCAGGCTCGATGAGAACGCGACCCGTGAAGCGCGCGGGAGGCCCGGCCCTCGCGGGGCCGGGCCTCCGTGGGCGTCCGGGCGGCGGCGTCCGGGCGGGAGGGCTGGGCGGGAGGGCTGGGCGGTCAGGGCACGAGGGCGCGGGTGGGGGGCGGGGTGGGGGCGGTGGGGGTGTGGCGGCGGGTGGGGCGCAGGGGCCACCACAGGGCGCGGCCGAGGAGGGTGGCCAGGGCCGGGACCAGGGCGAGCGAGAGGACGACGGCGGAGAGCAGGATGCCGAGCGTCAGCGCGAAGGCGATCTGGGCGCTGCCGGGGGTGGTGGCGAGGGTGGCGAAGGAGCCGGCCAGCACCAGGCCGGCGGTGGCGACGGCGGGCGTGGTGTGGCGGACGGCGCGGGCCACGGCGCTGCGGGCCGGGCCGGGGTGGTGCATCTCCTCGCGGATCCGGTCGGTGATGAGGATGTTGTAGTCGGTGCCCAGCGCGACGACGAACAGGAACAGCACCAGGGGCAGGGTGAAGTTGACGCCGGGTTCGTCCAGCACGTGCTGGAACAGCAGGGTGGCGGCGCCGAGGGTGGCGGCGAAGCCGAGGCCGACGGCGAGCATCAGCACCACCGGGGCGAGCAGGCTGCGCAGCAGGAGCAGCAGGATCAGGGCGATGAGGACGGCGGCGACCGGGAAGACGATCGTCAGGTCGTGGTCGACGGCGACGGAGATGTCGGCGAAGATCGCCGCCGTGCCGCCGACGTGGGCGCTCGTCCCGGCGGGGGTGTGGGCGGCGACGGTGGCGCGGACCGGGCCGGAGGCCAGGTCGCGGGCCCGTGCGCTCTGCGGGTCGGCGGCGAGGAAGAGGTCGATCCGGGCGGCGCGGTGGTTGTCGTTCAGGACGGTGGCGCCGACCTGGCCGACGCCCTCGGTCCCGGCGAGGGCGCGGGAGAGGCCGTCGAGCCGGGCGGGGTCGAGGGTGGCGCCGTCGTTCGCGGTGACGTAGACGGTGGTCGGGTCGGAGACGCCGGCCGGCAGGGCGCGCGCGATCTCCTTGGCGGTGGCCGCGGCCGCCGTCCCGGAGTCGCCGCCCTGGCCGTAGTCCATCCGGAGCCCGGTCATCCCGGCGGCGAGGGCGCCGAGCAGCGCGACGGAGCCGAGCAGCAGGGCCACCGGACGGCGGGCGACGAAGGCGCCGTAGCGGGCGGCCGCGCCCGCCCGCGGCTGCCGGGCCAGGCTGCGGGAGGGCCAGAACATCTTGCGGCCGCAGGCGGCGAGCAGGGCCGGCATCAGGGTGAGACTGCCCAGCAGCATGACCAGGACGGCGACGGCGATCGCCGGGCCGAGCGAGCGGAACTGCCCGAAGCTCGCCACGCCCAGGGTGGCGAAGGCGGCCACGATGGTCAGCGCGGCCGAGGTGATCGCGGTGCCGACCCGGCCGGAGACCTCGGCGGCGGCCGCACGGGCGGGCTGGTCGGGCCGGGCGCGCAGGTGCTCGCGGAACCGGAAGAGCAGGAACAGCAGGTAGTCGACACCGATGCCGAGCAGCACCACGGAGATCAGGCCGGGGGTGGAGGCGTCCAGCCGCAGGCCGGTGAGCGTCGCGGCGAGCGCCACCGCTCCGGCCGCCACGCCGCCGATCAGGGCGACCGCGAGCAGCGGCAGCACGGCCGCGAGCACGCTGCGGAACACCAGCACGTTGAGCAGGACGATCAGCACGGTGACCAGGCTGCTGCCGATCCGCGCGGCGACCCGGTTGTCGTCCGCGCTGTCGGCGGCCTCGGCCAGTGCGCCGGTGAAGCCGGTGCGCATCCCGGCGGCGGCGAACTCCGCGCGGGCGGAGTCCCGGAAGGTCCGGTAGACCTCCTGGACGCCCTCGTCCACGGCACTGCCGGTCAGTTCGACGGAGAGCAGCTCGAAGCTCCGGTCGGGCGCCGTCATCGCCGGGGCGATCCGGGGGGTCTGCGAGCGGTCGGGCTTGAGGAACGCCGGCTCGTCCTGGTTCCTGGGCATGGTGACCCGGCGTTGGCCGAGCTCCGCCGCCTCGGTCTCGATCCGCCGCCGGTCGCCGTCGGTGAGCGCCTTGCCGTCGGTGCGGGCGACCAGCACCGTGAGCGTGGTGGCGTCGGGCTTCACCCCGAACTGCTCCTCGGCGATCCGCAGGGCGGCGGCCGAGTCGTAGCTCTTCGGCAGGAAGTCACCGGTCTGGGACTGGGTGACCCGGCCGAGCAGTGTCGGGCTCAGCGCGGCCAGTGCCAGGCCCAGCACCGCCCAGAGGGCGATGACCTTCCAGGCGTGTCTGGTGGAGAATCCGGTCAGTGCGCGGATCACGGGGGTGCCCTCCGGGTGGTGGACGCGAACGTCGAACCTGGTCGCCGGGGGTTCCCGGCAGGTTTCCAGCCCATCAGGCGAAGGGGAGGGCGGGCGTCCGGGCAGCGGACGATCCGGGCCGGGGCCCCCGCTCCCCCCTGCGGGCCGGACCCGGGACCGTGC
Source organism: Kitasatospora sp. NPDC092039 (assembly GCF_044756065.1). Taxonomy (NCBI): domain Bacteria; kingdom Bacillati; phylum Actinomycetota; class Actinomycetes; order Kitasatosporales; family Streptomycetaceae; genus Kitasatospora; species Kitasatospora sp. NPDC092039. Next base: position 181,395 of record NZ_JBIVSD010000010.1, on the reverse strand, counting down.
TCCTGGTCCGTGCGCCCGCCCTCGGCCGGAGGGACCATCCGGGGCCGGTCGGGCCGGTGCCAGAATGAGGCGTCAACGCTGGTCGGCCGGGAGGGAAGAGGATGGACGGGCGTCAACACCCCGGTGCGGCCGAGGGCGGGGTGCCGCGCGGCCGCGCGGAGGGCCTGCCGTGGACCCAGGCGGACGCGCTGGTGGCCGTCGGGGTCGGCACGCTGGACCTGCTCGCCCACCTGCTCGTCAGCGAGGTGGCGGGCACCCGCGGCGTCGACGTGCCGGGCTTCGTCCTGCTCGTGCTGGCGGGCGTGCCGCTGCTCGCCCGGCGCCGCCACCCGGTGCCGGCGCTCGCCGCCGTCCTGGCGCTCCAGTGCGCGATCGACCTGTCGGCCCCGATGGGCATCCACTTCGGCGCCGTCCTGACGGTGGCGGTGTACTCGGTCGCCCGCAACCGCTCCTGGCCGGTCACCGCGGGCGCCGCCACGGCGACGGCGCTGGTGACGATGCTGAGCCAGGGCGACTTCCCGGTGCCGTCCGCGGAGGCGGGCATCGCGGCCGTGGCGTCCACCGCGCTGGTGGCCGCGAGCGGCCTCGTGGTCGCCCGCTGGCAGCGCGAGGTGGCGGCCAACCGCCGGCTGCTGGCCGACCGCGCGGTGGCCGACGAACGCCGCCGCATCGCCCGGGAGCTGCACGACATCGTGGCCCACCACATCACCACCATGCAGCTGATGGCCGGCGGCGCCCGGGCCAACCTGGCGAACCCGGAGGTGGTGCGGGAGGCCCTGGTGACCCTGGAGTCCTCCGGGCGGCTGGCCCTGCGCGAGATGCGCCAGCTGCTGGACGTCCTGCGGGCCGGCGACGAGCCGGACGCCGCTCCGGCCTCGCCCCAGCCCGGGGCGGACGACCTCGCCCGCCTGGTGGAGGAGTCCCGCCGGGCCGGGCTGCCGACCACGCTCGGCGTGCGCGGGCCGAGCCGCCCGCTGCCGCCGACCCTCGGCCTGACGGTGTTCCGGATCGTCCAGGAGGGCCTGACCAACGCGCGCAAGTACGCCGGACCGGCCAGCGCCTGCGTCCTGCTGACCTACCGTACGGACGGGATCACCGTCGAGGTGCGCGACGACGGCCGGGGCGGGCCGTCCCCGGACGCGGGGCACGAACCGGTGCGCGGCGGGTACGGCCTGATCGGCATGCGCGAGCGGGTCGCCCTGCACGGCGGCACCCTGGAGGCGGGGCCGCGGCCGCAGGGCGGCTTCGCCGTGGTGGCCGAGCTGCCGCTGGCGGCGGAGGAGACGGCCGAGGCGGCCGTCTAGAGCGGGGAGCACGTCGAGCGCGTCGGCGGCGGGCTGCGCGGGGAGGCGGTGTACCGGTGACGCCCGGGATCAGGGTCCTGATCGTGGACGACCAGCCGCTGGTGCGGCGCGGCCTGTCACTGATCCTCTCCCCCGACCCCGCCTTCGAGGTGGTGGGCGAGGCGGAGGACGGCGCGCAGGCCGTCGCGCTCGCCGAGCGGCTGCACCCCGACGTCGTGGTGATGGACATCCGGATGCCCGTCCTGGACGGGGTCGCCGCGACCGAGGAGCTGGCCCGCACCCTGCCCGGGTGCCGGGTCCTGGCGCTGAGCACCTTCGACATGGACGAGTACGTGGTGGCCGCGCTGCGCGCCGGCGCGTACGGGTTCCTGCCCAAGGACGTCTCGCCGGAGGACCTCGCCGCGGCCATCCGCACCGTCCACACCGGGGAGGCGGTGGTCGCCCCGCGCCTGCTGACCCGGCTGATCTCGGCCTACGTCCGCACGCCCGTCGCCGCCGCGCCGCCCCGCGCCGGGACGGACGGGCTCACGCCCCGGGAGGTGGAGGTGTGGCGGCTGATGGCCGCCGGCCTGGACAACGCCGCGATCACCCGGGCCCTGGACATCAGCCACTCCACGGTGAAGAACCACATCACCAGCCTCTTCGGCAAGCTCGACGTGCGCGACCGCGCCCAGGCGGTCATCGCGGCGTACGAGTCCGGCCTGGTGACCGCCCGTTCGGGAGGCGCCGGCCAGGCCTGACGGAGGGGCCGGGCGGGGCGGGTCGGGCGGGACGGAGGGTCGGGCGGGCGGGCCGGGACGGAGCCAGGAGGACCCGGCGGGCCGGGGTGTCCGACCCGCCGCCTACCCTGGGTCCGAGTCGATGATCAAGGGGGCAGGACCGTGCGGATCGAACGCCATCAGGTGGATGCGGAGCGGGTGGCGCAGGCCGGCGAGGACTTCGTGGACCGGATCGGGCGGCAGGTGCACTCCTACTCCCGCGCCGGTCTGATGACCACGACCGAGTGGCAGCTGATCACCGACTCCTATCTGGACTACCTCGGGGCCCTGTCCACCACCCGGCCCGCCCTGGACTGCCCCGAGGCCGAAGCTGTCCTCAAGGACGCCGCCGAGGCCGCCGCCGGCGCCGTCTCCTTCGCCGCCTACTACCCGCGCGACCGCTTCAGCGTCTTCCTCGACTACCCGAACTTCGGGATGTCCTACGACCCCGAGTACGGGCAGGACCGCGACCCCCGCCACCGGGTCACCGCCGGGGAGTGGCTCGACGCCTTCTGCCTGGCGATCGTCGCCGACAAGGTCTCCCCCCACGGCGAGGCCTTCAGCTGGGCACGGCAGTTGATGCCCGACGAGCCGCTCACCCCGGCCCTCGAACTCGTCGACGGCTTCGTCGCCCACTTCTTCGAGGAGGAGGCCGACTTCCCCGCCGCCTCCCCCGAATCGCAGCCCGGTCTGCGCGCGCTGCGCGCCCTGGCCGACGGGGACCGCGGCGCCTTCGACGCCGCCCTCCTCGCGCTCCTCCAGGACGGCCCGCACGGCCGCGGGCCCGCGAGCCTGCTGCCGCTCGTCCCGATCGCCCTGGCCGCCCTCGCGTACCGCACCCACGGCTGGTCCCCGGCGGTCGACACCGACTACCTCCCCCACGCCCTGGTCACCGGCTTCGAGACGCCCGGCCCGCGCGTGCGGGGCCTGGGCCGCGACCCGCGCCCCGACGCCGTGGCCCGGCTCGCCGCCGGGCCCGTCGACCTCGACCGGCCCAGCCCCGCCCGGCCGCTCAGCCCGGACGGCGCGGCGCGGTTCGAGCGGCGCACCCTGGAGGCCCTCACGCCGAAGGAGGGCGAGCCGCTGGACGCGTGGGAGCTCACGGGCGCCCTGCGCTACCAGGGCTACCTCCTGTCGGCACGCGCCTCGCAGTCCGCCGACGCCACCGACGCCCTGCTCGCCCACCTGCGGCTCGGCTCCCAGCTGGGGGCCGCCGTGTTCCGGGCGGCCCTCGCCGAGCCGGGCACCGAGGCGGAGGTGACGATCGACGGGCGCAGGCTGCGCTTCCCCGCCCTGCGGGACAGGGACTTCGGCCCGGCCTTCTGGGAGACGGCCCTGTCCTTCGCCCTGGTCACCGGCAGTCCCGAGGACCTGGAGCCGCTCGTCCTGGCCGGCCCGGTGATCGCCGCCGAGGACCGCTCCCCGTTCGCCTCGTACCGCACCGCCCTGCACGACCACCTGCGCGGAGCCGACCCGCTCCCGGCCACCGAGCGGGCCCTGAAGGAGGTGGAACGAGCCGGGGACCGCAGCTTCCTGCCGCCCCCGGTCGTCCTCTTCTCGCAGCTGGTCCGGGGCGACGAGACCAGCTTCAACCTCGCCCTGCTGGACGCCCTGGAGGCCCACCGCGACCACCACCGCGTCGCCGACCGGGCCACCGACCCCGGTGCCGCGCTCAGCCTCGGCGTCCTCGGCCTCGCCTGCCACGCCCGCCGCAGCCGCGGCTGGGCCGTCCACGTCCGGTCGCCCTACCTGCCGCCGCGCCTGCTCCAGGCGGCCGGGCGGGCCCGAGAAGGTGGCGGGGAGCCGGTGGCCGCGCCCTGACCGTCCAGCGAACGGCCGGCGGGGTGCCCGGGCGGGGGTGGCCCGGACGGGGCCCGCTCCCACGCCGGGGGTGCGGAGCCCGCTCAGGCGTCGAGCACCTGGCCGCCGCGCCGGACGACCGGTCCGTCCACCGACCACGGGAACTCGATCCAGTCGTCGGTCCGCTTCCACACGTACTCGCACTTCACCAGGGAGTGCGACTTCTCGTAGATGACGGCGGAGCGGACCTCGGCGACGTGGTCGAGGCAGAAGTCGTGCACGAGCCTGAGCGTCTTGCCCGTGTCGGCGACGTCGTCGGCGATCAGGACCTTCTTGTCGGTGAAGTCGATCGCGGCGGGGACGGGCGCCAGCATGATGGGCATCTCCAGGGTGGTGCCCACGCCCGTGTAGAACTCGACGTTCACCAGGTGGATGTTCTTGCAGTCCAGCGCGTACGCCAGACCGCCCGCGACGAACACCCCGCCGCGGGCGATGCTCAGGACGAGGTCGGGCTCGTAGCCGTCGTCGGCGATCGTCTGCGCGAGTTCGCGCATCGCCCGTCCGAAGGTCTGGTAATCCAGGGTCTCGCGCGCATCAGTCACGGCGATCAGTGTCCACGGCCGCCGGCCGGGCCGCGAGCACCGGCGCGCTGGGGCGCCGCGCGGTTCCCGGGCGGCTCGGGGCGCCGGGCCCGTTTCGCGCACCGGGCAGCGGAGAGACGCCCGGGAGCGGTGAGAACCGGACCGGCACCACGAGGAGTGACGATGAAGGCCTTGACCTGGCACGGCAGGCGGGACGTACGAGTCGACACCGTCCCCGACCCGGTGCTCCAGGACTCCACCGACGTGCTCGTCAGGGTGACCAGCAGCGGACTGTGCGGGTCCGACCTCCACCTCTACGAGGTCCTCGGCCCCTTCCTGGACGAAGGCGACATCCTCGGGCACGAACCCATGGGCGTCGTCGAGGAGACCGGCCCGGAGGTGACCGCCCTGCGCGCCGGCGACCGGGTGGTGATCCCCTTCAACGTCTCCTGCGGCACCTGCCACACCTGTCGGCAGGGCCTGCACTCGCAGTGCGAGACCACCCAGGTGCGGGAGTACGGCAGCGGCGCCTCGCTGTTCGGCTACACCAAGCTCTACGGGCAGGTCCCCGGCGGGCAGGCCGAGCTGCTGCGCGTCCCGTTCGGCGACAACCTGCCGATCAAGGTGCCGCACGGCCCCGTCGACGACCGCTTCGTCTTCCTCTCCGACGTCCTGCCCACCGCCTGGCAGGCCGTCGAGTACGCCGCCGTCCCCGACGGCGGCAGCCTCGTCGTCCTGGGGCTGGGGCCGATCGGCGACATGAGCTGCCGGATCGCCCTGCACCGGGGTGCGGGGCAGGTGATCGGCGTCGACCTCGTGCCCGAACGCCTCGAACGCGCGCGGAGCCGGGGCGTGCACGTCCTCGACCTGCGCGAGCACGGCAAGGACCTGCCCGACGCCGTCCGCGACCTCACCCAGGGGCGCGGCCCCGACGCGGTCGTCGACGCGGTCGGGATGGAGGCCCACGGCTCGCCCGGCGCCAAGCTCGCCGCCCGCGTCACCGACCTGCTCCCCAGCGCCATGGCCGCCAAGCTGATGGAACACGTCGGCGTCGACCGGCTCCACGCCCTGCACCTGGCCATCGACATCGTCCGGCGCGGCGGCACCATCTCCCTCTCGGGCGTCTACGGCGGCCAGACCGACCCGCTGCCCCTGCTCACGATGTTCGACAAGCAGATCCAGCTGCGCATGGGCCAGGCCAACGTCCACCGCTGGGTCGACGACATCCTTCCGCTGCTCACCGACGACGACCCGCTGGGCGTCGACGCCTTCGCCACCCACCACGTCCCGCTCGCCGACGCCCCCGGGGCGTACGAGATGTTCCAGAAGAAGCGGGACGGCGCCGTCAAGGTGCTCTTCAAACCCTGAGCGCACCACCCGTGCTCCCCGGCACGGCCCACACCCGGGAGGCCTCCGCCATGACCGCACCACGACACCGCTTCGCCGGCCGCACCGCCCTGGTCACCGGCTCCTCCCGCGGGCTCGGCCTGCTCGTGGCCCGGGAACTGGCCCGCCACGGCGCCCGCGTGATGCTCTGCGCCCGCGACCCCGACGCTCTCGGCCGCGCCGAGCGGCGGCTGCGCGACGAGGGGGCCGACGTCGCCTCCCTCAGCTGCGACATCACCCGCCCCGAGGCCCCGCGCAGGCTCCTCGACGCCGTGCACGAGCGGTTCGGCCCCCTCGACGTCCTCGTCAACAACGCCGGGATCATCCAGGTCGGCCCGCTGGACGCGCTGCGCGAGGAGGACTTCCGCCAGGCCATGGACACCATGTACTTCGCGCCGCTGCGCCTGACCCTGGCCGCGCTCCCCGACCTGCGGGCCGGCGGCGACGGGACGGTGGTGACGGTCTCCTCGGTCGGCGGCCGGATCCCCGCACCGCACCTGCTGCCCTATGTGGCCGCCAAGTTCGCCGCGGCGGGCTTCTCCCAGGGGCTGCGCGCCGAACTCGCCGGGACGGGCGTCAGCGTCACCACCGTCCTGCCGGGGCTGATGCGCACCGGCTCGCACACCGCCGCGCGCTTCCACGGCCGCCCCGGGGCCGAGTACGGGTGGTTCGCCGCCGCGGCCAGCGCGCCGCTGCTCTCGATGGACGCCGAGCGCGCCGCCCGGGCGATCGTCCGGGCCGCCGCCCGCCGCCGCCCCGAGCTGGTCCTCACCCCCGCGGCGAAGATCGGCGTCCGGGCGCAGGGCCTGGCCCCCGCCACCACCGCCCGCCTGCTCGCACTCGCCGCCCGCGCCCTGCCCTCCGCCGGCGACGCCCCGCGTCACGGCGTCCCCGGCGCCGACGCGGCCGGCCAGAGCGCCCTGCCCTCCTGGGCCACCGCCCTCGGCGACCGGGCGGCGCGCCGGTTCGCCCAGCCCCGCCCGCACACCGGGCCCTGACCGCCGGCACTCCTGCGGCCGGAGCGCCCTGTCGGGCACCCGGCCGCAGGAGTGCCGGCGGTGAGGTGCGGTCAGCCGATGGCGACGTCGTCGAGCAGGAAGACGGTCGCCAGGTAGGGGTCCTCGGTGCCGGCGAACTCCAGCTTCACCGTCCGGCCCTTGTAGGCGGACAGGTCGACGGTCTTCTGGACGTACCCGGCCGAGGCGTCGGCGTTGGAGTAGGTGGCCAGCGCGGTGCCGTCGACCTTGACCTTCAGGGTGTCGTAGGCGGTGGGGCCGGCCTCCTGGGTGCTGACCTTCAGCCAGAAGGTGAGCTTCGGGCTGCCGGTGGCGGGCACCGTGATGTTCGCCTGGGAGAGGGACTCCGCGGCGGAGGTGCCGTAGCCCATCATCCAGGCGTACCAGGAGCCGCCGTGGGTGGCCTGGAGGGGGGAGTTGGTGATGTCGCTGTCGCTCTGGGTCCAGCCGGCGGTGCCCTGCTCGAATCCGCCGTTGACCAGCGCGTTCCCGCCCGGGGCCGGGGTGGAGGTCGAGGTGGGGGTCGGGTTCGGGGTCGGGGTGGACGTGGAGGTCGGGGTCGGGGTCGGGGTCGGGGTGCCGGTTCCCGGGTCGGGGAGGGCGGTGCCGACGCTGACGGCGGCCCAGGCCTTGGAGACGAGGTACCGCTCCCGGGAGTCGGCGCCGTACAGGTCGGCGGCCGCCTGGAGGGTGGCGGTGCGGGCGCCCGCGTAGGTGGTGGTGGAGGTCATGTAGGCGCTCAGGGCCCGGTACCAGACGGCGGCGGCCTTGTCCCGGCCGATGCCGGCGAAGGTGTCGTTGTTGCAGGTGGTGCCGTTGTGCGGGAGCCCGCCGACGGTCTTCGCCCCGGTTCCCTCGGCGGCGAGGTAGAAGAAGTGGTTGCCGATGCCGGAGGAGTAGTGGACGTCCGCCGAGCCGGCACCGGAGGTCCAGCAGGACAGCGACTTCCCGTCGGCGGCGGGGTCGTCCATCCGCCGGAGGTAGCCGCCCGCCATGTTGACCTTCTCGCCGATGTAGTAGTCGCCGGGGTCGGCGCTGTTGGCGGCGTAGAACTCGACCATGGTGCCGAAGATGTCGCTGGTGGCCTCGTTCAGGCCGCCGGACTCGCCCGAGTAGTTCAGGCCCGCGGTGGCGGCGGTGACACCGTGGCTCATCTCGTGGCCCGCCACGTCCAGCGAGGTGAGCGGGGTGTTGCCGTTCTGCGAGCCGCCGTCGCCGAAGGACATGCAGAAGCAGCTGTCGTCGTAGAACGCGTTCACCAGGTTGGTGTCGACGTGCACGTAGGCCGGGGCGCCGCGGCCGTCGTTGCGGATGCCGGAGCGGTTGAAGGCGTTCTTGTAGTAGTCCCAGGTCTTGGCCAGGCCGTAGGCGGCGTCGACCGCGGCGCTCTCCCGGCTGGACGTGGAGCCGTTGCCCCAGGCGTTGGTGGACCTGCTGAAGGTCCGGGCGTTCTGCGCCGGGCTCGACTGCGGGCTGTTGTACGAGTCGTAGACGATCGTGCCGCCGTGCGCCGCGTCGGTGAGGGTGTAGCCGCCACCGGACTGGGTGGTCTCCAGCGCCACCTGGCCGACGTTGACGCCGTTGCCGGTGCCGCCGACGCCCTGGTGCAGCTCGTACTGGTCCAGCGGCGCGCCGCTGCCCGCGTCCACGATCACCGCCTCCTGCGAGGCCGGGCCGGCCTCGCCCGCACCGGTGACCGTCGAACGGTACGCCAGGACCGGCACCTTGCCGACCGCGTACACCACCAGGGTGCTGCTGTCCGAGCCGCCGGCCTTCGCGTCCTTCACGTGCTTGGCGTGCTTCACGGCGGCGGCCGAGGCGTCGGCCGCCGTCAGCCTCGGCGAGAGGCCGGCGACCGATATCGCGCCCGGGTGCGCCAGGTTCGAGCCGGTGATCGCGCCGTCCCTGCCGCGGTGCACCACCAGGTCGCCGCCGATCACCGGCAGGCCCCGGTAGGTGCGGTCGTAGCGCACGTGCCGGGCACCGTCGGCGTCCACCAGCACGTCCTTCGCCACCAGGCGCTCGTCGGCGCCGAACCCGAGCGCGCGGGCCGTCGCGGCCGCCTCCCGGTCGGCCGTGCGCATCGCCTCACCCCGGACGTCGGCCGCCATCGCCTGGAACCCGGCGCCCGGCCGGGCGGCCGGGCCGCCGGTGACCGCGGTCGACTGGGCCGCTGCCACGGTCACGGTGCCCAGGGTGAGGGCGGCCGCGACGGCGGCGGCCAGCACGTTCTTGCGGGTCATCACAATCCTCCCGCCGAGCTGGGATAGGAGGGGGACGGCCGAAGAACGTCGTCTGAGGGGTGGGGGACGTCCGGCGGTCGGGCCAGCTCGACGGGCAGGACGCTAGGGCTCGCGGCGGCCCCCGCACATCGGGGAAAACCCTTGTCCTGGCGCAACGGGGCACTTCAGGCCCATCATGGCCCGGTGCCGGATGCTGTGATGTTGGCGAGCGTGCCCCAGGAGGCGGTCGACACCGTCCTGCCCGACGGAGCGGACGGCGCCCGCCGGGTGGTGCTGTTCGGGCCGCCCGGAATCGGCAAGACCACCGCGGCCGGAGTGCTGGGGCGGCGGCTGGGCCTGCCCGTCCTGCGGCTGGCACCGGGCCCGCAGGACACCCGGATCCCCTGCACCGGGCTGCTCGAACTCGCGCTGGCCCTGCGGCCGTTGCCCGCCGCACGGGAGCTCACGGCGGCACTGGACGAGGCCGTCGGCGAACCGGGTGCCCCCGAGCACGCCGGCCCGGCCCTTCGGCTGCGCCGGCTGACCGCCGCCCTGCTGCGGGACGCCTCCCCCATGACCCTGGTGGTGGACAACGCCCAGTGGCTGGACCCGGCCAGCGCGGCCGTCCTGGGCTGGGCCCTGCGCCTGACCCCGGAGCTGCCCGTCGTCGTGGCCGAGCGCACCTGGCGTCCGGGAGCCGGCGGCCACTGGTGCGGGGAGGACGCGTACCCGGTGGGCGTCCCGGCGCTGACGGCCGACCAGGTCGCCCGCCTGCTGTCGCCGTACCGGCTGGACCCGTGCGAGGTCGCGCGGATCCACACCCGCAGCGGCGGGAACCCGGCCCTGGCCCTGGCCCTCGCCGACCCCGCGGGCCCGCCCGCGGACCGGGGCGCCGGGGTCGAACCGGTCCTGCCGCCGGCGGCCCGCCGGCTGGTCGGCGAGTGGCTGGACGAAGTCCCCGCCCCGGTGCGGGAACTGCTGACGTTCGCCGCCCTGGACGACCGGCCCGACCACGAACTGCTCGCCCGCCTCGCCGGCCCGACCGCCGACACCCTCCTGGCCGAGGCCCGGGCGGCCGGCCTGCTCGACCTCGGGCAGGCCGACGGGAGGGTGCGGTTCACCGCCTCCGCGATCGGCACCGAACTCACGACCCGGCTGCCGGCCGCCGAACGCCGCCTGCTGCACGCACGCCTGGCCGAGGCCGGCCGCGACAGCGTCCGCCGCGACCGGCACACCGTGCTTGCGGCCGATCCCGCCGACCCCCGCACGGCCCGGCACACCGCACACCACGCCGCCCGCGCCGCCGACCGCGCCAGACTGCGCGGCGAGCTCCCGCTGGCCGCCGAACTCTCCCTCCTCGCCGCCGAACGCACCCCGACCGAGGACACCGCACTGCTCACCGAGAGGGCACTGACCGCCGCACGCGACGCCGCGCACTGCGGCGACCTCCCCCGCGGCCGGGCCGCCGCCCGCCTCGTCCTGGAGCACGACAGCAGTCCCGCCCAACGCGTCAGCGCCCTCGTGACCCTGCTCGACGCCAGCGGACAGCGTCTGAACGGCGCGGACGAGCTGTTCGCCGGGGCCGCCCACGAAGCGGCCGGCCGACCCGACCTGACCGCCCGGATCCTGCTCCGCCGGGCCATCGGGGCCAACGTCAACGACGGCGCCCCCGAACGGGCCGCCGCCCTGGCCGCCCAGGCCGCCGACCTCGCCCGGGCCGCCGGCGACACCACCACCACCGCACTGGCCCTGACCATGCAGGCCCGCGTCCAGCGCGTCCTCGGCAACCCCGGGGCCGACGCCACGCTCGACCGCGCCCTGTCCCTGCCCCGCCCCGCACCCGTCGCCGTCAACGCCACCCCCGAACACCTCGCCGCCCGGCACGCCCTCTTCGACGACCGCCTGTCCGACGCCCGGGAAGCACTGCTGCCCCTGCTCGTCCAGGCCCAGCGCGACGGCGATGCCGAGGGCACCGTGGACGTCCTGCGCAGCCTCGCCGAGGTGGAGATCCGCGCCGGGCGGTGCGCCCGGGCCCTCGACTACAGCGGCCGCGCCCGGGCACTGACCGAGCGGGCGGGCCTGCCGTCCGGACCGGCCTGCTACACCGCCGCCCTCGTCGAGGGCACCGCCTCGCGCACCGACCTCGCCCTCGCCCACGCGCTGCGCGGAGCCGACGCCTGCCGGCAGGAGGACAACCGGGTCTTCCTCTCGCGCAACCTCTTCGCCCTCGGGCACCTCCTGCTGGTCACCGGCCGCCCGAAAGAGGCCCTGGAGGCCCTGGAGGAGGTACGCGTCCTGGAGGAGCTCCAGCAGGTCAACGACCCGTCCGTGCTGCGCTGGCACGCCGACCTGGCCGAAGCCCTGATCGCCGTGGGCCGCCTCGACCAGGCCGGCCACCTGCTGACCGGCACCCGCCGCACCGCGGTCGACCTCGGCAGGAACTCCGTCCTCCCGCCCCTGGACCGGGCCCGGGCCCTGCTGGACGCCGCCCGCGGCGACTACGACACCGCCGCCCGCCGCCTCACCGGGACCGCCGACCGCCTCCACCACCTGCCCGTCGAACGCGGCCGGACGCTGCTGGCGCTCAGCCACACCGAACGGCGCGGACGCCGCCGCGCGAGCGCCCGGGCGGCGGCCCGGCGCGCCGCCGACCTCTTCACCGCCCACGACGCCCACCCCTGGACCGACGCCGCCACCCGCGCCCTGCACCGGCTCGACCCCGGCCTCCCGGACGACGACGCCCACCACCGGCTCACCCGGGCCGAACAGCGCTGCGCCCGGCTCGCCGCCGACGGCGCGAGCAACCGCGACATCGCCGCAGCCCTCACCATCAGCGTGAAGACGGTCGAGGCGACGCTGACCCGGGTCTACCGGAAGCTCGGGCTGCACTCACGGGTCCAGCTCGCCCACGCCGTCGCCCCGGCGCGGGAGTGACCTTCCGACACGGCGTCAGCGCCCCCGTCGCCGTGCCCGGCCCTCCGCCGGTGCGGCGGGGACAGCGGATGAGCACGTCGGAGCTCTGGTGGCCGGTGGGGGCCCAGGTGCGGACCTCCGGGTACGACGAACCCGGCCACCGTCACCGACCGCACCCCGCCGGCGGCGACCCGCGCCCGGTCGCACCGCCACCTCGCCAGTACCGAGCCCGGTCAGGTCGGCGGCCGGGAGGGCCTGCAACCGCTGGAGCACGGCCGACGGGAACACCTGCCGGCCCGTCTCGCGAACGCCCCGGACCACGCCAGCGGCCATCAGCCTCTTCACCGTCGGGATCGAGCACCCCAGGGCCGTCCCGGCTTGACCGGTCGTCACGAACCCACCCACACCTCCACGGTCGGCACCGCGCCCGCTCGCCGGGCCGAACACCCTCCACCGGCGCCGGATGCATCGAGGGCGCCGTCATCCCGGCAGGCCGCTGGGGGGGTCAGTGGGTGAGGCGGAGCACGATGGTCGAGTCGACGACGGTCTGGCCGGCCGGGGTGCCGCATCCGGCGCCGGTGCCGGTGCCCACGGCGTTGATGGTGTCGTCGGCGAAGCGCGCGCTGTCGGCCGTGACGGCGCCGGTGATGACCAGCGAGGCGGTGCCGTTCACCTTCACCACGTCGATCTTGTCGAACCTGAAGGTGGAACCGGTCTGGTCGGTCCAGTGGACGTTCGTGGTCGCGGTGTCCCCGTGTTCGTCGCCGGTGCACTCGGTGGCCGGCATGGTGACGATCCGTTCGAAGGTGCCGGTCGCCGAGGGCGTGCCCGCGGCGTCCACGCAGGAGAGCGTGCCGGTCAGGACGAGCGTGTTGGGCAGGTGCAGGTCGACGCCGCCCGGGGCGACGGCGGAGGCGAAGACGCCGTGGGAGTTCAGCACGCAGGTGGCGTCGGTCGTGGGCTCGGCCCGGTCGGCGCCGGCGGAGGCTCCGGTGAGCAGCGGGACCGCAGCGGACAGGGCCAGCAGGAGGGTGGCGGCGCGGCGCCGGGAGCAGCGGGAGATGGTCATGCCGTCACACGTACCAGCCCGTGGTGCCGGTGGCGGTGACCTGCGCCCGTTCGTAGGCGTGCCGGTGGGCCGCCGTGCTGCGGCGTTCGGGACCGGGGCCCGACGGGCGGGCCGGGCCCGCGGGTAGCCGTCCCATGGCGCTTCGGCGTCCCGTTCCGGCGTTCCAGGCTCGTCCCGTCCGCGCTGGTCAGGCCCCTGTTCGGCGTCCCACCTTCCCTGTCGTGGGGCGAGGTGTGGCGGCTGGGACGGATCGGCGCGCAGGCTTCGGTCGTCCGATCGGCGACCGGCCCGCCGCTCGGGGCCGCCGCGTCCCCTGGCGGATCCCGCGCCGCCCGAGGAGGCGGCCGCCGAACGCCGAACGCACTGCGACGAAAGCAGGTCACCACCATGCGCAGCACGCCCCGCAGGATCGCCCGGCTCCTGGTCGTCTACGCCGGAGCGGCCTTCCAGGTCCTCGTCCTCGGCAGTCCGGACGACCCGGACGGCCCGGGCCTGTCGCGCAGGCCGCCGTCCTCCCGTGCCCGTGCCTGACGCCCCGTGACGCGGCGGCCTCGGGCCCCGGGACCGCCCGCCACGCACCGCTTGGAGTCTCCATGGCCTTACGGATAGCCGTCACCGCCGAGCCGGTACCGTCGCACGTGTCGGCGCTGGACTACGTCATCGGCCCGGCCCTCGACCAGGGCCACGACGTCGCGCTGTACGCCCCGCCGATGTTCCGCCGCGAAGCCCGGCGGCGCGGGGTGGGGTTCCACCGGGCGGGCACCGACTGGACCTGCGATCCCGCCGTCCAGCGGGTGGCGAGCGGGATCTGGAGGCAGTCGGGCAACGCGTCCTTCAACCGCCACGTCTTCGGCCGGCTGTGGCCGGAGCGGGCCGAGGCGAAGGCCCGCGACCTGATCGCCGCGTGGACGAGGGCGCGGCCCGACCTGGTGGTCTCCGAGTGCAGCGATCTCGGCGGGCACCTCGCGGCGGCGGTCCTGCGGCTGCCGGTGTGGGCGGCGGACAACGGTCTGGGCCCGGTGCTCCTGGACCTCTGGGACACCGACGTCGCGCCCGCGCTGACCTCCCTCCACAAGCGGTACGGGCAGGACGCCCCCGTCCTGCCGCCGATGGTCACCCCCGCGCCGGTGCACTGGTTCTACGGGACTCCCCCGCCGTCGGCCCGCGCGGTCGGGCGCACCGTCGCGGCGTTCCGGACCGCCGGCCCCGGGCTGGACGGCCTCCCCTCCTCGCGTCCGCTCGTCTACGTGAGCCTGGGCACCCTGACCACCGCGATGCCGGGTCTGCGCGGTGTCGTGGGGGACGTGTACCGGGAGGTCATGGCGGCCCTGTCCGCGACCGGCTGCGACGCGATCGTGTCCGCCGGAGCCCTCGCGCGGGAGCTGCCGAGCACGGACCCCCGCATCGCGGTCGTCGAGCACGTCCCGCAGCCCGCGCTGCTGCGCCGCGTGGACCTGTTCGTCACCCACGGCGGACGGGCCTCGCTGCTCGACGCGGTGCAGGGCGCAACGCCCGTCCTGGGCCTGGGCGTTCTCGCCGACCAGCCCGGCAACACCGCCGCCTTCGCCCGGCACGGCCTCGGCCTCGCGCTGGAACCCACCGCGAGGCGCGCCGAGCTCGCCGACGCCGTCACGGCCCTCCTCGGCGACCCCCGCCACACCGCCGCCATGGCCGCCGCCGACGCCGAACTGTCCCGGCTGCCGCCGGTGGACCTGGCGGAACTGCTGGCCCGCGCGTGAACCGGGGTGGGAGCCGGGTGGGATCCGGGGGTGCGCGGTGCGTGGTGCGGGAGGCGCCGAGAGGCCTCGCCGCCGGGGCCGGGCGGCTGTCAACCGTGCCGCGCCCGGTCGAATGTCACGGTCCCGTTCCTGTCATGTCCTGGTGATTGTGACGCCGGCGGTGCCACCAACTGCCCTCTTCCTGAAGTCCTTTGATCTGTCGAGCACACACCAGTGCACACCGCTTTCGAGGAGTCACCATGTCCGTCCGCAACCGTCGTCCGCTGTTCGCCTCCGCCGCCCTGGTCGTCGGGGCGGGCCTGGCGCTGACCGCGTGCGGGCCCGAGAACTCCGACACGGCCGGCGCTCCTCCGGCTCCGGCGGCCACCTCGGCGGCCACCTCGGCGTCCGCCGCGCCGTCCGCGGCGGCCTCCGGTGGGCCTGCGGCGAGCACGCCGACCGCGGGCGGCGGCGCCTCGCAGACCGCCACCCGCCCGGCGAAGACCCCGCCCGCCGCGAACCCGTCGGGCGCCACCCGGCCCGGCGGCGGGGAGGCCGGCACCGACGCCCGTCCGTGCGACATCGAGCACCTCACCGTCCAGGCCACGGCCCGCGCCGGGACCGCGAGCCAGTGGGTGATCGAGGTCCGCAACACCGGCACGGGCGTCTGCAGCCTGAGCTCCACCCCGGGCGTCGACCTGGGCAACTCCACGGCCCGCGACCGGAGCGGCAACGTCAAGCCGGTCCTCGCCGCCGGCACGCTGCGCTTCCCCGTGGCGGCGGGCCACAGCGCCTACGTGGTGATCGACCTCGACCCGAGCGGCGCCACCACCGGCACCACCCCCGGCATCGACGAGATCAACGTCCTGGTCGACGACGACGGCACCAACATGCCCCTGGCCAACACCCGCAACTTCCCGCTGCCCAAGGGCGCCCACGTCCTCAACCCGCAGATGGGCGTCTACCGTTCCACCGTCGCCGAAGCGGTCGCCTCCATGACCAGCGCGGGCAAGTAGGCCCCGGCCGCCGCGCGCCGGCACCGTCTCCCCCGGGCGTGACGGCCGGGAGGAGGCGGCGGCCCCGGCCGTCAGCCGGCGGGCGCGGCCGCCCGGGCCAGGGTGGTGTCCAGCCAGTCGAAGACCGTCTGGTGGAAGCGGGACATGGCGCCCATGTGGCAGTGCTCGCCCGCGCCTTCGGCGTCGGTCAGGGTGACGAGGGCGTGGGGGCAGGTCAGCGCGGCCCGGACCTGCTGGGGCTGGCCGCGGAAGAACTGGTCGTTCTCGGCGTCCAGGACGAGGGTGGGGCAGTCGATGAGGTGGGCGACGCCGTCGAGGGTGTAGTCGGCGGAGCGGCGCAGGTAGTCCGCCACCGATGCGGCGCCGAACGTCCACACCCCGTTGCGCATGGCCCAGCGCAGCTGGGTGCTCGCCTGCATGAACAGGCGCATGACGGGCTCGACGAGGTCGTCCCGGCCGGCCTCGACCCACTCGCGCAGGAACGGCGGCAGGAACCGGTCCTGGGCCTGGCCGAAGCTGTACAGGCCGTCGTCCAGCACCAGGGCGGCCAGGCGGTGTTCGTGGGCGGCGGCGCGGGCGGCCAGGTAGCCGCCGAGGCTGTAGCCGAACAGGACCAGCCGGTCGGCGGCGATCTCGGGGCGGGTCAGCGCGTGGTCGACCACCGGGGTCACCACGGCCTCCCAGTCCGGACGGAAGACCAGCCGCTGCTCGCGCAGCGCCGCTCCCTGGCCCGGACCGTCGTAGGCGAGGACGTTGTAACCGCGGCGCAGCGCGGCCGCGGCGACGGCGAAGTACGCCTCCTCCAGCGTGGAGTCGAAGCCGCTGGTGAACAGGACGGTGGGGCGCGGGGCGCCGGAGTCGTCGACGAGGAAGAGGTAGCCGGGCAGGGTGGTGTCCTCGTAGGGGATGCGCACGGCCTCGACCGGGGTGTCCATCAGGGCCGCCGCGGTGGCGAAGGTCTCCCGGGAGAGCGCGGAGAGGCGCCTGGCCTCGGGGTCGTTCGCGGGGTCGTCGCGGCGGTAGAACTCGGCGGTGCGGTAGTAGTTCGACGCGCGCAGCAGGGCTTCGCGGGCGCTGACCCGGTGCCCGGCCGCCAGGGCGCGGCTGCCGATGCGGTGGACGCGCTCGGCGGTGGCCTTCCACTCGCGCAGCCAGGCCTCCTCGTCGCCCTCGCCGATGGTGCGGGCGGTGGCGATGACCTCGCCCAGGTCGGCGCCGCCGTAGGTGGCGAATCCGGCGGCCCGGAGCGTTTCGAAGGAGAACGACTCGTCCTCGAAGAGGAATCGCATGGGTGCTCCCGACATTGTCGAGACGGAACGGTTCCGTCTCGACTAAGAGTAGCCGTGTCTAGCCGAGACGCAAGCGTTCCGTCTGGTGTAGTTTCGGGGGATGTCCCGCACACCCGCGCCCCCGCCCGCGACCTCCGGCCCCTCCGAGCAGCCCGCGCGCCGCACGCCCGGCGGGCCGGTGCTCCAGGACTCGGTGACCGAGGCGATCTCGGCCGCGTTCTTCGAGGAACTCGCCGCGGTCGGCTACGCCCGGCTCTCCCTGGAGACGGTCGCCAAGCGGGCCGGGGCCGGCAAGGCCGCCATCTACCGCCGCTGGCCGTCCAAGCTCGACATGACCCTCGACCTGGTCCGCTCGGTCGCCGTGGACGCCTCCGAGATCAAGGACACCGGCACCCTGCGCGGCGACGTCCTCGCCTTCCTCACCGAGATCGACGGGGCACTGCGCCACCGGCTCCCGTCGAAGATCATCCCCGACCTGCTCGCCGAGAGCGGCCGCAACCCCGAGCTGGCGCAGGTGCTGACGACCGCCGTCCGCGACACCCGCCGGCACAAGGCCGCCCGCCTGCTGGAGCGCGCGGTCGACCGCGGCGAGCTCCCCGCCGACGTGGACCGCGAGTTCGCGCTCGACTTCCTCGTCGGCCCCCTGTACTGGCGCCTCGCGGTCGTCCGCACGCCCACCGGCCCCGACTACCTCGACCGGCTCACCGACAAGCTCCTCGCCGCCTTCGCCGCCTGACGGCGGGACGGCGCCGCGCCTCGCCGCACCTCGGCGCGCCGCCGGCGGGGGACGCGCTGGACGGGGACGCGCTGGACTGCGGCGCTGCGGGAGCCGACCAGCGGTCACCGGTATCCGCGTGCCCCGCCGTGAGCAGCACGGCGGGGCACGCGGGCACCCGGGGCAGGCGGGCACGCCCACGTCGGCGGATCCGCAGCCGGATTCCTCCCCGGCTCCCGGGGCCCGGGGCCCGGCCGGTTCGCGTCGGCGCGTCGGCGCGAACCGGTGGAGCACATCACAGTGGCGCCCCGGTGCCGGGCGGCGCCGTGGCGGGTAGGTTCCTGCCCCCGAGGGCAGCGAGGCTCCCCCGGGCGCGGATTCCGCCGTCATCGGCTCCTTCGAGGAGAGAGGCACGAGTGATGTCTGCACAGCACTCCACGCACCACCCCCCGCGGCTCGTCGGCGTGGTCGCCGAGTCGGCCGCCGGGGAGACCCGCGTCGCCGCGACGCCGTCGACGGTCCGGGGGATCCTCGCCCTCGGCTACCGGGTCGTCGTCGAGTCCGGCGCTGGCGCGGCCTCCGGGTTCACCGACGAGGCCTACGCCGGGGCCGGCGCGGAGATCGCCGGGGCCGGCGCGGAGGTCGCGGACGCCTGGGCGGCCGACGTCGTGCTGAAGGTCAACGCGCCGTCGGCCGCGGAGCTCGCCCGGCTGCGCGACGGCGCCACCCTGATCGGCCTGCTCGCCCCGGCCCAGCGGCCCGAGCTGCTGGCGGCGCTGGCGCGGCGCCCGGTGACCGCGCTGGCGCTGGACGCGGTGCCGCGGATCTCGCGGGCGCAGTCGATGGACGTGCTCAGCTCGATGGCGAACATCGCCGGGTACCGGGCGGTGATCGAGGCGGCGCACGTGTTCGGCCGGTTCTTCACCGGCCAGGTGACGGCGGCCGGCAAGGTCCCGCCGGCGAAGGTCCTGGTGGCCGGGGCCGGTGTGGCCGGGCTCGCCGCGATCGGGGCCGCCTCCAGTCTGGGTGCGATCGTCCGCGCGACCGATCCACGGCCCGAGGTCGCCGACCAGGTCAGGTCGCTGGGCGGCGAGTACCTGGCGGTGGAGGTGGCCCAGGAGACGGGCGCCGACGGCTACGCCAGGGCGACCTCGGCCGACTACGACCGGGCGGCGGCCGCGCTCTACCGCGCGCAGGCCCAGGACGTGGACATCGTCGTCACCACCGCCCTGACCCCCGGCCGCCCCGCCCCCCGCCTGCTCACCGCGGCGGACGTGGCGGCGATGAAGCCCGGCAGCGTCATCGTCGACATGGCCGCCGCGCAGGGCGGCAACGTCGAGGGCACGGTGGCCGGCCGCGCGGTGGTCACCGGCAACGGCGTCACCATCATCGGCTACACCGACCTCGCCTCCCGGCTGCCGGCCCAGGCCTCGCAGCTGTTCGGCACCAACCTGGTCAACCTGTTGAAGCTGCTGACGCCGGGGCAGGACGGGCGGCTGGTGCTGGACTTCGAGGACGTGGTGCAGCGGGCGGTGACGGTGGTCCGCGCCGGTGAGGTCACCTGGCCGCCGCCGCCCGTGGCCGTCTCCGCCGCACCCGCGACGGCGCCGGAGGCCGGCACGGCGGTCGGCGCGGCGGCCGCGGCGGAGCCCCGGCGCTCCCGGCTCGCCCCGGCCGCCCGGTTCGGCCTGATCGGCGCCGGGATGCTGGCGATGTTCCTGCTGGTCGGCTTCGCCCCGGCCCAACTGGCCCGGAACTTCACGGTGTTCGCGCTCGCCGTGGTGATCGGCTACTACGTGATCGGCAAGGTCCACCATGCCCTGCACACGCCTCTGATGTCGGTCACCAACGCGATCTCCGGGATCGTGGTGGTCGGCGCCCTGCTGCAGGCCGGGCACGGGAGCACGCTCGTCACCGTGCTCTCCTTCACGGCCGTCCTGCTGACGAGCGTGAACGTCTTCGGCGGCTTCGCCGTCACCCGCCGCATGCTGAGCATGTTCTCCTCCTCCCCCGAAAGGCGCTGAGCCGATGACCTCCACCACCGCGGCCCACGCCGCGGACCTGGTCGCCGCCCTGCTGTTCATCCTCAGCCTGGCCGGGCTCTCCCAGCACCGCACCTCCCGCGCCGGTGTGGGGTACGGCATCGCCGGCATGGCGCTCGCCCTGGTCGCCACCGTCGTGGTGGCGGCGCGGAGCATCAGCGCCGGCGCCGTCGCCCTGATCGTCCTCGCCATGGCGCTGGGCGGTGCGATCGGCCTGTGGCGGGCGCGGCGGGTCGAGATGACGCAGATGCCGGAGCTCATCGCCGTCCTGCACAGCTTCGTCGGGCTCGCCGCGGTGCTGGTGGGCTGGAACAGCTACCTGGAGGTCGAGGCGCACGGCTCGGCCCGAACCGCCGTACCGGCCGACCTGTCGGGCATCCACCACGCCGAGGTGGTCATCGGCGTCTTCATCGGTGCGGTCACCTTCACCGGCTCGGTCGTCGCCTTCCTCAAGCTGTCCGGCCGGATCGCCTCGCGCCCGCTGGTGCTGCCCGGCAAGAACGCGCTGAACGTCGGCGCGCTGGGGGCGTTCGCGGCGCTGGCGGTCTGGTTCACCGCCGACCCGGGCCTCGGCCCGGTGATCGCGGTGACCGTGCTCGCGCTCGCGCTCGGCTGGCACCTGGTCGTCTCGATCGGCGGCGGCGACATGCCCGTCGTCGTCTCCATGCTCAACAGCTACTCCGGCTGGGCCGCCGCGGCCGCCGGGTTCCTGCTCGACAACGACCTGCTCATCGTCACCGGCGCGCTGGTCGGCTCCTCGGGCGCCTACCTGTCGTACATCATGTGCCGGGCGATGAACCGGTCCTTCCTCTCCGTCATCGCCGGCGGCTTCGGCATCGAGGCGCCCTCGGGCGGTGGCGGGGAGCAGGGCGAGCACCGCGAGATCCACGCCGAGGAGGCGGCCCGGCAGCTCGCGCAGGCCAAGTCGGTGGTCATCACCCCCGGCTACGGCATGGCGGTGGCGCAGGCGCAGCACCCGGTCGCGGACCTCACCCGCCGGCTGCGCGAGCGCGGTGTCGAGGTGCGCTTCGGCGTCCACCCGGTCGCCGGGCGGCTGCCCGGCCACATGAACGTGCTGCTGGCCGAGGCCAGGGTGCCGTACGACATCGTCCTGGAGATGGACGAGATCAACGACGACTTCGCCGCGACCACCGTGGTCCTCGTCATCGGCGCCAACGACACCGTCAACCCGTCCGCCACCGACGACCCGGCCAGCCCGATCGCGGGCATGCCGGTGCTGCGGGTCTGGGAGGCGGAGCAGGTGATCGTTTTCAAGCGCTCGATGGCCTCCGGCTACGCGGGGGTGCAGAACCCGCTGTTCTTCCGGGAGAACAGCGCGATGCTCTTCGGGGACGCCAGGCAGAGCGTCGAGTCGATCCTGCGCGCCTTGGACGGCGGCCGTCCGGACGGGCGCAGCGACGCCCCGTCCGACCGGGCCGGGGTGTAGCGCCGGGGGCGGCGTGACGGGCCCCGGCCCGGCGGCGGCCTGATCGGGGCCGCCGCCGGGCCGGGGGTTCCGCGCGGTGTTCGGGGCCGGCGTCGCGTCAGGTCCGGCGCAGTACCGCGTGCATCTCCCCGGATTCGAGGGCATGCGGGTTGCTGTACGCCGCGTCGGCCAGCAGGTGCGCGCGCAGTTCCTCGCGGGCCCCGGCGATGGCCTCCTTGTCGGCCAGCCGGTCCACGGCCAGACAGCTGAGCGGCGAGGCCGCCCGCAGCTGTTCTTCGGACAGTGCGCAACCGGCCTCGACCAGCGCCGCGTGGCGGTTGTGCGTGAACAGCCGGCGGAAGCGGTCGTCGGTGCTCAGCAGAGCGAGCAGACGATCGACGACGTCGGCCGGAAGGTGCAGCTTCTCGTTCCCCAGTACCTGAGTCCGCATGGTACAAAACCATAGCCAACTGCCTTGCTGCACGGGGGCTTTCCGCGGCACCGTCGATACCGGATCCCGTGCTCCGGATCCGCCGTGCTCCGGAACCGTCCGCTGTCCGCTGTCCGCCGTCCGCCGTCCGCTGTCCGCTGTCCGCTGTCCGCCGAACGGATCCCGATGCGAATTCGCCGTTGTGCCGTGCTGTTCCTGGAGCCTCGCGAGGAGGTGGACTTCGACCTGGGCTCGCTGCTGACCGGCGGTACCGGCCTGAGCCGCACCAGGCGCTGGCTGGCGCTGGCCGCGCATCTCGACGCGGAGGTCGAAGTGGACGCGGCGCAGCGCGAGTTGCTCGGCCGGCTGAGCCCCGGCGAATGGTGTGGCACCGACTCGCTGGACGCCGAGGAATCGGCCCTGGTGGCCGGGCTGGTCGACAGCGGCCTGGTGATCTCCGACGACGAGCGCCAGGCCGCCCATCGGGAACGCGACGAGGTCCTGCGGGCCGGCCACTGGTGGCCGCCCGCGGCGATGATGCACCGGCTCGCACGGTGGGAGGGCATGGACAGCGTCAGCAGCATGGAAGCCAACGAGCTGACCACCGCCGCCGACCTGAGGCGCAAGCTCGGCCCGCCGCCCACCCACGCGCTCGAACGCGGGGACGCGCCGGAGCGGGTGCCGTTGCCGCGCGTCGAAGGCAACGGGTTCGACGCGATGCTGGCGCGGCGTGCGACCTGCCGCAACTTCGACGGCGAGCGGGCGTTGCCGCTGGCGTTGTGCGCGCACATGCTGCAACGCGTGTTCGCCGCGCAGGCGCAGGTGCGCGTCGGCGAGGACACCGTGTTCCTGAAGAAGCACACGCCTTCCGGAGGCGGTCTGCACCCGACCGAGGCCTACCTGATCGTGCAGAACGTCGAGGGCCTCGCGCCCGGGCTGTACCACTACCACGCGGTCGAGCACGCGCTGGAGCGCCTGCCCTCCCCGGACGAACCGCTGGAGCAGTTCGCGCGCCGCGCCCTGGCCGGCCAGCACTGGTTCTCCGACGCGGCCGTGCTGGCGGTCCTGGCACCTCGGTACGCACGCAGCTTCTGGAAGTACCGTCAGCACGCCAAGGCCTACCGCGCCCTGGTGCTCGACAGCGGGCACCTGTCCCAGACCCTGTACCTGAGCGCGACCGAACTCGGCCTCGGCGCGTTCGTGACGTCGGCGATCAACGAGGTCGACATCGAGCGCGGCTTCGGCCTGGACCCGCTGGCCGAAGGCCCGCTGGCGGTCTGCGGCTTCGGCTGGCGCGCGCAGCGGATGACCACCAGCGAATTCGACCCGGCCGAGGAGGTCTGGCTGCGGACGGCGGACGCGGCCGAGGAGGGCTGAGTCCAGGTGCCCGCCCCTGCCGGGCGGCAGCGGCCTCCGGCGCCGTACGGATCTTGCGGATCTTGACGTCCGGCCGGGCTGTGGACCCGACGCGGCGCAGCGCGGTGTTGCGGGTGTGCCGAACGGCAGGCTCCTTCCTCGTTCCGTCCTGGGGCCGGCCCGGCCCCGGGGTGACGGTGGGCGGCCCGGGGGTGCGGTGGGCGTACGTGCCCGCGCACGCGGCGGGGCGCGGCGCGGCACGGCGGGGCGGGGCGCGGCACGGCGGGGCGCGGCACGGCGGGGCGGGGCGCACTACTGGGCGGCCGACGTCGGGGGCTCCAACTCGGTGTGGTGGACGGCGAAGCCGCCGCGTATGACCGGAGCGAACGGGGCCGGAGCCATGCAGGTGCCCACCACCGGCTGGTAGGGCTTCCCGTCCTCCCCCACGTCCAGGTTGGCCACGCCCCAGGAGAACCCGAGGCGACCGCCCTCACGGCCGCTGCCCTGGTGGACGCTCAGGCCGATCCGCTCCTTGGCGTTGCCGGTGTTCGAGGCGGGGATCACGGCGGTCAGCGTGGCGACCGGGCCTCCGGTGCTCAGGCAGTCCACCTCGGCCTCCGCGCTGTGGACCTCCCCGGTGGCGGCCACGCGATGGGAGTAGCGGACCGTGCCCCGGGCGTCGGTGGGCAGTCCGTCGGGCGCGTTGGTGCCCGGGAGGGGGTGGGTGTACGGCGCCGCCTGGGCATCGACGGTGAACCAGATCTCGTCGTCCGGGGAGAAGGCGTACGAGATCCGGGCGCTGCCGCTGACGCTCGCCGGACGCGCGGGTCGTCCGTCCCGGTGGTCGGACGCGACGGCGTCGGCGGACGCGGTGCCGGCGCCGGAGGCGGAGGCCGGGGCGACACCCGTGAGCGCCGCCAGGACCAGCCCGCCGGCGACGGAGGCCCTGGCGACGCGGGCGGTGGCACGGTTGCGGGTACGAGTGCGGAACACGGTGGCTTCCCTCCCTCCGACGGCCCCGGTGGCCGCCGTTCTGATGTCCCCGATCCTGCGCGCCGAACCCCCTCACGCACATGTGCCGATCAGCAGGGATTCGCCCTCGTACCGGCCCCCTCCCCCTGCCGATCGGCACCCCCGGCCGGCGGCCCCGGCCGGCACCTCCGGTCGGCTCCCCCGGCCGCCACGACGGCGCTGGTGCTGCCCGACGGCGCCGCTACCGGGGTGTGACCCGCATCCGCAGGTGGTCCCCCCGGCCCGCGCGCCTTCCTGAACTCCCATGAGGGGACGCTCGTCCGCAATCGCCCGGAACGCGACGCCGGGGCGCCGCCCGGCCTCAGCCGAAGTCCTGGATCACCGCACTGCACGCCAGGCCGCACATCACGCTCACGGCGGAGGCGACGAAGCGCCACGGAGCCCAGCGCGGTCGGCGCGGCAGGGCCCAGGCGGCCGCGATGAGCGCCACCTGTACGCCCATCAGGCCGTGGGCGGCGTCGTACTGCGGACCCCAGTCCCGCCCGCAGGCACCCGCGGCGTGCACTGGTCGACCGCGACCGCGCGCACCAGGGCGAAGTACCGGTAGAGGATCTGGCAGAGCGGCAGCAGAAGCGTCGCGACGAGCGACGCTGCAAGCTCCCGCCCCACCAGCGTGCCCTCGTCGGCCTCGTCTACCTACGCCGGCACGACACGCTCGCACAGATCGCCGCCGGCTTCGGCATATCCGTCGGGACCGCCCACGCCTACGTGACGGCCGTCGTCGATCACCTGTCCCGCCGGGCACCCGGTCTGCTACGGGTCCTGCGCGAGACGGATCCTGATCACGTCCTGCTCGACGAGACCTCGCCGAGTGCGACCGTGTCGGCGACGGCCGGAGCGACTTCTCCCAGAGCGAACGCCAGGGCGTCCCCGTGCTCGCCGACCGCGCCTACATCGGAGCCGGCCCCTGGATGACCACGCCCATCAGAGGGCTTCCCGGCCAGGACCTCACCGCGACCCAGCAGACAATCAACCGAGCCCTGTCAGCGGCAGGAGCACCGGTCGAACGAAGCATCGCGCGACTGAAGTCCTGGCAGATCTTCCGCCGGGCCCGCTGCAGCCCCAACCGGATGACCGTCATCCGGTGGGGAACCGTCTCACGACCAGACAAGTCGCCCTTCGACAACGGAACAGACCGGATAGTCCCCCGCGCCGATCCTCGTCAGCATCTCCGCCACGGAGTCGAAATAGTGAGCCAGTGACGCGTACTCGCCGGTGACCGTGGGCGCACCCACGAACCATCTGCCGATACGTCCGTCCCTCGCGTCGATGAACCGGCCCATCCAGCCGTCCCGGTCCGACTGGAACGGGATCCACTCCTCGCGCCATTCGCTCCCACCGGACAAGGGGTGATTCGCGTAGAGCCTCTCCGACGCCCGGATGCCCAGAAAGAAGCTTCCCTCGTCGGGGAACCAGTCGAAGCCGCAGCACATCACGTCGTCGTCGACGTCTTCCTCCGGCAGATCCAGATTGTTCTGCAACATCCACGTCCGTAGGTCCCCATGAAGGGAGATCCCCATCCGTTCCTCGGCTGCCGCGAGCATCTGCTCCGTAGCGGGCCCTGGCAGATCCGCGTGATCGGCCGGCGCGTGCTCCCGAAGAAGACTCATCACACGCGACCAACTCTCAGCCACACTCATCGCCCTCTGCCCTCTGACTTCTCTGCAGGGATGTCTCCGTCCGACCACGCCACTGCGGAGGTTGTGAAGTACCGGCCGGAGAACCTTGCAGGGATAGTACTTCGAGCATGTGTTCCATTCCTCCCCATGACTATCTTCCGCCCCGAAGCGCAGGGCCGGCCCCCTCAGCGAAGTGACCGCCCGCGACAGACAACCCGCTATACCCGGCGGGCCCAGCCGAGGAGCTTCCCGGGCCCAAGCGAGGGCCGCGGCGTCACCCTGGAGTGGCGGAGCTGAGAACGCTCAGTAAGCTGCCCGCGGCCGAAGGCGCCCGAGGACATACAGGAGTTCGGACAACGGCCATACCTCGCGACGCCCTCCTGGACCTGTGCCGGGCCGCCGCGGCGGGACTGCTCGATCTCGACGGGTCCTGCCCCGCCTCGCGCGATGCGGTGCGGGCGCGGGAAACCCTCCTGGAGCCGCGCATCGGCACCGTCGCCCGGACGGTGCCGCCGGGCTACCGGGCGCTGCTGGCGGAGCACAACCGGCTGCACTGCCGTCGGGAGGAGGATGAGGACGAGCGCGAGTTCGTGCCCGTGGACGAGGAGGAGCTCGTCGGGCTGAACGCCGAGCTGGTGCACCTGCCCGAGGGGGTCGGTCGCGAGCCCGGGCGGGTCCTGTCGACCGATCACCTGGTCGGGTCCGCAGGGGCCGGTGACGAGGCGGTCCGGTGTTTCGATGTCGCGAAGCCCGGCGGAGACGGCGAGTACCCGGTCTACTACCACCATCAGGACGAGCCGCGGGCACGCTACGTCGCGGACGGCACGTGGGTGGAGCAGGCCGACGCCGTGCCCGACTTCCCTTCGTTCGCGGCCTGGTTCGAGGCGACGGCCGCGGCCTTCACCTCCGCGCGGCCCCCGGCGTGGTTCGACGAGATGGGCGCCCCGGTCCTGGTCCGGCTCGCCCGTGACGGGATCTTCCGGGCCGACGGTCGTCCTCTCCCCGGCGGTCCCCTCGTCTCGTGGGTCGCCGCCACCTCCGGGCCCGACGGGCGCACCGGCGCACCGGCGCACCGGCGTTGACGGTTCTCCTCCTGCCGGCGGCCGCCGCGCTCGTCGTCATCGTCACCTGAGTCGAGGCGTACGGCTCCCGGGTACCGGCCACAGCGGGCCCAAGTCCTCTGCGGGGCGGGCCTCCACGCACCCGGGCGCTCCAGCCGGCCGGACCCGGCCGGGCACGCCTGCGGGCGGGGTTGGCGCTTTCGGGTGGCGCAGGGCATGTCGGGCGGCGGGCTTCGATTGGCGTGTCCACGCCCGTGGCACCGTGGGGGCTTCCGGTACGGATGGCTCGGGACGAGAGGGAATCGCTGCAATGAGGAGAATCGCGCGCGGGTTGGCGGTGCTCGGGGCGGCCGCCACGGCGGTCGCGGCGACGGTGGCCCCCGTGCCGGCGCAGGCGCAGACCCGGCAGTTCCGGCCCGCCGAGCTCGGCATCCGGTTCAACCCCGACGGTGTGTCAGGGCAGTGCGGCGGGAGGACGGGTGATCAGTGGGTCGCGGAGGGGGCCTGGACCGACGTCATCCGTTTCGACACCGACAGCCGTCCCGGCGGCTGCCAGCTGGCGTTCGGCGTCCACGACCCCGACAACGAGCTGGAGGGCGTGTCCCTCGCCTACGCCCTCCAGGCCACCGCCGGCGGGGACCCGGCACAGTGCGGCAACCAGGGCACCTTCGGCATGCCGATCCGCAGGGACGCCCGGACCTTCGGCCCCGCCGTCCGGATCGACACCGACAACCGGCCGGGCGGCTGCAGCCTCACCTTGGCCGTGCCGCAGATCAGGCAGACGTACGTCGCCCTCGACATCCAGTACGACGCGGACGGCGACCGCGCCCAGTGCCGGAACACCGGGTACCGGTGGGCGGAGACCGACCGCGGCCCGGCGACGATCGGCATCGACACCGACGACCGCCCCGGCGGGTGCCGGCTCCAGCTCCGGCTCCGGGTCGGGCTCTGACGGGACGGGCGGACCGAGCAGGCCGAGCGGGACGGGCGGGGCGAAGCGCGGGGCGGGGCGATCGGCGGGTTCGGAAACCGGGTGTCGGCGTGGCGATGAGTTTTCCGGCCCCGGCGGGTCTACATCTCGACCGGGACGACCAAACTCATCGGGAGTGCAGACATGGGCCTCATCCACATCGAACTGTTCGCGACCCTCGACCTCGTCGGGCAGGCGCCCGGCGGCCCCGACGAGGACCCGGAGGGGTTCCCGTTCGGCGGCTGGCAGGCGCCCCTGATCGACGAGGCCACCGGGGCGCAGATCCTCGCCGCGTACGAGGGCACCGACGCCCTGCTGCTCGGCCGGCGGACGTACGACATCTTCGCCGCCTACTGGCCGCACCAGAAGGACGGCGAGATCGCCGAGCTCTTCAACCGCGTCCCGAAGTACGTGGCCTCCCGCGGCACGCCCGACCTCCCGTGGGCCGGGTCCACGCTGCTCGGCCCGGACCTGGCGGACGCCGTGCGCGGGATCCGCGACCGGCACCGGAACATCAAGGTCGTCGGCAGCCTGGACCTGGTGCAGACCCTCCTGCGGGAGAAGCTCTTCGACCGTCTCGACCTGTGGGTGCACCCGATCGTGCTCGGCGTCGGGAAGCAGGTGTTCGACGGCGGCGCGGTGCCCACGAACCTCACGCTCCTCCAACCGCCGGCGGCCGGCCCCACGGGCACCGTGTACCTGCGCTACGGGCTCGCCGACGGCACGCCCCGGACGGGCGACATGAGCGCCCCCGACCGCGGTCTCGGGCACGACGACGCCCGGTGACCCGGTGACGACCGTCGACGCCGGCGGGATCGCGCTGGGCGTGGAGTCGTTCGGTGACCTCGGCGCACCGCTGGTCCTGCTCGCGGGCGGGCCGACGATGCTCTCCTGGCCCGACGCGCTCTGCGAGCGCCTCGCCGCCGGCGGGCGCCGGGCGGTGCGCTACGACCTGCGCGACAGCGGGGAGTCGACGACGGTGGATCCGGGAGCCCCCGGCTACACCCTGCGCGACCTCGCCGCCGACGCGGCGGCCCTCGCCGAGGCGCTCGGCGGCGGGCCCGCGCACCTCGCGGGGATCGGCGTCGGCGGGATGGTCGCCCAGGTGGCCGTGCTCGACCGCCCGGACGTGTTCTCGGCGCTCACCCTGGTCGGCACCCGCGCGGTCGCCCCCGGCCCGCCCGACGACGACCTCCCCGACCACGACCGGGCGACGATGAAGCGGCTGTTCGCCCGTCGGATGCCCGACTGGAGCGACCGCGGGGCGGTCGCGGAGTTCGCCGCCGCCGGCGCGGAGATCCGCGGCGACGACCCCGCCGCCGCGCGCGCGACCGCCGCCCGCGTCTGGGACCGCACCCCCGGCACCGCTGCCCCGGTCCAGACGGCCAACCAGCTGGGCGCGGTGTTCTCCAGGCTCGACTGCGCACCGCGCTGGCGCGAGCGCCTGCCCGCGATCGCGGTGCCCACGCTCGTCGTCCACGGCCGCCGCGACCCGTTCTTCCCGGTCGGCAACGGCGAGGCGCTCGCGCGCGAGATCCCCGGGGCACGGCTGCTCGTCCTCGCCGAGGCCGCCACGGCGATCCCCGACGCGGCGGTCGGCGAGGTCGCCGGGGCGATGCTCACGCTCGGCTAGCCGCCCCGCCCCCTGCCCGGGCAGCCCAGGGGGCGGACAGCGGGGACGGGAGGTGGGGGCGGGCGGTGGGCTGAGCCGTTCGCGTCCGGCTGATTCGGGCAAAGCGGCCCCGGGAGGGGGGCGGCTCTGGCATGCTCACCCGGATGCGGCGGGCTCCCGGTGACGGGAGCCTCACACAGGGTCAATATCCGGGGGTGGGCAGTGCAGTACACGATCAGCGCCACGGCGTTCCTCGCGATCGTCATCGTCGTCCGGCTCCGCCGCCGTACCGAGGCCCGCAGCCGTGTCGACGAGGCGTTCACCGTCTTCACCGCCGTCACCTTCGGTGTCCTGATCGCCGCCACGTCCTGGGGTCACGCCGTCCTGGAGCTCGTCGGCGTCGCCGTCGAAGCCACCCGCTGACGCCCGCCCGGCCTCACCCGTACCCGTCTGCGGCGAGAGCCCTCGAAGGAAGGACACCGACGTGCAGAGGTCCGGAGCGGCGGATGGCTAGGCGCAGGCCTCCGGCGCGGCGCGCGCGCCCGCGCCCGCGTCCGCGTCGTGCCGGACGGCGTGACGACGTCAGCTGGTTCGTCTACGCCGTGGTGGCGTTCCTGGTCCTCAGCGCGGTCGCCGCCGCGCTGCGGTGGCTGGCGGCGAACTGGTGGGTCCTCGTCGTCGGCCCCCTGGCCGCCGGTGGCGCCGCCGCGGCCGTCGTACGGGCCCGGGTCCTCGCCGCGCGCGAGCACCGGCTGCGCGCCGCCCGGTTGCGGCTGGCCCTGAGCGGCCCCGGCGGGCTCGACCACATGAAGCCGGATGCGTTCGAGTTCGCGGTGCGTGACCTGTTCGAGCGCGACGGCTGCCGCGCCCGCAAGGTCGGGCGGGCGAACGACCAGAGCGTGGACGTCCTCGCCGAGGACCCGATGGGCCGGCGCTGGGCCGTGCAGTGCAAGCACAAGCAGGACCCGCTGGGCGGCAGGCCGGTGGGGGTGGGCGTCCTGTACGCGCTCGCCGGCACCTACCAGCGCTCCCACCACGCCCACGTCGCCGTGGTCGTCACCAACGGCCGCTTCTCCCGCGACGCCCACCGCTGGGGCGCCGAGCACGGGGTCCACCTCGTCGACCGCACCGCGCTCGCCCGCTGGGCCGCCGGCAGCCAGCCCCTGTGGAACGTCCTGCCCCGCGTCCCCGCGCCCCGCGACGGCCGGCGGAACTGACCGCGGCCCGGCGTCGGGCGCAAAGGCCTCGCCCGTCGGCTACGGCCCGGTGAGGGCTCCGTCGTCGCGGCCGCCCCCGTCGTCGCCGGTTCGGGCGGCGGCGGCGAACGGCCAGGCCTCGATGTCGCGGTAGCGGATCGGCCCGGGACCGCGGCCGATGTTGCTGCCGACGAGGTGGAGCCGTTCGGTCCGCCACGGCCGGCCGACGAACCCGGTGAGCCCCGCCGCGGCCAGCGGCACGCTGACCGGGTCGTCGCGGCGGGAGCGGGCCAGCGTCAGGTGGGGGTGCAGCGGCCGGTCCCTGAACTCGATCCCGCGGGAGCGGACCAGGTCGCGGACGGAGTCGGCGAGCAGGTGCAGTCCCTCCAGGTCCCCGTCGATCCCGCTCCACAGCAGTCGCTGGTCGAAGTGGCCGCCGCCGCGCAGGCCCAGGCGCAGGGCGGGGTGCGACGCGGCCCGCCCGGCCAGGTCCGCCCGCAGCGGCGGCACCGCCGTGGACGGCAGTTCGCCGAGGAAGGCGAGGGTGATGTGCCAGTCCTCGATGCGGTTCCAGCGCAGCCGCGGGTACCTGGCGTAGGCGGGCTGCAGGGCCCGGGCCAGCTCGTCCTTGGCGTCGTCGGGCGGAGCCAGGGCGACGAAGACGCGCAGGGTCGAGGGTTCGGGGTGATCGTCCACGAGGGGGGAGGGTAGCCGAGGGCGGCCGCCCGCGCTCAGCCGGTGCCGGCGGCGGTCAGCGCAGGACGGCGGCGGTCAGCGCAGGACGGCGAGTTCGGCCACCACGGCGCGGTGGTCGCTGCGCGGCAGGGCGTGCTCGGAGACGTCGACGGCGGTCAGCGCGGGCCCGTGCAGGACGTGGTCGATCTGGATCACGGCCGGGACGGGGTAGTCGGGGTGGTCCTGGGGCCAGGTCGGCAGCAGGCCGGCGCCGAGTTCCTCGTGGGTGTCGGTCAGGCCGGTGCCGATCAGGTCGCGCATCGGCTTGTGGTCGAGGGTGGCGTTGAA
The DNA here is from genome assembly GCF_044756065.1 of Kitasatospora sp. NPDC092039. NCBI lineage: Bacteria > Bacillati > Actinomycetota > Actinomycetes > Kitasatosporales > Streptomycetaceae > Kitasatospora > Kitasatospora sp. NPDC092039. The sequence continues at coordinate 149,841 of NZ_JBIVSD010000010.1, read as the reverse complement.
GTCGCCGAGCAGGACCGCGTTGCGGTTGCGCCCGGGCGCGGCGGCGCGCAGGTCGTGCAGTCCCTCGGCCCAGCGGCGGGCGTCGCCGACCGGGTAGTAGGTGTGCACGGCGACCAGTTGCACCGGGCGGCCGCCGACGTCGACGGTCAGGTTGGTGGTCGGCCAGGCCGGGTCGGCGGCGGAGCCGACGGGCAGCCGGGTGTAGAGCGCGGTGTCGGTGCCGGCCGGCCGCTCGCGGTGCGGCAGCAGGGCGCGGATGCCGGCCGCGTCCAGCGCGTCGGCGGCGGAGTCGCTCTGCTCCTCGACCGCGAGCACGTCGATCCGCTGGTCGCGCACCAGGTCGACCAGGGACTGCGGCGAGACCTGCCCCATGAAGTTGTTGCTGGTCGCCACCCGCAGCCGGGGCGCGTCGGCCGGGGCGTCGGCCCCGTCCGGGACGAACCGGGGTACCAGCCACCACAGTTGCAGCACCACCAGGACGGCCGCGGCCCCGGTCAGCCACCGGGCGCGCAGCACCGCCACCGCCGCCAGCAGCAGCACGCTGAGCAGGGCCGCGTACGGCAGCCCGGCCATCGGCAGCGCCCACACCGTGCCGTCGTCCCACCCGAGCAGTCGCACCGCCGCGAGCACGGCCGGGCCCAGCAGCAGCACCCCGCACCCGATCAGTGCGACCGGGCGCCAACGGCCCCGGCGGGCGGGCGACATGCGCTGCGACGTACCGTCCGTCACGGTGCTCCTTCCAGGGGCGGCCGACGGCGGTGATCATCGGCCGCCGTCGTGAAGGACGGACGCGCGCGCCCCGGGCCCGGTTCCGCGCGCCCCCGGCCGAGGCGGGGCAGGGGCCCCGGGGCCGGGGCCCGGGCGCGGGGACGGGGGTGGCGCGGGCCGGGGGCCTCAGCCCTCCCGCAGGTCGCGGGCCAGGCGGCTGACGGCCTGGGGCAGGGCGAGGCCGTCGCCGCGGAAGTCCGGGATGTGGTACTCGCGGATGGCGCGGGCCACGTCGTAGCCGGCGTCGGCGTCGAACAGTTCCCAGCGCAGCAGCCGCTCATGGGCGACGATGCGGATCGGGAAGAGCTTGCGGGTGCCGCTCTCCCGTTCGGCCCGTACGGCCCGGCCGATCTCGGTGGCCACCCAGTTGCTGGCCATGCTGGCCTCGGACAGCACGAGGACCATCCGTCCGCGCCGCTGGATCTCCTCGGTGACCTGCTCCAGGATCGTCCGGCCGCCGCGGATGTCGTGCGGGGCGAACCAGGTGTCCACGCCGTTGGCCTCCAGCTGGTCGCGCAGTTCGGCGGCGAAGGACTCGTCGGCCGAGCTGTAGCTGATGAAGACGCTGGGGCGGGCGGGCTCGCGGGCGCCGCGGGCGGTGTCGCGGTAGGCGCGCACGGAGGCCGGGTCGGCCCCGGCGCGGACGAGGAACCGTTCCAGGCCGGCGAGGTCGCGGGTCAGCTCCCGGACGGCCCGGTCGTCCCCGAGCCGGTCGCGGGCGGCGTCCAGGGCCCGGCTGTTGAGGATGAAGGAGGAGGCGATGGTGCGCTCGTCGATCCGGCAGAGCCCGTTGACGACCACCGGGTCCAGGGTGGTGGCGACGAGCTCGGTGGCGGCGAAGACGTTGAACCCGAAGTGGGCGTCGTCGAAGCGGGCGCCGCGGAGGACGACCTCGTCGAAGACGGCCTGGACGAGGAAGGCCTCGCGGTAGTCGCCGCCGAACGTCCCGCCGCGGAAGGTGGCCTTGAAGAAGTCGGCGCCGCGGAAGGCCGCCTGTTCGACGTCGCAGTGCAGGAACCGGGCCTGGATGAAGCCGGCCCGGACGGCGTTGATGCGGCGCAGCCGGCAGCCCCGGAACTCGCAGCGGTCGAAGGTGCCCATGGCGAGGACGCAGTCGTCGAACTCGCAGTCGGTGAAGACGGCGTCGCCGAGGTTCTGCCGGCCGAGCCGCAGGCCGGTGAACGTCCGGCCGTCGAACTCGCGGGTTCCGGCGGCGTATTCGGCGAGCAGGGCCCGGGTGGCCTGCTCGCCGTCGCGGTCGGTGTCACGGTCGGCGTCGGTCATGGGCGACCCCCCGAGGTTCCTGCGGATGCGGGACGGACACCGTGAACATAGCACCGGGGCACGGCAGTTCGGCCTACTCCGGAGAGGCCGCTCCGGAGAGGCCGGTCCGGGACGGTCGGTCCGGGACGGGCGTACCGCCGGGCCGGGACCGGAAGGAACAGGAGAGGAGGTGGAGACAGGAATCGAACCCGTCTGAACGGCCCTGCAGGCCGCCGCCTCGCCACTCGGCCACTCCACCTCGGCGACGGTGGAAACATTACCCGCCCGTGAACCCGGGCCGTTCGGAAAACGGCGGTTCTTCACTCCGGAAGGCCCTTAGTGCGTTTAGTGCTATTTCTCTCGACATGGCTCCGAAAGGACTCGGGAGCCCGTCCGGGGAAAGGAGGGGTGCGCTAGCCTGTGCCGATATCTCCGACCCGATGGGATTTCACCGATGACCGTCGAGGAATCACGGTTCACCCGTACCGCGGGGCCGCGCTGCGAAACCACCGCGAACCGGTGCCAGTACAAGAGCCTGCCCCTGCGCGACCTTCCCCCGCTCGGTGTCCTGCGCCGCGCCCGGATCGCCCGTGAGGGCCTGCGGGAGCGCCGCGCCGACGTCCCGGAGCCCGGCCGGCCCTCCCGCTTCGCCGAGGGGGACTGGGTCCGGGTGAAGGACGAGGCCGCGGTGCGCGGCACCCTCGACGCCGCGGACCGCCACCGCGGCCTGTGGTTCACCCGCAGCCAGTGGTCGTTCTGCGGCGGCGTCTACCAGGTCGACCGCGTCGTGCGCCGGATGATCGACGACCACTACCGCGTGCGGCGCCTGTCGGGCACCGTCGCGCTGGCCGGTGCCACCTGCCACGGCGCCGACGGGACCCAGGGCTGCGGGATGGACTGCGCGCTGCTGTTCCGCGACGAGTGGCTGGAGCCCTCCCCCGCGCCGGTGCCCGCCGCCCGGCCCGCCGCCCGGTGGGCGACGGTGCGCAGCCTCGCGGAGATCCACGCGACCCTCGGCCCGGACGGGCGCCTGCACGGCGTCCCCTTCCAGCCGGGGATGGAGCGCCACGCCGGCACCCGTCACGGCGTCACCGAGCTGCGCCACCGGTCCCTCGCCTGGTGGCAGCACCCCACCGGGGGGCGCTGGTTCATCCTCCACGGCCTGCGCTGCGGCGGCGAACCGCTCGCCACCGGCTGCGACCGCCGCTGCGCCCTGCTGTGGCACGAGTCCTGGCTGCGCCTGGAAACCGTGGTGGAGCCCGCGGTGGAACCCGCCGCCGTCCGCTGAGCGGCCGCCGGCGACGCCGGGGCGACGGGGCTTCGGGGCGGCGTCGCCGGAGCCGGCGGCGCCGGGACGGCGTCAGCGCCGCCAGCGGTCGCGCACCAGCTTCGCGGTCAGGTGCAGCGGCCCGTCCCGGTCGCCGACGTAGCAGCGGGGAAGCGCGTACACGCCGCCGTGAGCGCCGGGGCTGACCGCGCACCCGTACGCGTAGCCGGCCTGGGCCACCGCCTCCACCGCGGCGGCGTCGAGCGAGCCGTACGGGTAGCAGAACCCTCCGACCGCCCGGCCGGTGAGGTCCTCCAGCAGGTGGCGGCTGTCGGCGACCTGGGCCGCGAGGTCCCGCGCGTCCAGGCCCGCCAGCCGCCGGTGCGTCAGCCCGTGCGAGCCGATCTCCACCCCGGCGGCGGCGGTCTCCCGGACCTGGCGCGCCGTCATCAGCGGCTTGCGCGGGCCCCGGCGGTCCCAGTCGTTGTACCCGCCCAGCCGGTCGGCCACCACGTAGACCGTCGCGGTGAAGCCGTACTCCGCGAGCGCGGGCATGGCCTCCTCCACGAAGTCGCGGTACCCGTCGTCGAAGCTGAGGCCCACCAGGCCCGCCGCGGCGCCCTCCCGGTGGGCGCGCATCAGGGCGCCCACCGACACCCCGCGCAGCCCGCGGGTGGCCAGCCATCGCAATTGGCGGCGGAACCGGGCGGGATCGACGGTGATCAGATAGGGGTCCTCGGTCGTCGACGCCACCGAGTGGTACATGAGCGTCCACGGGAAGCATCCCGCGCCTGTGCCGGGCTCCTTTTCCGGACTGTTGCGTGGCCGAATGATTCGCATGTTCCGCTCCAGCTGTCCGGTGGCACCGCCTGTGCAGGTGGACCTCGAGGAAATTGCATTCTGGCAGCGCCGGACCCGGCTTCCGTTCGCGCCGGGCGATGCCGCGCCATTTCACCCGGATGCCGGAGCGGGAGTCGCCCGCGAAGGGCCGCCGCCCGCTCCGGCGGACCGTGACGTCCGGTCCGGTCCGGCGGGGTACGGTGGGCGTGAACCGTTGGGATGGCTTTTGCCGCGATTTCCCGGTGGCCGGCTCAAGGCGCGCCACCCGGCAGTCCGAGGAAGACGGACATGGACAGCGACGAGGGGGCCGGACGCCCCGGCGAGCCGGCGGAAACCGCGGCGGACGACGGTGCGGGCCCGGATGCGGGGACCGGCCGCGGCCGGCGGGTGACGGTGTTCCTGGGGACGGTCCTGCACTTCTCGGACGATCCGTGGATGCCGGACGGCGAGGGCCAGGACGACCCCCGGGCCTACCACCTGTTCGATCCGGGGGCGCTGGTGGTGCGCGACGGCCTGGTGGTCTGGGCCGGCCACCACCGCGAGTGCCCGCGGGAGTTCGTCGACCACGGGCGGGTCGTCGACCACCGCGGCCACCTGCTCGTACCGGGCTTCGTCGACCCGCACATCCACTCCGGCCAGGTGGACTCCGTCGCCAGCCCGGGCGGTCAACTCCTGCCGTGGCTGCGGGACTACATGTACCCGTCGGAGATGCGGTTCGCCGACCGGGAGTACGCCCGGGCCGCCACCTCGTTCTTCTTCGACCGGCTCCTGGAGTCCGGCACCACCACCGCGTGCGTCTACACCACCACCCACCCGCACGCCGCCGACGCCTTCTTCGCCGAGGCGCACCTGCGCAAGCTGCGGATGGTCTCCGGCAAGCTGCTGATGGACGACGACAACGGCGGCACGGTGCCCGAGGAGTACCTCGACGGGTCCGTCGAACAGGCCGAGGAGGACTGCCGCCGGCTCATCGACCGGTGGCACCACACCGGGCGGCTGCGCTACGCCGTCTCCCCGCGGTTCGCACTGACCTCCACCCTGGAGGCGCTCCGGATGGCCGGCCGCCTCTACCAGGAGTCCCGGCACACCGACCGGCCGCTGTGGGTGCAGTCCCACCTCGCCGAGAACCGCGACGAGGTGCGGGCGGTGCTGGAGAAGTTCCGCGACTCCCTGGACCCGCGCTCCTACCTCGACGTCTACGACAGGTGCGGCCTGGTGGGGCCCCGCAGCATGTGGGGCCACTCCGTGTGGATCGACGACGCGGACCGCGCCCTGCTCGCCGACGCCGGGGCCGGCGCCGCGTTCAACCCCACCTCGAACCTCTTCCTCGGCAGCGGCCTGTTCGACCTGGACGGCGCCGCCCGCGCCGGTGTCCGGGTCGCGCTCGGCACCGATGTGGGCGGGGGCACCAGCTACTCGATGCTCCAGACCATGAACGAGGCCTACAAGGTCGTCGCCCTGGCCAACACCTACCCCCACCCCGTCCCGGAGCAGGACCGCAAGACCCTCACCGCCCTGCGCGGCTTCTACCTGGCCACGCTCGGCGGCGCCCGCGCACTCCGCCTCGACCAGCACATCGGCAGCTTCCGGCCCGGCCGCGAGGCCGACTTCGTCGTGCTCGACTGGGCCGCCACCCCGCTCCTGAGGCGCCGCACCGAGGTGGCCCGGGACTTCCGCGAACGCCTCTTCGCGCTGGCCACCCTCGGCGACGACCGCGCCGTCAGACAGACCTACGTCCTCGGCGAGCCCGCGCTGCGGCCGCACCGGTGGGGGTGCCGGGGAACGTCGTGAAGCCCGGCCGGGCGGCGGGAACCGGACCGGCAGCGGGGGCGGCGACCCGGGCAGCGGGGCGGCGCGGAGGGTAGGCCGTGGGCCTGCCGGGTGCCTCCCCTGCCGCGGCGGCACGGCCGGTTCCGCGCCATTCGCCGACCGGGCGCCACGGCGGCGGGTGCCCGGCGGCGACCGGGAGCGGGAGGGGCCGCCGGCCGGCGGCCCCGTCGTCCCAGGCCGGGGCGGGACCCCGGGGGCGGGTGCCGCGCCCCCGGGAACCGGCGGTTCGGGCCCTTCACCCGGCGGCCACCCACGCCCCACGGGCTCCACCGGCACCACCGACCCCTCCGTACACGGAAGGTTCGGACGGACATGACCGATACCTCGTCAGTGCCCGGTGGACGCGATTGACCGCTTACCTGGGCGCCGAGAAGCTGGTCGGGCACGACGCGACCGGAAATTCCCTCGCGGCGTGGGTTCCTGATCCGGAATCGATTCGAATTGATTCGACTGAGGAGGATCCGTGTTCTCGAAAACGAAGAAGACCGTGGGTTCCGTGACCGCCGCGTTCGCCGCGGCGGCCGCGTTCACCGTGGCCGTCCCGTCCGGCGACGCCTTCGCCATCGACCACGTCGAGTGCCGGGGAGGGGAGAACTTCCTGAAGATCTGGTCGCACAGCGGCGGCAGCCAGAGCGTGGACTGCTACGCGAACGCCGGCCGGACCTCCTTCGGCGACTGGTGGGTCGACCGGATCTCCACCGGGAACAACGACTTGATCTACTACGACGCCAACGGCGACTCGGTCAGGATCCCGCGCTGGACCGACATCTCGTTCCCGAACCGTCCGCCGCAGGTCAGGTCCATCGAAATCCTGTGACCCGCCGGACGGGCCGGACGGGCCGGACGGGCCGGACGGGCCGGACGGGCCGGGCGGGAGCGCATTCCCGTGAGGTGAAGGCGGTCCCGCCCCGCCCCGGGCGGTCAGGCGTCCGGCTGGGTGACCGTCAGGCCCCAGTGCACGTCGGCGGCCGAGGCGGCCACCCCGACGTGGAAGGACCGGCCCTGCTCGGCCGTCACCACCGCCGAGCCCGTGCCGACGGTCTCGGCCGGGCAGGGCACGGTGAACTCCACCGGAGTGGGGTCGCCGTAGTACGGCGTGAAGGTGACCCGTACCTCACCCGCACCGCCGCTGCCGCCCTGGCAGCCCACCGTGACGGTGACGGGCGGACCGGCCGCGTAGGCGCCGCCGGTGACCGCGCCGCCGTCGCCGATCCAGTCCGGGATCCAGATCAGCCCCTCCGCCCCCGGGTACGGCAGGATCTCGCCCGTCCCCGGCGTCCCCTGCCCGAGCGCCCCGCTCTCCCCGGCGACCGCCGGGGCCGCCGTCGTCACCGCGATCGCCGCCACCGCCGCGGCCGCGGCCGCCCCGGCGAAACCCGCACGCCTCATCCTTCTCCCCCTTCGTGGTGCCGGGCCCAGGAGTCCCGGCGGACCTCCACAGTCTCATCCGGCACCGACAGCACCGCCTGAGTACGGATACTCAAAAAGACGACGCCCCGCACCCGGTGGAACGCGATGGCGGCGGGCTCCGTCACCACCGGGCTCCCGGCCCTGGTGACGGGCCAGTCCGTCACGGGGAGGATCTCCGTGGACGACGCCCACCACTGCGTCGGATCCCTCACCCTGTCCAAGACCGGCCGGACGGACTTCCTCTCCGACGGGACCCGCGCCTGGCTGAAGGCCGGCGAAGGCCTGTGGGGTGCGGAGCGCGCCGCGGTGATCGGCGACAGGTATGTCACCGGTCCGCGGTCGGACCGGGTGTTCCAGATCCCGGCCGTCTTCTGCGCCACGGCCGGCCGGGTCCTCACCGGCGATCCCGGCCTCGGCGACGTGGGGAGCCGGACGGCGCCCCGGCGGGTCGGGTTCGGCGCCCGCGGGCCGGGTCGTCATCCCGTCAGAGGGTCACCGCGATCGCGTACGCCGTCACCGCGACCAGCCCGGCCCCGATCACCACGGCCAGTGCCCGCCCCAGCGGCAGCCGCTCCGGCCGCCGGTGGATCCAGAACGGCCGGGCCGCGGCCGGCCGCCGGGGCTGCTCCACCGGCTCCACCGGCTCCGTCGCGGCCAGCTCCTCCGCCAGCCGGCGCAGCCGCAGGGCGAACTCCTCGGTCAGCCGCGGGTCCTGGGCGGACGGCGCGTCCCGCAGCTGGGACACCAGCGCGCCGAGCTCGCCCGGCGGGCCGGGCGGCCCCGGGTGTTCGAGCAGCTCGTGCAGCGTGTCGCCGAGCGCGGACAGGTCGGACCCGGGTGCCGGGGCGGCCGTGCCGAAGCCGAGGACCTTCACGGTCCCGGTCGGGGTGAGCAGCAGTCGGGCGGGCTCGATCCCGCCGTGCGTCATCCCGGCCCGGTGCGCGACCAGCAGGGCCCTGGGCGATCTGGGCGCCGAAGCCGGCGACCTCGGCCGGCCGGAACCGGCCGTCCAGCAGGTGGTCGTCCAGTGTGTACCCGTCGAGCAGCTCCATGGCGAGGAACGGCCTGCCCTCGTGCTCTCCCACGTCGAGCACCGTGACGATCCCCGGGTGCCGCAGCCGGACGGCCGGGCCCGGCGCCCGGGCCGGCGTCTTCACCGCCACCGGCCGCCCGGACCCGGTGTCCTGCCCGAACCGGACCTCCCCCACTCCGTCGGGGCCGATCCGGTACCGCCCGCCGACCACACTGCCGGTCTCCATGCCTTCCCCGTCCCCTCGGCCCCGGCCGCCCGGGAGTCCGTGCGAAGGCCTCGGCGATCAGTGTGCCGCACCGGGTGGCCCCGCCGGACGGCTCCGGCCGACCGCGGTGGCGTCCCCGCGCCGGGACGGTCTGCCGGGAGGGGCCGGCCGACTGGGAGCTGTCCGCGCGGTCATGTGACTGTCATCTGCGGTCCGGGCCTGGAGAACGGGAGTTCTCCGTCGGGCCCCGCTCACCAGGTCACGGGCAGTGAGCGCATCCCGTAGATGAACGACTCGGTACGGAACTCGCGCTCGCCGGCCGGTCGCAGCCCCGGCAGCCGACGGAACAGCGTCTCCAGGGCGATCCCGAGTTCGGCGCGGGCCAGCGGCTGGCCCAGGCACTGGTGCACGCCGAAGCCGAACGCCAGGTGCCGCCGGGCGTCCCGGTCCAGGTCCAGCTCGTCCGTCGCCCGATGGCCGGCGCCGCCGAACACCGCCTCGTCCCGGTTGGCGGTGGAGAGCATCGCCATCACACCCTCCCCGGCCCGGACGGTGACGCCGCCCAGCTCCACGTCCTCCAGCGCCACCCGGGGCAGGCCGGTGTGCACGATGGTCAGCAGCCGCAACAGCTCCTCCACCGCGCCCGGCAGGGTGGCCGGGTCGGCCAGGGCGGGGATCTGCTCGGGGTGCTCCAGCAGCAGCGCGGTCGACAGCGAGATCATGTTCGCGGTCGTCTCGTGCCCGGCGATCAGCAGCAGCACGCCCATGCCGGCCGCGTCGTCCGGGGTCAGGTCGTCCCGCGCCGCGAGTCGGCTGAGGACGTCGTCCTGCGGCTGTGCGCGCTTGCGGGCGGTCAGGTCGCGCAGGTAGTCCCTGACCTCCTCCTGGGCGTCCCGGAGCTGTTCCACGGTGCTCTCCTGGTTGAGCATCGTGCGGCTCAGGCTCTGGAAGCGGTCGTGGTCCTCGTAGGGCACGCCGAGCAGCAGGCAGATCACCAGCGAGGGCACCGGCAGCGCGAAGTCGGTGACCAGGTCGGCCGTGGTCCGGCCCGCGGTCATCCGGTCCAGTGCCCCGTCCACGATCCGCTGGATCTCCGGGCGCAGCGTCTCCACCCGCTTGACCAGGAATTCCCCGGTGAGCATGCGGCGCTGGCGGGCGTGCTCGGGGTCGTCGAGCCGCAGGAAGTCCGGGTTGTCGGTGATCAGCTCGCGGGCGCCGGCGACCAGCAGCGGGAAGGTCGGGTGGCGTATGTCGGCACTGAACCGGCGGTCGGACAGCACGGTGCGGACCTCGGCGAAGCCGGTGACCAACCAGCAGAGGTCGCCGTCGGGCAGCTCGGCCCTGGTCACCGGCCCGGTGGCGGCGGCCCGGGAGTACGCGGGCGGCGGGCCGAACGGGCAGCCGCCGGAGTGCCGGGCCGGCAGTGGGAGGACGGGGGTGGTGGCGGGTGCGGTGGTCAAGGCGGGGGGGTCTCCTCACGTCGCGGGTGTTCCCGTGGGGTTCGGGGCCCGGGAAGGTCTCCGGCGGCCTGCGGGGCCGGCGGCGGGGGTCCGTCAGGGCCCGGTCCGCGCGGGCTCGTCCCCGGTGACGGTGATCGCCCGGCCCGGGCAGAGCTCGGAGGCGAGCCTGACGTCGTCGAACTGCTCCGGCGGCACAGTGGTCTGACGCAGCGTCACGAGACTGTCCCGGCTGTCCTGGTCGAAGACCGCGGGGGCGTTCACCACGCACATGCCGGAGCTGCAGCAACGGTCGCGGTCGACGCTCACCTGCATGTCGGGCACCTTTCGCCAGGGCGATGCCGGCTGCCCGGCGGCCGCCTCTCGTTGTCACGGTCAACCTAGCCGTCGCCGGTCCGTTCACGGAGGGGTACGGTGGCCGGATCGAGAATGGCCGGTTCGGCGCCTGTGTGTGAACCCCCGTTGTGGTGCGGCGCGTTCAAGCCGCGGCACTTCGCCGGACGGGGCCGGCGGACCCGGCCGGGCGGACGGCCTCACAGGCCTTCGGCGGTGGCCGACTCCCCTGCCCGGCCGCCGGTCAGGCCCGGCCGTCCCGGGGTTCGCGGCCGTCCCGGGGTTCGCGCGCCGCCTGCTCGGTGATCCGCCGCGCCATCCCGCCGAAGACCGCGGCGTGGAACGGCGCCACCGCCCACCAGTACGCGTGCCCGGCGAGCCCGCGCGGGTGGAACAGCGCCCGCTGGCGGTAGCGGCTCCCGCCCGCGCCGTCCGGCGTGACCGAGAGCTCCAGCCAGGCCGGCCCGGGCAGCCGCATCTCCGCGCGCAGCCGCAGCAGCCGCCCCGGTTCGATCTCCTCCACCCGCCAGAAGTCGAGCGACTCGCCGACCCGCAGCCGCGCCGGGTCCCGCCGCCCCCGGCGCAGCCCCACCCCGCCGACCAGCCGGTCCAGCCAGCCGCGCACGGCCCAGCCGAGCGGGAAGGAATACCAGCCGTTCTCCCCGCCGATCCCCTCCACGACCCTCCACAGCGCCGCCGGGTCGGTGTCCACCCGCAGCTCCCGGACGTCCTGGTAGAGGCTTCCGCCGGCCCAGTCCGGGTCGGTCGGCAGCGGGTCGCTCGGGGCGCCGGGCACGGAGGCGGAGGACCAGCGGGTGGCGACGTCCGCGTCCCGGATCCGCCGCAGCGCGAGCCCGACCGCCGCGTCGAAGCCGATGCCGCCGCCCGGGGGCTGCGGCAGGTACCGGTCGAGGTCGTGCTCGCCGCGGACCACCTCGTACCGCAGCGACTCCACGAGCGGCCGGGCGATCGACCCCGGGACCGGCGTCACCAGGCCGACCCAGAGGCTGGAGAGCCGCGGGGTGAGGACGGGGACGGCGACGATCAGCCGGCGCGGCAGCCCGGCCACCGCCGCGTAGCGCTCCATCATCCGCCGGTAGGTCAGCACCTCCGGACCGCCGATGTCGAAGGCCCGGTTCACCTCGGGCGGCAGGCCGGCGGCCCCGACCAGCAGCCGCAGCACGTCCCGGACGGCGATCGGCTGGATCCGGGTCTCCACCCAGCGCGGGGTGACCATCACCGGCAGGCGCTCGGTGAGGTACCGGAGCATCTCGAAGGAGGCCGACCCCGAGCCGATGATCACGGCGGCCCGCAGTTCGGCGGTCGGCACGCCGCTGTCGCGCAGCACCCGTCCGACCTCGACCCGCGACCGCAGGTGCGGGGAGAGCCGCCCGGCCGGCACCCCGGCGGGCGCGAGCCCGCCCAGGTAGACGATGCGCCGCACCCCGGCCAGGGCCGCCGCCCGCCCGAAGGCCGCGGCGGCGGCCCGGTCGGTGGCCTCGAACCCGGAGCCCGTGCCGAGCGCGTGCACCAGGTAGTAGGCGACGTCGATCCCGGTGAACGCGCCGTCCAGGCTCTCCGGACGGGTGACGTCCCCGGCGGCGGCCTCCACCCGCCCGCGCCAGGGGTGGTCCCGCAACCGGTCCGGATCCCGGACCAGGCACCGGACGCCGTACCCGGCGGCCAGCAGCTCCGGCACCAGCCGGCCGCCGATGTACCCGGTGGCCCCGGTGACCAGGCAGCGCGGCGCGCCAGGAGGAGCGGGGTCTGCGGCATCGGTCACGGCGGCTCCCGGGGGCGGTCGGCCATCGCCACGATGGTCTCCGCCCCGGACCCCACCCGCACCCGCAGCGGTGCGGTCGGCCGCACCGGCGCAGGAGGCGCCTCCGGCCGGTCCCGGACAGCGGCGGCCCGCGGGTCCGGCAGGGCGATGCTTTCGAACAGGTCGCGGCCCGTTCCCGGCGCGTTCGACCGGATCGCCGCGCCGGCCACCGCTCCCGGCGCCAGGTAGGCGGCGGAGCGCCCGTCCGCACCGCCGCCGGCACCTCGGACGCCGTGCCGGAGCCGGCGGCCAGGCGTCCCTTCGCGAGCCTGTCGAGGGCCGTGTCCGGGTCGTCGGCCACCGTGCGGGCGACGGCGTCACGCGGTCCGTGGGCGGGGTGTCCGGGCTTCGGGGCGGCAGGCGGCAGCGGCGGCGGCGCGCAGCCCGGGGGCCGGGCTGGAGAGGACGGGTACGGCGGTGGTGGCCCGGTTCGCGGCGGCGGCCGTGGAGGCCTGGGCGAGGACGACGACGTCCGCGTCGTCGACGGCCTCGACGGCGGTGGCGACCGCGGTCAGGTAGCCGTCCCGGTCACCGGCCTCGAAGCGCTCCCAGGCGCCGTCGACCACGACGGTGGTCAGGGTGACCGGGCGGGCGGCCCGTACGGCCTCGTCCTCGATGAGGGCCGCCGTCGGGCGCACCGTGCCGGCCAGGGCGGCGACCACCGTGACGCGGGTCGCCGTCCGGCCCGCCGCGGGTGCCACGGCGACGGCGGCGGCCGCCATCGGCCGGTCGACGCGCAGCACGGGCACGCCCGCCGCCGGGGCCCTGGACTCCGCGACCGCCCCGATCGTCGAGCAGGTGCACAGCACGGCCGTGGCCCCGGCGGCGACGGCGGGGGCGAGGAGGCGGTCGATGTGCTCCGCGACGGCGTCGGGCCCGTCGGCCAGGGCCGTGGCCAGCAGGTCCTCGCGGACGAGGTGGCGCAGGGGCAGGCCGGGGTGCTCGCGGTCGCGGAGCGCGTCGAAGACCGGGACGTGGACGGGCGAGGTGTGGAGCAGTGCCAGCATGCGCGCGATGCTAGGGCGTGTCTGACAATTCGCGTCGGATCAGGGCGCGGCGTTGGGGTGCGTGCATCGCAAGGCGGAGGAGGGAGCCACTGCGGAGCATTGGCGACCGACGACAACGCGGCGAGGTGCGTGCCCCGGCGTCGCGAACCCGGCGGGAATTGTCAGACACGCCCTAGCGACCGCGGCGGACCGGGCCGCCCGCCCTGGCTCGGACGGGCGGCCCGGGGCGGGCGGGGCTCAGCGGCGGCGGGCCTCGGTGAGCCGGGTGGGGGCGGCGCCGAGCCACCAGGCGGGGTCGGCGCTGCCGTCGGTGGTGCGGCCGTCGCGGTGGACGTGGTGGCGCACGTCCCGTCCGGGCTCGGCGAACTCGCCGGCCAGGGCCCGCTCCAGCCACTCCGCCGCGAACCGGAAGGCCTCGGCCGCCACTCCCCCGAGCGGGTGGAACTCGTCCTCGTAGACCCGCAGTTCCTTCGGCGCCCGGATGCGCTCGAAGCTCTCCAGGGCCTGGCCGAGGTCGGTGAGCTCGTCGAACTCGCCGATCCCGTACAGCACCGGGCAGGCGATGTCGGCGACCAGGTCGCCCAGCGGCATCCGCCGGGCGAGGTCGCGGTCGAAGGCGTCCTCGTCGGTGTACCCGGCCATGTACATGTAGTTGTTCTTGAAGGTCGGCTGGGCGCGCTCGAAGATGGTCGCGAAGTCGCCGGTGACGGCCTCGAAGGCGGCGAGGGCGGCCAGGCGGCGGTCGGTGGCGGCCGCCCTGGAGCCCCAGTAGCCGCTCATCGAGATGCCGAACATGCCGATCCGGTCGGCGTCGACCTCCGGGAGCGCGGCCAGGTGGTCGAGGTAACGGCCGATCGCCCGCTCGTAGTTGGCGAGGTCGACGGTCAGCCCGCCGGCGCGGCTCTCGCCCTGGCCCGGCCCCTCGATGGACAGCGCGACCATCCCGCGCGAGGTGTAGTAGCGCTCGGCCGCCCAGATGTAGTCCTCCTTGATCATGTCCATCCCGGGGCCGAGGATGACGGCCGGCGCGTTCTCGACCCGGCCGGCCGGCAGGTGCAGCAGGGCGTGGATCCGCGAGCCCTCGAAGTCCAGCTCCACCCGCCGCACCCGGCCCCCGCGCAGCGCGCCCAGGCGCTCCACGCAGTGGTCGGCGCGCTCGCGCATGGCGGCCTTGCGCGGGTCGGCCGCGTCGAACAGCGAGTACTGCGCCCGGCCCCACATCACCGCGGCCCGCAGGTAGAGGTCGGCGGCGGTCTGCGCGAACCCGCCGCGCTCGTGGTGGGCGGCGCGCTCCTCGGCCTGGCCGGCCACCGTCGCCCACGCCTTGGGCAGCATCGCGCCGCTCCTGACCAGCGCGAAGACCTTGGCGAAGTCGGTGTGGTCGTGGCCCAGCTGCTCCATGGTCCCGACGGCCTCGGGGTGCAGCGCGTCGAAGCCGCCCTGGGCGAGGGCGATGTCCAGGGCCCAGCTCTGGCCGGTCGAACGGATGGTCATGGGTCTCCTCCTGGAGGTCCGGTTGGCTCAGTACTTAATGAATAAGTACTTAGTCATTAAGTACTGAGGCTAGGCTGTTGTCAACCGGGCCGCCGTCCACCCGTCCAGGAGGAATCCCGATGACCGAGCCGCAGCCCACCGACGACCGCGCCCGGGCGCTCGACCGCCTGGCCCGCGCCGCCTACCGGCTCAGCGCCGCCGACGCCCGGCTGCGCGGGCGCGCCACCCGCACCCCGGGCGCGCTCTCCCTCACCCACGCCCGGGCCCTGCGCACCCTGGCCGAACAGGGCCCCCTGACCATCGGCCGGCTCGCCGCCGGCACCGAGACCACCGGCGCCGCCACCACCCAGCTGGTCAACGGCCTGGTCGCGGCCGGCTACGTCACCCGCACCCGCCAGCCCGAGGACAAGCGCTCCGTGCTGGTCGCCCTCACCGACACCGGCCGGGCCCGGCACGACCAGCGCCAACGGGCGCTGGCCGAGGCCCTGCACACCGACCTGGACGACTACGACGACGAGGCCCTGGACCGGGCCACCGAGGTGCTGCAGCGGCTGTCCGCCGTCTACGACCGGCTCTGAGCGCCTACGGCCGGCCGCGCGGGGGGACGGCGGGCAGCGCGTCCGGCGCGTACCGGCGGACGGCGTCCTCGGCGCTCGCGTGGACCGGGAACAGCGCGGTGGTCTCGGTGAGCTCCATGACCCGCAGCGTCCGCTCGGAAGGGGCGACCAGCACCAGCGGGACGCCGTCGGCCAGCGCCCGCCGGCGGGCGGTGAGCAGCAGGTTGAGGCCGGTGGAGGTGAGCAGCTCCACGCCGGCGAGGTCGATCGCGAGCAGGGACGGACGCCGGTCGAGCGCGGCGGACAGCGCGCGGGCGGCGACGGACTCGCTGTCCAGGATCATGTCCCCGGCGAAGGAGCACACGAGGGCGTCACCGATCCTGGCGGTCTCGGACGTCAGGCACGGCGGCCCGCTCGCGCAGCTCGGGCCGACGCGGTCGGCCAGCAGGGACTGCAGCCGCTCCAGTGCCTGCCTGTTCATCGGGTCCACGCACACCATCTCCAGACGGAACCACCGCACGGGCCCCGTTCAGGCGGTTCGGATTGCGTCCGTTCCACTCTTCGCCCAACCCGCCGGACATGTCAACCATTGCACGAATTATCTGTCGTGTTTCCGCTGTCGTGAAACCCGTGGCACTATCGTGGGGGAATGGACGACGGCACGACGACCGAACGGCAGTGGACCTTCCTGACCAATCACGCCCGCGTGCTGGTCCAGATCGCCCGGGACCCCGGCATCCGGGTGCGCGACATCGCCGCGCGCTGCCTGCTCACCGAGCGCGCCGTCCAGCGCATCATCGCCGACCTCGAACAGGCCGGGTACCTCAGCCACGAACGCCGCGGCCGCACCAACCACTACAGCGTCATCACCAGCAAACAGCTGCGTCACCCCGCCGACGCCGGGCCCACCATCTCCGAGCTCCTCGCCACCCTCCTGCGCTGACCCCGGCCGCGCCGCCGCGGGCCCCGGGCCGCGGCCGGCTGGTCCGGATGCCACCGTGCGCGTGCGGCGCGGCGCTCCTGCGGCGACGTTGAGGGGATGGACACCGTCATCGTGCTCGAACCCGATACGCCGGCCAACGTGCGGCTCCTCGGCCCGGACCTCCTGCCGGCGGACCCCGAGAACCCGGTGCGTCTGGCCCACGCCGCTCCCGCGGAGGCCTCCGGGGCCTGCGGGCCCCTCACCCTGTGCGGCCGGCACACCTCCGACATGACCCTCGCGCCCCACCGCTCCTCCGGCCCCGGCCGGCCGCACTGGAACACCTGCGGGACGTGCCGGGACGCCGAGGAGGGCAGGGCGGCGCCCCGCACGCCCCGCGCTCCCGACCCGGCCGACCCGGGCGGCCCCGAGGACGGCCCCCGGCCCGGGTAGCCGTCCTCCCGCCCCGCCGGTCGGCCGCCCGGAACCCGGACAGAGCCGCCCGGAAGCCAGTCGGAGCCGGTGGGGCTCAGGGCGCGGTGAACAGCCCGGGGAAGGCCGGGGCCAGCCACGGGCGGCGGCCCCAGGCGAACACCTTGCCGCGGGCGATGGCGCCGGTGGTGGAGCAGCGGCCCAGGGCCAGGAGGAAGAACGCCACCGGCTCGACGACGATCGTGCAGTCCGGGCGGCGCGGCGGCTCCTGGCTCACCACGGCGGCGCCGTCCGTGAAGGTCACCGCGAAGCCGCCCTGGCCCCGCAGCCGCAGCCGGTAGCAGGCGCTGTGGCCGGCCGCGGTGCGGGCGTCCGTCACCAGCGGCATGGCGGTGCGCAGGAACGGCATCGTCAGCTCGACCCGCCGCCGGTCGACCGGGTGCGGCCGGCCGAGGGCGACGGCGACGTCGTACAGGTGGGCCAGCATGTGGGTCAGCAGGTAGGCGCCGAGGGTGTCCAGGTCCATCCGGCCCAGCGGGGTCAGCACCGGTTCGGCGCCGGTGCGCGGGCCGGCCGCCGCCGCGAACTCCCAGGCCTGCCGGGCGATCTCCCCGGCCAGCACGGCCGGGTCCCGTTCGGGCCGCTCGGCCAGCGAGACCGCGTTCGCCGCGGCCAGCGCCCCCGGGGTGCCGTCCCCGTACGGCCGGTCCTCGCCGGCGGCCAGTGCGGCCATCAGCTCGTTGGCCATCGCCAGGTGGGCGGCCGCCTCGGCGACCGTCCACTCGGCTCCGGGGATCCGGGTGTCGCCGCGGCAGTCGGCGAGCAGGGCGACGGCCTCGTCGCCGACCGCGGTGACCGCCTCGAAGAGCGCGGTGCGCGCGGTACCGGAAGTGTGTTGAGGGAACGTCATGGTGGTGAAGACTGGACGACTCGCGCACCGCTGTCCAGTCCGTGCACGGCCGGACGTCCCACCACCGCGGCGGCCTGGGGCACGACGGGCGCCGCCGCTCGGCGCGCGCCCGAACTCGGCGGCGCCGTAGGGCGGTTGGGCGCCACCGGCGGCGCTGCGCGGAGCCGCCCGCGGAACCCCCGGCCGGCCGGACGGGCAGGGGCGGGCGGGGCAGGGGGCGGCCGTCAGGGCCGGGCGGGCGCCGGGTCCTGGACGCGGCCCTGCAGGGCCTTGGACAACTCGGCGACGCAGGCGGCGAGTTGACTGGTCGTCAACTGCCCCGGGTCGCCGCCGCACCCGCCCGCCGGTGCGGGCGGCGGCGCGGTGGGAGGCGCGGTGGACGGCTGCCCGGTGGGTGCCGGTCCGGTCGGCGTCGGTGTCGGCGCCGGGGCCGGCCGGCCGCCGCCGGGCGCGGTGATGTCGCCGCTCAGCGACACCAGGTTGGGCGTCACCGTGGCGTCGCCCGACAGGTCGATGTAGTCCTGGGTCTGCCCGTTGAAGTCCACGAAGCCGCGCCACATGTCCCGCCCGAACGGGACGATCTCCTGCAGCGCACCGCCCGGCCCGGCGCTGATGGAGATCGAGGTCTGCTGGGCCATGTACGACACCATCCGGCTGGCCAGCACGTCCAGGTTCACCGCCGGACCGTCGTCGCCGCGCACGTACACGTGCAGGTCGTTGAGGCCGCCGCCGACCCGGTCGGCCTGCAGGACCGCGAAGGCCACCACCAGTTGCGAGGAGCTCTCCCGCGGCACCAGCGGCGTCACGTAGTACAGGTGGCCGTCCGCCTTCGAGCGCAGCAGGAACTCGCCCGGGTTGACGGCGTTGGTGGAGGCCGAGGTGTGGGCGTAGCCGAAGCCGCGGTCGTCCTTCGCGCCGCGGCCGCCGAGCCACTGGACCTCGTGGATCTGGGAGCGGACCACCGAGGCCGGGTAGACGGCTCCGGGCAGTTCGCCCGGCGCCACGTCCGCCCGGTACGTCGCGTCCGGGCGGCCGTCCGGCGAGCCGCGCAGCACCAGCACCCCGGCCGGCTCCAGGACGGTGCGCTGGCGCCAGCCGCTCTGGCGGGCCACCGAGATCACCACCACGGGCTCGGCGGCGCGGGGGTCGGCGCCGTCGCAGTAGCCCCAGATGTCCTGGTCGCTGTAGACCAGGTCCGGGAACCGTTCGGCGAGCAGGTTGCGCAGGCTGACGGCCCCGGTGCCGGCGAAGGCCCGGCCGAACGCGTGCTCGCCGCGGAACGCGCAGGTGGCGACGGAGTTCGAGCGGCCGTCCCAGACGGCGACGCCCTCCATCGGCTGCTCGCCGGAGCCGTCCAGGACGGCCGTCCACACGCCGCCGCCCGGTGCGGCGCCGGGCAGGTAGTGCAGGCTGTGGCCCATCAGGTGGACCCCGGAGGTCAGGCCGGCGCTGTCGGTCAGCGCCTTGGTGGCCGCCGCGTAGGAGGCGGTGCGCGCCTCGAAGTCGAAGTCCGGCATCGGCGCGGTCTTCACGCAGGCCGGCACGTCCGCGGTGCCCACCAGGTCGCAGCGGCCGCCGTCGCCCGCGCGGGTGTGCTCGGTGACCGGCAGCACCGAGCGCGGGGTGCCCGCGCCGCCGGCGGGGATGTCGAGCACGGTGGCCGCCGCGTAGTAGCGGCCCTCGTCCTTGTCGTCGTCCCACAGCCCGGTGCCGGCCCGCACCAGCGAGCCGGCCAGCGCCAGCAGCACCGCCGCCAGCGTCAGGCGCGTGCGCCACCCGCGGTACCCGGCCTCGGACTCCCGGGCGACGTACGCGACCGCGACCACCGTGCCGCCCAGGCCGATCGCGACCCAGATCCAGAACAGCGGCGCCGCGTCCAGTACCCCGCCGTTCGGGAGGAACAGCCGCTCGACCAGCAGCACGTAGCTCTGGTCCTGCTGCCCGAACCCGCCGAACACGGCGTGCTTGACCAGCCACACCAGCGCCGCGACCAGCGGCATCCACAGCCACCAGACGGCCAGCGCCAGCACACCGCGCCGGACCGCGCCCCGCCGGACATCACGCTTCGTCACACGCTCCCCCTCGGTCCGCGCCGCCCCGCCACCCGCCCGCCGGCCTCCGATCCTACGCGCCGCCCGGCCCCGCCCCCAGGGCCCCAAACGTCCCCCCGCCCAAGGGGGTTGGAATTCGGTGGCCGCCCGTCCGCAGCCGTCCGCAGCCGCGGGCCGGGCCGGCCGCGCGTCCCGCGCCCGGCGCCGGGGGCGCGACCGGCGCCCCGCCCGGCCACCCGGGTGGTGGCGGACCGTAGTCGGACGGAAACGCTCGGCACTTGACAGGGGCTTGTGCGGGGGCGCGTACTGGAACAGGACAAACAGCAGACAGGGCCCTTGCTCCAGGTATCCGTTTGATATCCGTTGCCGGTTCGAAGCGGTGACAGGGGCGCGCCGGGATGCCGGGCATCCCCCGTGTCGCGCTCAGCCCCGTCGCCTTCGACGGCCGTTCTCGCGTTCAAGCGCCGCGCCCGCGCCACCGGACAGGTGGTGCGCGCGCAGTGGCGTTGCCGGGACCGGGGCCCGCAGGCCGGGTCCGAGGGGCCGCCATGAATTCGAAGTCGAAATCGGTCGATGTGGGAACGCGGGAGGCCGACCCCGGCGAACCGCCGGCGGGACGCCCCCCGGTCCTCGCGCGCACACCCCGGTCGGGCCGGGCGCCGCTGCCCGCGGCGCTCGCCGACGCGCGGGGCGTACGTCCGGGGACCGGGGTCGGGTCCGGCCGCACGGCCGCCCGGTGCGCCCCGCGTTTACGGCGTCGGGCACGCCGCGCCGCGGGTGCCCGACCGCACGACGCGAGCCGGACGACGGCGCCCGCCGGGCCCGGGCCTGCCGCAGGCCGTCCGCCGCACATCGCCCGCACCGGTGCCCTGCCGCACCTCCTTCCCGCGGGCCGTGGCCCGCGCCCTTCGGCGCGGGGCCCGAACTGCGGCCCGTACGCGGAAAGGTGGGCACCATGGTGCTCGATTCGACGACGCTGCACTCGAGCATCGAGGACCCCGTCCTCGACCGGATGAACTTCCTGAACGAGATCACGTTCAGCTACCCGGACGCGGTGTCCTTCGCCCCGGGCCGCCCCTACGACGGCTTCTTCGAGGTCGAGGAGGTCCACACCCACCTGCGCCGGTACGCGGCGTACCTGGAGAGCCGGGGCGCGGGGCCGGCCGAAGTGCGCAGCCGCTTCTACCAGTACGGGCCGGCGGCGGGGCAGATCCGGGAGCTGGTCGCGCACTCGCTGCGGCAGGACGAGGGGCTGGAGGTCGCGCCCGAGGCGATCGTGGTGACCGTCGGTGCGCAGGAGGCGATGTTCCTGACGCTGCGCACGCTGTTCGCGACGCCCCGGGACGTGCTGCTCCTGGTCACCCCGTGCTACGTCGGCATCATCGGGGCCGCGCGGCTGCTCGACGTCCCGGTGGTCGCGGTGCCCGAGCGCGACGGGCGGCTGGTGGTGGCGGACCTCGACGAGGCGGTGCGGGCGCAGCGCGCGGCCGGCCGCCGGCCCAGGGCCGTCTACGTGGTGCCGGACCACGCCAACCCGACCGGGTCCACGCTGGACCTCGCGACCCGCACCGCGCTGCTCGAACTGGCCGAGCGGCACGGGCTGCTGGTCCTGGAGGACAGCCCCTACCGGCTGAGCGGCCCCGGTCCGCGCAGCCCCATGCTCAAGGCGCTCGACGGGTCGGCGTGCGTCGTCCAGCTCGGCACGTACTCCAAGACGCTGTTCCCCGGCGCGCGGGTCGGCTACGTGGTGGCGGACCAGGAGGTGCGCGACGCCCGGGGGCGGGTGCGGCTGCTCGCGCAGGACCTGGCGAAGGTCAAGAGCATGGTGACGGTCAACACCTCCTCGCTCAGCCAGGCGGCCGCGGCGGGTGCGCTGCTCAGCGCGGACGGGCGGCTGTCCGTGCTGAACGCCCGGGCCGCCGAGCACTACGGCCGCTGCATGGCCGACACGCTCGCGCAGCTGGACCGGTGGCTGCCCGAGGGGCGCCGCCGGGAGCTGGGGGTCGACTGGAACCGTCCCGACGGCGGGTTCTTCCTCACCCTGCGCACCGGTTTCCGCACCGGCACGGCGGCGCTGGAGCGTTCGGCCCGCGAGTTCGGCGTGATCTGGACGCCGATGGAGTTCTTCCACCCCTTCGGCGGGGGCGAGCAGGAGATCCGGCTCGCCATCAGCTGCCTGACGGCCGCTCAGGTGGCGCAGGGCGTGGAGCGGCTCACCCGGTTCGTGGAGGCGCTCAGCACCGGGACGCCCGGCGACGGGACGCCCGGCGGGAAGCACGGCAACGGAACGGAGAGTGACGCATCATGACCGCGACCCTGGACCGGGCACCGACCGCCACGGCCCCGCGCATCCTGAGCGTGGGCACCGCCGTCCCACCCGAGCACTACTCCCAGGAGGAGCTGCTCGACCTGTTCGGCATCACCGACCGCAAGGTGCGCTCGGTGTTCCTGCTGGGCTCCATCCAGCAGCGCTCGCTGGTGCTGCCCCCGGCGGCGCCCGACGGCACCCGGCTGCGGGAGAGCCAGGGCGACCTCCTGGACAAGCACAAGGCCTGGGCCGTGAGCATGGGCTCGGAGGCGCTGGCCCTGTGCCTGAAGCGGATCGGGGCCGCGCTGTCCGAGGTGGCGTACCTGTGCTGCGTGACCTCGACCGGCTTCCTCACCCCCGGGCTGAGCGCGCTGCTGATCCGCAAGCTCGGCATGGACTGGCACACCGCGCGCGCCGACATCGTCGGCATGGGCTGCAACGCCGGGCTCAACGCGCTGGCCGTGGTCGGCAACTGGGCCGCGGCCAACCCGGGCAGGCTGGCCGTGATGGTCTGCTCGGAGGCCTGCTCGGCCGCCTACACGATGGACTCCACGATGCGCACGGCCGTGGTCAACAGCCTCTTCGGCGACGGCGCCGCGGCGGTCGCGGTGATGGCCGACCCCGGGCCGCGGGACCGGGAGCCGTCCGAGGAGGAGCAGGAGGAGGGGCGGGGGGCCGGCGACCGGCTCGCGGGGCCCCGGATCCTGCGGACCGCGAGCGTCACGATCGTCGACGCCATCGACGCGATGCGCTACGACTGGGACCGCGACCAGGGCCGCTTCAGCTTCTTCCTGGACCCGCAGATCCCCTACCTGGTCGGCGCGCACGTGGAGGGCGTCGTCGACCGGCTGCTGGACGGCACGTCGCTGCGCCGCGACGACATCGCGCACTGGCTGGTGCACTCCGGCGGCAAGAAGGTCATCGACGCGGTCGCCGTCAACCTGGGGCTGACCCGGCACGACCTGCGGCACACCATCACCGTGCTGCGCGACTTCGGCAACGTCTCCAGCGGCTCGTTCCTCTTCTCCTACGACCGGCTCCTGAAGGAGGGCGTGGTCCGCGCCGGGGACTACGGCGTGCTCATGACCATGGGACCGGGTTCCACCATCGAATCCGCGCTCATCCAGTGGTGACCCAACCCGACGCAAGGGAGACAGCCATGCCTGTCAACGTCCTCCTCGGAGGCCCGGTGCTGCACGTGGACGGCCGCCGGGAGATCTCGGCCGAAGCGACCCGCGCCCTGTCCGACCTCTGCGACGAGGCGGAAGCCTCCGGAGCCGACTTCGCGACCCTGTTCCTCTCCGGCGCCCCGACCGGCGAGGAGGCGGCCAAGGCCGCCGACGTCGCCGCCGTCACCAAGTGGGAGCGGGCCGTACGGCGCTTCGAGCGGCTGCGGATGCCCACCCTGGCCGCGGCCGGCGGGGACTGCGGCGGCACCGCGCTGGACCTGCTGCTCGCCTCCGACATCCGGGTGGCCTCGCCGGACCTGCGGCTGCTGCTGTCCTTCCAGGGGCAGGCCACCTGGCCGGGGATGGCCGGCTTCCGGCTGGTCCAGCAGCTCGGCCTGGCCCCGGCGCGCCGCTCGGTGCTCTTCGGGGTGCCGATCACCGCCCGCGAGGCCCTGCAACGGTGCCTGGTGGACCAGGTGAGCACCGACCCCGGGCGCGCCCTGGCGGCCGCCGCCCGGCTGCTGCGCCGCCTGTCCGGCCCCGAACTCGCGATCCGTCGCCAACTGGCCTTCGACGCCCAGTGGATGAGCTTCGAGGACGCGCTCGGCCCGCACCTGGCCGCCTGCGACCGCGCGCTGCGGCGCACCCGGACCGCCGACGAGGTGACGGCGTGAGCACCGCGGACACCCGGGCCCCCGCCGCCCCGCCCGCCCCCGCCCCCGCACGGGGCCGCCCCGCGGACCGGCTCGACCGGGCCGCCCGGCTGCTCACCCCGTTCCCCGACCCCGGCCCGCGCACCGGCGAGCAGCGCGCCCGCACCGAGCGGCTGCTGGAGGCCGGCCGCGCCCAGCGCACCGCCTTCCTGGACCACCACGCCGAGCCGCTCTACGACCGGCTCACCGCGGGCCGCACCCGCCGCCCGCGGCTCGACGCCCTGGTGGAGGACGCCGCCTCGGCCGTGCCCGGCCTGGTGCCCACCCCCGCGCAGCTGCGCGCGGACCGGGCCGCCCCGCCCGGGGAGCGCCTGGGATACGAGACCGACGTGGGCGTGCTCCTGCGCGGCCTGCTGCGCCGCCCGGCCGCCGGCGGGCACCTGATGGACTCCATGCTGCGGCCCACCGGGCGCGCCCTGGGCCTGCTCGCGGAGTTCCGGGCCACCGGGACGGTACGGCTGGAGACCACGGAGCTGGAGAGGCGCGCGGGGGTGGCCCGGATCACCATGTGCGCCGGGGACCGCCTCAACGCCGAGGACGAGCAGCAGGTCGACGACATGGAGACCGCGGTCGACCTCGCCCTGCTGGACCCGGGCTGCGAGATCGGGCTGATCCGCGGCGGCGAGATGACCCACCCGCGCTACGCGGGCCGCCGGGTGTTCAGCGCCGGCATCAACCTCAAGCGCCTGCACGCGGGCGAGATCACCCTCACCGGCTTCCTGCTGCGCCGGGAGCTCGGCTACCTCCGGAAGCTGCTGCTCGGCCTGCGCACGGACGAGCCGTCCTGGCGCTACCCGCTCACCGACATGCCGTGGGTGGCGGCGGTGGACGGCTTCGCGATCGGCGGCGGCATGCAGCTGCTGCTCGCGGTGGACCACGTGCTCGCGGCCTCCGACGCCTACCTGAGCCTGCCGGCCGCGCAGGAGGGGATCGTCCCCGGCGCGGCGGACTTCCGCCTCCCCGCGGTGACCGGCCCCCGCCTGGCCCGGCAGATCATCCTCGGCGGCCGGCGGGTGCGCGCGAGCGACCCCGAGGCCCGCACCCTCGTCGACCGGGTCGTCGACCCGGCGGACCTCGACGCGGCCGTGGAGCACGCCGTCGAGCTGCTGCGCGACCCGGCCGTCACCGCCAACCGCCGCATGGTGAACCTCGCCCTGGAGCCGGCCGACGGATTCCGCGCGTACATGGCCGAGTTCGCCGTCCAGCAGGCGCTGCGCATCCACGCCGGCGACGTGCTCGGCAAGGCGGGCCGCTTCTCGGCCCGGCCGCCCGGATGACGCCCCGCCAGGGCCCCTGACCCCCGCACTCCCCCGCCGCCGCCCGGCGGCCGGCCCCCGAACCCCGAGGAGACCGAGATGACCAGCCCCTTCGACGACCCCGACGCCGCCTACCTGGTGCTCGTCAACCCCCGGGGCCAGTACTCGCTGTGGCCCGCCTTCGCGCAGGTGCCGCCGGGCTGGCGGATCGTCTACGGCCAGGGCGCGCGGGACGAATGCCTGGCCTACGTCGACCGCACCTGGACCGACCAGCGTCCGCGGCCCGGCGCACCGGTCACCGCCACGAACGGCAAGGAGGTCGCCGCACCATGATGGGCCCGGGCCCGCTGATCACCGTACGGGCCGACCCCGGCGACGAGGAGCGGCCGACCCGGGGGCGGGTCAGGCCCGGCACCGCCCGACGGGTCCTGCCCTACCTGCGGCCCTACCGCCGGCAGATCGTCGCGCTGCTGAGCCTGACCGTGCTCGACGCCGTCGTCACCGTCTCCACGCCGCTGCTGTTCAAGGTGCTCATCGACCACGGCATCGTGCCCCGCGACCGGGGCGTGGTGGCCGGTGCCGCCGCCGCGGTGGCGGGCCTGGCGCTGCTGCAGGCGCTGGTGGGCTTCCTGGTGAGCCGCAGTTCGGCGCGCATCGGCGAGGGGCTGATCTACGACCTGCGCACCGAGGTCTTCGGGCACGTGCAGCGCCAGCCGCTCGCGTTCTTCACCCGGACCCAGACCGGTTCGCTGGTGAGCCGGCTGAACACCGACGTGATGGAGGCCCAGCAGGCGGTGACGGTGCTGCTGTCCAACGTGCTCTCCAGCCTGCTGGTGCTGGGCCTGGTGATCGTCACGATCTTCTACCTGTCCTGGGTCGTCGGCCTGGTGGTGCTCGTCACGGTGCCCTTCTTCGTGCTGCCGGGCCGGATCGTGGGCCGCCGGCTCCAGCGCAACCTGCGCACCTCGATGCAACTGGACGCCGAACTCGGCTCGCTCATGCAGGAGCGCTTCAACGTCGCCGGCGCGCTGCTGGTCAAGCTCTACGGCCGGCCGGACGGCGAGGGCCGGCGCTTCGCCGAACGCGCGGCGCGGGTGCGGGACGTCGGCGTGGTCACCTCCGTCTACGCGCGGATGCTGCTGGTGACGGTGACGCTGCTGGCCTCGCTGGCCACCGCGGTGGTCTACGGCGTCGGCGGCGAGCTGGTGATCGACGGGACGATCCAGATCGGCTCGCTGGTGGCGCTGGCCACCCTCCTGGCGCGGCTGTTCGGGCCGATCAACCAGCTCTCCAACCTGCAGTCGAACTACCTGACCGCGCTCGTCTCCTTCGACCGGCTCTTCGAGGTGCTGGACCTCAAGCCGCTGATCGTGGAGCGGCCCGGCGCGGTCGCGCTGCCCCCGGCCGGCCCGGCCGGGGCCCCGGAGGTCGAGTTCGAGGACGTCTCCTTCCGCTACCCCCGGGCCGGGGAGGTCTCCCTCGCCTCGCTGGAGACGCTGTCGCTGCCCGTCCCGGAGCGCTCCGGCGACGCCCACGCCCTGCGCGGGGTCAGCTTCCGCGCCCCGGCGGGCCGGCTGACCGCGCTCGTCGGTCCCTCCGGCGCGGGCAAGACCACCGTCAGCCAGCTGGTGGCACGGCTGTACGAACCCACCGAGGGCACCGTGCGGATCGGCGGCCACGACGTGCGCGACCTGACCCTGGCCTCGCTGCACGCCACCGTCGGCATGGTGACCCAGGAGGCGCACATGTTCCACGACACCATCCGCGCCAACCTGCTCTACGCCCGGCCGGGCGCCAGCGAGGCGGAGCTCGTCGAGGCCTGCGAGGCCGCGCAGGTCTGGGACGTGGTCCGGGCGCTGCCCGACGGCCTCGACACCGTCATGGGCGACCGCGGCTACCGCTTCTCCGGCGGCGAGAAGCAGCGCCTGTCGATCGCCCGGCTGCTGCTCAAGAAACCGTCCGTGGTCGTGCTCGACGAGGCCACGGCGCACCTGGACTCGGAGTCCGAGGCGGCCCTGCAGCGGGCCCTGTGGACCGCCCTGTCCGGCCGCACCGCCCTGGTGATCGCGCACCGCCTGTCCACGATCCGCGAGGCCGACCAGATCCTCGTGCTCAAGGACGGGCAGGTGGTCGAACGCGGCCGGCACACCGAACTCGTCGACGGCGGCGGCCTGTACGCGGAGCTCTACCGCACCCAGTTCGCCGACCCGCCCGCGCCGCGCCCGGACACCGGGCGGCCGTCGGCGAACGGCCACCGCGGCCTTCCCCCGCTGGCGCCCGGCGGCGGGCCCCTGCGCGTACTGCCGCCGCCCGAGGCGGCGGGCAACCCCGGCCAACCCGAACGGAGAGCACGATGACCCAGTTGACGGTCGAGGACGTCTGGCCGCTGTCCCCGCTGCAGGAGGGACTGCTGTTCCACGCCTCGTACGACCAGGACGCGCCCCGGGACGTGTACGTGGGGCAGCGGATCCTCAACCTCGACGGCCCGCTGCGGCCCGACGTGCTCGAGGCGTCCTGGCAGGCGCTGCTGGAACGGCACGCGAGCCTGCGGGCCGGCTTCCGCTCCCGCGCGGCCGGCGACACCGTCCAGGTGATCGCCAAGGGCGTGCGGATCCCGTGGGCCTACGCCGACCTCGGCGGCCTCGGCGAGCAGGAGGCCGAGACCCGGGCCGCGCGGCTGGCCGAGGCCGACGCCCGGCGCTTCGACCTCGGCGTGCCGCCGCTGCTGCGGGTGCTGCTGCTGCGGGCCGGCCCCGAGCGGCACCGGATGGTGGTGACGATGCACCACATCCTGATGGACGGCTGGTCGCTGCCGATCCTGTTCGGCGAGCTGTGGGCGGTCTACGGCAATGACGGCGACCCCTCGGTGCTGCCGAAGGTGCCGCAGTACCGCGACTACCTGGCCTGGCTGGTGCGCCGCGACAAGGACGCCGCGCGCCGGGCCTGGCGGGAGATGCTGGCCGGCACCGAGGGCCCCACCCTGGTGGGCCCGGGCGACCGCGGCGGCCCGCCGGTGATGCTGCGGCACGTGATCGACCGGCTCGGCGACGACCTCGCCGAGCGGCTGCGGGAGACGGCGCGCGCCTCCGGAGTGACCCTCAACCGGGTCTTCCAGGTCGCCTGGGCGCTGCTGGTGGGCAAGCTGTCCGGCCGGCTGGACCCGGTCTTCGGGGCGACCGTCTCCGGCCGCCCCGCCGAGGTGCCGCAGGCGGACCGGATGGTCGGGCTGTTCATCAACACCGTGCCGGTGCGGGTGCCGCTGGACCCGGCCCTGCCCTTCCGCGAGGCCATGACGGCGCTGCAGGACCAGCAGGCCGCCCTGCTGGACCACCAGCAGCTGAGCCTGCCCGAGATCCAGCGCGCCGGCGGCCCGGGCGCGGTGTTCGACACCCTGATGGTCTTCCAGAACTATCCGCGCGGCCCGATGGTGGCCCCGTCGATGCGCTCGGCCGTGCCCGACGGGCCCCCCGGGGCGGCGGGGCCCGAGCCCCCCTCGCCGCCGGGCGAGGGCCTGGGCGGCACGGCGCTGCGCAGCGGGCGGCAGAGCGGCGGCCCGCTGCCGCAGGGGCCGCCCGAGCCGCCCGGCCCGCCCGGGCCCGGGGGTCCGGACGGGCCCGGGGGTCCGCCGCAGGGGCCGCCGCCCTCGCTCTTCGGGGCGGGCCCGGCCGGCCTGCGGATCTCCGCGGGCGGCGGCGAGGAGGCCGCGCACTACCCGCTGACCGTCGTGGTCACCCCGACCGACGACATCGAGCTGCGGCTGGACTACCGGCCCGACCTGTTCGACGAGCGCACCGCCCGCGCCCTCGTCGACCGGATGCTGCGGATCCTGCGCCAGGTCGCGGAGGACCCCGGCGTGCCACTGGGCCGGCTCGACGTGCTGACCGGCGACGAGCGCCAGGGCCTGGGCGGGGCCGGGAACCCGACCCGCCGCGACCTGCCGGGCGCCACGCTCGCCGAACTCCTGGAACAGCAGGCGCGCCGCACCCCGCGGGCGGTGGCCGTGGTGGCCGGGGAGCACGAGCTGACCTACGCCGACCTGGACCGGCGGGCGAACCGCCTGGCGCACCGGCTGGCCGGGCTCGGCGTCGGCCCGGAGACGCTGGTGGGCGTGGTGGCCGAGCGCTCGCCCGAGCTGGTCACCGCGCTGCTGGCGGTGGTGAAGACCGGCGCGGCCTACCTGCCGCTGGACGGCGGGCACCCGGCCCCCCGGCTCGCCGCGGTGGCGGCGCAGGCCGGCGCGGCCGTGGTGCTGGTCGACGAGCCGAACGCCGCGCGGGGCCTGGCCGACGCCGAACTGTTCGGCCCCGCCGAGGTGCTGCGCCTGGAGCCGGCCCCCGCGGACGGCGGCTCCCCCGCCGGGGCCGGGCCGGACGAGGCCTTCCCCCCGGTGCCCGTACGACCGGAGAACCTGATGTACGTCATCTACACCTCGGGGTCCACCGGGCTGCCGAAGGGCGTCGCGGTGACGTACGGCAGCGTCGTCGCGTTCTGCCTCGACGAGTGCTGGTCCTCCGAGACCCTCGAACGGGTGCTGGTGCAGGCCAACCACGCCTTCGACGCCTCCACCTACGAGATCTGGACGACGCTGCTGCACGGCGGCCGGCTGGTGCTGGTGCCCCCCGGGGACATCGACACGGTCGAGCGCGGCCGGCTGATCGCGGCCCATAAGGTGACCAGCGTGCACGCCACGGCGGGGCACTTCCGGGTGCTCGCCGAGCAGGCCGCGCACATCTTCGGCGGGGTGCGCGAGGTGTCCACGGGCGGCGACGTCGTCTCCGCCAACGCCGTGCGCACGCTGCTGCGCTCCCACCCCGGCCTGGTGGTGCGCACCACCTACGGCCCGACCGAGTCCACGGCCTTCGCCACCCAGCTGCCCTTCACCGACCCGGAGGCGGTGCCCGACGCGGTGCCGCTGGGCCGGCCGATGGACAACACCCGGGTGTTCGTCCTGGACGCGTTCCTCAAGCCGGTGCCGGTCGGCATGACGGGCGAGCTCTACCTGGCCGGGGCCGGGCTGGCCCGCGGCTACCTGGGCCGGGCCTCGCTCACCGCGGAGCGCTTCGTCGCCTGCCCCTTCCCCGCCGAGGGCGAGCCCGAGGGCGCGCGGATGTACCGCACCGGCGACCTGGCGCAGTGGACCGAGGACGGGCAGCTGCTCTTCCTCGGCCGCGCCGACCAGCAGCTCAAGATCCGCGGGTTCCGCATCGAACCGGCCGAGGTCGAGGCCGTGCTCGCCGCCCACCCGGACGTCGCCCAGGCGCTGGTGGTCGCGGTCGAGGACGGCGGCGGCCACAAGCGGCTGGCCGGGTACGTCGTGCCGGCCGGGGGCGGGCAGGCCTCGCCCGAGCCGCGGGCGCTGGAGGAGTACCTCGCCGGGAGGCTGCCCGACTACATGGTCCCGGCCTCGGTGACCGTGCTCGACGCGCTGCCGGTGACGGCGAACGGCAAGGTCGACCGGACCGCCCTGCCGCCGCCCGACTTCTCCGGCCGGGCGGCCGGGCGCGCCGCCGCCACCGACACGGAGGAACTGCTGTGCCGGCTCTTCGCCGAGGTGCTCGGCCTGGAGCAGGTGGGGGCGGAGGACTCCTTCTTCGCCCTCGGCGGCGACTCGATCACCTCGATGCTGCTGGCGGGCCGGGCCCGCAAGGCCGGCCTGACCGTCACCCCGCGCCAGGTCTTCGAGCTGCGCACCCCCGCGGAGCTCGCGCGGGTCGCCGAGTCGGTCGACGACGGCGCGGCGGAGGCCTCCGAGGACGTCCCCGGCGGCCCCGTCCCGCTGACCCCGGTGATGCGCGAGATCGCGGCCCGCACCGGTTCGCCGGCGCGCGCCGGCAGCCAGGCGATGGTGCTGACCGCGCCGCCCGGTCTGACGGCCGAGCGGCTGGCCGCCGTGCTCGGGGCGGTCGTCGCGCGCCACGACGTGCTGCGGGCCCGGCTGGAGGGCGAGGACGCGGACGGGCGGCTGGTGGTCCCCGAACCCGGCGCGCCCTGGGCCGTCCCGGTGGCGGACCTGGTGACCCGGGTGGAGGCGGCCGGCCTCGACGAGGAGCGGCTGGACGCGCTGATCGACGACCAGGCCGCCGCGGCCGAGGCCGCACTCGCGCCGCACGACGGCGTGATGCTGCGGGCCGTGCTCCTGGACCGCGGCGCCGGCAGCACCGGCCTCGTCCTGCTGGTCGCCCACCACCTGGTGATCGACGGCGTCTCCTGGCGGGTACTGATGCCCGACCTGGCGCTCGCGGACGCGGCCCTGGACGCCGGGGGCCCGGACGCGGCCCGGGCGGCGGTCGCCGCCGAGCCGACCTCCTTCCGCCGCTGGGCGCTCGCCCTCGCGGAGCGGGCCAGGGCGCAGCAGACGGTGGACGAGCTGCCGCTGTGGCGGCGGATGCTCGACCGGAGCGAGCCGCCGCTCGCCGGCCGGCCGCTGGACCCGCGGACCGACACCGTGGGAGGCGGCCTGTCCAGCGCCGAGCTGATCGTCCCGGCGGCGACGGCGGGACCGCTGCTGGCGGCCCTGCCCGCCGCCTACCACGCGGGAGTGGACGACGTGCTGCTGGCCGGGCTCGCCGCGGCGCTGGAGGAGTGGCTGCGGGCGCGCGGGCGGCCGGTGCCGGAGGGCTTCCTGGTCGACCGGGAGGCGCACGGCCGGGTGCCGCTGTCCGAGGACATGGACCTGACCCGGACCGTCGGCTGGTTCACCGCCGTCCACCCGGCGTGGCTGGAGACGGGCCCGATCGACCCGGCCGAGGTCCGGGCGGGCGGCGCGGACGCCGCGCGGCTGATCAAGCGGGTCAAGGAGCAGCTGCGGCAGCGGCCTGGCGACGGCCTGGGCTACGGGCTGCTCAGGTACGCCAACCCGGCCACCCGTCCGGTTTTGGAGCCGCTCGCGGCGCCGCAGATCGGCTTCAACTACCTGGGCCGGTTCGGCGGTTCGGGGCCGGAGGCGGGCGCCCGGGGCGGGGAGCCGCGGGCGGGTGCGTCCCCCTGGACGCCGGCGGTCGGGCACGGGTCGCCCGAGGGCGGTGTCGACGCCTCGACGCCGCTGCGGCACGTGCTGGAGATCAACGGCTCGGCGCGGGACCTGCCGGAGGGCCCCGAGCTGCGCTTCGTCCTGGAGTCGCCGCGCGGGCTGCTCGGCGGGGAGGAGCTCGGCGACCTCGCCGGGCGCTGGCGGGCCGTGCTCGAAGGGCTGGTCCGGCACGCCTCCGAGGGCCCCGGAGGTCACACCCCGTCGGACTTCTCGCTGATCTCGCTGGGTCAGGAGGACATCGACGAGTTCGAATCCGCCTTCGGCGGCGCGGCCGGCGACTGACCCGGCCCCGGCGGCGCTCCCGCGGCGGAGCGGGGTGGGGTCCTCCGGCCCGGCCGGGCCCGACGACGGGCCGGGCCGGGGGACCCGGGGACATCGGGCGCGGGCGCGCTCAGCGCCCGCGCCACACCGGCGGGCGCTTCTGCGCGAAGGCGCGCGGCCCCTCCCTGGCGTCCTCGCTGGCCCGGCGGACCTGCTCCCAGTGGTAGCGGGCCGTGAACGCCTCCTCCAGCGGCAGGTCCAGCGAGCGCAGCACGGCCTCCTTCAGGGCGCGCTGCGACAGCGGCGCGCAGCGCAGCAGGTCGGCCGTCCAGCGCTCGACGCACTCGTCCAGCCGCTCGTCCGGTACGACCTCGTTGACCAGTCCGAAGGCCAGCGCCTGGGCCGCGGACATCCGGTGTCCGGTGAGCAGGTAGCCCATCGCGGCCTTGAGCGGGATCTGCCGGGCCAGGCGGAAGGCCCCGCCGGCGCCGGGGACCAGGCCGAGGGCGGCTTCGGGCAGGGCGAAGACGGCGCTGTGCGCGGCGATCACCAGGTCGCAGGCGAGGACGAGTTCGAAGCCGCCGCCGAGGGCGTAGCCGCGGACCCTGGCCAGGACGGGTTTGGACAGGGAGAAGCGGTCGGTCAGGCGCGGCGAGCCGGGCAGGCCGCGGGATCCGAAGGTGGTCGGCGGGGTGCCTTCGCGGTCGAGGCGGGCCCGTTCCCGCAGGTCCTGGCCGACCGAGAAGGCGCGTTCGCCCGCGCCGGTCAGCACGACCAGCCGTACCCGGTCGTCGCGTTCGACCTCGTCCCAGACCGCGCCGAGTTCCGCGTGCATCCGCTGGTCCATGGCGTTGAGCACCCGGGGGCGGTTCAGGGTCACGCGGGCGACGTGCCCGGTCCGTTCGTAGAGCACGGGCCGGTCGGTGGCGGCTGCCTCGTTCACGTTCACGGGGTCCACCGGGGCAGGCTACCGGCGGGTGCGGGCGGTGGCGCGGATGTCGGCGGCCGTGGTCCGGCCGTTTGGCCGAGCGGATCGGGGTGAGAAGAGCACGGGGTGGTACGGGCCCGTTCCACCGCCGCTCAGAGCCCGGCCACCGTGACATCCACTCACCGGCGGCCGGGCGACGGCCCCTTGCCCGGTGGGGCGCCGCGGCCCTGAGGGGGCGTCCGGGGTCCTCGGGGGCGGATTCACCCAGGGCAGAACGCCGCGGCCTTCCCCCCGGGCCGGGGATCCCTAGGCTGAAGGGGTGAGCACTCAAGCGCCGAACGAAGCCCGCGTCATCCCCCTGCGTCCGCCGGCCTCTCCGCCCGCGTCCGACGGGGCCTCCCGCCCCCCGCGCCCGGCGGATGCCCCGCAGCCGCCCGTGCGCAGGGAGCCGCTGTGGCGCGACGTCGTCGGCGACGTGCTGCGGCGTGAGCGGCTCGCGCAGGAGCGCACGTTGAAGGACGTCGCGCAGGCGGCCCGGATCTCGATGCCCTACCTGTCGGAGCTGGAGCGCGGGCGCAAGGAGGCCTCCTCCGAGGTGCTGGCGGCGGCCGCCCGGGCGCTGGGGCTGGGGCTCGCGGACCTGCTCTCGCTGGCCCAGGACGAGCTGGCCCGGTACGCGGTCCCGAGCCGGGTGGGCCGGAGCCTGGCGGGCCGGGGCCTGTCCGGCCAGGCCCTGTCCGGCCAGGGCCTGGCGGGCCGGGGCCGGACGTCGCCCACGGCGCGGTACGACGGCCTCTGCCTGGCCGCCTGAGCGGGGCGCCGGCCCGGGTTCGGCGGCCGGTACGGCGGCGGTGCGCACCGCCGCCGTACCGGCCGCGCGGGGTCAGGCGAAGGGGAGCCGCCGGCTCAGCACCTGGTCGGCGATGCCGTAGGCGACGGCCTCCTCGGCGGTGAGCACCTTGTCGCGGTCCATGTCGGCGCGCAGCGTCGCCGCGTCGTGGTGGGTGTGCCGGGAGAGCACCTCCTCCACCTGCGAGCGGATGCGGACCATCTCCTTGGCCGCGAGGCTGAGGTCGGAGACCGTCCCCTGCCGGCCGCCGCTGGCCGGCTGGCCGAGCAGCACCCGGGCGTGCTGGAGCACGAACCGCCGCCCGGGGTCCCCGCCGGCCAGCAGCACGGCGGCCGTCGACGCCGCCTGGCCGACGCAGAAGGTGGAGATCGGCGCCTGCACGAAGGTCATCGTGTCGTAGATCGCCATCAGTGAAGTGAACGATCCGCCGGGCGAGTTGAGGTAGATCGAGATCTCGCGTTCCGGGTTCTCCGACTCCAGGTGCAGGAGTTGGGCGATGACCACGTTGGCGACCGAGTCGTCGATCTCGGTGCCGAGGAAGATGATCCGTTCGTTCAGCAGCCGGCTGAAGACGTCGTAGGTGCGCTCGCCCTGTGCGGTGCGCTCGATGACGTAGGGAACCGTGTACGAGCCCATGTCACAGTCCGATCCGTCGGCGGGAGGCGGCCGGGCGGATGTCGGCGACCGACTCCACCACCCGGTCCACGATCCCGTACTCCCTGGCCTGTTCGGCGGTGAACCAGCGGTCCCGGTCGCCGTCGCGGGCGATGGTCTCCTCGCTCTGCCCGGTGTGCTCGGCGGTGATCCGCTCGATGGCCCTCTTGGTGAACTGGAGGTTCTCGGCCTGGATCTCGATGTCCGCGGCGGTGCCGCCGATGCCCGCCGAGGGCTGGTGCATCATGATCCGCGCGTTCGGCAGCGCGAACCGCTTGCCGGGCGCGCCGACGGTGAGCAGGAACTGGCCCATGCTGGCGGCGAATCCCATCGCCAGGGTGGAGACGTCGTTCGGGACGAGCCGCATGGTGTCGTAGATGGCGAGGCCCGCGGTGACGGAGCCGCCGGGGCTGTTGATGTACAGGCTGATGTCGGTGCGCGGGTCCTCCGCGGACAGCAGCAGCAGCTGCGCGCACACCCGGTTGGCGGACACGTCGTCGACCTGGGTGCCGAGCAGGACGATCCGCTGGGCGAGCAGCTGCGCGGCGAGGTGGTCGTCGAAGGCGGTGGGCGTGGTGTCGCCCTCCGCCGCGCGGGGCGGGGACGTGCTGAGAGGGGTCATCTGCGCTCCTTGCGGGGGCGGGGAATGCCGTCCGCTCCACTCTGGGCCCGTCACGGCCCGCGGCCGCGGTTTCTCTGCCCGCCGCAGATTCGCCACGGGCAGAGCGCCCGGGCCCGGCCCCCGCGAGTAGCCCGCCCCGCCGCCGCGCGGTGGCAGCGGCGGGGCGGGAACGGTTACGCCGGGTCAGGAGGTCTCGTACAGCCAGGGAGAGCAGCCACCGCCGCCGGAGCGGCAGATCTTCCAGGCCAGGGACTGCCCCCACTGGCCGGACGGCAGGTAGTAGTCCCGCCAGGAGCCGTTGCCGTTGTAGTTCGGCAGAGAACTCTGGCTGACGCCGTTGATGCGCCACTCCACGTACGGGTAGTTGCCGTCGGGCTCGGTGTCGCCGATGCCGAACATGTGCTTGTTGCCGTCGTAGTAGCCGTAGGCGCCCTTGATGACGTAGGTCTGCGCGTCGGCCGTGCCGGCGCCGACGGCTGTGACGGTCAGGGCCAGCAGGCCGGCGGCCACGATCTTCCTGAGACGCATGGCGGTCCCTTTCTCCGGGGGTGGTCGACAGCCGTCCGGGCTGTCGACCGGTGGAGATCCGACCGTGCGGCAGGCCGGGATTGTCCGTCGACGCGGACCCGGCTGCGGGCCAGGTGGGCGGCGGACAACCCGGTGTCTTCGCGGACAACGCGGGGAGCCGGGGGCTACCGGCGCGGGCCGTAGGCCCAGTAGTGGTCCGGGTAGTCGCCGCACGGGTACTGCATCAGCGGGGCCTGCGGGGCGTTGCTGCCGTGGGAGACGGCGAGGCACTGCCGGCTGTTGCCGTTGACGAAGCGGATGCCGTGCGGCCACTTCTCGATCTTCCAGGCCTGTCCGGGGCCGTCGCCGCACGCTGACTGGACGACCTGGGCGGTGGCGTCGGTGCTGGAGTCCCGGACGGACAGGCACAGGGCGCTGTTGTAGCTGACGAACCGGTAGTAGGTGTCGCCCTCGGCGTCCGTGTAGGCCTTGCGGGCCTCCCAGAAGTGGTCGGGGTAGTCCCCACAGGGGAACTGCTGGACCTGCTGGCCCTCCTCCCGGCTGCCGCCGGGGGTGGCCACGCACTGCAGGCTGTAGCCGTTCCTGATCTCCACCGACCCCGTCGGCGGGGTCGTCGGGGTCCCGCCGAGGCGGGCGGGCGGCGTGGAGCCGGGCCCCGCCGTCGGTACCGGCGGGGACGGCGCCGGCGGGGAGGACGCCGGCGGGGCGGGCCGACCACCCCCGCTCGCGGCCGGGGCGGCGGATTCCGGCGGGGCGCCGGCCGCCGCGGTCGGGGCCGCCGTACCGGCCGGCGCGGGCGGGGCCTGCGCTCCCGCGGCCGGGGCGGGCACGGCGGCCGGTGGCGAGACGGCGGGCGCGCTGGTCGCGCCGCCGCCGGGGGCCGGGGACGAGGGGCTGCCCGCGGCCGGGGACGGGGAGTCGCCGAGCGCGCCGGCCTGCGGCCCGATCCGGGTGTCGACCGCCTGGGGAACGGTATCCAGGGGCGCGGAGGCAGGGCCCAGCCGGACGCCCACCAGGACACCGGCCAGCACCAGCACACCGGCCAGGGCTGCCGCCACGGCCGCGCCGGTCCCGGCGGGACGGGGCCGGCGCGCACCGGCGGGCCCCGGGCGCGGCGGGCCGGTGAACGCCGCGCCGCCCGCCGACGCCCACGCGCGCGCCACCGCCGGCGCGAGCGGAGCGAGCGGGCGGTTGTCCGCCGTACGGACCAGTTCGCCGCGGACAATCCCGGAGCCGGGCACGGCGTTGGCCATCCGGAGCACCTCCCGGCGCCGGTCGGCCAGGGCCTGCCGCACCTCCACGAGACCGGCGCCCAGCCGCCGCAGCACCGGCAGGTGGGCCTGCACCCCGTCGGCCACCACCAGTTCGGCGCCCGGCGGCCGGGCCTGCGTCAGCTCCTGGTCGACCAGGGCCTCGATGGCGTCCTGCTCCCGTTCCGCGGTGCGCCGTGCCTCGCACGCGCTGTCCCGGATGCGGCGCACCTCCTCCAGGCAGCGCGTCGCCTCCCGCAGCCGGGAGCGCCGCGACCCCGCCGCGCCGCCGCCGGCCGGCGGGGGTGCGGCGGGGCCCGCCGCGTCCTCGGCGCCGGTGGCCAGTTCGCCCCGCAGCTCGGCCACGATCGCCACCAGCACCCGGATCAGTTCCTCCGCCTCTGCCATGCCCGCCTCGGCCTGCCGTTGCGCCTGCCGGGCCAGGTCCAGCGCCTGCTGTGCGGCCGACCGTCCCGCTCCGGGCGGCTGGAGGCCCCCGGCCGCCCGGGTGGCCTGTTCGTGCAGGTGGGCGGCGCGCGCCAGCAGCGCCGCCCGGGCCCGCGGGTCCGTCACGTGGTCGTGGACCAGCCGTTGGAGCAGGTGCCACGGGATGTCCCGCTGCGCCGAGCGGTACTCGCCCCAGCTGGTCTTGCTGGCCCGGTAGCGCCGG
Source organism: Kitasatospora sp. NPDC092039 (assembly GCF_044756065.1). Lineage (NCBI taxonomy): Bacteria > Bacillati > Actinomycetota > Actinomycetes > Kitasatosporales > Streptomycetaceae > Kitasatospora > Kitasatospora sp. NPDC092039. The sequence continues at coordinate 112,004 of NZ_JBIVSD010000010.1, read as the reverse complement.
GCGAGCTCGCGGACGGTGGTCCCCGACGTCATCTCCCGGACGAACCGGGCCAGGTCGTCCGCCTGCTCGGTCTCTCCCTTGTACCGCCCTTGCGGACGTCCAGCACGACCCACCCCGCGCCCCCTCCTGTGCGCTCGGCCGGGCCGGATCACCCGACTCCCGTCCGAGCCGAACCGTTCTTGTAGGTGGACCATCAAACAGGCCGTGCCGGGGGACCTCCACCGGTTCTTCGGACAACCTGCCGGCGCCCGACCCGGCCGCCACGGCGGGGTGTTCCCGTGGTGGGGCGGCTGCCGGCCCCGGACGCCCGTCCGCCGGGAACGGTCGGGAAACCCCCTGGATGGCGGGCCTTCGATGGGGGTAAGTTCCGCTCACGCGTCGGCAGTTGACGAAAGATCAGCTCAGGGGGGGCGGGCGGATGGCCGGATCGGTTCGGGACGTCGTCGTGGATGTGGTGACACGGCTGGCACCGGAGGAGCTTCCGCTGCTGCGGGGGCTGGACAGGCTGTCCTCCGAGGAGGTGGTGGCGCTGTTCGGGCGCCGGCGGCGGGGCGAGCCGCTGGGGTTCGGGCTGGCGGAGGCGGCCGCGCTGGCCACGCCGGTGGTGTGGATGGCGGTGGACGAGGCCTGCCGGGCCGCGGTCGGCGCCGGCGTGGCGCGCGCGGGCGGCGGGCTGCGGCGGCTGTGGCGGCGCGGGCGCGGCCGGCCCGCGCCGGAGCCGCCCGTACCGCCGTTGGACGAGCGGCAGTTGGCGGCCGTCCACGCCCGGGTGCGCACGGGTGCCCGCGAGGCCGGGTTCGACGAGCCGGCCGCCGGCGCGCTCGCGGACTGCGTGGTGGCCCGGCTGGCCATGGAGCCGGGCGCACCCGCCGCCCCGCCCGCTCCCCCGGAACCACCCACTGCCCCGCCCGCTCCCCCGGAACCACCCACTGCCCCGCCCGCTCCCCCGGCGGGGCCCGGCGCCCCGGAGCCGCCGGCATGAGCGCACCCGCCGCACCGCCGCTACCGCCCGAGCCGCCGAAGCCGCCCGCCGCCGCGCCGGTCCTCGACCCGCGCGTCCTGCCCGCCGGCACCGCGCTGCGCTTCGGCCTGCTGCTGCTGTCCATGGTGGCCGCCGCCCACCACATGCTGACGACCCTGCTGGAGCTGGTCCGCAAGGGCCGGGCCGCGGAGTACGCCTGCTCGCTGGCCGCCGGGTTCGACCCGAACGGGGACTTCCTGACGCAACTGGGGGTCGACCCGGGGACGGACCCGGCGCTGCGCGCCTGTCTGGCCGCCGCCCCGGACGACCCGCGCTGGCCGGTGCCCGCCGCGCTGGCGCTGGTGCTGCTGGCGGCCGCCGCGCTGTACCTGCTGCTGCCCCGCTGGCGGCGGCGCTCGCGCCGGCTGGAGCCCGTGGACGGGCAGCTGCGGGCGGAGCTGCTGCGCCTGGCGGAGTCGGCCCGGCTGCCGGTGGTGCCGGAGTTCGTGGTGGACCCGGGCCGGCTCGGCTCGGGGGCGGTGGTGTTCGGCCACCCGCGCCGGCGCACCGTGTGCCTGTACGCAGGGCTGCTGGTGACCCGGGTGAGCGATCCGGCCGGGTTCCGGGCGGTGGTGCTCCACGAGTTCGCGCACATCCGCAACCGGGACGTGGACCTGGGGTACGCGGTCACCGCGCTGTGGCGGGTGTTCGCGCTGCTGGTGGCGCTGCCGTTCGCGGTGGTGGTCGGCGGGTCGCTGGTGGGCGCGGAGTTCGGCCTCTTCGTGGGCGCCGACCGGGTGTTCTGGCCGGCCGGGCGGGCGCCGCTGGTGAGGCAGACGGCCACCGCGCTGGGCATGGCACTGCTGGTGGTGCTGGCCCGCGCGGACGCGCTGCGCCACCGGGAGCTGTACGCGGACGCGGACGCCGTCGCGCTCGGCGCCGACCGGCGGGTGTGGGACGTGCGCGATCCGGTGGGCCCGGCTGCCCGGCTCGGCCGGCTCTGGCGGGCGCATCCGACCTGGGCGCAGCGGCGCCGGGCGCTGGACGATCCGGCGGCGCTGTTCACCCTGGCGCCGCTGCAGACGTTCCTGGTGGGCGCGGCCGGTGTCGCCGTCCCGCTGCTGCTGCCCCCGTTCGCCGGGGGGACGGGCGGGGTGTGGCTGGCGGCCGTGCCGACGGCGCTGGTGCTCGGGGTGGCGGCCTGGCGGTCGGCGGCGTACGCGGCGCACCGCGGGACGGCCGGGCCGGAGGGGCTGCGGGCGGGGCTGTGGCTGGGCGCCGGCCTGGTGGTCGGCGAGCTGGTGGTGGACATCACCGCCGGCGGGCGCTGGTTTCCGGCGTATCCGCTCGCGCTGCTGGTGCTGCTGCTCGGCGCGTTGGCGTACGTCCCGTGGCTGGTGCAGTGCGCCCGGCTGGGGCTGGGGCGCGGGCGGGTGGCGGGGGTGGCCGCGCTGGCGGGGGCGGTGCTGGTCGCGGCGGCCGGGCTGGCCTGGTGGTCGGGGAGCGGCCACCTGTACACCGCCGGGGACGTCCTGGGCGGGGGCGGGATGCGGGAGCTGGTGGTCCGGCGGTTCCCCGGCGGGTGGGAGCGGCACGGGGCCGAGCTGGAGTGGATCGCCACGGTGATGCCGCGGCTGGGGGTGGACGGGCGCACGACGGCCTTCGTGGCGGCCGCGGGGGCGCTGTGGGCGCTGCCGTACCTGCTGTGGCTGCTCGGCGGGCACCGGGGGCTGGGCCGGGCGCTGCGCCGCGGGCTGCTGGGCGGGGTGCTGTGCGTGGCCGGGGTGCTGGCGGTCAAGGCCGTGCTGTACGCGGACCGTCCGCCGCTGGGTGAGCGCGGGGGCGGGTTCGTGCTGCGGTACGTGTCGTGGCTGACGGTCGCGGTGTGGGCCGGGGTGGTGGTCACGGCGGTGGTGGTGGCGCTGGTGTCCCGGCGGCTGTGGCTGGTCGGGGCGCTGGTGGCGGCGGGGGTCGCCCAGGCGTGCGCGCTGGTGGCGGTGTTCGTGCTGATGTCGGCGGACGGGTGCCTGGGGCCGTTGCGGACCATGGGCGACAGCTGCCTGTGGGTGCCGCAGGGCGGTTGGCCGGTGGTGCAGGTGCTGGCGGGCCCGGTGCTGCCGGCGCTGTTCGGGGCGGCGCTGGCCGCGGCGCTGGTGCGGCTGCCGCTCGCCCTCCTCCGGCGGGGCGGCGCCGCCGCGCCGGACGGCCGGGTGGCACGCTCCGGCGTCCGGCGGGTGGTGCTCGTCGGGGCCCTCGTCGGGGCGCTGGCCCTGGGGCCCGCCGCCGTGCAGGCGCTGCCGTCGGGTTCGGCGGGCGGGCTCGACCCCACGGCGCAGCGGCCGGCCGACGCCCGCTCCGAACGGGTCCGGGTCTTCCAGCTGCTGATATGGTACCTGGTCGGCGGGAAGCAGGACATCCTGGCGCTCGTCGACGGGTACCGGGCCTTCTCCGAGGAGGTCCAGGGGCTCCAGCGGGCGGCGGCCGAGCAGCCGGGCGAGTCGGTGCGGGTCGACGGCCGCCGCTTCGCCGAGGTCTGCACCGCGCTCCAGGGCGCCGCCGCGACCGCCCTGGGCCACCTCCACATCCCCGACTCCGGTCTGGACGGGCCCTGGTGGGCGGCGCTGGAGCAGACCCGGCGGGCCGGGCAGCACTGTGCGCGGGTCATGGACCCCGAGCGCGAGGAGCGGCCGGGCGAGGGGGAGGCCGTCCTGTCGGAGGTCGCCGACGGGATCGGGCCGCTGCTGGCCGCCGTCGATCCCGTCCTGCGGCGGATCGAGACCGACGGGCCGCGGTACTGGCCGGACCTCGTCCGCGTCGACCGCCCGCAGCCGTCCGGCCCGCCCGGGACGGAGGGGCGGGCCGGCGGCTGACCCGGGGGCGCGGCCCGCTCGGCCGCTCAGCCTGGTCGCCCGCTCAGCCCGGGAGGTCAGGAAGGCGGTCCAGGGCGATCCCGAAGCGGGTGCGGTAGGCGGCGAGGAGCTCGTCGTCGGCGAGGGCCCGCTCGGTGCGTCCGCCGTCCGGGCTGGTGGTGATCAGGCGCCGGCCGCTGACGGTCACCCGGCCGCCGTCCGCGGTGAGCAGCGAGCAGGTCGTCGAGCGGGTGAAGTGGGAGTCCGGCGAGGTGGCCTGCCACCAGCAGGTCGCGGCGAAGTCGGCGAGCTCGTACGGGCGCAGGCCCAGGCGGTACTGCGGCCTGCCGTCCAGCAGGACGTCCAGGTCACCGTGCGGGCCGGTCGGGGTGAGGGTGAACGCGCCCTCGGCGTCGGCCTGTTCGCCGCGTTCGTCCAGGCGCAGCGGGTGGCGGCTGAAGCGGCCGAAGCCGACGTCGACCAGCCAGGGTTCGTCGAGGTCCACCCGCAGGGCGAGGTGGCCGAGCGGCGGGCCGAGGCGTTCGCCGTCGAAGACGCGGGCGGCCAGCAGGCTCACCCGGTAGCCGAGCGAGGTGAGCAACCGGGCGAAGGCGCCGTTGAGTTCGTAGCAGAAGCCGCCCCGGCGGCGGGTCACGACCTTGGCCAGCAGGGCGCCGGGGGCGAGGTCGACGCCCTCGCCGAGGTGGAGGCCGAGGTTCTCGAACGGGACGGTGCGCAGGTGGGCGAGCTGGAGCCGGGCGAGCGCCTGCGGGCAGGGCCTGCCGGGGTCGGGCAGGGCGATCCGGTCGAGGTAGGCGGACCGCTCGGCGGCGGTGAGGCCGGCGGACGGCCGCTCGGGGTGTGGCGCGTGGTCCATCCGGCCATTCCACCCGGGCGTTGGGGTGTACGGCCATCGGCATTTGGTCCTACGTCCGGGGTTCTGGGCGGGGCCGCACCCGGCCGTCGTCCACGGCCTCGTCCCCACCGCCGTCGCCCCCGGGGTGGCCGGCGGGGCGCCGGCCGGTGCCCCGCCGGTGCCCTTTCGTCCCTGGCGGGAGCCGCGCGGGGGCCGTAGGGTCGGTGTGCCGCGCAGCGACGCAGGAGGGCCGGAGCGTGCGAGAGACCGCGACCCACTCGGTGGCGCCGACGTCCGGGGCCGCACCGGCCAGGCGTACGGCGCAGCGGCGGGCGTCGGCGCCGGCCGCCCCCGCCCGGGCGCCGCGCCCCGGCGAACTCGCCGACCTCCAGCGGACGGTGGGCAACGCGGCGGTGACCCGCCGGCTGCAGCGCCAGGCGGCCGACGGGGTCAGGGAGCAGGCGCGGCGCGACGCCGCCGACCCCGCCGGGCACGGCGAGTGGGGCTCGTTCCGCGAGGACATGGCCCGGGCGGGTTTCTCCGCGGACGTCACGGAGGTCGCCTGGCAGCTCGTCCTCGGCGGCATCGCCGAGCAGGGGCGGCTCAACGACGAGGCCATGGCGCGGTACACCGAGCGCCAGGCCCAGCGCGACCACCGGGCGTCGAACAGCTGGTACCAGGAGCTGGTGAAGGTCGTCGGCGACTACCTGGAGATCGACACGCCGACGCTGGCCCTGTGGTCGGGCGGCCGGGAGGTCAGCGACTACGCCCTCGCCAAGGGCCACACCCCGTTGGAGGCCACCGCCTTCGGCGGGGTGGTCGACAGGCTGACCCTGACCCCGGACTGGATGCTCAAGACGCCGATGTGGAACGTCCTGTCCAAGGCCTTCGTGAGCCGTGCCCGCGGCCCCGTCCACATCTTCCTGCGGGCGTACGACCCGGACAGCGTGCTGATCGCGCAGGAGGTGCCGCAGCTGCGCGTGGTCATGGCGCTCGACCCGGCGGTGCGGCTGGTGTGGCACCCGGTGTACGCCGCGGCCGACGGGAGGCTGATGGAGGTCACCCGGGGCCTCGACCTGGCCGCCGACGCCCCCTGCTCCACCCGCGACGAGTGCGTGCGGATCCTCTACGACTACCTGCGCCTGGTCCACGACCCGGCCAACACCCGCTCCGCGCGCGCCCACGCCGAGATGAGCGCCCGCCTCGCCGCCAACGGCAACCCGCAGTAGGGCCGTAGGGCCGGGGCGGGGAGGCCGGCCGGTCTCCCCGCCCCGGCCCTACGGCGCCGGTCGCGGTCCGGCGGCCTACTTGCAGAGGGCCGCGTCCACGTCGGCGGTGATCCGCGGCACGGCCGCTTCGGACGGCGTGGTGGTCACCGCGAAGTTCGCGGCGCGGCCGTCCTCGGTGACGCCCCCGAAGGTCACGGAGCCGGGCAGGCCGCCGCCGTGGCCCCAGTAGACGCCGGGGCCGCACGACAGCCGGTAGGAGGCCAGGCCCAGCCCGTACCGGGCGCCCTCGCCCAGGCTCCCGTCGGTGGCGACGGTCGTGCGCATCTGGGCGAGCTGCTCCGGGCCGAGCAGGCGGCCGCCGAGCAGTTCCGTGTAGAAGCGGTTGAGGTCGGTGTTGGTGGAGACCATCGCCCCCGCCGCCCAGCCCCACGACAGGTCCTGCCGGGTGACGTCGGTGAGCGGGGCGCCGGGCGTCAGCCGGTGGTAGATCCTGGGGTGGGCCTCGTGCACGGTGGTGTCCCCGGGGGTCGGGAAGTAGGTGTGCCGCAGGCCGATCCGGTCGATGACGCGGCGGGTGATCTCCTCGCCCACCGGCCGGCCGGTGATCTTCTGGATGATCATCCCGGCGACCAGGTAGCCGGTGTTGCTGTACTGCCAGCCGGTGCCCGGGGCGAAGTCGGCCTTGTGGGCGAGCGCGAGGTCGAGCAGGTCGCGGGGCTCGTAGTACCGGTCCAGCGGGCCGGTGAGGTCGAGGTACTTCGTGTAGTTGGGCAGGCCGGCGGTGTGCTGGAGGAGCTGGCGGACCGTGATGGCCGCGCCGTCGATGCCGTCCCCGCGCAGCAGGCCGGGCAGGTAGGTGTCGACGTGCTCGTCGAGCGCGACCTTGCCCTCCTCGACGAGTTGCAGCACGACCACCGCGGTGAAGGCCTTGGTGTTGCTGCCGATCCGCACCTGGCCGTCCACCGGCACCTTGGCCCGGGTGGCCAGGTCGCCCACCCCGGCGGTGTAGTTGCGGGTGCGTCCGTCCCGGCCGGTGACGGCGGCCAGCGCGCCGGGCATGTCGAAGTCCCGTACCAGGGCGTCCAGGTTCTTCTGGACGGTGTCCGGCCGCCGTGCCGCGGCGGGGCCGGCGTCGGCGGCGACGGCACCGGCGGGAGCAGCGGCCCCGACAACCAGCGCGCCGGCGACGGCGGCCAGCGCGATCCGGCCGCGCGCGGCGCTCCGGCGGGGGCGGTGGGACTCGTGCGCGTTCACGGGGAACTCCTGTCGGTGGGAGGGGTTTTCCGGGGTTTCCCGGCAGGCCTCCAGCCGACCATCCGCGACCGGGTCGGGTCGTCCGCGCACGGGACGAGGGCGCCCTCACACCCCGGCACCGGGGGCCCGGGCCGTCCGGGAGCCCGCTCCCGGTCCCCTCTCCCCCCGGGGTCGTACGCCGCGGGGCCGTACGCCGCGGGGTCCGGCCCGGCGCAGCCGGACCCCCGGGCGGGGCGGGGCCGTCAGGCGGCCAGGTGGTCCAGCGTGAACAGGGTGGCCCGGTAGGCGTACTGGGCCACGGCCGAACCGGCGCTGCCGGCCTGGTCGGAGACGGCGGCGAAGCTGCCGCTGTGCCCGATCCGCAGCACCACCTGGTTGGAGCCGGGCGTGGGGTACAGCAGGTGGAAGATCTGGTTGCCGTAGATCCACCCGGAGCAGTCGAACACGTTGAAGTTGGCGGAGTCGCCCAGTCCTTCGCCGTTGTCGTTCGGGTTCTGCTTCCAGATGCCCAGGCACTCGTTCTCGTTGCGCCGGCTGCGGAAGATGAAGGACTGGTTGTCGTCCTTGTAGTGGCACAGCTTCCACTGCTGGTTGTAGCCGCCGGTGTCGGGGTTCTGGACGGCCTGCCCCCAGGCGCTGTACTGGTTCCTCTCCACGAGCTGGTTGAACGGCGTCCTGATCCGGTAGTAGCCGTCGTCGCAGACGTAGCCGTGCCACTCGGTCGAGGCCGCTGCCCGGGTCTCGGCCGATGCGGGGGCGGCGAGCAGGGTGAGGCCGGCCAGTGGGGCGAGGGCGGCGGCGCCGAGGGCGCGCAGTGCCGTGCCCGGGCGGACGCTCGCGTGTCGCAGGGGGTTGGTCACGGGTTCCTCCGTCGTCGTCGGGTCGTGGGCACGGTCAGCAGCTGCTGATGAGGAGTTGGGCGGCCCGGCGTACGGTGCCGGCCGGTTCGGCGGGCGCGCAGCCGACCGAGCCGATCTCCGGGGCCTCGTAGGTGGTGAACGTCCCCGGGGTGGGCTGGGAGGTGACCCAGATTCCGGTGGTGGGGCCGGTCTGGGCGCAGACCCGGTTGACGTACTGGCCGGTGACGACCCGGGTCCCCCGGTAGAGGCCGTACCGTCCGGGCGAGTTGAGGTTCCAGGTGTCGCTCACGGTCTGGCTGGTGGTGCTGGAGGTGGTCGTCTGGACCGAGAAGCCGACCTTGGCCTGGACCTTGAGGAACAGCGCGCTCGCCGTGGCGGTGATCTCGGTCCGGTTGTCGACGGTGGTGCTCACCGAGCTGATCCTGGTCAGGGTGTCGCTGTGCTGTCCGGTGGTGCCCGCGGCGACGTTGACGATGAGGAAGTCGGTGACCTTGGGGGTGACCTGCACGTTGAAGGGTTCCGTCGTGGTCTGGTCCACGGCCGGGTTGCAGAAGGTCGGGAGGGTGTCGGCATGGGCGGCGGGGGCGGCGCCGAGGCCCAACAGGCCCACGGCGACGGCGGTGGTGGCCGAGGCGGCGAGGGTGCGCCGGCGGGTCCTGCGGGTGGTGGTCATCTGGGCTCCTCCAGCGGTCGCGGAAAGGGGCCGGGGCGTGCGCGCCCGTCACGGATGCGCGCACGCCCCGCGCAGGGGTGCGTACGGAGTGCGACGTCATCCTTGTCGATGCTTCGGGCACGCCGGTATCCGAGATTTCTCGGGGGTGCCCGGCACCCCGTCAGCCCCCCCCCGGCCGCCCCCTGGCTGTCCGCCGGCGCCGGGTCAGGCGGCGAGTTGGGAGGCCACCAGGGCGGCGAACTCCTCGGGGGTGAGGATGCGGATGCCGAGCTCCTCGGCCTTGGCGCGCTTGGAGCCGGCCTTCTCGCCGGCGACGAGGAGGGTGGTGCGCTTGGAGACCGAGGAGGAGGCCTTGCCCCCGGCGCGTTCGATCAGTTCGTTCATCTGGTTGCGGGAGAGGTCGGCGAGGGCGCCGCTCATGCTGCCGGTGACGACGACGGCCTGGCCGGCCAGCGGGCCGCCGTCGCCCCCGTCGCCGGTGCCGTTCCCCTCCCCCGCCGCCGCGGGGGCGGCCGGGGTGGTGACGGCGGTGCCCACGCCGAGGTCGGCGAGGCGGTCCAGCAGCGGGGCGAGCTCGGCGAGTTCGGCGGCGACGACGCGGGCCTTCTCGGCGCCGATGCCGTCGACGCCGGCCAGGGTCTCGGCGTCGGCGGCGCGGATCGCCGTCATGCTGCCGAAGTGCGCGGCGATCCGGCGGGACATGGTCCGTCCGGTGCCCCGGATGCCGAGGGCGCAGAAGACCCGGTTGAGCGGCTGGGTACGGGCGGTGGCGATCGCGGCGAGCAGGTTGACGGCGCTGGTCTCCCCCATCCGCTCCAGGGTGAGCAGTTGCTCGCGGGTGAGGGTGAACAGGTCGGCGAGGTCGGCGACCAGGCCGGCCTCGACGAGCTGGACGGCGCGGGTGCCGCCGAGGCCCTCGATGTCGAGCTGGTCGCGGCCGGCCGCGTAGAGGACGGAGGCCACGGCCTGGCAGTTGCGGCCGCGCACGCAGCGCCAGCGCTGTTCGGCGGTGTCGATGGCGTCGCCGCAGCGCGGGCAGGCCTCGGGGAAGGCGATCGGCTGCTCGGCGCCGGTGCGGGCGTCCAGCACCGGGGCCTCCACCCGGGGTATCACGTCGCCGGCGCGGTAGACGAAGACCTGGTCGCCGATCATCAGCCCGCGCCGTTCGATGTCGGCGGGGTTGTGCAGCGTCGCGAAGGTGACGGTGACGCCGTCGATCACCACCGGTTCGAGGACCGCGCGCGGGGCGATGATCCCGGTGCGGCCGACGTTCCACTCCACCCCGAGCAGCCGGGTGACCTTGTGCTGGGCGGCCAGCTTGCGGGCCACCGCCCAGCGCGGGGCGCGCGAGCCGGAGCCGGCCTCGGCGCGGTCGGCGGCCAGGTCGGCCTTGACCACCACGCCGTCGATGCCGAAGGGCAGTTCGGAGCGCAGGGCGGCGATCTCGTCGATGCGCCGCTGCACCTCCGGGATGCCCGCGCAGTGCCGCGGGCGGGCCGCGGTGGCGGCGGCGGTGTTGGCGCCGAGGGCGGCGAGGTGTTCCAGCAGGGCGCTGTGGGCGAGGCCTTCGGGGCCGACGGCGTCGTAGGCGAAGAAGGTCAGCTCGACCCGGTAGGGGCGGTCCTTGGCCCGCAGGGTGCCGGCGGCGCCGCTGCGCGGGTGGGCGAAGGGGGTGGCGCCGTGCTCGGTGCGCACCCGGTTGGCGTGCTCGAACTGGTCCTGGGTGAGCAGGACTTCGCCGCGCAGCTCGATGTCGGCGGGCTCGGTGAGTTCGGCGGGCAGGCCGAGGATGTCGGCGGCGGCGTGGGTGACGTCCTCGCCGGCGAGGCCGTCGCCGCGGGTGACCACCTGCCGCAGGCGCCCGGCGCGGTAGCGGGCGGCGACGGCGAGGCCGTCGAGCTTGGGCTCCACGCACCAGGCGGTGACGGGCCGGCCCAGGCGCCGTTCCAGGCCGGCGGCCCAGGCCTCCAGCTCCTCCGCGGAGAACACGTTGTCCAGCGAGAGCATCGGCACGCTGTGCGGGACGTCGCCGGTGGCGGCGCCGCCGGCCACCTTGCCGGTCGGCGAGTCGGGCAGCGCCTGGCCGGGGTGGGCGTCCTCGTAGGCGGCGATGGCCCGCAGCAGCGCGTCGTACTCGTCGTCCCCGAGCGGGGTGGCGCCGTCGGCGTAGTACGCGGCGGCGGCCTGGACGGCGGTGGCGACGGCGTCGGCGTACGCGGACGGGGAGGACAGCGGGGCTGCGGTGTCGGTCATGGCGGAATCATGGCGGCCGCCACTGACAACGCCGCGGCGGTCCCGGACCGGGGTGGCCGGCCGGTCAGCACTCCAGGAGGGTGCAGCTCCAGTGCATGCCGCGCCCCATGCCGGCCAGGGCGATCAGGTCGCCGTCGCCGAAGTGCCCGGCCGCGCGGTGGTACTGGAGGTCGAGGAGGTGGTCCGCGGCCCCGAAGTGGCCCCGTTCCAGGGAGATTTCGAGGTTGGTGCGCTCCACCGGGACGCCGAGCCGGTCGGCCAGCTTCGTCAGGGTGGCGTGGTTGTCGTTGAGCAGCACCACCCTGGCGAGGTCCTGGACGGACGCGCCGATCCGCTTGCAGGCCCGCGCGACCACCTCGTGCACCCGTTCGCCCATCAGGCCGACGAACTCCTGGAAGCGCTCCGTGTCGTAGTCGAAGAACTCCATCAGGCCCCAGGCGTCGCGGGCCGGGGCGGGCGTGCGGCCGCCGCGGAAGGGGGCGGCCGCGCCGCCCTCCTCCATCCGGAACAGGTCGGCGTAGCGGCCGTCGCTGATCGTCTCGGCGGCCCGCCAGCGCAGTTCGGGGTGGCCGCGCCCGGCCACCGCGGCGCCGGCGCCGTCGGAGAACAGCAGCGAGTTGGTGTACATCCGGTTCCAGTAGGGCTCGCACGTCCGGTGCGCCCCCACGACCAGGGCCCGCTGGTAGTCGGGGTGGGTGGCGAAGCGGCCGGCGAGCAGGTCGAAGCAGGTGATCCCGCTGACGCAGCCCTGGCCGACCAGGACCGCCTCGGCGCGGCGGGCGCCGAGGCGGTCCTGGAGGGCCGCGGCCGGGTCCCAGTACAGGTACTCGGGGATGTCGGTGATCGCGAGGACCACCAGGTCCAGGTCGGCGGGGTCGGTGCCCGCCTCGTCCAGGGCCGCCCGGGCGGCCTCGACGGCCAGGTCGGTGAGCCCGACCCCGTCCGGGCTGCGGTGGACGGTGCGGTAGCCGTACGCCTGGACGCGCTCGACGTCCTCGGTGTACTCGGAGGCCACGTCCGCGACGGCGACGGGCTCCCCGAGCGCCGATCCGAATGACATCAGTCCGTAGTCCACGTCACTGCCCCTTCCGGGCCCTGCGGTTGTTCCAGGACGTCCTGGCCTGGTCGGCGGATCCGGCGCGGGGCGCCGGCCCGCCGGTCGCGTCCGCACGGCACCGGCCGGTGCCGCGGGGGGTGCCGCCGCCGTCGCCGAGGAGGGTTCGTCGGCGAACTTCCGTCTTCCTGGCGCGGCCCGACGCCCCGTCAGGCTATACACCGCCGACCGGCCCTGACCAGCACCGACACCGGCGCACCCGGCGGCGGGCGGGGCTCCGGGCGCGGCCGCGGGGGCGCCGGGGTGCGGGGGTGGAGGTGCATACCGGGCCGCGCAGCGGGCAGCCGCGCAGCAGGGAGCCGCCGCGGGCGGCCGGTGGCGAGAGGTCAGGAGGAGCAGCGATGCACCGGATCGAGGAGTCCGTCGAGGTGTCGGCGCCGCTCGACACGGTCTACGGGAGCTGGGTGAGGGTCGAGGAGTTCCCGCGGTTCATGCGCGGGGTGGTCAGTGTCGACCGGTCGGACCGCGGCGCCAGCCTGGTGGTGCGGACCGCGGCCGGGCCGCGGGAGTTCGAGGCCGTGACGACGGAGCTGGTGGCGCGGGAGCGGATGGCCTGGGACAGCGGCCCCGGGCCGGTGCGGCACCGGGGTGTGGTCACCTTCCACTCGGTGGACGACCGGACCACCCGGGTGATGCTCCAGCTGGAGGTCGAGCCGCACGGGATCTGGGAGCGCCTCGCCGAGGCGCTCGGTTTCGTCGACCGCCGGGTGATCGACGACCTGGAGGACTTCCGGCGCCACGTCGAGGAGGACGCCGACGCCGCCCGGGCGTAGCGGCCGGGCGGCGCGAGGGCACCGGCACCGCGACGGTGGCGCGGATGCTCGGTCCTGTGGACGCCCGGGTGCCCGCGCTGGCGCGGGACTTCGACCCCGAGGGGTCCTTCTGCGGCTACCTGCGCGAGCACGGGGTGCGCCTGGGCGCGGCCGACGAGCGGATCGAGACGGTGCTGGCCACCCCGCGCGAGGCGCTGCTGATCGGCACCCCGTCGGCGCTGCCGATGCTGCTGCTGCCCCGCCGCAGCCTGGACGCGGCGGGGCGCCCGCTGGAGCAGGTGCGCACCCTCTACCGCGGCGACCGGTCCAGCTTCACCCTCGCCCTCGGTGCCCCGGACGCCGACCGGTCGTAGCAGTCCGGGGCCCCGTGTCCGCGGGGCCCCCGCCGAGCAGCGCTCCCGGAGTGAACCCGACGGGGGTTCGGCCGCGTGGAGAGGTCCGTAGGGCAACTGCAGAGCGGCCTTACGTCCACTCAGCCACCTGGCAACCAAGGGAGACCCAAATGATGAAGATCCTGTTCTCCATCCGTGACGCGTCCTTCGCCAAGAAGAGCCTGAAGGCCAGCGCCTGGTACGTCTGGTACTAAGCCGGCTGATCGGTACCTCCGGTACCTGAACAGCTGATCCGCCCCCGCCTCCGCCCGCTCGCGGCCTCCGCCGGGAGACCGGGCCGGGGCGGGGGCGGAGTCCGGCCCCGGCAAAGTCTCGGAGACCTCACATGGCACTCTCACCCGCCTCCGCCCGTGCGCGGAACACCGTGCTCTCCCCCCGGCTCGAGGCCCTGCTCAGGGACCATCTGGGCAAGGACGCCGTCCGGCTCGAACCCGACACGATCGGGGTCGCCGGGCCCGAGCTCACCGACCGGATCCTCGCCGCCCGGCGCGCCACCGAGATCGAACGGCCCACGTTCAAACCGCTGCACGGACGTTCGATCAGCCGCACCGAGGCGTCCTCGGTGACGCGGACGATCGGCAGCGACGTGCGCGAGGCGCTGCAGGCCCCGCTGCCGCGGAACATCGACCTGTCCGGTCCGTGGCCGCTCACCGGACACCTCTTCCTGCGCGACCTCATCCTCGGCCGGGACCCACGCCGACTGCGGATCCTGATGAGCCGCAACCTCGAACTGACGCCGCTGCTCACCTGGTTGGTGATCTCGGTCGGCGCCGCACTGCCGGGCGGCCCCAAGCCCGGCGACGACCTCACCGCACTCGGGAAGCTGGCCGCGAAGGCGCCCGGCTACCAGGACCGGCGGTACGCGATGGGCATGTACCGCCGAGCCGCCGCACCCGTCTGCTTCACCATCTCCACCCTGGTCGCGAACGCGCTGTGGCTCGGCGCACCGTTCGACGACAGCACGCCGAACCGCAACATCATCCTCGAGTCGCTGCGCCTGCTGCCGCCGTCGTGGAACATCCTGCGCCGCGCATCGCCCGAGTACCCCGCGATCGACCCGCGGATCGGCGCGGGCGACGACGTCCTCGTCCTGCCGCTGCTCTCCCATCGCGACCCGGCGCTGTGGGAGGCCCCGGAGGAGTTCCGCCCGGAGCGCTGGGACCACCTCGACCCGGACGGCACTCCCGGCTACCTGCCGTTCGGGCACTCCTCCGAACGCTGCTGGGGCCGGCACATGGTGATGCCGCTCGCGGAACTGCTGCTGGACCGGGTCCGGGAGGCCGGCCTGGTCGTCGACCCCGGGCAGCGGACCGCCAAGGTGCCGCTGCTCGGCCTGCTCGGCGTCAGCGAGGTCCGGGTCCTGAAGGCACGCGATGCCCGCTGACCACCCGCGCGCCGACCACCGGGCCGCCGAACGCGGAGCCGCCGGGACGGAGTTCGCCGACGGCCGGTTCTACGCCGACCCGCACTCCGCGTACCGCCGCTGGCGCACCGAGGGCGGCGTCCGCAAGGTCCGGTTCGGCGGCGCGGCCGGCCTCGAAGGCTGGGTCGTCACCGGCCACGCCGAGTGCCGGGCCGCCCTCGCCGACCCCCGGCTGAGCAAGAAGGCCGTCACCGAGGCGTTCGCCCGGCACGTCGGGAACTCCGAGGGCGGCCCGGGCCGCGACCTGATGACGCACATGCTCAACTCCGACCCCCCGGAGCACTCCCGGCTTCGCAAGCTGGTCCGGCAGGCGTACACCGGGCGGCGGGTGGCGGCCCTGCGGCCGATGGTCGAGCGCCACGTCGGCGCACTGCTGGACCAGCTGGACGGCCTCGAATCGGCCGAGCTGATCGCCGAGTTCGCACTGCCGCTGCCGCTCGCGGTGGTCTTCGAGCTGTTCGGCGCGCCGCAGGCCGAACGGGAGAACCTCCAGGTCCGGGGCAACGCGGTCGAGGCCGGCCCGCAGGACGGCGGCGGGGCGGACGGCGAGGTCTCGGTGGAGACCGCCGAGGGCATGGCGGACTACCTGCGCGCCCTGGTCGACCACAAGCGCACCCACCCGGGCGACGACCTGATCTCCGACCTGCTCGCCGCCCAGGCGGAGGGCGACCGGCTGACCGGGGCCGAGATCACCTCGATGGCGTTCCTGCTCGCGATCGCCGGCCACCAGACCACCGTCAACCTGATCGCGAACGGCGTCCACGCCCTGCTCGGCCACCCCGAGCAACTCGCGGCGCTGCGCGCGGATCCGCGGCTCCTTCCCGGCGCGATCGAGGAAGTCCTGCGCTACGAGAGCCCGTTCGGCATCGCGTCGCTCCGCCGCACGACCGAGCCGGTGACCATCGCCGGCACCACGATCCCGGCCGGCGAGTTCGTCCAGATCGCGCTGCTCGCCGCCAACCGCGACCCGGCCGTCTTCGCCGACCCCGACCGCTTCGACATCACCCGCCCGGACGCCACCCGCCACCTCGCGTTCGGCCACGGCATCCACCACTGCCTCGGCGCACAGCTGGGCCGGCTCCAGGCCGAGGTCGCCTTCGGCGAACTGCTGCGCCGCTTCCCGGCCCTGCGCCTGGCCGAACCGGCCGCGGCCGCGCGGTGGCAGGAGAACCCGAGGCACCGGGGACTGCTCAGCCTGCGGGTGCTGCTGCGCTGACGACCGGAGTCCGGGCGTCGACGGAAGGCGAATCGGGACGACGTCGAGGTCGCCGACGGCTCCGACGGACGCGACGGACGGTGCCGGATCCCCCGGGGAACCGCCCACGGCCGCCGCGTGTCCACCCCGGACATGGCGGCGGAGGGGCCGTCCCGGCCGGGACGGCCCCTCCGGCGGCCAGGGTCTTCATCAGGCTCCCCGGGCCCGGCGGGTGTCAGCCGGGCCCGGCAGCTGTCAGCAGGTGCCGACGCGGCCGTTGTCCGAGGACCAGACCGGCGTCCAGGGGCTGCTGTCGTCGTGCGGCCGGTAGACGACGACGTTGCCGTCGTACTGCGTGATCACCTTGCCGGCGCCGCCGGAGTCGGTGCCGGTGGCCCACAGCGCGGTGCCGCTCCCGTCGTACTCCACGAGGTTGCCGCCGCTCTGGTGGAGCAGCCGGTAGGCGCCGTTGGCGGAGACCGGCGAGTCGCCGGGCAGCAGGCGGCTGCCCCGGTTCATGTGGCCCCAGCCGCGCGGGTTGCGCGCGCAGCTCCAGTCGTCGGCGGCGGAGGCACCGGGGGTGCGCGGCGGGCGGCCGCATCCCGGGGCCGGGCGCGGCGCACCCGGTCTGACCTTGTAGGTTTCGGTGTCACCGGCTGCGAGGAGCCGGTGACACCCGGTGGGGAAGGGGAGCCCGGCCGGACGGGAAGGGGACGGACCCCGGAAGGGAAGGACGGACGGTGGCCACGAGCCCGGAGAGCGCGTTCCGCAGCGAGGGCGTGCCCGAGAAGGAACGGTTCGACTGCTGGCGGGAGTTGGTCAGCCGCACCCGGGACAGCGAGGTGACCAGCGTCCACCGCGACGACTTCCGGGCGGAGATGCGGCGCCTGGAGCTCGGGCCGGTGACCCTCCTGCGGACCTCCTTCCCGCCGACCCGCTTCCAGCGCACCGCCCGCCGGGTGCGGCGCTCGGACCAGGGGGTGTTCCACCTGACCCTGCTGCTCGACGGCAACTTCGCCCTGACCCGCGACACCGGGGGCACCGAGACCTTCGGGCCCGGCAACCTGCACACGCTCGACAGCTCCCACCCGTTCGACCTGCGGGCCTTCGACACCCGCGGCCAGGCCCCCGCGGAGCGCCGGATCGAGGCCGTCGGCGTGGACTTCCCCGCCGCCCTGCTGCCGCTGCCGCCGCACCGGGTGCACGAGCTGCTGGGCCGCGGCTTCTCCTCCCGGGAGGGCACCTGCGCGCTGCTCTCGGAGTTCCTCGTCGGCCTCGACCGGCAGGCGGCCCTCCTGGGCCCCGTCGAGACGCCCCGGCTGGGCGGGGTCGTGGTCGACCTGGTGTCCGCCTGGCTCGCCCGGGAACTGGACGCCGAGGCCGCCGTGCCCGACGACACCCGGCAGCGGGCCCTGGTCGAGAACGTCCGGGCCTTCGTCGCACGCCACCTGCACGACCCCGAGCTGACGCCCGCCGTCATCGCGGCCGCCCACCACATCTCCGTCAGCTACCTGCACCGCCTGTTCACCCGGCAGTCCGACGGCGAGACCGTCGCCGCCTTCGTCCGCCGCCGGCGGCTGGAGCGGGCCCACCGCGACCTCGCCGACCCCGCCCTGCGCACCCTGCCCGTGCACGCCGTCGCCACCCGCTGCGGGCTGCCCCGCGCCGCCGAGTTCAGCCGCGCCTTCCGGACCGCGTACGGCCTCTCGCCCCGCGAGCACCGCCGCCGGGCCCTGGCCGGGCCCGGGCAGCCGTAGGGGTCACGGGCAGCCCAGGGGTCACCGGCGGGCGCGGAACCCCCGCACCGCGGGCACCCGGCCAGCACGTCGTACGCACGGGCGGGCGGGAAAGCCGGAGCAGTCCACCCGGTGCCAACAACTGTCCACCCGGTGCCAACACCGCGGAGGCGCCGCCCTGACATGCTCCTCCTGGGAGCGCCGCGCGGCGGAACGCCGAGTTCCGGTTCCCAGGCCGGCGGTCCGGCACGCCACGGGGGAGCGTGCCGGGACGCCGGCTCCGCGCGGGCCGCCGCGCCCGACGCGGCCGGCTGGGTCAGCGGGCGGACTCGTGGGCGAAGACGGTCCGGCCGACCGCGTCCTGCAGCGGCTTCAGGTGCCGGTCGACGAGGGTCTGGTAGTCGGTGGCGCGGCCGTCGGACCACTGGCCCAGGCCCGCGACCATCGCCCGGCCCGCGCCGGAGAACATCTGCACCATGCCGCTGTCCGGCGGCAGGGCGGCCAGGCCCGAGGCGGGCGGCGGGGCCTGGGCGCCGACCTGGTAGTCGTCGAAGGCCATGCTCAGGGTGGTGACCAGGTGGACGGTCTCCTTGGGGTCCGCCATCGTGAAGACGGCCAGGTTGTACTGGTTCCTGGCGCTGTCGGTGTACAGGGCGATCTGCTCGCCCAGGCAGCCCTTCGACGCGCGGATCATGCCGATCAGCCGCGGGCCGACCGAGTCCGGTTCGACGCAGGACTTCATGACGGTCGATCCGACCCTGGTGTAGACCTCGCCGCCGGCCGCCTTCACCTGGGCCGGGAACAGCTGGTCGAGCGGCAGCAGGGACGCGGCGGCCGCGGAGGCGTCCGAGGAAGCGGCGGCCGGAGCGGCGGAGACCTGAGCGGCGGAGGCCGACGGAGTCACGGCGGCCGACGGGATCGCGAAGGCCGCGGCCCCCGACGGCGCCCCGGACGCCGAGGGGGCGGCGGCGGCCGGGGCCCCGTCCTCGTCGCCGTCGGGGCGCAGCAGGGTGAGGGCCCCGGCGGCCACGGCGCCGGCGACGAGGGCGAGCGCGAGGTTGCGCGGCCAGACCCGCTGGGGGTGGGGCCGGTCAGGATCGGTGTGATGCATACCGACGTACGGTAGTGATCTTGGTCGCGACGCTCGACGACGGTCCGATCACAGTGTCGTCACGGCCTCGGGGGCGTCGACGGCTGCTGCTCGTTCGCGTCCTCCCTGACCCAGGCGCCGGCGCCGAGGCGGCCCGTGGTGCCGAGGTCGAGTTCCGGGGCGACCGTCACGGGGGCGGCGTCGGGGGTGGCGCGCACCCGGACGTAGGGGGCGTTGAGCGGTTCTGGGCCGAGGTCGGTGGTGTTGCGCCACACCAGGGTGGAGCGGGCGCCCTCCCCCGGGCGCAGGGCGAACTTCTGGGGCGGGGCGTCGGCGCCGGTGCCGGTGGCGATCTCGGCGCCGCCGCGCAGGACGCGCACCCCGTCCAGGGGTTTGCGGTCGAGGTCGAGCGGCTGCACCTGGGGGTAGCCGTCGAGGGTGACGGTGGCGGTGCCGCAGTTGCGCAGGTGCAGGCCGACCACCCGCAGGCCCATCGCGGCGTCGCCCTCGTCGGCGTACAGCCGCAGGCCGGAGGGCGGGCAGGTGCCGGCGGCGCCGGGTGCCTCGGCGGTGGGGACGCTGCGGACCTGGAGGATCTCCGCCTTGGTCGCGCGGGGGCCGGGCCGCGGGGTGGGCCGGCCCGGGAGGGCGGCTTCGCTCGGGAGGGCGGGTTCGCCGAGCCGGCCCGGTGTCCCGTTCAGGTCGATCCGCCCCTTCTCGGTGGCGCCGGGGGCCAGCGCGGTGACGGTCCGGGAGATGTTGTCCAGCGCGGCTCCCTCGGCCGAGCGGAGGCTGAAGACCACGGTGACGTCGTGCGGTTCGCCGTTCGGGTTGGTCACCTCGTACTCGGCGCAGGCCGGGCCGACGGAGGTGATCCGCACCCCGCCCTGGGCGCGCCCGGTCGGCTCCGCCCCGGCGCCCGTCGGACGCGGTGTCGGGGTGCCGCAGGCCCCGGGGGTGCCGGAGGCCTGCGGGGCGCCGCCGCCGGGGCCGGTGGTCACCGTGGTGCCGCAGCCCGTGAGCAGCAGGGCGGCGGTCGCGGCGGCCAGGGCGGGCGCGGCGGCGTGACGGCCCGTCAGCGGGCGGCGGGGTGTGTCGGACTGGCGCATCGGTCGAGTCGATCACGCCCGCCGCCGGACGGCTGTGAGCCGCGCCACTTCGCGTGCAACAGGCCTGCCACGATCCGCGGCACCCGCTGCAAGGGCCCGTTCGATCGCCGCGGCGGAAGTGTGGGCTGATTCGTGCCGTTCCACAACTTTGGACACGAAAGCACGACTTGGCAACGTTATGTCCCATCCTCTGGCAGAGCTGACGGGTCGTCGTCAATCTCGGTGGTAGCTCTTCTCCCGCACCGCTACCACCTGGAGCCAGAGTGCGCACCACCCCCTTCCCCCGCCCCCGCCGCGCGGCCTCGGCCGTGGCGGTCGTCGCCGTCCTCGCCGCCCTCACGATCCCCGCCACCGCGGCCTCCGCCTCCCCCGCCCCCGGCGCGCGGGACACCGCGATCGCCCGGGCCGTCGTCAACGTCGCCGGCAACGCCGAGGTGTTCGGCTTCGGTCCGAGCCAGGACCTCGTGCCCACCGACGTCGTCCTCGACGCCGACGGCGCCTCGCACGTGCGCTTCGACCGCACCTACCAGGGCCTGCCGGTGGTCGGCGGCGACCTGGTCGTCCACCAGGACGCCAGGGGCGGGTTCAACGGCTCCAGCCGGGCGGCCGCCCACGACCCGTCCGTGAAGTCCACCGTCCCCCAGGTGCCCGCCCAGGCCGGCGCCGCGCACGCGCTCGCCGCCTCCCCCGGCGTCCAGGGCGCCGTGAGCACCCCCGAACTGGTCGTCTGGGCCGCCGACGGCACGCCCCGCCTGGCCTGGCGCACCACCGTCCGGGGCAGCGGCGACCACGGCCAGCCCGCCGGACGGGTCGTCGTCACCGACGCCGTCACCGACGAACCGATCGAGGCCTACGACGCCGACCCCCAGGCGACCGGCACCGGGAACTCCGAGTACACCGGCAGGATCACCATCGACACCACCCCGATCACCGGCGGCTACACCCTCACCGACCCGGTCCGCGGCCACGTCACCAAGGACGCCGACAACGTCGCCTACGGCTCCCTCACGGCGAGCTCCGGCACCAGGTTCACCAGCACCACCAACGTCTGGGGCGACGGGAGGAAGTTCTCCACCGACCGCTCCACCGCCGCCGTCGACGCCCACGCCAACACCGCCTGGACGTACGACTACTACAAGAACGTCCACGGCCGCAACGGCATCCGGAACGACGGCAGGGCCGCCACCGTCTTCGTCCACGTCGGCACCCGGTGGGACAACGCCGTGTGGTCCAACACGTGCTTCTGCATGATGACCGGCGACGGCAACGGCACCACCGACCCGGAGCAGGTCGACCTCGACACCATGGGCCACGAGATGACCCACGGCGTCACCGCCGCCACCGCCAACCTGCGCTACAGCGGCGAGTCCGGCGGCCTCAACGAGGCCACCAGCGACATCTTCGGCACCATGGTCGAGTGGTACGCCGACAACAGCATCGACACCCCCGACTACCTCTTCAGCGACCAGTCCACCCCGCCCTGGCTGCGCCGCTTCGACAAGCCCTCGCTGGACGGCCGCTCGGCGGACTGCTGGAGCAGCTCGGTCGGCAGCCTCGACGTGCACCACTCCTCGGGCGTCGGCAACCACTGGTTCTACCTCGCCAGTGAGGGCAGCGGCAGCAAGACGATCAACGGGGTCACCTACAACAGCCCGACCTGCAACGGCTCCACCGTGACGGGCATCGGCAACCAGAAGGTCGCCAGGATCTGGTACCGCGCGCTGACCGTCTACATGACCTCCACCACCGCCTACAAGGACGCCCGCACCGCCTCCCTCAACGCGGCCCGCGACCTGTACGGCACCGGCAGCACCGAGTACAACGCGGTCGCCGCGGCCTGGTCCGCCGTCAGCGTCAGCTAGCCACCGCCGCTGTCCAGGAGTCGTCCGGGAGCTGCTCAGGGGTCGGTCCACACCCTGAACAGCTCCTGGACGGCGGTCGGGTGACCGACCATCATCATCTGCGACAGCATTCCACCCCCGCCACGAGAGAAGACCGAGATGCCCGCGATACTCAGGAAGCCCCGGCTCAAGGCCGGGATCGTCGCCGCCGTCACCACCGCGGCGGGGGTGCTGGGCGTCGCCGCCGCACCCGGCGCCCAGGCGGCGGGCAACTGCACCCACTACGGGCAGGCGGGGTACGCGCAGGTGTTCACCGACTACAACTACTCCGGCGACTGCTGGGAGTTCCCGATCGGGACCTGGACGGTCTTCCCCGTCCTGGTCAACCACAAGGTCTCCTCGCTGAGGAGCTGGGCCTCCTACTCCGGCCAGGTCGTGCACCTGTCCGGCGACGGCCTGACCTTCGACGCGGGCGCCGGCGAGTGGTGGCCGAACCTGCCCGGCTGGTTCAACGACCGGGCGAACGCCGGCTACTGACCCCTCACGGCGACAGTGACCGGAGTGGGAAGTCGGCGGGTCCGACGTCCCACTCCGGAGGCTCACCACTCCGGAGGCTCACCGCGCCGGGGGCTCCGCACGCTCGGCGGCCGGCGGCCGGGCGGAGGTCCACGAGGTGAGGAAGCGCAGGGCGTCGTGGGAGGGGCTGCCGGGTTCGGCGGTCAGGACCATGAGGCGCTGCCCGGAGCCGTCCGGGCTGGCCCAGGTGTCGCAGTCGAGGGTGAGGTCCCCCACCAGGTGGTGGCGGTAGTGCTTGGTGCCGTGGCCGGCGCTGTTGACCCGGTGTTCGGCCCACCAGGTGCGGAAGTCGGTGTCCTGGAGGGACAGGTCGCCGACGAGTCGGGCCAGGGCGGGGTCGTCGGGGTCGGTCGCGGCTTCCATGCGCAGCGCGGCGACGGCCTCCCGGGCGTCGTGGGACCAGTTTCGGTGCAGCCGCCGGACCACCGGGTCGGTGAACAGCAGCCTCAGGTAGTTGCGCCGGTGGGCTTCGACGGCGGCGAAGTCGGTGTAGAGGGCCGTGGCGGCGGGGTTCCAGGCCAGGACGTCCAGGCGTTGGCCGAGGACGAGCGCGGGGGTGCCGGTGAGCTGGTCGAGCAGGCGCCCCATGGCCGGGCGCGGGCGTTGGACGGGCCGGCGGGGACGCGGGCGGGCGTCGGTGCGGCCGGCGAGTTCGTAGAGGTACCTCTGCTGGTCGTCGTCGAGGCGCAGGGCGCGGGCCAGCGTGACGAGCACGGGTGCGGAGGCCCGGACCCGGCCCTGTTCCAGCCGCGTGTAGTAGTCCACGCTGATGGCGGCGAGCCCGGCGGCCTCCTCGCGGCGCAGCCCGGCGACCCTGCGGGGCGCGCCCGTCTCGGGGAGGCCGCACTCCCGCGGGGTCAGCTGGGCCCGGCGGGCCTTGAGGAAGGCGCCCAGCGCCCGGGGGTCGGAGTCCGAGGTCATGGCGTCCAGTGTCGTCGTGCCGGGACGGTGGCGGCAGGGGTTCGAGGGGGCAGGTTCTTTCCCGGGCACGGATCCGGCTCTGCCGCGCGGGCGGCGGGTGACGGACCGTGGAGGCGTGCCCGGCAGGGCGGGGCCCCGGGCCCCGTGCGGGTACGTCACGCCCCCGCCACCGTCTCGTTGGAGAGTTCCCCATGCCCCGGACCACCGTCCGTTTCGACAGCGCCGGCATCACCCTCGCCGGCCACCTCTACACCCCCCAGGCGCCGGCGCCGGGCCCGCGGCCGGCGCTCGTGGTCGGCCACCCCGGCACCGGCGTCAAGGAGCAGGCGTCGGGCACCTACGCGCGGCGGATGGCCGAGCGCGGCTTCGTCGCCCTCGCCTTCGACGCCGCCTTCCAGGGCGAGTCGGGCGGTCTGCCGCGGGGGCTGGAGGACCCCGCCCAGCGGGTGGAGGACTTCAAGGCCGCGGTCTCCTACCTCACGACCCTCGACGAGGTCGACGCCGAGCGGATCGGCCTGCTGGGCATCTGCGCCTCGGGCGCCTACGCGCTGGCCGCGACCGGCGCGGACCCGCGCGTCAGGGCCGTGGCCGCGGTGTCCACCGCCGAGCCCGCCCGCCAGTTCCGCCTGGGCGCCGACGGCGCCCAGGACCCGGCCGTCTTCCGGGCGCTGCTGGAGGCGGCCGCGGCGGCCCGCAGCGCCGCCGCGCGCGGCGAGGACCCCGGGGCGTTGAGCGTGTTCCCGGAGACCGCCGAGCAGGCCCTCGCGCTCGGCGGCCGGCACGGCGCCGACGGCTTCGCGTACTACTGCACCCCGCGCGGGCGGCACGAACGCTCCGCGAAGACCCTCGCCTGGGAGAGCGTCGACCGGATGGCCCTGCACGACGCCTTCCTCGCCGTCCCGCTGATCGGCCCCCGCCCGATCCTCCAGATCATCGGCGAGCACGCCGTCACCGCCTGGATGGCCGTCGAGGCCCACCAGCGCGCCACGGGCCCCAAGGAGCTCCACCGGATCGAGGGCGCCGGCCACGTCGACCTCTACGACCGCAAGCAGTACGTCGACCCCGCCGTCGACAAGCTCACCGCCTTCTACACCGCCCACCTCGCCACCACCGGCTGACACGAAGCCCACCACCGCCGGCCCGCCCGCAGAGGGTGCGGGCGGGCCGGTTCGTCGAGCGCTACAGCGCGGCCAGGACGCGGCCCGCAGCGTCTCGTCGACGATGCCTTCGACGGGCCGCCAGACGGAGGCCCTGGGGAGCGGGCGCAGTGCCGCGGCCCCCGGCGCGTGGGCGGCGGGGGCCGGCGGGCGGGTGGGTCAGGCGTCCTCGTCGGGCGGGGCCGTGCGGAGGGCGGTGACGACGCCCAGGGCGACGGTCGCGAAGGCGAGGGCGAGGAGGACGGCGAAGGCCGTCCCGATCAGGAACCGCACGGGAGCTCGCGTTCGGCGTCGAGGAGCAGGACGAGGAGGTTGAGCAGGGTCGAGGCCGGCGCGGTGTTGAAGCGGACGAGGACGCGGCCGTCGATGGTCCTGTCGGTGGAGGCCGACGGGAAGACCAGCCCGAACTTCCGTCCGCGCTCCTGGACTTCGGCGAGGAGGGTGCGGATGTGGTCGTCGGTGTAGTGCCGGATCCGGGGGTCGGTCGGCAGCATCGGGTGGCGGCGCGCCATCACGCGGCACCGTCCAGCTCGAACCAGACCGATTTGGCGCGCTCGTGGGTGTCCACGCCCCAGCGGTCGGTGAGCCCGGCGACGAGCTGGAGGCCCCGGCCGGACTCGGCGAGCAGGGACAGCGGTGGGGTGGCGGGGAGGATCGGGCTCTCGTCCGTGACGGAGACGCGGAGGTTGCCGTTGGTGGAGATGATCTCGACGAGTGGAGCGGGGGTGTGACCGTGCCGCCACGCGTTGACGAGCAGCTCGCAGAGGGCGAGCTGCGCGTCGGAGGTGGTGGAGGGGGACCAGCCGACGCGGGTCATGGTGGTGCGGAGGGTCTGCCGCGCGATGGCGATGGTGGGGGTGTTGATGTGACGCATGGGAGTTCTCCCGAGGCGTGAGTGGGGAGGAACCGGCGGAACATGGGTCGCCGTGAGCCAGGCCGGTGGAGATGGACGTGGCTGCTCTGCGGTGCTTGCCAGCAAGCGTTACTGACGATCCGTCGGATCGATGTGACATCGACCATACGCCATCGGAATCACATGTGATCCCAATTCTGGATAGGTTCACCCTCAGGTGGACCCTGCGCACAACAGCGCGGCAGACTTGGTCCACACCGGCCAGGAAGGTTCGAATGCCGCCACGAGCACACCCAACGCTGCGCCAACTGCGCATCGGCACCGAGCTCAGGAAGATGCGCGAGGCCGCCGGCCTGTCGACCACCAACCTGAGCAGAGCACTCGGCATCGACCGGACTCAGGTCAGCCAGATCGAGGCGGCCAAGGTCGGCGTGAGCCCCGAACGGCTCCGCTCCTTCGCGGCTGCCTGCAAATGCATCAACGAGCCCTTGACCGATGCGCTGGAAGCCATGGTCCTGGATCGGTCCAAGGGCTGGTGGGAGGAGTACCGGGGCACGGTCCCGGACGGCTTCCTGGAGAACGCGGAGTTGGAGAAAACTTGCCACGAGCTCAAGTTGTGGCTTCTCACTCACATGCCAGGACCTTGCCAGACCCTCGGCTATGCCTCGGCCGTCTTCGGACGCGTCTTCCCTCCCCTGCCCCGGCATGAGCTGGAAGCACGCACGGCGTTCAGAATGCAACGGAAGGCAGACCTGCGCCGCAACCCGAAGCCGACGACGCTCTTCATCTACGAGTCGGTCCTCTGGACACGGTTCGGCGGCACTCCAACCCTCAAGGAGCAGCTCTCCTCGCTGCTCGAAGACTCCGAGCTGCCCTGGCTGACCGTCCGAGTCGTGCCCTTCGACATCGAAACCTTCCCCGGGGCTGCCGAGAACCTCACCTACGCCTTCGGCGCGGTCCCTGAACTCGACACAGTCGAACGGGAGTCCTCCCAAGGGCCCG
Organism: Kitasatospora sp. NPDC092039; assembly: GCF_044756065.1. Classification (NCBI taxonomy): domain Bacteria; kingdom Bacillati; phylum Actinomycetota; class Actinomycetes; order Kitasatosporales; family Streptomycetaceae; genus Kitasatospora; species Kitasatospora sp. NPDC092039. The sequence goes on along the minus strand of NZ_JBIVSD010000010.1, from coordinate 85,887 downwards.
AATACCTCGATGCCGTCAGCGAGCTGAACAGCTACCGCCACATCTTCGATCGCACGGAAGCTTCGGCATTGAGCGAGACCGAATCTCGTGACTTGATCCACAAGATCGCACAGAACCTATGAAAGGCCCGACATGACCGACACCGAGTGGCAGAAGTCCTCCTTCAGCGGCAACGTCGAGAACTGCGTGGAGGTCCGCACGGTCGCCGGGGCGGTCGAACTCCGCGAGTCCGACGAGGGCCACCTCATCCTCCGCACCACACCCACCGCCCTCGCCGACCTCCTCCACGCCCTCAAGACCGGCGAGTTCGACCACCATGCCTGATGCTCCACCCGCACCGCCCCCTTGTCTGCGCAGGAAGTCGGCCCGTCCGACTTCCTGCGCAGCGCCACCCCACCGAGCCGCTCGAACACCGCCGTCCCGGCGCCGGCGACCACGGTTCGTCACCCGGCGGGCCCTTGCGCTCCGCAAGGGCCCGCCGACACGGAGACCCGCCCTCTCAACGACCACCACGGGGCGCCCGACAGGACCTGACGATCACCCGGCCTCCTCCGACCGTCCTGACGGGCCGCCCCCCGCCCCGCGCCGGTCAGGGGGCGTCGACCCCCGCGTACTCCAGCGGCGGGGCGATCGCCTGGGCGTCCACGCCCTCGCCCACCCACAGGCCGATCAGGAACGCCGCCGTCGCCTCCAGCAGGCCCGCCCGGTCGAGTCCTCCCCCGTTGACCGGTTCGCAGCCCAGGTCGCGCACGAGGCCGCGCACCGTGTCGAGGGCCGCCTCGTCGTCGCCGCAGAGCGGCACCGCGAGGGGGCGGCCGCCGAAGACCGGCGGGGTCAGGCCCCACACGCTCTCGTGGCAGAGGTTGAACGCCTTGACCACGGACGCGCCGGGCGCGGCGGCCGCGATGCGCTCGGCCGCCGAGGGGCCGCCGCCGGTCGCCAGGACGAAGCCGGGCGCCACCGGGTTGGTGCAGTCGATCAGCGTGCGGCCCCGTACGGCGCCGCCCAGGGCCGCCACCACGCCGGTCGCCGCCGCGTACGGCACGGCCAGCAGCACGGCGTCCCGGCCGTGCCGGGCCGCGTCCTCCAGGGTCCCCGCCCGGGCGCCGATCCGCTCCGCCAGCGCGGCGGCGCGGCCGGTGTCGCGCCCGCCCACCAGGACGTCGTGCCCGGCCAGCGCCCAGCGGGTGCCCAGCACCCGTGCCATGGTGCCCGTGCCGGCGATTCCGATCCTCATCAGTCCAGCCTCCTGTGGTGGCGTGCGTCGAATTCGGGACGACACTAGGAGTCCGCTCGGGCACCATCTGGTAAGTGACCACTGATCAGGGCTTCCTCGCCGACTGCCGTGCCCGGCTCGCCTTCGACCTGCTCGCCAACACCTGGAACGCGGTGGTGGTGTGGGCGCTGCGGGAGGCGCCCGCGCGGCCGGGTGAGCTGCGCGGGCGGATCGGCGGGATCAGCCCCAAGGTGCTGACGGAGACGCTGCGCCGGCTGCAGTCCGACGGGTTGGTGGAGCGCCGCGCGTACGCCGGGTCGCCGCCGCGCGTGGAGTACTCCCTCACCGGGCTGGGGCGGACGCTGCTGGAGCCGATCGGGGCGTTCGGCGCCTGGGCCTTCGAGCACGGCGAGGACGTGATGGCGGCCCGAGAGCGGGCGGCGGACGTCGCTCGGGCAGCGGGCGCCGCTCCGCCGGACCGCCGGTAGCCGATCCTCCGGAACCGCCGGGACCGCCGGGGCGGGCTCAGCGTGCGGCCCTCGCGTACGTCTCGGCGAGCCGCTCCCAGATGACGTCAGCGGGAGAGCGCTGCGAGGCGTACCTGTCGTCACGACGACGAGCGTCACTCCGCGCCGGAGGTCCGTCGCGCCCTGCGCGGTGAACCCGGGGTAGCTTCCGCGGTGCCCCTGCCAGATCCGGTCTCCGGCGGTCCGACCGGCCGGGAGGGGCCCCGGGCGCCGCGCGGCGGTGCCCGGGGCCCTACGGCCGGTCAGACGGTGAGGGCTTCCGTGGAGGTGGTGGCGGCCTCCAGGGCGTCGGGGTCGGGCACGATGCCGATCCCCGGGCCGGTGGGGACGGTCAGGCGGCCGTCGTGGAGGACGAAGGGGTCGGTGATGTCGCGGGTGTAGTAGCGGGCCGAGGCCGAGATGTCGCCGGGCAGGGTGAAGCCCGGGAGCGCGGCCAGCGCCAGGTTGGCCGCCCGTCCCAGCCCGGTCTCCAGCATGCCGCCGCACCACACCGGTACGCCGTTGGCCAGGCACAGGTCGTGGATCCGGCGGGCTTCCAGGTACCCGCCGACCCGGCCGGGCTTGATGTTCACGATCGAGCAGGCCTCCTGCCGGATGGCGGTGGCCGCGTCCCGGGCCGAGGTGATCGACTCGTCCAGGCAGATCGGGGTGTCCATGCGGGCCGCCAGCCGGGTGTGCGACAGCAGGTCGTCGGGGGCGAACGGCTGCTCGATCAGCGTCAGCCCGTAGGCGTCGAGCCGGCGCAGGTGGGGCTGGTCCGCCGGACCGTAGGCGGTGTTGGCGTCCACCTGCAGGGCGAGGTCCGGGCCGAACGTCTCCCGGACCGCTCGCAGCGGCTCGATGTCCCAGCCCGGTTCGATCTTCAGCTTGATCCGGGCGTAGCCCGCGCTGAGGTAGCCGTCGACGGCGCTGACCAGCTCGTCGACGGTGTCCGTGATGCCGACCGAGACGCCGACCGCGAGCTCGGTGCGGGTGGCCCCGAAGTACTGGGCGAGGCTGATGCCGGCGGTGCGCAGTTCGGCGTCCAGTACCGCCATCTCGACGGCCGTCTTGGCCATCGGGTTCCCTCTGACCGGCCGGAGCAGCTCGGGCACCAGCGCCGCGGTCAGCTCGGGGGCCCGGGACAACCGGGGCAGCAGGAACTCGCGTACCACCTGCCGGGCTCCGGCCAGGTACTCGGCGCTGTACGTCGGGTCGTCGTCGGCCACGCACTCGCCCCAGCCGACGGCTCCGTCGGCCGTGGTCACCTTGACCAGCAGCGAGTTGCGGTGTTCCTGGGTTCCCAGTGAGGTCCGGAACGGCGCGACCAGGGGCAGGGCCACCTCGCGCAACTCGACCTGGCGCAGCTTCATTCCGATGTTTCCTTCCGTCGCAGGACGTACCAGCCGGACCGGTCGAAGCCGTCGATCCGGTAACCGTTCTCCAGGGCGCCGCCGAGCGCCTGGCGCATCGCGGACCGCCAGCGCCGGGCGGCGGCCGGATCGGTTCGCCGCAGGGACTCCGCGTCCGCCGGGGTGGCGCACCGCAGGACGCCGCCGGTCGCGGCGCGCGGTACGGGCTCGCCGTCGCCGTCCGTTTCGAGCACGGGTCGCGCCGCGGCCAGGTCCGGCAGCGGCGGCGGTGCGTGCGGCGTCCCGTGCACCGGCCAGCTGACGAACAGCCGGTCGGAGTCGTCGCCGTCGTTGATGCCGTCGGCCAACGGCCCGTAGAAGTCGGGCAGGTAGGCCTGAGCGACAGCCCCGAGCCGCTGCAGGTTGAAGTAGGCGTTGCGGCGGATCAGCGGGTCGTACGTCCACGAGATCGACGTCAGGCCGGCCCGGGCGGCCCACTGCCGCTGGTGCGACTTCATCGCCGCGCCGATCCCGCGGCCGTGCATTCCCGGCAGCACGCCGGCCACGTGCGAGTGCAGACTGTCCCCGATGGTGCGGAATCCGGCGGTCACGCCGACCATCGCCGTCCCGAGGTACGCCGCCGCGACGTAGCCGCCGGTGTGGGCGAGCGCGCACATCACGTCCAGGGCCAGCGGTGCCTCGGTGGTGTCCGGGGTGTTCCACACGGTGCGCAGCACCGTGTCGGCCTGCTGGAGTTCGGGTACGGTCCGGAGCAACCGGATTCGGACGTCCGCCCGTTCGGCGTCGGCGGAATGGGAATCGACCATGGGACGAGTCTGCTGGGCGGACCGCCCGGGGCCATTGGCGTCCGGGCCCGAGTTCACCGGGCCTCCTTTGTGCCGATGTCCGGCAGCCGTAGCCGCAGTTGCAGTGCCAGCGCGAGCCGCAGGTCCGGATCGTCGATGTCGATCAGCTCGGCCAGCCGGCGCAGGCGGTGCCGCAGGGTGTTGGGGTGCAGCGTCATGGCCTCGGCGACCCGTGGCACGTCGTAGTGCCCGGCGATCCAGCAGCGCAGTGTCTTCTCGTACTCCGTTCCGTGCCGGGCGTCGTGGTCGAGCACCGTCGACAGGGGTTCGCCGTCCAGGGCCGGTCGGTACCGGAGCGCCTCGTGGACGTCCCGCAGGAAGATCGGGGCGGCCAGCTCGTCGTGCCGTCCGATCTCCGTCCTGCCGAACGGTCCGCACACCACCGTGAGGGCCTGCCTGGCCTGGCTCAGCCCCGTCGAGACGTCGGCGAGGCCGGGTAGGGTGCGGCTGATCCCCGCCCGCCAGCCGCCGCCGAGGGTGTCCCTCGCCCGGGCCAGCACCGTCGCGATGATCAGCTGGATCACGGGGGCGTCGCAGGCTGTGTCGACCACCGCCGCGGCCTGGCCGTCCAGTGCTCCGGCGGCGGCTCCCAGCCGGTAGGCGGAGAGTCCCATCCGCAGCAGGTCGCCGACGTACTCGGCGGCGGAGTCCGGCGAGACGCCTCGGGCGTGGCCGGCCGGGTCGTCGAGGCGGCCGATCACCAGCACGGTCGCCGGGGCGTCGAAGCGTAGGCCGAACGAGTCGGCGAGCTCCCGGGTCGCTCCCTGGCCGCGGAGCAACCAGCCCAGGCGCTCGGCTCGTTGCCGGCGCTCGGTGTCCGCCGCGAGGCTGACCCGGGCCAGGTGGGGCGCGGCCAGGCGCGCGCCCTCGGCGAGGACGTCGGCCGCCTCCCGGGTCAGGGGCTCGTCGCCCTGGAGCACCCAGATGGTGCCCAGCGCCTCGCCGCCGTCGCGGATGGCGATGGCCAGGCGCGGCCGGTACTCCTTCGGCTCGTAGCTCCAGACCGCGGTGTCGCAGCGCAGGACGGCGGCGTACTCCTCGGCGTGGGTGGGGTGGTCGGGCACGCGGCGGCCGAGGATGCCGTCACGCCGCGGGTCGTCGACCAGTTGGCCCGGGACCGTGGAGTAGGCGAGCACGCGCATGGACAGGTCCTCGATCGCCACCGCGCCGCCGGCGCGCACGGCGATGTCGTTGGCGAGGGCGAACAGGTCGGTGGACCGGTGCCGGTCCGGCTCGAAGACCGGGCTCGTGATCGCGCGCAGCGCGTCGATCAGGGTGTAGAGCTGTCCCCAGGAGATCTCGGCGCTGCGTTCCAGGAGCGCCACTCCGGTCCGTTCGGCCGCCTGCGTCAGCGCTGCCGTGTCCGTGGTGCCGGCGCGCATGACCACGGCCCTGGCGTGGTGTTCGGCGGCCCACTCCAGGACGTCGGCGGTCAGTCGGCCGGGTACCAGGACGATCGCGTCGGTCAGTCCCGTCCCGGGGGCGTCGGTGTCGTGGATGGTGGGCGCCCCGACGGCGACCGCCCGGCCCCGGGGCAGCGCGAGCGGCCGCAGGAGGCCGGTTCCCAGGCTGTCGAGCACGACGCCGAGGGTGATCCCGGCGGGGGCCGTCATCGCCGCTCCGATCGCAGCATCCGGCCGCGGCGCTCTCCGGTGGACTCGCCGTCGGCGATGACCTGTTCACCGGCCAGGAACACGTGGGTCACTCCGGTCGGCCGCAGGTCGGGGTGCTCGTAGGTGCCGGCGTGGCCGATCCGCGCGGGGTCGAGGAGCACCAGGTCGGCGACCGAGCCGCGGCCGATCCAGCCGCGGTCGGACAGCCCGAACCGGCTCGCGGTGGCGGAGGTGAGTTTCCGGATCGCCTCGGCCAGGTCCACCACGCCGGCGTCCCGGACGTAGCCGCCGAGGAAGGTGGGGAAGGTGCCGTAGGTGCGGGGGTGGTTCGGGCCGATCGGGATGTCGCTGTCCGACCCGATGGCGACCAGCGGATCGGCCATGATCGCCCGTACGTCGTCCTCGTCCATGGTGTGGCAGACGACGTACGCCTGCGGGTCGGTGACGAGCAGCTCGCACAGCGCGTCCCACGGTTCCCGTCCGGCCAGCACGTCGGCGAGCCGGCGCCCCGTCACCGACGGGTCGGTGTGCCGCAGGATCTGCAGGTCCTCGGGGTGGACCTCCCGCCACAACCCGACGCCGGTGCCCGGCCCCGGTGCCTCGGCCGTCGCCCTGAGCGCCGCCCGGGTCCGCGGGTCGAGGAGCCGGGCGCGCAGCGCGTCCGTGCCGCCCTCGCACGCCTCGGGCGGCAGCATCGCCGACATGCTCGTGCAGAAGGCCCGGTACGGGTACTGGTCCGCCCGGGCGTCGACGCCGCTGCGGCGGGCGCATCCGGTGAGCAGCAGGCCCGCGGTCAGGGCGCCGCCGACCAGCCCGCGGGCCGTCCGGCGGCGTGGCGGAGTTGGGGTCATGGGGGGAGTCCTCGTCAGGGGGTGGACCGGGGTGGAGTGGACGCCGGTGAGGGACGCCCCGGGCGGTCGGCGCGGCGCGGGCGGCGGGTGGGGGTCCGTCAGCTCGCGGGGTCGAGGCCGGGGGGAAGGCCCAGGGGGGCGGTGTCGTCGGGCTGTCGGACGAAGCGCAGCCGGTGGACGCCCTGCGTGCTGATCAGGAGGTCGTCGCCGCTGGGGCGCAGGCTGAACAGGCCGCCCGCACGGAACGCGCCGTCCGGTGCCGGTTCGATCGTCCCGACGAACTCCAGGCCGAGTTCGAGCGTGCCGTCCCGGGTGACCGTCGCCAGGGTGCCGAGCTCCGCACTGCGGTAGACGGCCGGCGCCAGCGTGGCCCCCACCGCCGCGGGGGCACAGCGCCGGTACTGCGTGGCGCGGCCGGGGCGGTACACCGATCCGATCGTGACCGTGCCGGGGGACGCCCGCAGCCAGAAGCCGGCGCTGTCCTCCAGGCCCTGCCAGCTGCCGTCGACGGCCGGTGCGAACTCGCCGGCGCACGGCGCGCCGTGGACGCGGATCCGGCCGTCGCCCACGGCGTCGATCCGCAGGGTGAGGTCGGAGCGCGGATCCAGCCAGTCCCCCGCCAGCCGGGCGGCGGGCCCGGCGGCCGCCCGGCCCGCCGTCAGCTCGACGGGGTCGTCCTCGGGCAGCCCGGCGGCCAGCCGGAGCACCCGGGTGGCCAGCTTCGCGGCGTCGATCGAGGAGTTGTTGCCCAGCAGCGCCACGCCGAGGCCGGTGTCCGGCATGAACAGCAGCTGGGACCGGTACCCGGGGACGCCGCCGGCGTGGCCGAACGCCGGGTGGCCCGCGATCGTCGTGTGGTAGAGGCCCAGTGCGTACGGCCACTCCTGCCCGTCCCCGGAGTCGGCCCGCCGCAGCAGCCCGTCGCGGATGTCGGTGCCCAGGACCCGGCCGTCCTGCAGGAACCCGAACCACGGCGCCAGGTCGGCGACGCTGGTGGCCAGGCCGCCGTCGCCGACCGCGGACTCCTCGGTGTCGGCGCGCCGGACGCCGGCGCGGGTGACGTCGTACCCGTAGGCGAACCGCGGCAACGGCTCCCGGCTGTCCTCGCGGAACACGGTGTCGTTCATGCCCAGCGGGGCGAACATCCGGTCCGTGGTGAACTGCCCCAGGGTGCGACCGGTGAGCCGCCGCACGAGCGAGGCGGCCAGGACGTAGCCCGTGTTGGAGTAGGAGAACGCGGTCCCCGGTTCGAAGTCGACCTCGCTCAGCCCCGCCACGAAGGCCAGCGTCTGGTCCTGGGTGATCCTCGTCAGCGGGCGGCCGGCGATCGCCGTCAGGGCCAGCCAGTCCCGCAGACCGCCCGTGTGCCGCAGGCACTGACCGACGGTCACCGGCACCGCCAGCTTCAGCTCCGGCAGGTGCGTGCGGATGTCGTCGTCCAGCGACAGCCGCCCCTCCCGGCACAGCAGCAGCACGGCCGCGGCGGTGAACTGCTTGCTCACGGAGGCGATGTCGAACCGCGTGCGGGTGTCGACCGGTGCCTGGAACTCCACGCTCGCCAGCCCCGCCGACGCCTGGTGGATCAGCTTCCCGTCGGTGTAGACGCCGACGGACAGTCCTGGGTCTCCCGGGCGTACCGCCGAGCCCACGACCTCGGACAACGTTGTTGAGATGGCCATGCGCCACAGACTCTCAGCCCCGGCCGCCCGGAGGGTTTGTCCTAACCGGCAAAGTCCGCTCGCCCAACGTTGGCCGGGAGGACATGCCCCTGCACCCCTGATGTCAGGAGCATTCCTGTGTCGAGCACGTTGCGGCCCCGGCGTCGGCGTGCGTCCGCGGCCTGGGAGCCGTCGGCGCGCGTCCGCCGCGCCCCGCGCTCCGCCGCACGTGCCCGCCCCCTCATCGCCCGGCGGCCCCCGGGTGCCGCGCCCGGAGGAGCCCATGGACCACGAGACGCCACGAGGCGGACGCCCGACCGCCCGGCTGCCGGAGCTCCGCCTCGACGCGCGGGCGCTGGCCCGCCGTCAACTTCGGTCCGGGCGCCCCGTCCTTGGCCCACACCCCCGGCGAGTACGTCGAGGTCTCCCAGCTGCGCGAAGTGCACCGCGCCCTTCGGCACTGGCTCGTCGGTTGACGTCCGGCCCTCCCTGAGCGCCGGCCGGATCCCGGCGTCCGAGCGGGCGGTGTCGTCCCGCCAGGGCTGCCGCCGCCCGCCGTCCCCCGCCCGCACCGGGACGGGGGACGCCACCGTACGCGGTGGTCAACGGGGGCCGGGCGCCGCTTCGCCGAGCCGCTGGTAGAGCACGTGCCGGGACCGCCGGGAGCGGGTGACGAGGCCGGCCCGGTGGAGGATCTGCAGGTGGTAGGAGACGGTGGCCGGGCTCAGGTAGAGCCGCTGGGCGATCTCCGTCGTGGAGCGCGGCTGGCTCAGCTCGGCCAGGAGCCTGCGCCGCATCGCCCCGATCAGCGGGTGGTCCTGGGCGGGCGGCAGGCAGTCGACCCGCGCGGCGGGGTAGACGATGAGCGGGGTGCGCGGCGCCGGCGTCCCGGGCGGCTCGCCGGCGCAGAAGAGGGCCCAGTCGACGAAGGCGCTCGGCGTGAGGATCACGGCGTCGGCGTCCAGGGTCAGCCGGTGGACGCTGTCCGTGCGCAGGTGGACGCGCAGTTCGCCGTCGTGCCATTCCAGGTTCGGGGCCAGCCGGTTGAGGGCCTCGGCGAGCCCGTGCTGGGCGATCTCGCAGGCCCGGGCGGTGACGTCGGCCTCCAGCCGGGCCCGGATGGCCGGCCACGAGGGCTTCAGCGCCGCGTGCCAGAACCGCGCCATCTCGTCGGCGAGCCGGCGCGCGAAGTGGTCCTCCCCCCGGTCGAGGGCCCGCAGGAGCTGCCGCGGCGCCGGGTGGCTGGAACGGGGGTCCCAGGAGTGGCCGTTGACGGCCCCGGCCAGCTCGTAGCGGACCCGTTCCTGCGGGGTCGTGGCGATCTGGTGCAGCGCGGTGTCGACGTCGGTCAGGAAGGCCGCGGGCTCCGGGCGCAGGAAGTCCGGGGCGTAACCGAGCGGGCCTCCCCCGCCGACCACGGCCAGCAGCCCGAGCCGGTGGCGGGCCAGCGCGTCCGTGGCCCTGGTCCGCCACGGCGGGGTGAGGGTGCCCGGACTGTATCCGACGAGGCGCAGCAGGTCCTTGGCGGAGCCCACCGGTGAGACCGCGAACCTGACGCCTCCCAGCCCCTTGGCCCCCAGGCGGATCCGGATCACACGCGTTCCCCCTTCGCCAGCCCCTTCGAAGGAAATCGAATCATTCGACCGGTCGATCGGCGCGGCGTTTCCTGGTTTTCACCGCACAGACCCGTCCCGAAGGGAATCCAGGACCCGTGATCGTTCACAAGAAGCTGGCCGCCGTCGCGACCGCCGTGGCAGCCCTCACCGTCGGCGCCACCGGCGCGGCCTCCGCGCAGGACGCCCAGGCCGCCGGGCCCGCCGCCGCCCACCACGTGGCCTGGGAGCAGGGCCGGGCACCCGGCGCCCGGTCGGGCTCCCTCGCCGCGGGCGTCTACGTCCGGATCTACAGCCTGTACCGGGCGACCCCGGGCCAGTGCCTGGACGCCGACGCCAACGGCGGCGGCAACGGCACCAAGGTCCAGGTGTGGGGGTGCAACGGCACCACCCAGCAGGAGTGGCTGCTGTCCACCGACGGCAGCCTGCGCAGCGTGCGGTTCCCGGGCATGTGCCTGGACGCCGACACCAACGGGGGCGGCGCCAACGGCACCCGGGTGCAGCTGTGGCAGTGCAACGGCACCACCCAGCAGCAGTGGTACCACCCCTCCGGGGACCTGGCCATCTACAACGTCCGCTTCAACAACGGCGACAACACCGTGCTGGACCGCGACACCAACGTCCCCGGCAACGGCGCCCAGGCCCAGCTGTGGGGCAAGAACTTCCAGTCCCAGCAGTGGTGGGACATCCGGACCGCGTGACGCCGCCGGCGCCTTCGACGCCGGTGCCCGGTGACCGGCGTCTCGCGGCTTCTCCCCCACGAAGCCGTGAGATGCCCCGCCGAGGCCGCGCCCCTCGCCCTCTCCGGGCGAGGGGCCGACCGCTGTGGCCGGTTGGGGGCACGTCCCGACTCCTCCACGAATCGGCTGGTCCAGCGAGTCAGTTCGGCTGCTCGCCGAGGGCGGCGCGCAGCCAGTCGAGCGAGTCGGTCGCCAGCATGGTGTCCGCGAGCTCGTGGGCGGTCTTCGTGGTCAGCCGCCCACGGCTGTTGTCGATCCACCGCTGGGCGTTCGCATAGCCCTGAGCCCGGTACTCGATGCCCTGGATCAGGCACTCCAGCTTGTCGGCGTCCCGGGCGCAGATCGCCTCCGGCGACTCCTTCGCCTCGTACTCGGCGATGAGTTCCTGCACGGCGGAGGCCAGGATCTCGGGCATGCCGACGACCTGGTCGGCCGTCACCGCTTCCGGGTCGGCGCTGGTCGCGTACTTTCTGCCCACGTAGTTGACGTCCCCGGTCCGTGTCTCCGCGATGTCGTGCCAGGTGGCGAGGTACGCCGCTCGCGCGGGGTCGGCGCCTTCGAGCTTGGCGATGATCGAGGCGAGGAGCGCGGTCCGCCAGGAGTGCTCCGCTACCGACTCGGGGTCTCGGACGCCGGCCATCCACCAGCCAGTGCGCTTGGTCTGTTTGAGCGTCCCGGCTTCGAACAGGAAGTTCGCCACCGAGGACAGGTCGTCAGGCACCGTCGGACTCCCCTCACGCCTCAGCGAGGCGGACTGCGTAGCGGATGTTCTCGAGTTCGCGCCGCCCGCGCGGCGAGAGCTCAGCGCTATCCAACATCATGGGGAGCCGGTCCTGCAGAACACTTGCCGCCGCCCCGGAGCGCAGCAGGTTCGGCCGGATCTGGAGTAGGGACCACACGCTGTGGATGTTCAGGTCGAGGTAGCCATGGCGGATGTCGATGCCCTCGGCGAGGTGGGCGAGCAGTTTGTGTCCAGGCCAGGGGCCCGGTACCCGGGATGCGATGAAGTCGTCGGAAAGTTCGAGTGGGACCTCGCCGATCCAGTACGCCCAGTAGTTGAGGTTCGCGGATGCGCCGGCGTCGTCGGCGAGGGCGGTGTCGATGAAGTGGGACAGGCGGTCCGGGTCACCGTGGCGGGCGGAGACCATCGCCACGGAACGGAGGTTGAGCCAGTTGCTCAGCCAGTCACTCGGGCGCGCGGTCCGCTGCTGATGGGCGAGCCAGGACCGCGTGTCCTCCTGGTCGTCGAGTCCGGCGAGGTAGAGCGCCTGGCGCCGGAGGAGAAACTGGCTGCTCCCGCAGGCCTCCTCTGCTGCCCGCCGCATGGTGGCGAAGAACCGGGCGCGGTCACCCGTGGTGAACTCCGGGCCGGCCGGTACAGGCCCTCTCCGGGAGCGAGCCGGTGGTGGCAGTTCGCGGAAACGCCGGGGCGTCCCGCCACCGAGTGGCCACGCCAGAATCTCGATGAGGTCGCGTTGTATCACCATCGACCCGAGAGGGCCGACGCCCGTCAGGGCGCTCTCTCCGAGTGCGCTGACGAGGAGCACGTCGGCCTCGAGCGCATGCCCGAGGGCCTGGAGGAGGGCGGGCGGGGAACCCAGCTGCATCAGCCGGTGGCGGTACGCGAGTACCTGCCCGACGGGCACTGCGGTGAGTGGGCGTCGGCCGCTCTCCCACCCTGCGATCGTGTCCGCCGAGACTGCGAGGCGTTCGGCGAACTCCTCCTGTGTGTAGTCCTGTTGTTCTCGGATCACCCGTAGGACGTAGCCGGAGATGATGCCCGAGCGGGGGCGAGTGGCCCGCCCCTGACCGGCGGTCGGGGTTTGGCGTGAGGTCGATCGCAATGAAGCCCCATCTTCGGGAGTCCGCTTCGATTTACCCGTACTCCTGGTCACTGCATGTTCCGATCGGGGACTCCTACCGTCGTAGGCGTCCCCGGTCGAGGCTAGCCGGAAGCCCTCCTCGCAAGCCTCCTCTTCACTCGAAGCGGTGATGGGACCACCCAAGCCATGGAGGTACCGATGTTCGCGTACACGGATCGGATCCCGACCGGGAGCCCGCTCCCGCAGGGGCATGTGACCCCGACCCCATTCGTCGTCGGGCAGATCGCCCCGTACCCGCGGTTCGAGGGTGATGCCACCGCTCGCCGGATCGAGCTGGACCCGGCGACCCAGACCGCGAAGTACTTCGGTCCGGACGGGGCCCCGATGATGATGCCGGGTCACGGTACGTCGTCCGGCACGAACCCGCCGACCGGCACCACCGGGCAGGGCGACACCCAAGGCGGGGACGCCGCGGACAGCGACACGGGGAACGACACCGACCAGTGACGTCGACTTGCACGGGACCGGTCGCGGTCGTCACCAACCTGCAAGACCCGACCGCCGACCTGGTGATCGCCGAGCTGTACGACCGGGGCGTCCCGGTCGTGCGGTTCGACGCCGGTGACTTCCCCGCCACCCTGTCGTGCTCCGCCCGAATCGGCGGCAGCACGCGGGAATGGGAGGGAAGTCTGCGAACACCCACGCGGCTCGCCGGGCTGGGCTCGGTTCGGTCGTTGTACTACCGGCGGCCGTCCGCGTTCGCGTTCCCCCACTTCGACCCGCAGGACGCCCGGGTCGCCGCCGCCCAGGCCCGCTACGGGCTCGGTGGCGTCCTCGTCTCCCTTCCCGGGTGCCTGTACGTCAACCACCCGAACCGGATCGGCGACGCCGAGTACAAGCCCGCCGGTCTGGCCGCCGCCGCGGCCTGCGGCTTCCACGTCCCGCCGACCCTGCTCACCAACGATCCTGACGAGGCCCGCAGGTTCATCAAGGCCCACGGGCAGGTGATCCACAAACCGATCAGCATGCCGACGTACCTCATCGACGGCGTGGCCCAGACCGTCCCCGTCACCAAGGTCAGCGCCGAGGAGATCGGCGACTCGGTGGCCGGCACGATGCACCTCTTCCAGCAGCGCATCGACAAGGTCTCCGACGTACGGGTCACGGTCATCGGCGAGCAGGTGTTCGCCGTCCGGATCGACTGCGACCTTCTGGACTGGCGCGTCGACTACTCCACTCACACCTACACGGCGATCGCTGTCCCGGAGCGTGTCGAGCGCGCTGTGTTCGCCTACCTCGCACACTTCCGGCTGGTCTTCGGCGCATTCGACTTCGCCCTCACCGGCCCGGAACACGCCGACGACAGCTGGGTGTGGATCGAGTGCAACCCCTCCGGGCAGTGGGCTTGGATGGAGCCCCCGACCGGGCTGCCGATGACCGCCGCTCTGGCAGATCTTCTCCAACGAGGAGCACCATGACCGACACCGCACGGCTTCGGCGACGGCTCGCCGACGACATCACCGGGCACGGGCTCACCGAACCGGCCTGGCGCAAGGCCGTCGAGAGTGTCCCGCGCGAGGAGTTCCTCCCCGACGCCGTGTTCCGCCAAGGCCGGGACGCCCAGGGCATGACGGTCTACCGGCCGCTTCGCCGCCACGAGGTCCCCGCGGACGAATGGCTGGCGATGGCGTACAGCAACGAGACGTGGGTGACGCAGGTCGACGGCGTCCACGCTGGCGACGCGACCGGCCCGGTGCACGGGCTGCCGACCTCGTCGTCGACACTGCCCTCCCTCGTCGTGCGCATGCTGGAGGCCGCCGGTATCGGAGACGGCGACCAGGTGCGGGAGATCGGCACCGGGACCGGGTACTCCACCGCGGTCCTGTGCCACCGGCTCGGCGACGATCTGGTCACCTCAGTCGAGGTCGACCCGGTGCTCGGCGCTCGCGCACGCGAGGCGCTGCACCGCCTCGGCTATGCCCCGACCCTGGTCGTCGGCGACGGCCTCGACGAGCGGCGGGCCGGCATCGAGTTCGACCGCATCGTGGCGACGTGTTCGGTACGCAGCATTCCGTACCCCTGGCTCTGGCAGCTGAGGCCCGGCGGCACGATCACGACGTGCCTCAGCGGGTGGATGCAGGCCTCCGGTCTGGTGCACATCACCGTGCGGGAGGACGGCAGCGCGACGGGCCGCTTCACCGGCGAGGAGACGGCGTTCATGCTCGCCCGGCCGCACCAACCCCCGCCGCGTCCGACGTTCACCATTCACCCGGGCGTCCCTCGGCCGACCGGCCTCGACCCGGCCCGCCTGTGGTCGTGGACCGGCAGGTTTCTCGCCCAGCTTGCCGCGCCCTCGGCCGAGCTGCTGGGCGCCGACGCCCAGGTGATCCTGCTGGACACGGCGACCGGCTCCCAGGCGTGGACGGAGGTGGACGGGGTTGGCTGGACGGTTCACCAGCGCGGGCCGCTACCGCTGTGGGATGCGGTGGAACGCGCCTTCGAGCGGTGGGAGAAGGCCGGTTCCCCGGAGCAGGACCAGTTCGGTCTGACAGTAGCCGGTGAGGACCAGCGGGTGTGGATCGGAGATCCGAGCGGCCCGGGCTGGTCCCTGCCCTCCTGACCGCCGTTAGGCTGGGCCGCCCCGTCATGAGGAGGACCAGGTGGACGAGGACGAGCCGCTGGAGCGGTGGGCGGCCCGCCGGGACGCGCGGCGCCGACCGGTCGGCACGCTCAGAGCCGTTGTCCTCGGCTTCGAGGACGGACCGTCCCATCTGCACCGGGGCGAACCGCGGTTGGTCTCCCGCTGGGACGGCTACCAGTGGGTGCCCGAAACCATCGCGCCGGACTACGCCGCCGCGCAGCGATTCGTCCACGGCATCGAGGGTGATGGCGTGATCCCGATGACGTCGGCCCAGCCGGCGAAGAAGCCGGCGGGCAGGCACCGCAAGCCCTGACCGTGGGCCCGGTGCCCGGCCCTCACGGGGGGCCGGGCACCTCTGCGCTGCGCATGGGCCTTCAGACGCCCTGGGTCTCGCGGCCCGCCCGCCCGCTCAGAGGCGGTCGGCGTCCAGGACGGCCCGGACGAAGTCCTCGGGTGCCTCCTGGGGGACGTTGTGGCCGACGTCGGGCAGGGTGCGGTGGAGGTAGGGGCCGGTGAAGAAGTCGCGGTAGGCGGTGCCGCCGCCGGGGGCGGTGAAGGGGTCGCGGCCGGGGTCGAGGGTGACGGTGGGCACGGCGATCTTCGGGCGGGCGGCGAGCCGGCGCTCCAGCTGGTCGTAGCGGTGCTCGCCCTCGGCCAGGCCGAGGCGCCAGCGGTAGTTGTGGATGACGATCGCCGCGTAGTCGGGGTTGTCGAAGGCGGCGGCGGTGCGGTCGAAGACGGCGTCGTCGAAGGCCCAGGTCGGCGAGACCTGCTGCCACACCAGGCGGCACAGCTCGCGGCGCTTGTCCCGGTTCTCCATGGCCATCCGCCCGCGCTCGGTGGCGAAGTAGAACTGGTACCACCAGGTGTGCTCGGCGGCGGGCGCCAGCGGCTCCTTCTGCATCCGGACGTCGGTGATCAGGTAGCCGCTGACCGAGACCAGGGCCTTGACCCGCTCGGGCCACAGCGCGGCGATGATGTCGGCGGTGCGCGAGCCCCAGTCGAAGCCGGCCAGCACGGCCCGCCGGATGCCCAGCGCGTCCATCAGGGCGAGCACGTCCAGGGCGACGGCGGACTGCTGGGCGTTGCGCGTCGTGCGGTCGGACAGGAAGCGGGTGCTGCCGTGGCCGCGCAGGTAGGGGACGATGACGCGGTAGCCCTGGGCGGCGAGCAGCGGGGCGACGTCGACGTAGCTGTGGATGTCGTACGGCCAGCCGTGCAGGCAGATCACGGCGGGGCCGTCGGCCGGGCCGTCCTCGGCGTAGCCGACGTCGAGGACGCCGGCGCGGACCTGGGCCAGGCGGGCGAAGCCGGTCCGGGGCGCGACGGGCGCGGCGGCGGACGCCTCAGCGGACCCGGCCGCCGGTGCGGTCCCTGCCGCCGGTGCCGCCCCGGCGGTCTGGGGCAGGGCGGCCAGGGACAGCGCGGTGGTGCCCGCGCCGAGTCCGACGGCCCTGGTGAAGGTACGCCTGTCGATCATGCCGGTTCCTCCGTCGTACGGTCGGGTCGGCCGGCCCCGGGCGGACGCCCGCGAACCTGCCGTACACGCCAGTTGGTTGACGCTTCATCAACGCGCCGGACCGCGACCGAGTGCCGGGAGTGGCCCCCGGGATTCCCGGGACGGCCCGGGCGTTCGTCGCACTCACCCCCGTCGGTACGTCATCCTGGTGCTCCCGGCCGACTCCGGCAGGGCATGGACGTCCCCCTCTGTGGTGAGGTGCCCCATCAGCGAGAAGAGCGGATCGGCACTGGCCGCGTGGCTGCGCGGTCTGGACGCGGCCGGGTTGGAGCGGGTCCTGGCCGCGCGCCCGGACGTCGTGTCGCCTCCGGAACCACGGTCGGTCGGCGAACTGGCGGACCGCCTCCAGCGCCAGGCGTCGGTGGCCCTGGTCCTGCCTCGTCTCACGCTGCCGTGCCTACAGGTGGCGGAGGCCGTCGCGGCGCTGCCGGGCGTGTCACAGGACGGTCTGGCGGACCTCCTGGAGGCGACGCACGGTGAACGCGCCCATGGATTGGCCGCCGTCCTGGAGGCACTGGCCGATCGCGCTCTGGTGTGGCCCGACGGAGACGGCCTGCTGCAGATGGCGGCGCCGCTGGGGAACGCGTGGGACGCGCCGCTGGGACTCGACGCGCCGCTCGCACGGCTGCTCGCGGGCGCGAACTCCGACGAACTGGGCCGCATGCTGGCAAGACTCGGCGTCAAACCCTCCGCCAACAGGAAGGAGCTGCGGCGGACGGCGCTGATCGACCACCACAGCGATCCGGCTCGGGTCACCGCCCTGGTGGCCAAGGCGCCCGCAGCCACTCGAAAGCTCCTTGAACGGCGGGCGCACGAGGCTCCGGAGCGACCGGGCTCCATCGTGTTCGGGGCTCCGCGGACCAGCCCCGAGCCCGGCGAACCATGGGCGGTGGAACGGGGGCTGCTGATCCGGGACCGGCACCGGTACGGGCCGGCCCGCATGCCCGCGGAGGTGGCACTCGCGCTGCGCGGCTCCGACTGGCACGCCCCGTTCACACCCGTCCCGCCCCGCGTACGGTCGGTGCCCGCCGCCGCCTCGGACGTCGACCGAGAAGCCGCGGCCGCCTCCATGGCGTTCGCCTCCCACGCGGTGTCCGTCCTCGGGGTGTGCGCCGCCGCTCCACCGGCCCTGCTCAAGACCGGCGGGGTCGGCGCCCGCGAGCTGGCCCGGATCGGCAAGGCGGCGCGGTGCGACGAGACCCCGGTGCGCCTCGTGCTGGAGACGGCGAGCGCGGCCGGACTGCTGGCCCGGGACGGCGACCGGGTCGCGGCGACCGCGTCCTACGACACCTGGGCCGGGCAGGAACCGGCCGCCCAACTCGCCGTGCTGCTCCGGGCGTGGTGGGCGCTCCCGCTGACGTCCGGCGGGAGCCGCGACGAGGACGGGAAGGCTCTGCCGGCGCTCGCCGGCGCACCGCCCTGCGGAGGCTGCGTGCAGGCCCGGCACGGGCTGATCACAGCCGCGTCGCAGCTCCCCGCCGGCGAAGGCGCGGCGAGCTCGGCGGACCTGGGGGTACTCCTCGGGTGGCTGCGCCCGCTCGTCGACGAACTCCCCCAGGACACCACGCCGTTCGCCACCCTGGTCCGGGAGGCGGAACTGCTCGGCGCTCTCGCGCTCGGGGCCGTGTCCCCGATCGGGGCCGCCCTGCTCGCGGACGACGCCGAAGCCCTGGCCGACGCCTGCCGGCGCCTGCTGCCCGCCGCCAGCGGGACCGCCCGGTTCGGCAGCGATCTCACGGCCGTGGTCTCCGGCACGCCGTCGGCCCGCCTCCTCGCGTTGCTGGACTCCGTCGCGGACCGGGAGAGCGCCGGTGCGGCGTCCGTGTGGCGGTTCGGCCCGGGAAGCGTCCGCCGTGCCCTCGACGCCGGTCTCACCCCCGACGCCCTCACGGCCGACCTGGCCGCCGTCGCCGTCGGGCCGCTTCCCCAGCCGCTCGCGTACCTGATCCACGACACCGCGCGCAGCCACGGTCGGATGCGCGTCGTCTCCGCGGCCTGTGTCATCCACGGCGAGGAGCCCGCCCTCCTGGCCGAACTGGCCGCGCACCGCAAGCTCACTCAGCTCGGCCTGCGGCTGCTGGCACCGACGGTGCTGATCAGCCGAACCCCACTGGACGGGACGCTCGCGGCACTGCGATCCGCGGGCTACGCCCCCGTCGCCGAGAAGCCCGACGGGTCCGTCCGCATCGAGCGGGCCCGACGCCCCCGTGCGGCGAACCCCCTCCCGGCCCCGCGTCGCCCGTCCGCCGCCAGATCCCGCGCCCAGGATGCGGACGCCCGCACCACGGACGCCCGGACGGCCGTCGACCTGCCCTCCCTCGCCGCCCGGCTCCGGGACGCCCCGCAGGACGTCCCGGAGCCCGACCCGTGGGACAACCGCCCCTACGACAGCGACACCGAGGAGATCATCGCCGGACACGCGCGCAATCTGCCCTTCACCGATGTCCGCCAGCTGGCCCACGCCGTCAACGACGGCCGGGCCGTCACGATCGAGTACGTCGCGGCCTCGGGCAACGCGACGGTCCGCACCGTCAGCAGGATCGAACTGGATGCCCCCTACCTGCGCGCCTGGTGCCACCTGAGAGACGACGAGCGCGTGTTCACCATCTCCCGCATCCACGGGGTGATGCCCGCGTAGCCCGCCGAACCAGGAGGGGGCATCCAGCGTCCTGGTCTCATCCGTGGTCCCCTCCACCGACGTACCGCACGGTTCACCCGCGGCTCCGTGCTCGGCGCCGCGGCAGGTCGGAACCGGTGTGGACCCGGCGGACGGGGTTCGGGGGAATTGGGTGGCGCCCCCTATTGATCCCGCACTGTTCACCGGGGCCTGCTGGAGTGGACGGCCCCTCCCCCGGGCCCGTCGCACCCCCACCCGACAGGCCAGGTGAACGACATGCTCGACCGCCCCCCGCTCCCGGCCCGCCCCGCGCTGTACCTGCGCTGCTACCCCGCCGACCCGGCCGGGCTGGAGTACCAGCGCGCGGCGCTGGAGCGCCTGGCCCGGTCCCGCGGCCTGCCGGTGCCCGCCGCCTTCGTGGACGACGGGGTGCGCTCGGGCCACCGGCGCCCCGCCCTGGAGCGGCTGGTGGAGCGGGCCGGGCAGGGCTGGGTGAACGTGGTGCTGGTGCCCGGGCCGTTCGTCTTCTCGCTCGACGACCGCGGCGCCCGGGCGACCGTGCGCCGGCTGGAGGAGCTGGGCTGCGCGGTGCTCGACCTGCCCGGCCGGGGCGTCCTGCCGCACCGGCCGCCGGTCCCCGCCCGCACCGCCTGAACCCCCAGGCCCCGCCCGCACCGGCCCCGTACGGTGGCGGCGCCCCGGCGGGTACCGCCACGGGCCGTCACGGCATGATGGGCCCATGGCCTTCGCACCCCTCCTCGGCGAGCGCCGCGCACCCGAACCGGCCGGGCGGCCGTGAGTCGGCCGGTCGAGCCGGGACCGCCCGGCGCCGGTTTCGCCTTCGTCGGGCGCCGGCCGGAACTGGACCGCCTCACCGAGGCGATGCTCCACCCGCCCGCCGTGGTGCTGGTCGAGGGCGAGGCCGGCCTCGGCAAGTCCCGCCTGGTGGCCGAGGCCGCGGCCGGCGCGGCCGCCGCGGGCCGCCGGGTGCTGACCGGCTTCTGCCACCCGCTGCGCGAGCCGCTGGCCTTCGGCCCGGTGGTGGACGCGCTGCGCGGCGTGGGCCCGTTCCTGCCGCCCGCCGAGCGCATCGCGGCCAGCGCCGGGGCGCTGCGCCCGCTGCTGCCCGACCTCGCCGACCGGCTCCCGCCGCTGCCCGCGGCCGCCGGCGAGGGGCCGCCGGGGCTGCGGCTGCTGGTCCAGGCGGTGCGCGCGCTGCTCGGCGCGCTCGGCGAGACGGTGCTCGTCGTCGAGGACCTGCACTGGGTGGACGACGCCACCCGCGAGCTGCTCCTGCTGCTGGCCCGGGACGTGCCGCCCGGGCTGGCCCTGGTGCTCACCTACCGGGCCGAGGACCTGCCGCCCGACACCCCCGCGCTGGGCGCCGCCTACCGGCGTCCGGCCGGGGTGGGCGGCGCGCTGCTGCGGCTGTCCCCGCTCGCCGAGGCCGAGGTCGACCAGCTGGCCCGGGCCGCGCTCGGCCCGCGCGCGACGGCGGCGCTCACCCGGGTGCTGTTCGACCGCAGCGAGGGCCTGCCGCTGGTCGCCGAGGAGGACCTGATCACGCTGTGCGAGCGGCGCGGCGCCGGCGCGCTGACCAACGCCGCGGACCTGGCCGCCGACCTGGAGCAGTCCGAGGTGCCGCGCGGCCTGCGCGACGCGGTCACCGAGCGGCTCGCGGCGCTGTCCCCGGACGCCGCCGCGATCGCCTCCGCGGCCGCGGTGCTCGGCGTGCCGGCCGGCGAGGACCTGCTCGCCGCCGTGGCCGGGCTGGAGGCGCGGGCCGCCGCGGACGGCCTCACCGAGGCGCTGCGGGCGGCGGTGCTCAACGAGCGGCCGCTGGCCCGCTACGGGTTCCGGCACGTCCTGGCGCAGCAGGTGGCCTACCGCCGGCTGCCCGGGCCGCGGCGCGGCGCCCTGCACCGGCGCGCGGTGGCGGCGCTGGGCGCGCGCGAGCCGCGGCCGCTGGTGCAGATCGCCCACCACACCCTGGCGCTGGGCGACCGGGCGGCCTGGCAGGAGGTGGCCGAGGCCGCCGCCGACCAGGCGGTGGCGCTCGGGGACAGCGGCAGCGCGGGCGCGCTGCTGCGCCGGCTGCTGGACGAGCCCGACCTGGACCTGCGGCGGCGCGGGCGGGCCGCGCTCGCGCTGGCGCGGATCGCCGCCGACGGGGTGGACTCGGTGGCCAGTGCCGCGGCGCTGACCGCGATCATCGCGGACCCGCGGCTGCCGATGCCCGACCGCGGTGAGATCCGCCTCTCGCTGGGCTTCCTGATGGCCGTGCACGGCGGGGACCGGGCCGGTTTCGACCGGATGGAGGAGTCCCTGGAGGAGCTGGAGCAGCGCCCGGGCCGGGCGGCCCGGGCGATGGTGGCGCTGGCCATGAACGAGCGCGACGGCGCCGGCGAGCGCGCCCGGCAGTGGCTGGAGCGGGCCGAGCGGACGCTGGCCGCGCACCCGGACGAGGAGGTGGCCGCCGCGGTGCGGGCCACCCGGCTGACCTTCCAGGCGCGCGAGGGCGACCCCGGGGTGTGGGCGCGGCTGGCGGCGCTGCCGCGCGGTTCGGAGCGCCCGGAGATCGTCCGGCAGACCACCCGCGCGCTGTACAACGCGGGTGAGATCGCCGTCGAGCTGGGCCACGACCGGCGGGCCGCGCTGCTGCTGGAGGAGAGCCGGCGCCTGGCCCGGCAGGCGGCCATCCCCTACCTGGAGTGCTACAGCCGGATCGCGCTGGTGCGGCTGGACGGGCTGGCCGGGCGCTGGGACGGGCTGGAGGAGCGGCTGGCCGCGCTGGGCGCGGAGTTCCCGGACCTCGCGATGGCCGGGGTCGAGCAGGCGCTGCTGCTGGGCCGGCTGGCGGCCGCGCGCGGCCGACTCGCCGTGGCGCGCGCCCACTTCACCGAGGCGGGCCCGTACGGGGAGCGGGAGTCGCAGGTGACCGGGGCGCTGCGGGCGGCGGCGGGGCTGGCGGCGCTGCAGCTGGCGGAGGGGGACGTCGCGCGGGCGGCGGCCACGCTCGCGCCGGCGCTGGCGGCGCTGCGCCGGGCCGGGGCCTGGCCGCGGGCCGCCGAGCTGCTGCCGGTGGCGGTCGAGGTGCTGCTGGCGGCGGGTGACCGGGCGGGGGCGGCGGAACTGGCCGAGCAGGCGGGGGCGAACCTGGAGGGGCGGGACGCGCCGGCCGCGTCGGCGGCGCTGGCCTTCGCCCGCGGGCTGCTGCTGGCCGAGGGGGATCCGGCGGGCGCGTGCGCGCAGTTCGTCCGCTCGGGCGGGCTCTGGCAGGGGATCGGGCGCCCGTACGAGGGGGCGCGGGCCGAGGAGCGGGCCGGCACGGTGTCGGCGGGGGTCGACCGGGCGGCGGCCGGGGAGCGGCTGGCCGCCGCCGAGCGGGCCTACCTGGCGCTGGGCGCGGCCTCGGACGCGGCGCGCTGCCAGCGGCTGCGGCGGGAGTCGGGTCTGGGCCGGGCGGCCTCGCCGGGGCGGCGCGGCTACGGTGAGCGGCTGTCCCCGCGTGAGCGGCAGGTCGCGGCGCTGGCCGCGCGGGGGGCGGCGAACCAGGACATCGCGCGGGCGCTGTTCCTGTCGACCCGTACGGTCGAGCACCATGTGGCCAGTGCGCTGCGCAAGCTCGGGGTGGGCCGGGCGGGGCTGGGCGAGGCGCTGGCGGCCGCCGGGGACGACGCCTCCTGAGGTGAGGGGGGTCCCGCCCGCTCCCTCAAAGGGGCGGGACCCGGTCCGGGGGCCGGCGGTGCCGGTGGCGGCCGTCAGGCGTGCCGGTGGTGCCGGTGGTGGCCGGCCGTCAGGCGTGCCGGTGGCGGCCGGCGCGTTCGACGAGCCGGGAGAGCCGGGCCAGTCGGGCCAGGCCGGGCCGGCGCAGGCCGCTGCTGCGGCGGGCGGGCAGGACCAGCCCGGGGTCGGGGGCGGTGAAGTGCTCGTCGGCGTAGAGCCGCAGGCGTTCGCGACGGGTCATGGGGGCGACCTCCGGGGAGGGTGAGGGTCGTCGGCTGGGGCGGGCTCCAGGAAACCGGCCGGGCGGGGGCGGGAACAATGCGTGGCGCTACCCAATCCCGCGCCGAACCCTGGGTACCGCCCGTACCCACGCCGCCCGTAGCCGCGCCCCTGACGCACCCACGGCCCGCACCGCCCGCCCCGTACACCTGACGCCCCGTGGCCCGCACCGCCGGCGGGCGGTGCGGGGCCACGGCCCGGGCACGGGGCCAGTCGCGGGGTCAGCCGCGGGCGGCGGTGTCCAGGGCGCGGGCGTCGGCGGCGATCAGGGCGGCCCGGTCGGCGGGGACGCCGCGGCCGGCCTGGTTCTCGGCCCAGTGGGCGAGCGGCTGGTACTGGCCCTGGCCGAGCATCACGGTCAGGGTGGCGACGGCGTTGCGGTCGGCGCCGGAGGTGAGCACCAGGGCGGCCAGGCCGGTGGGGGTGGCGGCGACGGTGAACCCGGTGGTGGTCTCGGCGCGGCCGCCGGGGCCGGTGGCCTCGGCGCGCAGGGTGTGCTCGCCGAGCGCGAGGGCGGTGGTGTCCAGGGCGGTGCCGGGCGCCAGTTCCTTGCCGTCCAGGGTGAGGCGGACGGTGTCGGCGCCGGTGGCCTGGACGGCGGTCACCGGCCGCTGGGCGCGGTCCAGGGTGGCGCCGGCGGCCGGGGAGGTGATCGCCACGGTGGGCGCGGCGGGCTGGACGGGGGCGCCGCCCTGGAGCCAGGCGCTGTTCCAACCGGCGAGCTCCGCCGGGCGGTTGGTGATGACGCCGTCGACGCCGGCGGCCTCCAGGGCCTTCCAGCGGGTGGCCGAGTCGACCGTCCAGACGTTGACCGCGACGTTGGCCGCGTGCAGGTCCTTCACCACGTCCGGGCGCGCGGCGAGGGCGCCGTCGGAGGGGTTGTAGGCGGACAGGCCGAGCTCCTTGGAGACGGCCACCGGGTCGGCGTCGAGGGTGCCGCGCAGCAGGCCGAGCGGCAGTTCGGGGGCCAGCTCGCGGGTGTACTTCAGGGCGTCGACCTCGAAGCTCTGGACGAAGACCCGGCCGGTCATCCGGTGGTCGCGCACCTCCTGGACGATCCGGGCGACCTCGTCGCGGCTGTGCCTGCCCTTGATCTCCAGCAGCAGGTTGCCGCCGCGGGTGCGCAGGTCCTCCAGCTGGGCGGCCAGGGTGGGGACGCGGGTGCCGGCGTAGGCGGGGCCGAACCAGGAGCCGGCGTCCAGGGTGTCGAGCTGGGCGGCGGTCAGGTCGCGGACGCGGCCCTTGCCGTCGGTGGTGCGGTCGACGCTGTCGTCGTGCAGGACGTAGGGGACGCCGTCCTTGCTGGGCTGGACGTCGTTCTCGATCCACTGGGCGCCGCCGCGGCGGGCGATCTCGTCGGAGACCAGGGTGTTCTCGGGGGCGGCGGAGGAGGCGCCGCGGTGGGCGAAGACGGTCAGCGGGGCGCCGGCCGGGCGCAGCCGGCCGGCGGGGGCGAGCGCGGTGACCTTGAGGTCGTCGAAGGAGACCTTGGCGCCGTTGACCACCAGGGCCTGGCCGCCGTCGGCGCTGCGGGCGACCTGGGTGGTGCGCATGACCTCCCTGCCGTCGAGGATCCAGCGGGCGGTGGTGCCGTGGACCTCGACGGCGACGCGTACGTCGCGGCCGGTGCCGGCGGCGGTGGGGGCCGCGGCGGTGTCGGTGACGTTCCAGGTGTCGGCGGGGGTGCGCTGGGCGAATTCGAGGCCGTTGGCGGCGGTGGTGCCGGTGCGCAGGGTGGCGATCGACCAGGGGGTGGCGCCGGAGGCGGGGACGTCCAGGCCGAGGGCGGTCCAGCGGGCGCCGTCCCGGACGGTCTCGAAGCGGGCGGTGGCCTCGATGCGGAAGTCGTCCAGGTGGCGGCCGAAGGTGATCCGGCTCTGCTGCCCGGAGTCGGCGGAGGTGCCGACCAGGCGGCCGCCCTCCACCTTCCAGTCGCCCTCGACGGCGGCGAAGCCGGCGGGCAGGGCGGGGGCGGAGAAGTGCTCGTCGAGGACGACCTCGCCGGGGGCCGGGGCACCGGCCGGGGCACCGGCCGCGGCGGGGGCGGCTTCGGCGGCGGGGGCGGCTTCGGCGGAGACGGCGCTGGGGGCGTTCAGGGCGACGGCGGTGAGGCCGAGCGAGGCGGCGACGGCGGCGGCGAGCAGGCCGGTGCGGCGGCCCGCGCGGGGGCGGTGACTCGGTGTCATGCGCGGCAGGCTAGGGGAGGTTGCCGAACCGGACCCCACGGCTCCGGAAACCGTTCGTGACCATTGCGCGTGCGCTTCGCGAAACCGGCGGATTCCGTGCACCGTTCGGCCGGTTCGTTTCCGTACCGGTCGTCTCCGCCCGGGCGGTCCGGACGCGTCCGCGCCCGCCCACCGGGCAGCGGGGGGCGGGCGCGGACGGCCGGCGGCGGGCGGGCCGGGGCGAGGGCGGGTCAGTAGCGCAGGACGGCGGCGACCTGCCCGGAGTCGGCGAGGGTGCCGTCGGGGACGAAGCCGACCAGGCCGCCGGTGTCCAGGGTGCGTTCGACCACCTCGTCGACGATGTCGTCCCGGGCCCCGTCCTGGTCGGCCTCGGCGGGCACCAGATGCTCGCCGTCGTCGCGCACGGTGGCGCGGAAGTCCTCCTCGACCACCAGGCGGGCGATCCGGCCCTGGCCGACGTTCTGCCAGACCTCGTCCAGGCCGGCCGCGAACTGCTGGGCGCCGCGGGCCTTGTCGAGCTGGGCGAGGTGCTCGGCGACCTCGCGCTCGGCGCGGGCGCGCACGGCCGGCTCGACCACCTTGCGGACGGTCTCGGCGTCGGCCTGGGCCAGGCCGCCGTGCGGCAGCTGGGCGGCGGCCTCCTTGGCGATCGGGCCGACGGCGTCCAGCAGGGCGAGCGCGGCGGCCTCGCCGACCACGTACAGCGGGCGGGGGGCGGCGGCCAGCAGCTTGCCGACCTCGGTGTCGGCCTGGCGCAGGAAGGTCTTGGTCCCCTCGTCGCGGAAGGTGCTGGGCGTGTCGCCGATCTGCTCCTGCCGTTCGGGGTCGGGGTTGTCGAAGACGCGTACCAGCGGGAAGCCGTGGGCCTTGTCCTCGGTGACCCGATCCTCGGTGCCGCCCCACAGCACCACCTTGTCGGCGGCGACGGCGAGCACCCAGAACGGGCGCTCGGCGGCGTGCGCGGCGACCAGGTTGCGGGTGAGGTAGGTGTCGGACAGGACCACCCGGGCGGGGGTGCTGCGGCCGAGTGACCAGACCTGGTGCTCGCCGGGGGCGGCGAAGATCGCCAGGCCGTCCTCGGCGTGCACCAGGTCGACCTCGGCCAGCGCCCGGTCGAGCTGCTCCAGCACGTCGATCCGGTCGGCGCGGGAGACCTTCGGGTCGGCCTGGACGCGCTCCTTCGCCTCGGCCAGCAGGTTGCGCAGCCGGACCGGGTCCTGGGTGTTGTCCGGCTCCCGGCGGTGCGTGGGCATCAGGATCGACACCGCCGGGTAGGGCCGCGGCCGGCGCAGCTCGGCGAGGACGGCGGGGCTGAGGTCGGGGCGCATGGAGACCCTTTCCGAAGGCGGTCGGCCTTCTGGCGTGGACGCGCGGAGCCTGGCACTGGGCACTGCTGCCCAAATGTCGTCAATGTACCCATTCACGGCTTCCGCGGCGCGCGCGCACGGTCCCGGGGCAGGTGGCGGGGCGGGCCCGGGGGCGGGTCTCGGACGGGCGCCCCGCCGAACGCCGCCGCCCGGGGTCGGGTGGCGGCGCCGGCGGGACGCGGCGGTCGGCGGTCCGGTCGGGACGGCCGGGACGCGGCGGTCGGCGGTCCGGTCGGGACGGTCGGGACGGCCGGGACGGTCAGAACTGGACGTCGGTGCAGGAGTAGAAGGCGTTGGCGGTGTCGGCGATCTCCCAGACCGCGACGACCACCTGGTGGCCGGTGCGGCCGGTGGGCAGGGTCGCGGTGTGGGTGGTGGTGGCGGCGGGCTGGCGGCCGTTGTAGGGGACGGTCAGGAACGGGGTCAGGTCCAGGGCGGCCCGGGTGATCGGCTGGCCGGCGCTGTAGCCGGGCTTGGTCAGGTAGTACTTGAAGTTCGTGGTGGAGTGCCGGGCCTCGATCTCCCAGGTGAAGGTGAGCTGCTGGCCCGCCGTCACCTTGGTGGTCGGCCAGGCGCCGTTGCGGGGGTTGTCCAGCGGGGCCCAGCGGGCGTCCCCGCCGGCGCAGATGGTGCCGTCCGCCGGGCCGCGGCTCGGGAAGCCCTTGGGGCCCTCGACGCTCTGCGGCTCCCACTGGATGTCGCCGCAGTCCCACGGGACGGCGTTGGCGCCGCAGAGCGCGGAACGGCTCGGCGGCAGGTTGATGAAGCCGTGCGACTGGGCCGGCAGGGCCGCCGCGATCGGCAGGACGATCGCGGCCGCGGCGGCGGCGATCAGGTGGCGCTTGCGCATGGTGCTCCTCCGTGGGGGTGGATGGAGTGTGCGCCCGGCGCGGGGCGTGCGCGTGCGCGTGGGGGTGCGCACGGCGGCCTGCCCGAGACGTGGCATGCCCGCGCCAGACCGGTTGCCCGACACCGTAGGATCTGGTCTCCCCCCGCGTCAATGGTCTGAACCATTTGCGCCATCGCCCCTCAATCACAGGGCGCCGCCCGGTACTTCGCGCCCCACCCCCGGCCGCGCGCGCCCGCGTCCGCCGCATGGGAAAGTAGTTGCATGAGCGCAATACACGCTCTAGCCGATATTTCGATCGATGGCTTATCCTGGACCCAGCCCCACGTGGAAGGAGGCCGGGCCCGATGACCGCCACGGATCCCGCGCTCACCGCCCTTGCCAGCGGTTGGAACGCCCTGTCCCTCCTGCACAGCCGGATCGAGTCCCACATCGAACGCGCCCTGCAGGCCCGGCACGACCTGAGCGTGCGCGAGTACTCGCTGCTCGACGTGCTCAGCCGCCAGCACGACGGCGAGGGCGGGCACCTGCAGATGAAGCAGGTCGCCGACGCGGTCGTGCTCAGCCAGAGCGCCACCACCCGCCTGGTCACCCGGCTGGAGGACCGCGGCCTGCTGGCGCGCTACCTGTGCCCGACCGACCGCCGCGGCATCTACACCAACGTGAGCGAGGACGGCCTGAGGCTCCTGGAGCAGGCCCGCCCGACCAACGACGCCGCCCTGCGCGAGGCGCTCGACGAGGCCGCCCGCAACCCGGAGCTGGCCTCGCTGGTCAAGGCGGTCGAGGCCGTGGACGCCGCCTCCCCCGCCCCCCGCCCGCTGACCCCGGCCGGCCCCGCAGCGCCGCAGGCGCGGTAGCCCCGCCCCACGCCACCACTCCCCCGGGCCCGGCCCGTCCCGAACCGCACGCGCGGCTCGGGACGGGCCGGGCCCGGCCGCGTTCCCGCCCGCCCGGCCGGCACCCCGGGCGCCACTCTGGCATACGCCCCCTGTCCGCGCTTGCATATAGCGCGCGTCTGCAACTATTGTCGAAGCATGCAAGGAGCTCATTCAAGCAATCACGGAAGGGTCGGGCCCATGCCGCTCGCTCTCATCGCCCTGGCCATCGGCGCATTCGGGATCGGGACCACCGAGTTCGTGATCATGGGTCTCCTGCCCGAGATCGCCGGCGACTACGGCGTCTCCATCCCCGACGCGGGCCTGCTGGTCACCGGCTACGCCCTCGGCGTGGTCCTCGGCGCACCGCTGATGACCGCCCTCGGCACCCGGATCGGCCGCAAGACCATGCTCATGCTGCTGATGGGCCTGTTCACCGCCGGGAACCTGCTCTCCGCGTTCGCCCCGTCCCTCCCGGTGATGCTGGCCGGGCGCATCGTGGCCTCGCTCGCCCACGGCGCCTTCTTCGGCATCGGCTCCGTCGTCGCCGCCGACCTGGTCGCCCCGGAGCGGAAGGCCGGCGCCATCGCCACCATGTTCACCGGGCTGACCGTCGCCAACATCGTCGGCGTGCCGCTGGGCACCTTCGTCGGCCAGGCCGTCGGCTGGCGCACCACCTTCGTCGGCGTCGCCGCGCTCGGCGTGGTCGGCCTGCTCGGCATCGCCCGCCTGGTGCCCACCCTGCCCCGCCCCGAGGGCGCCCACCTGCGCCGCGAGCTGACCGCCTTCCGCAACCCGCAGGTGCTGCTCGCGATGGCGATGACCGTGCTCGGCTTCGGCGGGGTCTTCGCCGCGATCACCTACATCGCCCCGATGATGACCAACGTCGCCGGCTACGCCGACGGCTCCGTCACCTGGCTGCTGGTGCTGTTCGGCGTCGGCATGTTCCTCGGCAACCTGCTGGGCGGGCGCTACGCCGACCGCCGGCTGATGCCGATGCTCTACACCACCCTCGGCGGACTCGCCGTGGTGCTGGCCCTGTTCACCCTCACCGCGCACGACAAGGTGCTGGCCGCCGTCACCGTCCTGCTGGTGGGAGCCCTGGGCTTCGCCACCGTCCCCCCGCTGCAGAAGCGGGTCCTGGACCAGGCCCACGGCGCCCCCACCCTGGCCTCCGCCGTCAACATCGGCGCCTTCAACCTCGGCAACGCGCTGGCCGCCTGGCTCGGCGGGGCCGTCATCGCCGCCGGGCTCGGCTACACCGCCCCGAACTGGGTCGGCGCCGCCCTCGCCGCGGCCGCCCTGCTGCTGGCCCTGTGGTCCGCCGCCCTGGAACGCCGCGGCTCCCGCACGGCGGCCCCGGCCGCCGCGCCCGCCCCCGTCCCCGCCCACCACTGATCCCGCCCACCCACCCCCCGAAGGCCCAGAAGAGAGCACCATGAGCACCACCACCGCCGTCGTCCCGCTCACCACCGCCGACGCCGAGACCCTCGTCTCCGCCGCCCGCAGCGCCGCCGAGGCCGCCGGCGCGACGGTCAGCGTCACCGTCCTGGACGCGGGCGGCCACCTGCTCGCCTTCCGCCGCGACGACCGCGCCGTGCTGATCTCCGGCGAGACCAGCACCCGCAAGGCCTACACCGCCCTCCAGCTGGACGCACCCACCGCCGACCTGGTGGACCTGGTCAAGCCCGACGGGCCGTTCCACTCCCTGCCCACCGCGCTGGACCGCCCGCTGCTGTTCCTCGCCGGCGGCCTGCCGGTCCACCGCGACGGCCGGCTGGTCGGCGCGATCGGCGTCGGCGGCGGCGCCCCCGAGCAGGACCACTCCTTCGCCGCCGCCGCCCTGGCCGAGCTCGCCGCGCCCGCCCGCTGAGCACCGCGGCCCGCCCCCGCGGGACGTCGTCCTGCGCGACGGCCCCGGCAGCGCCCGGACCGTCCACTCCCCCCACCGACCGCACCGCCTGAAGGAGCACGCGACCATGACCACCCCCAGCGTCCCCACCGTGAAGCTGAACAACGGCGTCGAGATCCCCCAGCTCGGCTTCGGCGTCTTCCAGGTCCCCGACGAGCAGACCACCGCCGTCGTCGCCGCCGCCCTGGAGGCCGGCTACCGCAGCATCGACACCGCCGCCATCTACGGCAACGAGACCGGCGTCGGCCGCGCCCTGGCCGCCTCCGGCGTGGCCCGCGAGGACCTGTTCGTCACCACCAAGCTGTGGAACACCGACCAGGGTCACGACGCCACCCTGCGCGCCTTCGACGCCAGCCTCGCCAAGCTCGGCCTGGACCACGTCGACCTCTACCTCATCCACTGGCCCACCCCGGCCCGCGACCTCTACCTCGACTCCTGGCGCGCCATCGAGCGCCTCGCCGAGGAGGGCCGCATCCGCGCCGCCGGCGTCTCCAACTTCCAGCCCGCCCACCTCCAGCGCCTGCTGGACAACAGCTCGCTGGTGCCCGCCGTCAACCAGGTCGAGCTGCACCCCGGCCTCCAGCAGGCCGAGCTGCGTGCCTTCCACGCCGCGCACGGCATCGCCACCGAGGCCTGGAGCCCGCTCGCCCAGGGCGCCGTCCTGGACGACCCGGCGATCACCGCCGTCGCCGAGCGCACCGGCAAGTCCCCCGCCCAGGTCGTCCTGCGCTGGCACCTGCAGCTCGGCAACATCGTCATCCCCAAGTCGGTCACCCCGGCCCGCATCCGGCAGAACCTCGACGTCTTCGACTTCGAGCTGACCGAGCAGGACATGGCCGCCGTCGCCGCCACCGACCGCGGCCTGCGCACCGGCCCGCACCCGGACCAGTTCAACTGATCCGCCCCGCCCCACCACTCCCGTCCCGGGCGGTCGCACCGCCGCCCGGGACGGGGCCTTCCCCGAGGACCCCGCCATGGCACCGCCCCACCCCGCACTCGCCCGACTGGCCCCCGCCGACGGCCGGCTGACCATCGGCCTGGAACTGCCCCTGGACAACGACCGGGGCCAGGACCGCGGCCGGGCCGACCGCGAGGCGGGCCGCCCCTTCGGCGTCCCCGACCTCACCGAGCACGCCCGCCTCGCCCGGCTCGCCGACCGCCTCGGCTTCGCCGCCCTGTGGGTGCGCGACGTCCCGCTCTACGACCCGCTCCAGTTCGGCGACGCCGGCAGCGTCTTCGAGACCTTCACCCACCTGGGCCACCTCGCCGCCCTCACCCGCGACGCGGTCCTCGCCACCGGCGCGGTCGTCCTGCCGCTGCGCGAACCGCTGCTGGTCGCCAAGGCCGCCGCCACCGTCGACGTGCTCTCCGGCGGCCGCCTGCTGCTCGGCCTGGCCAGCGGCGACCGCCCCGTCGAGTACCCGCTGTTCGACCGCGACTTCCACCACCGCGGCCAGGCCTTCCGCACCGGCGTCCACACCCTGCGCGCCGCCTGGCGCCCCGGCCCGCTGGAACTGCCCGCCGCCGGCCTCGGCGCCGAACGGCAGCTGGAGGTCCTCCCCCGGCCCGTCCACCCCGCGGGCATCCCGATCGCGGTGGCCGGCGGCGCCCAGCAGAGCCCCGAGTGGATCGCCGAGCACGCCGACGCCTCCCTCGACTACCCGCGCGACCCGGGCGCACTGCGCCTGCGGATGCGCCGGTGGCGCGACCTCGCCGGCGACAAGCCCTACCTGACCCCGATGGTGCTCACCCTCGCCGAGGACCCGGCCGCCGCCCCGCGCCCCATCCGCCTCGGCCTCAGCACCGGGCGCACCGCGCTGATCGAGCACCTGGAGCTGATGTCCGACCTCGGCGTCTCCCACGTCTCCTTCAACCTGCGCCCCAACGACCGCCCGGTCGACGACCTCCTCCACGAACTCGCCGAGGAAGTCCTGCCCCGCTTCACCGCCCCGGCCCCGGCCGCCGCCGGGCAGCACGGCTGAGCCGACGGCAAGCCCCCCGCACCCGCGCCCGCGTCCCGCCCCCGGGACGCGGGCGCGGGTGCGGTGGGCGGTGGGCGGTGGGCGGCCGGGGGCCCGGGCGTCAGGGCGCCGGGTGGCGCAGGGCGACGGCGGCGCGCACGGTGTTGGCCTGGTGGGCGGCCTGGTGGGCGACGGGCAGCCAGACGGGTTCGAAGCGCCGCTGGTACTGGGCGCACCAGTCCCGCAGGAGGTGGTCGAGGCGGGCGGCCTCGCGGGCGGCGGGGGCGCCGGCCACCCGGACGGCGCGGCGCAGCAGGGCGGCGGCGCGCACCGGGACGCGGTGGGCCCACAGGTCGATGCCGGTGAGGCGGGCGCGGGTCATCGGGGTGTGCAGGAGGTCGTGTCCGTGGACCTCGGGGTCCCAGGCGTCGGCGAGCTGGTGCAGGGCGGTCAGCGGGGTGCGGGCGGCGCGCAGCAGTGGGGTGTCGGGGTTGCGCAGGTGGGGCAGGGCGGCGTCGAGGAGTGCGGTGAGGAGGGTGCCGCGGTGGCGCAGGCGGTCGGCGGTGGTGCGCAGGTGGCGGTGGGCGGCGTCGGCGGGGCGGTGGTCGCCGAGGTGGGCGCTGGTGAAGGCGGGGACTTCGACGAGGACGGTCTCGCCGCCGTGGCGTTGCGGGGCGAACCAGGTGCCGGTGCGGCCGCGGTCGCCCTGGTGGGGGGTGAGCATGCCGGTGGTGCGTTCCTGGTGGTCGATGTGGTGGGGGGTCATCAGGTAGACGCCGGGGGCGGATTCGTGGAGGTGGAAGGTGTCGAAGGCGCCGGTCTCGACGGGGATGCCGAGGTGGGCGGCGGAGCGGGCGAAGGGGTGGGCGAGGGCGGTGGGGTCGGTGGTGGCCTGGACGAAGGTGCCGCCGACGTCGGTGCTGTGCAGGGAGAACTGGAGGGTGGGGCGCAGTTCGTCGACGAGGTCGAGGAGGGCGCGGCTCTCGGGGAGGTCGGCGCCGATGGCGGGGGCCCATTCGGGCTGGTCCTCGGCGGCGGGGCGGTAGTAGTGGGCGAAGTAGGCGGGCAGGGTGCGGGCGGTGCGGCTGCCGTCGGCGAGGTGGGCGCCGTCGGGGTCGAGGCAGAGCAGGAAGTGCCAGGTGAGGTCGGGGTGCCGGTGGGTGAGGGCGTGGTGGGCGAGGTCGGTGACGGCGGCGCGGGCGGCGAACTCGTCGGCGTGGGCGCCGGCGACGACCAGGATGGCGTGGGGGCCGTGGCCGACGGTGAGCAGGGTCAGCGGGCGGCCGGCGCGGGAGGTGCCGACGGTGCGCACCCGGCACAGGTCGGGCCACCGGGTGGCCAACCGGCGTGCGGTGTCGTCGAGTTCGGCGAGAGTGGGGTAGTGGTCGTGGTGCGGGGCGGCCGTGGCCGCGGGGGTCGTCGTGTCGGTCACCTTCGGTTTCCTCCCCTGGGTCGTGGCAAGTAGTCGTACCTGCCGCGGTGGGTCGCCGGTACGGGCGGGGCCCGCCCGGGTCCGGGGACTCGGGCGGGCCCGGGAGGGCGGCCGGGAGGCGGCGCCGGGGTGGGTCAGTCGGCGAGGGGGCGGGTGTCGAGGCGGATGTGGTCGACGGCCCAGTACCAGTTGTTGCCGGCGTCGTACATGCGGAACCGGAGGGTCACCGTGCGGGCGCCGGCGGGGACGGCGAAGCTGCGGGTGATCCGGGTGTTCTGGGCGTCCTTGCCGGCGTTGTCGGTGCCGGTGGCGTCGGGGCCGTAGGCGAGCAGGCGGGTCTGGGTGCCGTCGTCGAAGACGGCGGTGACGGAGGCCTTCTGGGGGGCTTCCTGGCGGTAGTGGGAGTCGAAGGCGAGGTGGAGGGTGCCGGTGCCGGCGGGGATGGTGACGGCGGGTGAGACGAGGGTGGAGTCGAAGACGCCCTTGCGGGAGGGGGATCCGGTGTCGTCCCAGTCGTCGGGGTCGGCGACGGCGACGACGCCCAGGGCGCGGGTGAAGTTGCCGCGGTCCTGTCCGGCGGGGACGGACCACTCGCGCTTGGTGTGGAAGGTCCAGCCCTGGAGTCGGGGGGTGCCCTGGGGCATGGCGGGGGCGTTGACCACGCTCCAGCCCCGGGGGGCCTGGGTGGTCCAGCCGAGTACGCCGGCCTGCGGCTGGAGGGCGCCGGCCAGGGATTCGAAGTCCTCGTCGAGGAGGTGGCCGGTCATCGCCGGGGCGGTGCGGGCGGCGAGTTCGCCGTCGGCGAGGGCGAAGCGGCCGTCGGCCTGGGCGCGGGCGGTGACCAGCAGGCGGTGGGTGGCGGTGGCGGGCAGCGCGGCGGGCGGGGTGACCTGCCAGACGGCGGTGGCGGTGGCGCCGGCGGCGAGCTTGTCGGGGGCGGCGGTGACGGGGGTGGCGGTCCAGCCGGGCGGCAGCAGCGGCTGGGTCTCCAGGCGGGTGAGGCCGGTGGTGGCGGTGAGGGTGGCGGTGACGGTGGCGGGGCGGCCGGGCAGCAGGACGGGTTCGTCGATGGTGGCGGAGGCGGCGCCGAGGGCGAGGGTGACGGTGAGGGGGTCGGCCAGGCCGAGGGCGGGGTCGGTGACGGTGCGGTCGTCCCAGGGGAAGCGGCCCGCGATGCGGCGGCGGAAGGCGAGGTCGCCCTGGACGGCGACGGCGACGTCGTACCAGCCCTCGGGGCCGACCTTCAGGTTGACGGTGCGGTCGTCGCCGGCCGGGACGCGGACCTCGCGCAGGCCGTCGCCGTAGGCGAGGTCGCCGACCAGGAAGGTGCGGGCGGTGCGGGAGCGGTTGATGACGTCGACCTCCAGCACCTTGCCGTCGCCCTCCTCGGAGAGCGAGACCTCGTAGCCGGAGGCGGTGTCGCCGCGCAGGTGCCACAGTGCGCCGTCGGGGCCGTGGACGCGCAGGTCGTAGCCGGCCGGGCCGACCTTCCAGACGTCGGACAGGCGGCTCCTGGCGGCGAGGGTGTAGTGCCTGGGGGCCTCGCCGGGGGCGGGGTAGACGGCGAGGACGGCGCCCTGGCGGCCCTGGTTGACGAGGTCGAGGGTGAGTTCGTCGCCCTTGAGGCGGGGCTTGACGAGCAGGTGGTACGGGGCGGGGCGGGCGGAGCGGGTGCCGCGCTGCTGGCGGGGGAAGGCCTGCGGGCTGGGCACGGTGGGGGCGGGGAGCTTGCCGGTGTCGACGACCTTCTGGCGGTTGCCGCTGGTGTCGGGCAGCTGCGGCCAGGCGGGGTCGCGGCCGGAGAAGTCGAAGACGTTGGTCAGGTCGCCGCAGACCGCGCGCCGCCAGGGGCTGATGTTGGGTTCCTGGACGCCGAAGCGCTGTTCCAGCAGGCGCAGCACGGAGGTGTGGTCGTAGACGGTGGAGTCGACGACGCCGCCGCGGGTCCACGGGGAGACGACGACCATCGGCACCCGCACGCCCAGGCCCATCGGGTAGGGGCCGGAGACCAGGGTCTCGCCGGCGGGGAGGGTGTCGGACCAGGTGAGGGTGCCGTCGGCGGCCTTGACCCGGTACCGGCCGTCCTGGTCCACCACGCGGTGGTAGGTGGCGGAGCCCTTGGCGACGCGGACGACGACCTCGCCGTCGACCGGGACGTTGGACTTGCCGCGGCCGGCGGCCAGTGGCGGGACGGGCGGCAGCTGGTGGTCGAAGAAGCCGCCGTGCTCGTCGTAGTTGAGGATGAAGACGGTCTTCTGGAACACCTCGGGCTCGGCGGCGAGGGCGGACAGCAGCCGGGCGGTGAGGTGTTCGCCGTTCGGCGGCGCGTGGTCGGCGTGCTCGGACAGCGCGGCGGGGGCGACGATCCAGGAGACCTGCGGGAGGCGGTCGGCCCGGACGTCGGCGGCGAAGGCCTCGACCAGGGCGTCGCCCATGGCGAAGGGGTCGTTCTTCTCGGCCGGGTCGCCGACGGCGCGCATGCCGCGTTCGTACAGCGGCTCGCCGGGCTTGGCGTGGACGAAGGGGGCGAACCAGGCGAGGGCGTTGTCGTCGAAGTTGTCGAGGGCCTGGTAGGTCTTCCAGCTGACGCCGGCCTTCTCCAGGCGTTCGGCGTAGGTGGTCCACTCGTAGCCGCCGGGGATCTCGGTGTTGTCGGTGACCGGGACGTCCCGGACGGTGCCGCCGCTGGTGCCGGTCATCAGGTGGTCGCGGTTGGTGTTGGTGTTGCACTGCACGGAGGCGTAGTAGGCGTCGCAGACCGTGAACACCGAGGCGAGGGCGTGGTAGAAGGGCATGTCGGCGGACTCGTAGTAGCCCTGGCCGAGCCAGCCGGAGGAGCGGCGGGTGACGGAGCCGTCGGCGCGGCCCTCGTTCCAGGCGTTCATGGAGTCGCCGAAGCCGAAGGCGGGCGCGCCCTGCCGGTAGGCGCTGGTGTGGGCGGCGTTCATCGGGAAGGGCAGCAGGTAGCCCTCCTTGCGGCTGGGGTCGGGCTGGTGGAACACCGAGCGGCCGTCGACGCCGCGCACGGCGGTGCGGTCGCCGAAGCCCCGTACGCCCGCCAGGGTGCCGAAGTAGTGGTCGAAGGCGCGGTTCTCCTGCATGAACACCACGACGTGCTCGATGTCCGCCAGCCGTCCGGGCCGGGCGGGCGCGGCGAGTGCCTGCCGGACGCTGAGCGGGAGGGCGGACAGCACCGCGGCCGCCGCCGCGCCGCCGAGGACGCTGCGGCGCGACAGTTCGGGCATCGGACTCATGGGGGTGGGGCTCCTTGCTGACGGACCGCGGGCCTTCGGTACGGGGGCCGGGCCGCGCGGTTCGGACCGGACCCGTTATGTGTACGAGACCGAGGTGGACGCGGCGGCGGCGTCCGGTGACGGGGCGGTGACCGACAGAAGGCTCCGAGCTGTACAGACAACTTGACGTCTGTTGATCAAGCGGCCGCCGCGCCGGACCGGCCGTCAGCCCCCGGCGGCCTGCGCTCCCGGCACGGCCCGGCGCGGCCTCGCCGCGCTCCCGCCGTGGTCCCCCCGCCCGCCGGCCGCGTGCGAACGGCCCCGCGGGGTAGCCGAGCGGGCATGCTGACACTCGGAGTCGAGGAAGAGTACCTGCTGGTCGACCCCCGCGACGGCGCGCCGATGCCCCGCGCCGCCGAGGTCCTGGCCACCGCCTCACTGGCGCCCGCGCTGCGCCCGCCGGAGGCGCAGCACGAGCTGCTCCAGGTCCAGGTGGAGAGCGCCACCCCGGTCTGCGAGGACCTCCCCGCCGTGGGCCGCCACCTCGCGCGGGTGCGGGCCGCGCTGAACGCGGCCGCCGCCCAGCACGGCTGCCGGGTCGTCCCGGTCGGCTCCGCCCCGTTCGCGCCCGCCGGCGGGGTGCCGGTCACCGACGACACCCGCTACCGGCGGGCCCGGCGCCAGGCGCCCGCCCTGGTCGACGACCTGATGCTGAACGGCATGCACGTCCACGTCGGCGTGGCCGACGAGGAGGAGCGCGTGGGCGCCCTGGTACGGCTGCGGCCCTGGCTGCCGGTGCTGATCGCGCTCAGCGCCAACTCGCCCTACTGGCGCGGCCGTGACACCCACTTCGCCAGCTGGCGGACCGTCCACTTCGACCAGTGGGCGGTCAGCGGCCCGCCGCCCGCCTTCCGCGACGCCGCCGACCACCGGCGGCGGGTGGCGGCGCTGCGCGCGGCCGGGGTCGTCGCCGACGAGGGCCAGCTCTACTGGCACGCCCGGCTGTCCGCGCGCTACCCGACGGTGGAGGTGCGGGCGACGGACGTGCAGCTGACGGCCGCCGACGCCGAGCTGTTCGCCGGCCTGGTCCGGGGCCTGGTCGCCGCGGCCGTGCTGGAGGAGCGGGCCGGGCGCCCGCGCCCGCAGGCCCCCGACGAACTGCTGCGCGCCGCCGTCTGGCACGCCGCCCGCACCGGGACGCACGGCGATCTGGTCTCCCCCGACGGCCTCTGCCGCCCGGCCGCGGCCGTGGTGGGGCAGCTGCGCGCCTACGTCGCCCCCGGCCTGGAGGCCACCGGCGACACCGGGCGGGTCGAGGAGCTGTGGCGGGGCTTCGAGCACCGGGGCAGCGGCGCCGACCGCCAGCGCCGCTGGTACCGCGAGCTGGGCCGCGAGGGCCTGGCCGAGCGCCTGGTCGCCTCCACGGTCACCCGCACGCCGTGACCGCGGGCGACGGCGCCCGGCCCGCTGCCCGAGGGGTCAGGCGCCGTCCCCGTCCCCGTCCCCGTCGCCGTCGTCCGTCCCGCCGTCGCCGCCGTCCCCGGTGCGCTCGTCGGGGCCGAGCCGGCGGGCCCGGCCGGGTTCGGCGGTGGTCGCCTCGCCCTGCTCCTCGGTGCTCCGCTCCTCGGCGCCCGGCCCGGCGCCCGGCGCCCGGGGGTCGCGGGAGGCGTCGTCTCCGTCGTGGTGCAGCGGCACGCCGCCCGCGCCGCCCTGGGGGATCTCGTTCACCGTCGGCTCCTCGCCTCGTGGTCCGTCGCCCGCGCGCCTCGCGGGTGTCCGCCTCGCGGGTGTCCGCCTCGCGGGTGTCCGCTTCGCGGGTGTCCGCTTCGCGGGTGTCCGCTTCGCGGGTGTGCGGTTCGCGGGTGCCCGGGAGGCCGCGGACCAATCCCCGGGTGTCGCGCCGCGCGCCGGGGGCAGACGCGCGATGTGAATCCCATCGAGCGGGGCCTGCGGGCCGTGGACGGCTTCCAGCAACGCCACCGGGCCACCGGCCTGGTCGTCGGCGTCGTGCGCAAGTACGGGGACGACCGGGGCGGGCTGCTGTCCGCCCTGATCACCTACTACGGCTTCGTCGCCCTGATCCCGCTGCTGCTCCTGCTCAGCACCGCCCTCGGCTTCGTCCTGCACGGCCACCCCGACGCGCAGCGCGCGGTCGTGGACTCCGCCCTCGCCGACTTCCCGATCATCGGCGACCAGCTGCGCCAGAACGTCCACTCCCTGGAGGGCAGCGGCCTGGCGCTGCTGATCGGCGCGCTCGGGCTGCTGTACGGGGCGCTGGGCATCGCGCAGGTCCTGCAGCACGCCATGGCCGAGGTGTGGAACGTGCCCGGGGTGCAGCGGCCCGGCTACTGGCCGCGGCTGGCGCGCAGCCTGCTGCTGTTCGCGGTGCTGGGCAGCGGGCTGGTGCTGGGCACCGCCGCCGCCTCGCTGGTCGGCGGCACGCTGGCCGGGACGGCCGCCCGGATCGGGGGGCTGGTGGTCTCGGCGCTGGTGAACGCCGCGCTGTGCCTGGCCTGCTTCCGGGTGCTCACCCCGCGCGAGGTCCCGCTGCGGGCGCTGTGGCCGGGCTGCGCGCTCGCCGGGCCGCTGTTCACCGCGCTGCAGGCGGGCGGCGCGCTGCTGGTCACCCACGCGCTGCGGCACGCGAGCCAGGTCTACGGCTTCTTCGCGACGGTGATCGGGCTGCTGTCCTGGATCTACCTGGCGGCGCAGGTCACCGTGTACGCGGCGGAGGTGAACGTGGTGCTCGCCCGGCGGCTGTGGCCGCGCAGCCTGCTGCAGCCGCCGCTGACGGAGGCCGACCAGGCGGTGCTGTCCTCCGTCGCCCGCCAGGAGGAGCGCCGGCCCGAGCAGCGGGTCGACGTCTCCTTCCCCGACGAGCCCGAGGACCCGGACGCCGCCCGGGACACCGCCCCGGACGGCACGAAGAACGGCACGCAGGGCGGTGGGACGGGCGGGGGCGCCACGGACGCCGCCCGCGACGACAGGCTTCGCCCCGATTAGTCCTGATTCGTACCTTCGGCAGTGGGCAGAGCACACACATGAGCGAACCACTCCCCCACGAACCGGACCCCCCGACCGGCCCGGCGGAAACCGCGGAAACGGCGGAAAAGGCCGGCCCGGCGGAGGCGGCGGAGGCCCGGCGGCTGACCGACGAGCTGCGGGCCGCGGTGGCGGAGCCGCGCACCGCCGCCCTGGTCCTGACCCGGCGGGTGCGCGCCGCCCGGCACGGCCGGGTCTGGACGGCCCTCGGCTTCCCCTCCTGGGACGCCTACGCCCTGGCCGAGCTCGGCCTCTCCCGGCCCACCGCCTACCGGCTGCTGGACCTCGCGGCGGTGGCCGGGGCGATCGAGGAGACCGTCGGCCGCGAGGCCGGGCCGCAGCTCGCGCACGGCTGGGACGCCTGGCCGGTGCTGTCCGTCCAGGCGGTCGTCGACCTGCGCGGCCGGCTGGCCGAACTCACCGACCTGATCACCGAGCGGCTGGCCCGGGTGCGCGCCGAGGCCGACGGCGCGGCGCCGCAGCCCGCCCTGGTCGGCGCCGCCGTGGCCGACGCCGTCGCCGAGCTGCGGGAGCGCCCGGACGTGCCGCCGGTCGACCTCCAGGGCGTCCGGGGCCCCGACGGCCACGACGTCGAGGCCTGGCGCCACGTCGTCGCGCGGGGCCTGGACGCGCAGCAGCAGGTGCTCGGCGGCTTCCGGGAGCTGGGCCTGCTGGCCCTGCGGGTCGCGCCGGGCTACGTCGCGGACCGCGACGCCGAGGCGGTCCTGCACCTGCTCGGCAAGGAGCTCGGCAGCACCTGCGAGGAGCTGCTGGCCTGCCGCCGCTACGCCCTGACGGGCGACGCCCGCGCGGTCGAGGGCCGGTGAGGACGGCCGGCCGCGAGGCCGGCCGAAAGGCCCGGAACGGCCCCGGTCACCCGCCGTCCGCGCCGGGCCGGGCCCGCGGCCGCGGCACCGGGGGCGGCCCGTCGGCGCCGTCCCCGCCGTCCGGGGAGGAACCGGGCGCCGGGGCCACCGGCAGCCGGGGCAGGGCGTACGGGTGGTGGTCGCGCAGGTAGCCGATGAGGTGCTCGCGCAGCTGGCAGCGCAGCTCGAAGGCGTCGGCGCCGTCCGCCGCCGTGGCCAGCACCCGCACCACGATGGTGGTGGGGGTGGTGTCGACCACCTGGAGGGCGCTGCCCTCGCGGTCCCACAGTTCGTTGCCGGCCAGGAAGGCGTCGAACTCCTTGCGCAGCAGGGCGATCGGGGCGTGGTGGTCGAGGTGGAGCAGCGCGGTGCCGGTGATCCGGCTGGAGCGGCGGGACCAGTTCTCGAACGGGCGGCCGACGAAGTACGACATCGGCATCACCAGGCGCCGCTGGTCCCAGGTCGCGATCACCACGGCGGTCAGGGTGATCTCCTCCACCTCGCCCCACTCACCGCCGACCACGACCACGTCGCCGATCCGGGCGAGGTCGCCGAAGGCCATCTGGACGCCGGCGAAGACGTTGGCCAGGGTGCTCTGGGCCGCGACGCCCGCCACCACGCCGACCAGTCCGGCGGAGGCGAGCAGGCTCGTGCCGACGCCGCGCACCGCCGGGAAGGTCATCAGGACCGCGCCCAGCGTCACCACGGCGACGATCGCCTGGCCGATCCGGCCGAGCAGGTCGGCCTGGGTGCGGGCGCGCCCGGCCCAGGCGGGGTCGCGGCGGTGCACGGCCAGCCGCAGGGTGCTGTCCACGACCAGCGCCACCACCCGGGCGCACAGCCAGCCGCCGGAGGCGATGGCGAGGATCACCGCCAGGTGGCGCAGCCCCTCGCTCGCGGCGGGCGGCGCGGCGATCCAGGGCAGGGCGGCGAGCAGGAGCAGACAGGCCGTCAGCGCCAGCAGCGGGAGCCGGCAGCGGCGTACCACCAGGGGTATGCCGGCGGTGCCCGCGCGGGCGGCCAGGCGCCGTCCCGCGAGCTGCGTGATCCGGTCCAGGCCGTACGCGAAGAGCACCGCCGCGGCGCTCGCCAGTGCCAGGCGTAGCAGGCTCCACCACATCTGCCGTTCTTCCCTTCGCCGGGTGCCGCCGACGGGCGCCCGGACGGGCGCCACCGGTCGCCTGTTCGCTTTTCCCGGCGGGGCGCGGCCATTCCTGCCGGTGACGGAGCGCACAGGAACCGCCGGACGGCGCGTCCGACGGGGCGGCATGGATGCGGCGGTCCGGGGCAACCGGTCATCGCGCGTCCGCGCCGGGCCCGGCACCCCGCCGGCCCGGGCCACGGAAGGGAGAAACGCATGAGCGGGAACGTCGACATCTGGGAGTTCCGCAGCACCAGCGGCCACAGCGCCGGCACCGACCTCATCGGGTTCCACGTGGAGGCGGTGGACGGCTCCGTCGGCAAGGTGGACAAGCTGTCCGAGGAGGTGGGGGCGCAGTACCTGGTCGTGGACACCGGCCCGTGGATCTTCGGCAAGCGGGTGCTGCTGCCGGCCGGCACCGTCATCCGCATCGAGGTCGCGGAGCAGAAGGTGTACGTGGACCGGACCAGGGAGGAGATCAAGCACAGCCCCGACCTCGACAGCGGGGCGCTGGAGGAGCCGGAGTCCCCGTTCCGGGACCAGTACGCGCTCTACTACGGCCCGTTCTACGGCAACCGCGCCATCTGACCCGCGTCCGGCCGGGCCGTCGGCCGTCGCCCCGCCCGGGCGGCGGCCGGCCGCCGTCCGGGACCCGCGCGCCCGGCCCGCGCCCGGCGCCTGCGGCCCCGGATCCGCCGCGGGCCGGCCCCGGGTCAGCCCCGGGTCAGCCGGTGGGCGTCGAACTCGGCCCAGACGGCCTTGCCCTGGCCGTTCGGCTCGGCGCCCCAGCGGTCGGCGGTGCGCTGCACGATGAACAGGCCGTGGCCGCCGGGCAGGGCCGGCTCGTGCGGCAGGCGCAGGACGGGCATGACCGGGCTGCGGTCGCTGACCTCCACCCGCAGGCGCTGCCCGGTGGCGTGCAGGACCAGTTCCGACGGGCCGTCACCGTGCAGCATGGCGTTGGCCACCAGCTCCGCCACCAGCAGCACGACGTCCTCGCCGACGCCCTCGTG
Organism: Kitasatospora sp. NPDC092039; assembly: GCF_044756065.1. Taxonomy (NCBI): domain Bacteria; kingdom Bacillati; phylum Actinomycetota; class Actinomycetes; order Kitasatosporales; family Streptomycetaceae; genus Kitasatospora; species Kitasatospora sp. NPDC092039. The sequence continues at coordinate 42,992 of NZ_JBIVSD010000010.1, read as the reverse complement.
GGCGTCCGGCGCCCCGGCGGGCGGGTACCAGTCGCCGACGGCCTCGGCGGTGAAGGCCCGGGCCCGGGCGACCGGCTTGGGGAGCCCCGCCAGGGGCAGCCGTCTGCGCTGGCCGCCGGGCGGCAGCACCGGGCCGGCCCGGTGCGCGTCGCCGTCCAGGGTTCCCCGGCTCATCGTCATGTGAGGGCGCCCTTTCGGATCGACGGCGGTTCGCAGGGTCGGTTTCCCGGCGCTCCCGGGATTATGCCTGCCCCGGCGCCGGGTGCGCGCCCCGTACGGCACAGTCCCCGGCGCACCGTGTACGGCGCACCGGGGAGCGCTCAGGCCGCCAGGGCGTCCTCGGCCGAGGCGTGGATGGAGAACACCGCCCGGGTGCCGGTCAGTTCGAGGACCCGCATCACGGTGGGCGGCACCGCGGCCAGGTGCAGTCCCACGCCCTCCTCCCCCGCCGCCAGACGCGTCCTGAGCAGGAGGTTCAGGCCGGAGGAGTCGCAGAAGCCGACCCCGGCGAGGTCGATCACCACCGCGCCGGGCCGCTGCGCGACCAGGGCGGTGAGGGTGTCGGCCGCCGGGGCGAGCGTCTCGATGTCGAGGTCGCCCGCCAGGGCGCAGACCACCGCACCGGCCGCCGCGTGGCGGGTGCGCACCGTCAGCTGCGCACGGTACGGGGAGGCCGCCGGCCCCGGGGCCCGCTGGTCGTTGTCGGATGGCATCATCGTCGTCCCCTCGTGTCCGTGCCCTCCGACCTTACGTACGCGGAGTCCCGCGGCCAAACGGGTGCGGGGGCGGCAGGCACCCTCAGTCCTTCTCCAGCCCCTCGCGCAGGCGCCGCAGGGTGCGCGAGAGCAGGCGGGAGACGTGCATCTGGGACACCCCCAGGCGCTCACCGATCTGCGTCTGCGTCAGGTCCTCGCAGAAGCGCATCGACAGGATCAGCCGCTCGCGCTCCGGCAGGGCGGCGACCAGCGGCTTGAGCGCGACCAGGTCCTCCACCCGGCGCAGGTCCCGGTCCTCCTCGCCGAGGCGCTCGCCCAGGCCGCCGGGGCGGTCGTCGTCCTCGGTGCTGATGTCCAGGGAGCCCGCGGTGTGCCCGTTCGCGGCGGTCAGGCCCTCGACCACCTCCTCCTGGGAGATCCCCAGGTGGCCGGCCAGCTCGGCCACCGTGGGGGCCCGGTCCAGGTCCTGCGCCAGGCGGTCCTGGGCCTTGGCCAGGACGATCCGCAGCTCCTGGAGGCGGCGGGGCACGTGGACGGCCCAGGTGGTGTCGCGGAAGTGCCGGCGGATCTCGCCGAGCACGGTGGGCAGCGCGAAGGTGGTGAACTCGACGCCCAGCTCGGGGTCGAACCGGTCGATGGCCTTGATCAGGCCGACCGCCCCGACCTGCAGCAGGTCCTCCTGCGGCTCGCGGTGCGCGGTGAAGCGGCGGATCGCGAACCTGACCAGGGACAGGTTCATCTCCACCAGGGTGGCCCGCACGTACGAGTACTCCCGGGTGCCCTCCTCCAGGGCGGCGAGCCGGCGCAGCAGCACCCGGGTGAGCTCGCGGGCGTCGGCGGGCGGAACCTCGCGCGGGTCGCCGGCCGCGACGAGTTCCGGGGGCAGCAGGTCGCGCAGCCCCGCTGTGGCGGAGGCGGCCGTGCGGGAGGGGTCCTTCGTCGGCGAAGCGGCGGAGGCGGTCAGTTCACCAGTGGTCGTGACCATCGGAGTCCTTCCTCGAGTCGGCACGGTCGAACGCCCCGACTACCCCGCCCCGGCCGATCGATGCAGTGACCCCGTGTGGAGGTTTCGTGAATCCCGGCCGGGCGTACGGGCGGGACCGGGGGATCCGCTGGACGGCGGCCCCGCCCGGTGGATCATGGAACGGCGCGCCCCGGCGCCCCGAGACCCCTCGTCCACGCGAAAGCGGTGCCCCTCGTGATCCCCGCCGTGCCCGACCCGACCGTGCTGCACCCCGTCCCCGGGCAGCCCCGGGTGGTCCTCCTCAAACCGCTGGTCACCTCGCCGCTGATCGAGGTGGGCGAGTACTCGTACTACGACGACCCGGACGACCCGACGGCGTTCGAGACCCGCAACGTGCTGTACCACTACGGGCCGGAGAAGCTCGTCATCGGGCGGTTCTGCGCCTTCGCCACGGGGGTGCGGTTCGTGATGAACGGCGCCAACCACCGGATGGACGGGCCCTCCACCTTCCCCTTCCCCGTCATGGGCGGCGCCTGGGCCGAGCACGTCGACCTGATCACCGGCCTGCCCGGGCGCGGCGACACCGTGGTCGGCCACGACGTGTGGCTCGGCCACGGCGTCACCGTCATGCCCGGGGTGCGCGTCGGCCACGGCGCGATCGTCGCCGCCGGGTCCGTCGTCACCTCCGACGTCCCCGACTACGCCGTCGCCGGCGGCAACCCCGCCAAGGTGATCCGGCTGCGCCACGACGAGGCCGACGTCGCCCGCCTGCTGGACCTCGCCTGGTGGGACTGGCCCCTCGACCACCTGACCCGCCACCTGCGCACCGTCATGTCCGGCACCGTCGAGGAGCTGGCCGCCGCCGCGCCCGGCGCCTGAGCCGGCCCCCGGTCCGGGGGGGGGGGGGGGCCCGGGGGGGGCCCCGCCCCCCCCCCCCCCCCAAAAACGGGGCGGGCGGGCGGGGGGGGGGCATGGATGGGCACGGCGGAGCGGGGGGGGGGGGGGGGGGGGGGGGGGGGGGGGTTTGGGGGGGGGGGGGCCCCCCGGGGGGGGGGGGGGGGGGCCCCCCCCCGGCCCGGCGGCCGGCCCGGCCCGGGGGGGGGGGGGCCCCCGGGGGGGGCCCCCCCCCCACCACCGCCCCCTTCTGTACCTACTGGTATGTACGGGGGTAGTCTCAAGGCCGTCAGGAACCTCGGGGAGGGAGCCGTGCCGTGCCATTCGTCCGCATCGACGCGCTGGGGGCCGGCCCCGAGCGGCTGGACGCCCTCGGACGCGCCGTGCACCAGGCCCTGCAGGAGACGATCGGCATCCCGGCCGACGACCACTTCCAGGTGCTGACCGGCCACGACGGCGTCAGCGGCACGCTGCGCTACGGCGGCTACCTCGGCGTGCACCGGGACGAGGGCATCGTGTACGTGTCCGTGACCCTGCGCGCCGGGCGGCCGGCCGGGCGCAAGCGGGCCCTGTACCGCCGGATCGCCGAACTCGCCCACGCGTACGCGGGCACCGAGCCCCGCAACGTGTTCGTCGTCCTCACCGAGAACGCGCCGGTCGACTGGTCGCTCGGCCACGGCCTCGCCCAGTACGACCCGGAGCCCGGTGCCCGGGCCGGGCGCCCGCCGCACCTCACGGACACGGCGGGGCCTTCGAACTCCTCGGGCGTGTCCGACGGTTCGCCCACCCGGCGGGAACCGTCGGGTGCGCCCTAACGGTCGGCCGGGTCGTGGAGCCGGCGGGCGGCGGTGCGGATGGCGAGGGTGTACGGGGCGTCCAGTGCGCGGGTGCGGGCGTCGAGGTCGCGGAAGGCCACCAGGGCCTTGTGGCTGTCGTCGGTGCTCTGGGTCCAGGCCGTCCAGGCGTTGTGGACGTCCTCGTCGGTGACCTGCTCGCCCTTGGCCTGGAGCAGCACGGCGTAGATGCGGAAGAGGTCGTCGGAGCCGGCGGGAGGCGTGGCCTCCGTGGGCAGGCAGGAGCGGATCAGTTCGGCGATGGGATCGAGGTGGCTCATACGGCCAGTGTGCCGGTGGCGAGCGTGCCGGTGAGCAGGATCAGGTGGGCCACCGCGAATATCATCGGCACGAGCCGTTCGGTGGTGCCGAGTTCGGTGTACTGCCGGTGCCGCCGGCCGGACGCCGCGGCGTTGCGCAGCACGTCCCACTCGTCGGTGTAGATCCGCGCGGAGAGCTTGTCCTCCAGGCTGTTGATGACCCGGAACTTGGCGCCGTTGAGGTCCCGGTAGCTGCGCAGCTGCATCCACCAGGCGCCGGAGAGGGTGATGCCGGCCAGGGCGACGGCCGTCGCCACCCACCACGGGGACTCCGACAGCTTGGGTATCCCGAAGCCGATCAGGGTGACCAGCGCGGTCTGCACGGACAGGAAGAAGGTGTTGGCGCTGCCCCGGCGGGCCGAGACCCGGTCGGCCATCTCCACGGCGAGCTTGTACAGCTCCAGCAGCTCGGTCTGACGGTTCGGCTCCGGCGGCGTGGTCATCGCGCGTCCCCCCTCGGGCAGATGGTGTGCCGGCTTCGCCCGCTGCCCGGGCTCCCCCCGCTGTCCATCCTTCCCTGCGGGCCGGCCCGCCAGTGCTGCCGGCCGGTGCCGCCCGGCCGTGCCGCCCGCCAGTACCGCCCGGCCGTCTGCCCGTCAGGTGGCGACGGCCGCGGCGGTGACGGCGGCGGTGACGGCGACGCTGCCGGCCGACAGGGCGCGCAGCGCCGCGCCCGCCTCCGACTCCCCTTCCTCGTACTGGTGTTCACGGGCGGTGCGCAGCGCGGCGCCGAGGTGGCGGGCGGCCTCCTCGGGGTGGCCGGTGGCGGCCAGCGCGCGGCCGTAGAGGGTCTGCAGGACCACCCGGCGGGTGACCGGGAAGGGCGGTTCGGCGACGGCCAGGCCGCGGGCGGCGTGGTGGGCGGCCTCCTCGGCGGCGCCGGCGGCCAGGCACTCGCCCGCCAGGTGCTGGCGGGCGAGGGCCACCAGGTCGGCGCGTCCGGCCCGTTCGGCCAGTGACAGGGCCTTCAGCAGCAGCCCGCTCACCCGGGCCCGGCCGGCCCGGTCGCCGTGGCGGGCGAGGGCGACGGCGTGGTTGACCAGGGCGACGGCCTGGGCGGTGCCGTCGCCGGCCCGGGCGGCGAGGTCGGGGGCGCGTTCCAGGTGGACGAGGGCCTGGTCGGGGCGGCCCTCCTCCAGCAGCACCCAGCCGAGCAGGGCCCGGGCGCGGGACTGGGCGCCGGGGTCGCGGTCGGCCTCGGCGGCGGCCAGGCCGTGTTCGAGCAGCGGCGCCCAGCCGTCCTTGACCTGCCAGACGATCAACGGCCACTGGAGCAGCACCAGGCGCCAGGCGCGGTCGTGCAGTCCGGCGGCGACCGCCGCCTCGACCGCGCCGCGCAGGGTGTCGCGTTCGGCGGCGTACCAGGCGAGCGCGCTCGCCCGGTCGGGGAAGGGCCGGACCTCGGCGGGGCGGCGGGTGCCGGGCGGCAGGGCGCAGCAGGGTTCGCTGCCCGGTTCGGCGGCGGCGCAGGCGCTGAGGAGGGTGTTGAGCAGGTGGTCGAGCAGGCGGGGCAGCACCTCGGTGTCGGTGTCGCCGGGCAGGCTGCGGGCGTAGAGGCGGACCAGGTCGTGCAGGGTGTAGGCGTCCCGGCCGATCTGGACGATCAGGTGGGCGGTGGCCAGTTGGGCCAGTGCGGCGGCGGCCTCCTCGGGGCGGCAGCCGGCCAGCGCGGCGGCGGTGCGGCTGTCGAGGGTGGCGCCGGTGTGGGCGCCGAGGCGGCGCAGCATCCGGCTCGCGGGTTCGCTCAGGTGCTGGACGGTCAGGGCGAGGGCCGCGGCGACGCTGGTGTCCTCGACGTCGAGCAGGCCCAGGCGGTTCTGCTCGTCGGCGAGTTCGTCGGCGAGGGCGGCCAGCGCGCGGGCCGGGCCGGTGGCGAGGCGGGCGGCGGCCAGCCGCAGGGCCAGCGGCAGGCCGTCGCACAGGCCGGCGAGGCGGGCGGCGGCCTCGGGTTCGGCGGCGACCAGGTCGGGGCCGAGGGTGGCGGCGAGCAGGGTGACGGCCTGCGGGGAGGAGAGTTCGGCGAGCGGTACGGGGCGGGCGGCGTCGGAGGCGACCAGGCCGCCGAGCCGGTCGCGGCTGGTGACCAGGGTGACGCAGTCGTCGCCCTCGGGCAGCAGCGGGCGGACCTGGTCGGAGCGGCGGGCGTTGTCCAGGACGATCAGCATCCGCCGGGTGGCGGTCAGTTCCCGGTAGCGGGCGGCCATCGCCTCGGCGGTGGCGGGCATCCGCTCGGCGGGCAGGCCCAGGGCGAGCAGCAGTTCGCGCAGGACGGCGGCGGTGTCGCGTTCGGGCAGCGGGCTGTGGCCGCACAGGTCGACGAAGAGCCGGCCGTCGGGGAAGTCCTGTCGGCGGCGGTGGGCCCAGTACAGGGCGAGGGTGGTCTTGCCGACGCCGGCGCCGCCGGTGAGCACGGCGACGGCGCCGGGGGCGGCGGTGGCCCGGTCCAGCGCGGCCAGTTCGTCCTCCCGGCCGGCGAAGCCGCGCGGGCGGCGGGGGAAGGGCCAGGGGGTGTGCTGCGCCCCGGCGTCGACGGCGGGCACCGCCGGGGGGCGGACGAGGACGGTCGGCGCGGGGGCGAGGGCCGGCGCGGGCGCGGGCGCGGGCGCGGGCTGCGGCTCGTCGGCGGGTGCCGGTGCGGCGGCGGGCGGCGCGGGCTCGGGCACCACGGTGGCGGGTCCCGGTCCGGCGGCGGACGGCAGGGCGGCGGACGGCAGGGCGGCGGACGGCGGCGCGCTGACCGGCACGGCGGCGGGTGCGGGCCGCTGGTCGGGGACGGAGGCCAGGCCGCCGACGGTGGCGACCCGCGCGGGCGGGACGCGGTCGGCCGCCGGGCGCTGCGGCGGCTGCTGACCGCCGGGCAGCCGGGCGGGCGGCACCCGGTGGGAGCGGCCCGGCGGCACGTCGGCGCGCTGCGGCACGTCGGCGCGCTGCGGCGCGTCGGCGCGCAGCAGGCGGTCGTAGGCGTCGGTGAGTTCCGGCCCGGGGTCGATGCCGAGTTCCTCGGCCAGGGCGCGGCGGGTGCGGTGGTACCAGTCCAGGGCTTCCGAGCGGCGTCCCGCGCGGCCGAGGGCGTGCACGAGTTCGGCGACCAGCGGTTCCCGCAGCGGGTTGGCGGTGGCCTCGGTGTGCAGCAGGTTCGCGGCCGTGCCGTGGTCGCCGAGCCGGCCGTGGGCGCGGGCCAGTTCCTCGGCGGCGGTCAGCCGCAGTTCCTCCAGGGCCTGGGCGGCGCACCGCAGCGGCAGGCCGGCCGTGGTGCCGGCGAGGGCGGGGCCCCGCCACAGGGCGAGTGCCTCGCGCAGGGCGGTGGCGGCCTCGGCGGCGTCGTCCAGGGCGCGGGCGCGGGCCACCAGGCGCTCGAACCGTACGGTGTCCACCGCCTGGTCGGGCACCCGCAGCCGGTAGGCGCCGTTGTCGGTGACGAGTTCGATGCCGGCGGCGGGGGCGTCGTGGGCGGTGAGCAGGGAGCGCAGCCCGGAGACGTGGTTGTGGATGACGGTGCGCGAGTGCCGGGGCGGCTCCTCGTCCCAGAGGGTCTCGGTGAGCCGTTCGACGGTGACGGGTGCTCCGGGGTGGAGCAGCAGCATGGCCAGCAGGCTGCGTCGTTTGGCCGATCCGGCCGGAAGCTCCCGGCCGTCCGCGGCCACCACGGCCACCGAGCCCAGCAGTCGGAACTCCACGCACCCCCCTCAGACGTATCGGATGTATATGACAAGCATATGACAGCAGGCGACCTGGCGATCGCGGAGCGTCGCCCTCCCCGGCGGGGGCGGACCGGCACCGTGGGGTGCCGTTCCGGCCGCCGTGGCCGGGGACTACCAGGTGACGGCGTCGTCCAGGTCGTGCTGCCAGTAGGTGACCTTGAGCGAGTCGTCGACGTGAAGACCCTTCGAGGGCAGCGCGGGGTTGCTTCCCGCGCCGACACTCTCGCCGCCGGAGGGGCCCTGGAAGTAGACGGCCAGTGAAGTCTCGGTGCGGCCCTGGCCGCCGCTGCCGTCGGCGGCGGACAGGTTCACCGAGGCGTAGCCGGACTCGCCCGGCTTCAGCGTGACGACGGCCTGCGGCTTGGAGTCCTCGATGACCGGCGGCACCGACTGGGCCTCGCCGAAGCGCACGGCCGGGTAGCCGTAGAGGTGGCAGGGGGCGCTACCGGTGTTGGTGACGGTCAGCAGCAGGTGGTTGATCGGGCGCGGCAGCACGGCCGCGACCATCCTGGTGACGGAACCCTCGCAGGTGACGGCCTTGCCGTCGGCGGCCGCCGGGGGCTTCGGGGCGGCGGTGGGGGCCTTCGCGGAGGGCTTGGCGGGGGCGGGTGCGCCGGTCTGGGCGGGGGCGGGTGCGGGGGCCGCGGTGGAGGCGGCCGGGGCGGGGGCGCTCGCGGCGGGGGCGGCGGGCGCCGGGGAGGCCGCCGACGTCCCCTTGCCGCCCGCGTCCGCCGCGTCGTCGTTGCACGCGCTCAGCGAGAGCGCGGCGATCGCCACGCCCGCGACGGCGGTCAGGAGGCGGCTGCGGGAGGTGCGGGAAGTGCGGATGCCGGGCATGTGGCCGTGTCCCCTTCGGTGCTCGGGCCGGTGTGGTGCTTGGATGGCCGGAGCTTGCCCGGTGATCCGTCCCAGCCGCCACGGTCAACGGCCGGTCCGGGACGGTGGGACACTGGGACGGGCCCTGAGCAGGGGGAATGCGGGGGCCCTGGAACGCGGGGATGAGACGTGGGGGATGCGCGATGGAACAGCCGCGGACGACGGGGAGTTCGGCGGCGGACGATCTCGCGGCACTGCTGGGGGAGCTGAAGGAGCGTTCGGGGCTCAGTTACGGGGCGCTGGCCAAGCGCCTGCACATGAGCACCTCGACGCTGCACCGGTACTGCATCGGCACCGTGGTGCCCGCCGGGTTCGCGCCGCTGGACCGCCTGGCGCGGCTGTGCCGGGCGACGCCGCAGGAGCTGACGGAGCTGCACCGGCGCTGGATCCTGGCGGACGCGGCGCGCCGGGCCCGGCCGGAGGCGGGGGCGGCGACGACGGGGCCGGGGCCGCAGCCGGCGCCCGTACCGGATGTGACGCCGTTAGCGCAGGAGGGACCCGGGGACGGACCGGACGGTCCGGTCACCGTCGGCGTGGTGCCCGAGCGGCCCGCGCCGCGCCGGGGCCGGCGCGGCGTGCTGGTGGCCGCGGTCGCGACGGCGGCCGTGCTGGGCGCGGTGGCGCTCAGCCTCGCGCCCGTCGGCGGGGACGGGAACAGGGACGGCAGCGGGAGCGGCGGCGCGAGCACGGCCGCCGAGCAGCCGGGCACCGCCTGGCCCTCCCCGGCGGGCCTGTCCGCCGCTCCCCCGGACGAGGGGAGTCCCGCCCCCTCCGCCCCCTCCGCCCCCTCCGGCTCCACCCCGACGGGCACCGCCCCGGCCACCGCCTCCCCCACGGCCGCCACCAGCTCCCCAGCCGCCACCACCGCCGGCGCCACCACCGCCGCCCCCGATCCGCTGAGGATCGCCACCCGCCCCTACGTCTACGACAACCCGTGCTACCAGCACTTCCTGGTCAACCGGCCGCCCCAGCAGGTCGGCCCGCCCGCCAACGAGCAGGAGGCACCGCGCTGGGCGGCGGCCAACAACGCGGTCGCCTCCGACGAGCAGCGGGTCGCACTGACCGTCCAGGGCACCGGGAAGGACACGGTCGTCCTGGAGGCGCTGCACGTACGGGTCGTCACCAAGGGCGCGCCGCTCGCCTGGAACGACTACTCGATGGGGACGGGCTGCGGCAGCGACGTGGAGAGCGCCTCCTTCGACGTCGACCTGGACAGCGGCAGCCCGACGGTCACCGCCCGGCGCGGGCAGCGGGCCTTCCCGCGCAAGGTCAGCGAGTCCGACCCGGAGGTCTTCTACGTCACCGCGCGCACCCGGGCGCACGACGTGCGCTGGGAGCTGACCCTGGACTGGTCCAGCGGCGGGCGCCGGGGCACGGTGCGCGTCGACGCGGGCGCCGGCACGCCGTTCCGCACCAGTGCGGGCACCGGGCGGCCGGGCTACGACTACCCGCTGGGCGCGAACGAGTGGAGCCGGCGCGAGGGCTGAGCCGGCCCGCGGGCGGGCGTCCGGGGCCCGTCCCCCGGACGCCCGGCGTCCCCACCGGTCAGCGGGTCTCGATGACGACCTTCTCGATGACCACGTCCTGGACCGGGCGGTCGTTGCGACCGGTCTCCGCCGTCGCGATGGCGTCGACGACCTTCTGGCCGGCGGCGTCGGCGACCTCGCCGAAGATGGTGTGCTTGCCGGTGAGCCAGGGGGTCGGCCCGACGGTGATGAAGAACTGGGAGCCGTTGGTGCCCGGCCCGGCGTTGGCCATGGCCAGCAGGTAGGGCTTGGTGAACGCCAGGTCCGGGTGGAACTCGTCCGCGAACTTGTAGCCGGGCCCGCCGGTTCCGTTGCCCAGGGGGTCGCCGCCCTGGATCATGAAGCCCTCGATGACCCGGTGGAAGACCGTGCCGTCGTAGAACGGTTCGTTGCTCGGCTGACCGGTCTCCGGATCGATCCACTGCCGCTCGCCCTTGGCGAGCTCCACGAAGTTCCTGACGGTCTTCGGCGCGTGGTCGGGCAGCAGCCGGAGCACGATGTCGCCCTTGTTGGTCTTCAGCGTCGCGTACAGCTCTTCGGCCATGGCACGTCCTTCGGTCTTCGGTGGTCCTGCGGGATGCGGCCAGTCTTCAGGCCGGTCGGCCGGTTCGAGCGGCGGCGACGCGGCAGTGCACCCACACGGGTGACGCCTCGCGAACGGGCGTCCGGCCCCGGCCGGATCCGGGCCGCGCGGACGGTGGCCGTAAGATCCCCGACAGCACCGGGCCCGTCAGGCCCCTCCCCACGTCTCCGCAGCTCACGCGGGTGCGTGTGATCGCCGGGACGCCCCGGCGGCCAGGAGAATGGTGCGGACGGTTCCCCGGAAGTACAGAGAAAGCGAAACCTCACCATGGATCTCGGCGTGCGCTGGAAGCTGCACGGTGACGGGCGCACGCCCGCGCCGGGGGCGGTCGTCCGCCCCGACGAACGGCTCTCCTGGCCCCGCACGGTAGGGCTCGGCGCCCAGCACGTGGTGGCGATGTTCGGGGCGAGCTTCGTGGCGCCCGTGCTGATGGGGCTCGACCCCAACCTCGCGATCATGATGTCCGGCGTGGCGACCGTGATCTTCCTGCTGGCCACCAAGGGCCGGGTGCCCAGCTACCTGGGCTGCTCGCTGTCCTTCGTGGGCGTGGCCGCGGTGATCCGGGCGCAGGGCGGCACCAGCGCGACGGTGACCGGCGCGGTGTTCGTGGTCGGCGTGGTGCTGTTCCTGGTGGGTGTGGCGGTCCAGCGGTTCGGGGCGCGGATCATCCACGCCGCGATGCCGCCGATCGTCACCGGCGCGGTGGTCATGCTGATCGGCTTCAACCTCGCCCCGGTGACCGCCTCGGTGTACTGGCCGCAGGACCAGTGGACGGCGCTGCTGGTGATGCTGTTCACCGGCCTGGCCGTGGTGTGCCTGCGCGGTTTCTGGTCGCGGGTGGCGATCTTCCTGGGGCTGCTCTTCGGCTACGGGATCTCCTGGCTGTTCGACCGGGTCTTCGGGCAGATCCACTCGGTGGACGGCGCCGGGCGGATGACCGACCACTGGCGCCTGGACCTGTCGGGCGTCGGCAAGGCGGACTGGATCGGCCTGCCGACCTTCCACGGCCCGTCCTTCCAGTGGTCGGCGATCCTGGTCGCGCTGCCCGTGGTGATCGCGCTGGTCGCGGAGAACGCCGGGCACGTCAAGGCGGTCGGCGAGATGACCGGCTCGAACCTGGACGGCAAGCTGGGCACCGCGATCTCCGCCGACGGCATCGGCTCCATGCTCTCCACCGCGGTCGGCGGCCCGCCGAACACCACGTACTCGGAGAACATCGGCGTCATGGCCGCCACCCGGGTCTACTCCACGGCCGCCTACTGGTGCGCCGCCGGCTTCGCGCTGCTGTTCGGCCTGTGCCCGAAGTTCGGCGCGATCGTGGCCGCGATCCCCGGCGGGGTGCTCGGCGGCATCACCGTCATCCTGTACGGCATGATCGGCCTGCTGGGCGCGCAGATCTGGACCAAGTCCGGGGTGGACCTGCGCAATCCGCTGAACCTGGTGCCGGCCGCGGCGGGCATCATCATCGGCATCGGCAACGTGACCATGAAGTTCACCGACACCTTCAGCCTCAGCGGCATCGCCCTGGGCACCCTGGTCGTCATCACCGGCTACCACGCGCTGCGGGCGCTGGCCCCGGCGCACCTCAAGACGCAGGAGCCGCTGCTGGACGAGGGCACCTCCTCGTACGACGAGGACGCCTCCGACGGGAAGCCGCCCGCCCCGTAACGGACGGCGGCGGTCCCTGTAACGGACGGGGGCGCGCCCGGGTTCAGGGCGAGGGACGGCCGGCGGAAGTGTCCGAAAGGGACCTTCCGCCGGCCGTGTCGTCTGGCCGGGCGGCCCGGTCGGTGGTCCAATCGCTGCCGCCCGTCATCGGCCACTCGTCCCCCGGGAGAGGCATGTCCCTTCTGACCCACCGCCGCAAGGCCGCCGCGGCCGCCGCCGTCACCGCGCTCGCGGCCACCTGTGCCGGGGTGGCGCCCAGCAGCGCCGCCGGTACGGTCCTGTGGACCCCGAGCACCAGCACCGGCCCGTCCTCCTTCAAGGCCGTCCAGTGCGCGGCCGGAAACTTCGGCGTCGTCCAGGACTCCGCCAAGGGCAGTGTGTGGCGGGCCTTCCAGGCCGCCGGCGAGGAGCGCTGCGAGACGCTCAGCCCGGACCTGAAGGAGGGCGACACCTTCTACCTGGGCTGGTCGTCCAAGGTGGACGTCAAGGACACCAACAGCCGGTACGTCTTCCAGCTGAAGTGCTCGCCCAGCACCGGAACGGCCAACCACCCGATCGAGATCGACGTCCTCAACGGCCGCGTCCGCCTCCAGGAGTGGGACCTCGACCACGTGTCGCACACGCTGTGGACGGCGCGGACCACGAACAACACGTGGCACTCGTACGCGCTGAAGATCCGCCTGGGGCGCACCGACGGCACCATCGACTTCTGGTTCGACGGGGTGAAGCAGACCTTCACCACGGGGTCGGGCACGTTCAAGGGCACCACCTGGGACGGCGACCGCAACTACCTGAAGTGGGGCTCCTACCACCTCTCCACCGGCGACGCGACGAACACCTTCACCAGCCCGGTGATGGCCACCACCCTGGAGGCGGCCACGGCCGGCTCGTGACGCCCTCGGCGGCGGCGCGGGCCCGGACCGCGGTGGACGCGGCCCGGGCCCACGGCTCAGGGCAGGGCCGGCGTCACCTCAGGTGCCGGGCGAAGAAGCGGGCCCCGGCGTCGATCTCGTACTGCGGGACGCCGGTGTGCCCGCCCATGTTGGCGTGCAGGGTCTTCTCCCGGGAGCCGAAGGCGTCGAACAGCTCCAGGGACGCCTGCCGGTGGCCGGCCTCGTCGTCCCACTGCAGCAGGACGTGCAGCGGGATGGTGACCCGGCGGGCCTCCTCGACGATGGCGGCGGGCACGAAGCTCCCGGCGAAGAGGCCGGCGGCCGCGATGCGCGGCTCGACCGCCGCCAGCCGGACGCCGATGGAGATGATTCCCCCCTCATACCCGACCGGGCCGCCGATCCCGGGCACCGCGAGGAGTGCGTCGAGCACTGCCCGCCATTCCGGGACGGACCTGTCGACCAGTGGGAGGACCAGGGCGTCGACGATCTCGCCGGTGACCGGCCCGCCGGCCTCCATCACCCGGCGCAGCTCCGCGCGGGCCTGCTCGACGGCGGGCCACCGGGGGCGGTCGCCGCTGCCGGGCAGCTCGATGGTGGCCGAGGCGAAGCCGTACTCCGCCGCGTAGTGCCGGGCCCGCGCCGCCAGACGGGGGTAGATCCGGCTCAGCCCGAGCGGCGGGGGGCAGATCAGGATCAGCGGCGCCGGTTCCGGCGCGGAGGCGGGCTCAGGCGTCCACAGGATGCCGGGGACCTCGCCGAGGGTGAACTCGCGCTCGAGGACGTCGCCGTCGAGGCGCTGTTCGGAAGTGAAGTGCATGGTCGTGCCTTTCGGGAGTGCTCACAAGACGGCGCTCCCGGACGACCTGGCTATCGTCCGACCGTGACCCCGGAGGGGAGCACCCATGTCGATACTGCGTTCACGGGTACCACCTCCTCGTTCTCTCGCACGGCCTCCGGAAAGGTAGCAGTCATCGCCGCGGTCCGCCAACGCGTTTTCCCACAGGCCAGCCCCGCCACCGGCCGTCACGGAGTCAGGTCGCAGACCGTGAAGAACGAGAGCCTGGCCCCTTCGGCGGGCAGGAGCACCCACCCGGACGGTAAGACCGAGTTGGGCCACCGTCTGGTCGAAGCCCTGGTCCCCGTGTCCTGACGGAAGGTCGGGGCCGACGGTTCTCAGCGCGATCCCGGTCGGCGAAACTCCTCCCAACGGCGCCCACCCAGCGGCATGATGACCCTAGGTCACCGTCTGAACCGCCAGCGTCACGCATCAGGTGGAGGAGAACCAGGATGTCCAACGCCGTCACCGCCCCGTGGGGCACCACCCGGATGCGTCCCTTCGCCGACACGCCGCCCCGACCGGCGCTGACGCCGGTCATCGACCCGGACACCCAGGTCGCGGTCTTCCGCGACGAGCAGGGCCGCACCGTCGAGATGGGCAAGCACGGGACCAGCACCGACCAGAGCAACCCGACCAGCACCGGCGGCGGTGGCGGGGACGGGCAGAGCGGCGGCCAGGCGCAGCCGACCGACGTGGACTCGATCACCTCCAACGACCAGGACCAGGGTTGAGCCGTGTCGGGTGACCGGCAGGGGGCGGTGGTCCTGGTGTTGACCTGTGCCTACGATCCGACGGCCGATGTGGTGCTGCGGATCCTGGGCGAGCGGCAGGTGCCGGTCGTGCGCGCGGATCCCGGTGCCGACCTCCACCAGGGCGCAGTACTGACCGCCCGCTACGGCGGCCGGCGCGGCACCCTCACCACCGCCAGCCGCACGCTCGACCTCGACCGGGTCCGTGCGGTCTGGTACCGGCGGCCGTCGGGTTGGGCCGCGCCGGCGGGCATGGGCGGGCAGGACGCCGAGTTCGCCCGAGCCCAGGCCCAGTGGGGCGCCGGGGGCGTCCTCGGCACGCTGCCCGGCGCCCACTACGTGAACCACCCCTGGCGGATCCGGGCCGCCGAGCACAAGCCCGCCCAGCTCGACGCCGCGCTCGCGGCCGGCTTCGCCGTCCCCGACACGATCGTCACCACCGACCCCGAACAGGCCCGGGCCTTCTGCGCCGAACAACCCGGCGGGGCGGTCTACAAGCCGCTGTGGAACTCCCCCTACGCGGACGGGGACGGTCGGCCGGTGCAGGCCTGGGTCGCCGAGGTCGCCCCGGAGGAGATCACCGACGCCGTCGCCGCCTGCCCGCACCTGTTCCAGGCCCGCCTGGCCAAGGACCACGACGTGCGGCTGACAGCGGTGGGCCGCGAGCTCTTCGCCGTCCGGATCGACAGCCCCGACCTGGACTGGCGCCGCCGCCAGGGCCTGCTCACCTACACCCCGATCGACGTCCCGGCACCCGTGCGCCGGTCCGTGGCCCGCTACCTGGAGCACTTCCACCTCGTCTACGGCGCCTTCGACTCCGCCGTCACCGCCGACGGCCGCTGGTGGTTCCTGGAGTGCAACAGCAACGGGCAGTGGGCGTTCTTCCCGCCCCCGACCACCGACGCCATCGCCACCGCGATCGCCGACCAGCTCCAGAAGGGCCACACCGCATGACCACCACCGCCGCGGACCTGCGCGCGGCCCTCGTCCGGCAGCTCACCGCCGACGAAGGCCTCACCGACCCGCTCTGGCGCGCCGCGGCGGCGGCCGTACCGCGCGAGGTCTTCGTCGGCGACTACTTCCGCGAGGTCCCCGGCTCCTTCCCCACCTCCTACGAGCCGGTCCGCGAGGGCGGCGACGGCTGGCTCCAGGCCGTCTACACCAACCAGACCCTCATCACCCAGCTCGACGGCCGCATCCGACCCGCCGACACCGACGGACCGGTCGCCGGATCCCCCTCGTCGTCCTCCACCCTGCCGTCCCTGGTCCTGCGCATGTGGCAGCAGCTCGACGTCGAAGCCGGCCACCGGGTCCTGGAGATCGGCACCGGCACCGGCTACTCGACCGCGCTGGGCGCCCACCGCCTCGGCGAGGAGAACATCGTCAGCGTCGAAGTCGACCCGGACGTCGCCGACCGTGCCGCCGCCTGCCTCAAGACCGCCGGCCACGCCCCGCACCTGGTCGTCGGTGACGGCCTCGCCGGCCACCGGGCCCGGGCGCCGTACGACCGGCTCATCGCGACCTGCGCGGTGCGGACCCTGCCCTACGCCTGGCTGCACCAGGTCAGGCCGGGCGGGAAGATCCTCGTCACCTTCTCCGGCTGGCAGTTCGGCTACGGCCTCGCTCTGCTGACCGTCACCGAACCGGGCGAGGCGACGGGCCGGTTCCTGCCAGGCTGGACCAGCTTCATGATCGCCCGCCCCCATGACCGGCCCCCGCGCCAGAACCCCACCCTGCTGCCCGGCGACGAACGCCCCGCCCGCATCGACCCGGCCGTTGTCACCGACTGGACCGGCACCTGGGTCGCCCAACTCGCCGCCCCCTCCGCCGAACGCATCGGCGCCGGAGGGCAGCAGATCCTGATCGACCACGCCACCGGTTCCCAGGCCCGCACCCGGCCGGATGATCGTGGCGGATGGATCGTTACTCAGCGCGGCCCGCTGCGCCTGTGGGACCAGGTGGAGGACGCGGTCGAGGCGTGGCAGGCGGTGGGGGCGCCGCACCAGGAGCAGTTCGGCATCACCGTCGACGGTGGCGGGCAGCGGGTGTGGATCGGCGACGAGGACGGGCCCGGCTGGCGCCTGCCGCTGTGATCCGTCCCGACGGCGTCAGAACGGCGCTCCAGATACGCCGAAGACCGCAGGCCCGGGCCATGAACGACCCGGGCCTGCGGTTCTGAACGCCGGGCTCAGACCTCGCCGAACTCGCTGCGGCGGACAGCGGCGAGGAACGACGCCCAGGCCTCGGACGGGAAGATGAGGGCAGGCCCCTTCGGGTCCTTGGAGTCTCGGACCTCATTCGGGCTCGGGCTCAGATGTCGCCGAACTCGCCGCTGCGGACCGCAGTAACGAACGACTTCCAGGCCTCGGCCCGAAAGACGAGAGCCGGGCCCTGAGGATCCTTGGAGTCACGGACAGGAGCCAGGCCAGGAAAGTTGGGAGCTACCTCAACGCAATTACCGCCTTGCTGACTGTAGCTCGCCTTCACCCAGCGGACGGTGGCCAAGTTGATGTCGGACATTCGATCCCTTTCCGAGCAGCGCGCATCCATTCGAGAGTCGCCGTCTCGGCCAGCGCTCCCACCTGGAGCCGATCGTAGTGTTTCCTCCAGACGGCAAGCCGATCGGTGTCCCGTTCAAGGTGGCTTCGGCCCTCTGATTCCGAGTAGCCCAGGAGGGACTGATCCGGGAGAGTCAGGAGCACCATCGGCAGGGCGAACGGGCGTTCCTCCGCCAGGGCGAACGGCGCAATCTGAAGGATCACATTGTTGACGGCGTACAGCTCCTCTAGATGGGCAAACTGCGCCCTCATCACCTCATGACCACCGATTGGGCGATGCAGGCAACTCTCATCCAGCACGGCGTGCACCAGCGGCGGCCGGGTGCGGTGGAGCAGCTGCTGCCGCGTGAGCAGATAGGTTACTCTCTCGTCCGCCTGCTGCGGGGTGATCGTTCCCCGACGGACATCACCAGACGCCAGAGCCCGGGCATAGGGCTCGGTCTGGAAGAGGCCGGGGATGACTCCAGCCTCGTAGATCCTTATCTCGCTGGCCTTCTGCTCCTGATTTGCGTACTCCGGAAAGCCCTCCAGCAATGCCGAGTGCTTGGCCTGGAGCCACATCAGCAGCAGCGTTCCGCCCGTCTCCAGCACTCGATCGGCATCACGTGCGAACTTCTCGCTTGGCGGTGTCCGACCAGGCGGGGCAAGTTCAGCATAGGAGACGTAGGAGGGGTCGACCCCCAATCGCCTCGCCAGCTGGGCTTGTGTGAGGCCAGCAGCCTTACGTGACCTACGAAGTTGCACCCCGAACGGCGCCCATGGGCCTGATGTCGGATCAAGCTCTTTGACGTTCAATGAACTTCACCTACTTGCCAAGCATCAACTTCAAGATTCAGATCGAGTTCCGATCGTAGCGGCGAGGCGCCAATATGGCTACAGCTGGTGATTTGCCAGACGCACAGAGCAACCCTCGGGAGCTCCATGCCTCACGCGTGAGAACCAGAGGCCCGTGGCTCTACCGGCGGGCGGCCGTTGCCTCCCTCTATCAATTCCCCTTGTCTGGAGCAGAGTTGAGCAGGACCCGCATCATGAGCAAGCCCCCGGCCCGCCGGTCGGGGCAGCAGATCCTCGCCCTGCGCGAGGACCCCGGAGGGTCCGACGACCTCTCCGTCCTCCTCGTCGATCCCGCCTACCGGAGCGGCCTCACCCTCCCCGGCGGCAGCGCCGAGCAGGACGAACTGCCCCACCTCGCGGCCCGCCGGCACCTCGAAGCCGAGACCGGCCTCGTCCTGCCCCTGCGCACCATCCTCACCATCGACTACGTGCCCGCCGCCGAGTTCCCGGAGGGCCTCAACCTGGTCTACGCGGGCGGGCTGCTCACACCCCGACAGATTGAGGCCGTCCGCCACCACCAGCCCCCGGAAGAACTCCGCGCCCTCCGCTGGGTCCCCCGTCACCAGCTCCCCGACGTCATGGCCGACGACCAGTGCCGCCGCGTCGAAGACGCCTGGGACGCCTGGGAACACGGCGACGGCATCCCCCTCCTCATCCAGGGCGTCCCCGTCCCGGTCGGCTGATCACCCCCCGACCCCACGGCAACGCCCCAGGGCCGGACCTCCACCGGTACGGTCCGGCCCCTCCTCCAGCAACACGCCCCCCGAGGTGCTCCCCCATGCTCACAACCCGCCGCCGCCACCGCACGTTCGTCGCGCGCCTCGACTCCCGCACCGAGTCCACGCCCCTGGCCCGCTACCTCCTCCGTGCCTACCTCTCCGGTCTCCCCTCCGGCGACCGCTACCGCGACACCGCCGAACTGCTCCTCGGCGAACTCTTCGCCAACGCCGTCCAGCACTCCGACGCCCCCACCGACCAGCACATCGAGGTCCGCTTCACCCTCACCCCCGACCACCTGCTGCGCCTCGAAGTCCACGACGCCGGCACCGGGCGCCCCACCGTCAACTCCCCCGGCCCCGACGCCGAGCACGGCCGAGGCCTGTTCCTCGTCAACGAACTCGCCTACCGCTGGGGTTGCGCCGCCGGCCCCGGCGGCACCGGCAAACTTGTCTGGGCCCTCGTCTCCCCCACCCTCGTCACCACCGCCTGAAAGCCCGGACCCCCATGCACCTCACCACTCTCGCCCGCCACACCCTCTCGCGCGGCGCCACCCCCGCCACCACCTACGCCCTCATCGCCCGCCTCGGCCACCAGCCCCTCCCCTGCGCCCGAGCCGTCTGCCTCGCCCTGGCCATCCCCCTCGCCGAGACCACCCGCCGCCTCGACGAGTGCTACGACGCCCTCCTCGCCAACCCCCGCCCCGGCTCCGAACACGACACCGGCGAACTCCTCGAAGCCCTCGGCGTCTTCGACATCCCCGCCCCCCTCACCGAAACCGAGTTCGCCGTCGTCAACCTGTTCCTCACCGCCGTCGACGCCATGGGCGGCATCCGCCCCGGCCACCAGCACGGCCTCAGCCGCTGGTTCACCACCGGCAACCTCACCGCCGCCTACCTCTCCCTCGCCGCCGCCCACCCCCTCCCCCGCACCGGCGACCCCGCCACCTACTGGACCACCCTCACCACCGCCGGCGAACTCCTCACCGCCACCAACCCCGACCCCCGCCTCAAGAACGCCCTCACCCACTGCCGCACCCGCGCCCGGGAAGCCACCCACGACTGAATTCCCGCCGCACAGGAAGTCGGCCCCGCCGACTTCCCACGCCACCCGCCAGCAGGCCGGGGGCTGCTGGCGCCGGCGTACGCCGCCGAGGGCCCGTAAGCGCATTGCTGACGCTCCCTCAGTTCCCCGTCCTCCGGCCGCCTTTGACTAGAGTGATCAGCATGAGCGAGACGACGATTCCGATCATGCCCTGTCGGACCATCCAGCCCGTTCTCGACTTCTATACGACCCTCGGGTTCGAGGTGACCTTCCAGCAGAAGAGCCCCAATCCGTACGCAGCCGTCCAGCGCGGCGGCATACAGCTCCACTTCTTCGGGATGAAGCACTACGAGCCGGCCGAGTCGTTCAGTACCTGCATCGTCCGGACCGATGACGTCGACGGGCTGCACGAGACCTTCCGTACCCGGCTGAAGGCGGCGTACGGGCGGGTACCGAGCCGCGGGCTGCCGCGGATCGGGCCGCTGAAGGACACGTCCCACGGTGTGCGGCAGTTCCTCATGACCGATCCGGGCGGCAACTGCATCCGCTTCGGGCAGCAGGTGAGCGACGACCAGCACCACCGCCCCGCCCCCAAGGAGACCTTCGCCCGGGCCGTGCACCACGCTTCCCTCCTCGCCGACTCCAAGGAGGACCTGACGGGCGCCGCGAAGATCATCGACCGGGCACTGCGCCTACGGGACGAGAGGCCCACGTCCGTGCAGCTGCTTCGCCTTCTCGTGCTGCGTGCCGACGTTGCCACTCGGCTCGGCGACGAGGAAGCCGCGATGTCCGCGCTCGCCGCGGCCACCGCAGTCCGCCTCACCGCGGAGGAACAGGAGTCCGTACGCGACGACCTCGACCGGCTCGCGCAGCTGCTGGGCTGAGCACCGGGAAAGCGCTGGTCACAGCCCCTCGTCGAGGACTGCGGGCAGCACGGTCGCCTCGCTGCCCGTCAGAGCGCGTGGGGACGGCGTCCCTCCGCCGCCGGCCGACCGGAACGGGCAGCGGAGGGTCCGGGAAATGGTTTGCCGACCCGGTGGCCGTGTGCCACCGTTCGGCCTGGACCGGCAGTTGATCATCGACGGCCGGTCGATGTCGACATGTCGGCAGCCTCTCGGGGATCCGCCCCGGAGGTGACGAACGATGGGAACCGGTGCCGTGGAGAGCAGTTACGAGGACGAGTGCCGCCGAGCGTTGGCCCAGGAGCAGGCGAAGAGCCTCGCCGGGACCGACAACTGGGCGCATGTGGACAGGGAGCGGGTCCACCAGGACTGGGACGTCCTGTACCGGGAGATCACGCCTTTCCTGGACGGCGGCTCCCTGCCCGGGGACGAGCAGGTCCAGGAGCTCGTCCGCAGGCACTTCGACATCGTCAGCCGGTTCTACACCCCCTCCAGGGAGGCCTACGTCGGCATGTCGCTCTTCTACGCCGAGGACGAGGCCATGAGGGCGTTCCACGATTCCTACCACCCCAAGATGGTGGAGTTCCTGGGCGCCGCGATCAGGGTGTTCGCCGAGCAGGGAAGCGGGTTCGCCCCCAGCGCCGGGGCCGGGGCCCCGGCGTAGCCGGACGCCCCGGGCCCGGACGCGCGGGCGGCCGTGAGACGAGGTGGCCGGGCTTCAGGGCCGCCCCGGGGCGAGGTTGTCGGTGACGCGCTGGAGCACGGAGACCGCGGTCGCGTACTCCTCCTCCGTGATGTCCCCGAGGAGTTCCGCACGCACCCGGTCCATGTGTTCCTTCGCCGTTGCCAGGCCCTCGCGGCCCTGTTCCGTGAGGGTCAGCAGGCCGTCCGCGCCGAGGCCGAGCCAGCCCCGGTGGACCAGCGCGTCGGCGGCGTGGACTATCACCTCGGCACCCATGCCGTAGGGCACGGCCACGGCGCGGAGCTCCTCCCTGGTGAGGCCGTGCTCGGCGCGGACGACGTTGTTCAGCGCCCACCACTGGGGCTGGGTGACGTCGATGCGTGCCAGGGCGGCTTGCGAGTGCCGCAGGATCGCCTCGGTGGCACTCCAGGCGGCCAGGGCGATGGGGCGATGGCCGAGCGTGGGGGTGCCGTTCGGGGTGCTTGTGGTCGTCATGATCGCCAGGCTAGGACCTCAAGTGCGCTTGAGGTCAAGGCTGCGGCGGTGCCGCTGGGCGACTATGCGGCGAGGTCCTGGCCTATCGCCCGCAGGACGTCAGCGAACCACACCAGGTGGTATCCCAGAGCACGATCCTCGTCGGCAAGCAGATCCTGCAGGTGCTGCCAGGACTCGGAGAGCTGCCCGATCGTCGGGTTGCCTGGCGCCTTCGCGACGTCGTACAGCTCGTCGGACGGGATCGACCAGAAGTAGTCCTTGTCCAGGGCGACGGCATCGCCGGCCGTGGCGCCTTCGACGTGACGGATCAGCACGTCGAAGGACCTGCGCAGCTCATCGAGGGACACCTGCAAGGGATCACCGGTCATGAGCACCATCCTGAGGCCTGACGACATCAAGATCTACAGCTGGAGCACCGGAGGGGCTTCGAGGAGCGGAAGTCACCGGACCTCTCCGCGTCGCTCCTCACCGCCTCGGCCACCGACCGGGGATCCGGTCCGGCCCCGACCACCGCGCACAGGAAGTCGACCCCGCCGACTTCTCACGCCCCCGGACCACCGCAGGCTGCTGCCGGGCCCGGCGGGGAAGCCGAACCGGCCGCCGGCGGCCGCCCGGGGGGCGTCGACCGCCTCCGCACCCGGTGGCCGGCTCCCCCCACCCCACCGCGGTCACCCCCGCGCGGTCCCGGGCACTGCACCGCCGCCCGCGCCCGCACGGCACTGCTTCCCGTCGTCCCGACGACTCGCCGCCCAGCGCAGGAAACGCGCTCAGGAGGCGGACGGCCCGATCTCCCCCGCGAAGACGATGAACTGGTCGATGAGGCTCCGCCGCAGATGGACGACGTCCGTGCCCGCCAGGCGGGGGCCGCCGTCGGGCGTGGTGAAGACCCACTGGTAGCGGGCCCATTCGTCGGGCATGTCCACCGCCGAGCAGCGCACCATCGTGCCGGGCCCCGCCGGGTGGTGCCGGATGTCCAGCACGAACCGCTCGACCGCCGCGATTCCCTCGCTGCGGCCCAACGGCCCCCAGAAGACCACGTCCGAGGTCAGGGCCTGGGAGAGCAGGGCGGTCACATAGCTGTCGTCCGAGGCGTTGAACGCGGAGATGAACGTGTCGATCGCGGAGCGTGCGGTCTCTTCCTGCATGCCCCAGTAATACCAGCCGTTCGCGTGCACCCGTCCCCACGAGCCGTTCGGCCCCGGCCCGCCCGACGCAGCCGCGGCGCCCGCGGACCCCGGCTGCGTGCCCCGCCGGGACGGTGCGTCAGACCACGGCGAGCCGGCCCACCATCAGCTCCGTCCTGCGCTCGGCCTCCTCCGGCGGCAGCCGTCCCGCCCTGGTCAGGGTCGCCAGGCCGTGCAGGGCCGCCCAGAACACCTCGGTGAACAGCGCCGGGTGGACGCCGTCCCCCGCGACCTCTCCGAGGCTCTCCAGCAGGGCGGCGAAGGCGTCCTTCAGCGGCTCCGGCGTGTCCTCCTGCGCGAACGCCAGTCCGCCGTCGAGCTGGAACATGGCGTCGTAGACCGCCGGGTTGCGTGCGGCGAAGTCGAGGTAGGCGCGGGCGAGGGCGGTGACCCGGGCGCGCGGACCGTCGGCGGCGGAGGCCGCCGCCCGCACCGCCGCGGCCAGCTCGGCGGCGCCTTCGAGGGCGACGGCGCCGATGATCTCGCGCTTGCCGCGGAAGTGGCTGTAGAGGACGGGCTGGCTGTACTCGATGCGCTCGGCGAGCCGGCGGGTGGTGACGGCGTCCCAGCCCTGCCGCTCGGCGAGTTCGCGGGCCGTCGCCACGATGAGGCGTTCGCGGTCCGCCCGTTCGCGTTCCTTGCGTTCCTGTACCGACATGACTCGGATCCTAGCACCGCTAGACAATCGAGCATCAGAAGGTCTAGCGTCGACACGTCAGCTGTCAACGCTAGATTTCAGGAGCGGGCCCACCATGCTCAACGCACTCCAGGTCCTCACCACCGTGGTCGTCGGCGTGATGGTGGGGGTGGAGTTCTCCGTCGCCTTCGTCATCAACCCGATCCTCAACGCCCTCCCGGAGGACAGCGCCATCCGCGGCCGCGCCCACGGGGGGCGGATGCTCGGCGCCGTGATGCCGGTCTGGTACATCACCTCGCTCGTCCTCGTCGCGGCCTGGGCCGTCGCCGGACGGCAGCACCACGACACCGGCCTCGTCATCACCTCCGGCGCACTGCTGGCCCTCAGCGTCGTCATGTCGGTCCTGCTGCTCGTCCCGATCAACAACCGGGGCAAGACGTGGACCCCCGAGAACCGGCCCGCCGACTGGAAGCAGCAGCAGAACCGCTGGGACCGCCTCCACTACGTCCGCGTCGCCGTCATCATCGCCGCCTTCACCCTGCTGGTCACCGCCCTCACCGCGTAGGCGACGCCCAGCCCCGTCCCGGAAGTCGGCCCCGCCGACTTCCTACGCGGCAGCCCGCGCCGAGCCGCGCCACACCAGCCCGCCCCGAGGCCGACTTCCCCGCACAGGAAGTCGGCCGGGTGCGGTTCCTTCGAGGTGAAGGCTGAACTGGGAAGACGCTGATCGGCCTGGGCGGGAGGCCGCTCGTCCCGACCGTGGAGGTCGAGGAGGGCGGTTGATGGGTCCGCTGTTCGAGGAGTTGGAGGCGCGTGAGGCGGCTGCCCTGGTCCGGGGCCAGGCGCTGGAAGCCGAACTTGCCGAGTTGTCGGGGATGTCGGAGGAGGCCGGGAGCGGGCTGGAGCGTCTGCGGATGCCAGCCGGAGTCGTGATCTTCGTGGCTGGAGGGTGGCTTGGTGGTGAGGGCTGCGGCCGGCCCGGGCATGGTGGCGTCGTCGGCAGAGGCGCCGGCGCAGTCGGTAGGTGAACCGCTGCGGGTTCCGCCGAAGCGGGACGTCCAGCCCAGGCCGGCGGAGAGGGGGCCGCCTCTCTACGACATCGCTGCGCCGCGTGAACTCGACCTACGGGTTTCAGAATCCGGCGGGTCCACGTCCGTGGCGGTCCGTACGCTGAACAGCATGGGGCACAACGACGTGCAACGGCTGGCCACGCTCGTTCACCTCTGCGGAAAGGACCTCCATGAGCCCCGGTACCGCCAATGCTGTCCCCACCCGTCCGGCCCGGTTCACGCTCGACCCCTCCTTCACCGTCGGCGAGGTCGACCCCCGCCTCTTCGGCTCCTTCGTCGAACACCTGGGCCGCTGCGTCTACACCGGAATCTTCGAGCCGGACCACCCCGCGGCCGATGAGGCGGGCATCCGCACGGACGTACTGGAACTGATCCGCGAGCTCGGCGTCACCACGATCCGCTACCCCGGCGGCAACTACGTCTCCGGCCACAAGTGGGAGGACTCCGTCGGACCGGTCGAGGACCGCCCCCACCGCCTCGACCTCGCCTGGCGGTCGACCGAGACCAACCGCTTCGGCCTGTCCGAGTACATCGCCTTCCTGAAGAAGATCGGCCCCCAGGCCGAGCCCATGATGGCGATCAACCTCGGCACGCGCGGCGTCGCCGAGGCCCTGGAACTCCAGGAGTACGCCAACCACCCGCAGGGCACCGCCCTGTCGGACCTGCGCCGCGCGCACGGCGACAAGGACCCCTTCGGCATCCGGCTGTGGTGCCTGGGCAACGAGATGGACGGCCACTGGCAGACCGGCCACAAGACCGCCGCGGAATACGGTCGCATCGCCGCCGAGACTGCGCGCGCCATGCGCCAGATCGACCCGTCCGTGGAACTGGTCGCCTGCGGCTCCTCCGCCCAGTGGCTGCCCACCTTCGCCGAGTGGGAGGCGACGGTGCTGCAGGAGACCTACGACCTCGTCGACTACATCTCCCTGCACGCCTACTACGAACCCCACGACGGCGACCTCGACTCCTTCCTCGCCTCCGCCGTCGACATGGAATCCGTCATCGACGACGTCGTCGCCACCTGCGACCACATAGGCGCCAGGCTCAAGTCGAGGAAGAGGATCAACCTGTCCTTCGACGAATGGAACGTCTGCTACGGCTTGGACTTGACCGGGGCGGAGAACTCCGACCCGCAGGACTGGCCGCAGGCACCCCGACTGCTGGAGAACAGCTACAGCGTCCTGGACGCCGTCGTCGTCGGCTCGCTGCTGATCGCACTGCTGCGCCACGCGGACCGGGTGCGCGTCGCGTGCTTGGCCCAGCTCGTCAACGCCATCGCGCCGATCATGACCGAGCCGGGCGGCCCGGCCTGGCGGCAGACGACGTTCTTCCCCTTCGCGCAGGCATCGCGGTACGGCCGCGGGCAGGTCCTCGACGTGCGGGTGGACTCGCCGACGTACGAGACGCAGAAGCACGGCGAGGTCGACCTGCTGCACGCCACCGCCGTGCGCGCCGAGGACGGCTCGGTCACCGTCTTCGCCGTCAACCGCAGCCGCACGCGGTCCCTTCCCCTGCACGTCACCCTGAACGGCCTCGGGTTGACGTCGGTCGTCGAGCACAGCGCCGTCGCGGACGCCGACCCCGACGCACGCAACACCCTCACCGGCCCGGACCGCGTGACCCCGCACCAGGTCTCCGGCACCACCCTGGGCGACGGCGCCCTCAGTGCCGTCCTCGAACCGCTGTCCTGGAACGTGATCCGGCTCGCCTAGCACTCCTGCCGGAGCTGTGATCCTGCTGGTGTGGGGGTGGCGGGGAGACGGCTGCGGCCACTGCTGATCATCGTCAGGTGTGTGGACTGACGACGAGGCGGTGGCCGCGGGCCGGCCACCCAGGCGCAGGAAGTCGACCCCGCCGACTTCCTGCGCAACCCCGGGGATGGGTGGGGCTGATTGCCGGCGTCCTGGTGGGGGTTCGGCTTCGCCGAGGTCCCCGGGGTGCGCGGTGCGGGAGGCCGGCACGGGGCGCCCGGGTGGTGTACCGGGCGGCCCGCGGGCGCCTGGGAAGGGAGCCCGGACGGACGGCTGGTCAGTTCTTCTTCCGCAGCACCATGAACTCGTCCTTCTTGAGCAGGTCCATGTAGTAGCGCAGTGCGCCGTCCGGCAGCATCATGATCTTGCGGTAGGTCTCCCCGTCGTCGATGCACCGCCCGCCGGGCGAGTAGCCGGTCGTCTTGGACGCGTAGGTGACCCGGCTCTCGTCGGCGTCGCTGAGCGTCCACGCGCCTTCGCACCAGGCGCCGGCCGTCGGCGTCTCGACGCGGATCCTGCTCTTCGCCTGGCTCGGCGCCGACTGGGCGATGGTGAGGGTGACGGTGGTGACGTCCCCGTTGACGGCCTTGCGCTCGCCGGTCCAGGTCCCGAGGAACTTCGCGGGGATGGTGCCCGGGCCCGGTTCGGTGGGGGACGCGCCGGGCGCGGGGCTGTCCTCGGCCGGGTCGGAGCCGTCGTCGGTCGGCTCGCTGTTCTTCGAGGCCGGGGCGGAGGGCGGCGCCGTCCTGCCCCCGGCCGGGGCGTTCTGCCCGGAGCTCGACCCGGTGGCCCGCTGGTCCTCGTCCCGCAGCCGCTCGACCAGCAGGTATCCGCCGCCGAGCAGCAGCACGCCGACCAGTACGGCCGCCAGCACGCCGTACCCCCGCCGGCCGCGGGTCCGCGGTGGGTGCGGCACGGTGGCCGGGGCGGTGAGCGGGGTGGCCGGCGGGGCCGGGGCGGTGAGCGGGGCCGGCGGCCCGAACCCGGGCGCACCGGCAGCCGTCGGCTCCGGAGCCGGCCCCGCCTCCCGCTCCCCCTCCAGGTCGAGCAGTTGCACGGCGCTGCGCCCGACCGCCGCCGCCAGCGGCGCCGGCAGCCAGTCCCCGTGCCCCAGCCGGGCGGCGGCCGCGCCGTCGCCGTCCAGCCGTTCCCGCAGCTGTCCGGGTGTCGGGCGGGCGGCCGGGTCCTTGGCCAGGCAGTCCCGGACGACGGCGCGCAGCGGGCCGTCCAGTCCGGAGAGGTCGGGTTCCTCGTGCAGGACCCGGTAGAGCAGGACGGGCACGCTGACCCCGGAGCCGAACGGCCTGGTGCCCGTCGCCGCGTAGGCGAGCACCGCGCCGAGCGAGAAGACGTCGCTGGCCGGCCCGGCGGGCAGCCCGTTCGCCTGTTCCGGGGACATGAAGCCGGGCGAGCCGAACACCTGGCCGGACTGGGTGAGCATGGTGGTGGCGTCCAGGGCGCGGGCGATGCCGAAGTCGATGAGCCGCGGCCCGTCCAGGGTCAGCAGCACGTTGGACGGTTTGACGTCCCGGTGCACCAGTCCGAGGCCGTGCACGTGGGCGAGTGCCTCGGCCAGGCCGACGCCCAGGGTCCGCACGGCGGGCTCGGGCAGCGGCCCGAACTCCCCCACGGCGGAGGTGAGTGCGGGCCCGGCGATGTAGCCGGTGGCCACCCAGGGGCGCCCGCCCTCGGTGTCCGCGTCCAGGACCGGTGCCGTCCAGGCGCCGCCGACCCGTCTGGCCGCCTCGACCTCCAGGCGGAACCGGGCCCGGAAGGCGCCGTCCCCGGCCAGGTCGGGGCGGACCACCTTGACGGCCACGGTCCGTCCGCCCGTGGTGCGCCCCAGGTAGACCCGGCCCATCCCGCCCGCGCCGAGCTGCCGCAGCAACCGGTACTCGCCCACCTGTCGCGGATCGTCCGCTGCCAGCCGCTCCATGCGCTCGTTCCCCTCCACGCCCGGCGCGACGTCCGCGCCTCACCCGCCCTGAGCTGACGGTATCGGTCCCGGACGCGGCCGCGGGCGGGATCAAGGTCACGAAATCGCCGTCGGGCCGTCACGGGACCGCCGCTAACGGAGCCGGGCGGAGCGCCCCGGCGGTACGACCCGGCGCGCCGCCGGCGCCTGAGGCCCGGTCGGGCGCCGTGTTCACCACTCATGTGAGGAATGCCGGGCACATGCCCCTCGCGGGTGACATCGGCGGACATGTCCGCCGCCCGGCCCGCCGTCTCTGCCACAGTCGCAGGCGAGCCGGGAGGCAGCGCCCCACCGTCCGGACCGGCGTACCCGGCAGGCCGTCGCAGGCGCGTCACCGGCGCACCGCGCTCGGCACCCGACCGCATCAGGAGGAAGACATGGCGAAGTTCCACACGACGGCCGCCTGCCTGTCGATGGCCGCGGGGCTCGCTCTCACCGCGCCGGCCCCGACGGCGGCCGCGGCGCCCGCGCAGAGCGGCTACGACCGGTGCGCGAGCGGCAACTTCTGCCTGTTCCAGGACGTCGGCGGGCAGGGCCGCGTGGTGGGGCTGGGCGGGCAGCGCGCCTCGCTGGGCTCGCTGGACTTCGACAACATCACGTCGTCGCTGCGCAACCGCACCGGCCGCGTCTGGTCGGTGTACACCAACGTCGACTTCGGCGGCCGGTGCCTTCCGGTCGCCGCCGACTACACGGGCGATGTGACGCAGTACAGCCTGAACGACCAGATCAGCTCCGTACGGCCCGGGGGCTGCCCCTCCTGAAGGCCGCGCGGCCCCCTCGGGGGTGCGCGCCGCAGGCCCCGGACCGTACGCGGTCCGGGGCCTGCGGCTTGATGCCGGCGGTCCGTCGGAAGCCGGCGTACGTCCCGGCCGTCGAGCGCCTGCCCGCCGGAGAGCACGGACAGCACGGACAGCAGCAGCACGGACAGCAGCACGCACAGCCCGCACAGCACGGGCGGCCGGGTTCAGTCGCCGTGCCCGGACTCGTCGTGGACGGTCAGCGCTCCGGCGAGGTCGAGGTCGGCGACGGTGCCGTTCGCCCCCGCGCGGACGAGCAGCACCGCACCGAGCGCGGTGCTCCAGAACGTCCTGGTCTCCACGTCGAGCGGGCGGCGGGCCTGCCAGCCGCGGGCGTCGAGGAGCTGGCCCACGAAGCGCTCGGACTGCCGGAACAGCAGCTGCAGGTGCCGGTCGACGACGGGGGCGAGGTCGGGCTTGGAGATCCCGGCCGCGAGTGCCCGTGCGACCGAGGGGAGCGAGGGCATGGCGAGGACGGCGCGGGCGATGTTGCGCCGGAACGCCGCCGCGTCGGGGGCTTGGCGGCCGAGGCGCTCGATCCGCCGGGCGTCGTGCAGCAGGCCGAGGAAGGCGGCGTGCACGAGCAGCGAGTCCTTGGAGCCGAAGTAGTAGGTGACCTGGTTGGGGAAGACGCCCGCCGCGTTCGCGATCTCCGCGACGCTGATCTCCGCGCCGGGCCGCTCCTCGCAGAGCCGTGCGGTCGCCTCGATCAGCTGGCGCCTCGTCGCGCGACCGCGGTCACGCGAGGACACGCCGGTCACCCGGGCCGGTGCCGACCGGGCTTCGGTTCGCTTCTTCTCCACCCCCGAATTGTATGTGATACAACTAGGCCCGTTCACTTGTATGGCATACAAGAAAGGCGGAGGGGCATGCACCGGACCGAGGTCGTCGTGACCGGACTCGGCGCGACCACACCACTGGGCGGAGACGTGGAGTCGACCTGGAAGGCCCTGCTCGCAGGCGAGTCGGGCATCCGCGGCGGCGCCCTGCGCGGCCACCAGGACGCCGGCCTGCCCGACACCGCCGCCGGGACGATGGCGGTCGACCCCGCCGGGTCGCTGCCGCCGGTGCGGGCCAGGCGGCTCGACCGCTCGCAGCAGGCGGCCCTCGTCGCGGCGGCCGAGGCCTGGGCGGACGCCGGTGCCCCGCGGGTGGACCCGGACCGGCTCGCGTCGGCGATCGGCACGGGCATCGGGGGCGTGGGGACGCTGCTGAAGGAGGACGACGCCCTGGAGGCGGCCGGGAGGCGGCGCGTCTCGCCGCGCACGGTGCCGATGCTCATGCCCAACGCGGCGGCGGCGCTGATCAGCATCGAGTACGGCGCGCGGGCCGGGTCCTACACGCCGGTCTCGGCGTGCTCCTCCGGCGCCGAGGCGATCGCCCTGGGGGCCCGGCTCATCCGCGCCGGGGAGGCCGACGTGGTCATCGCGGGCGGGACCGAGGCCGCGATCACCCCGATCACCGTCGCCGGCTTCGCCCAGGCGCAGGCGCTGTCGCGGTACACCGCCGAACCCGCCTCCGCGTCCCGGCCGTTCGCCGCGGACCGCAGCGGGTTCGTGCTCAGCGAGGGCGCCGCCGTGGTGGTGCTCGAAAGCGCCGAGCACGCCGCCCGCCGGGGCGCGCACGTCCACGCGGTGCTCGCGGGAGCCGGCATCGCCGCCGACGCCCACCACATCACGGCCCCCGCTCCGGACGGCTCCGGCCAGGTCCGCGCCATGCGCAAGGCCCTCGCGCAGGCCGGCCTGGCTCCCGGGCGGATCGGCCACGTCAACGCCCACGCCACCGGGACCCCGGCCGGCGACACCGCCGAGGCGCACGCGATCGGGGAGGTCTTCGGCCGCGCCACGGTGACGGCCCCCAAGGCGTCGCTCGGCCACCTCTTCGGCGCGGCCGGCGCGATCGAGGCGCTCATCGCCGTCCTCAGCGTGGAGCACGGCGTCATCCCGCCGACCCGCAACCTCACCGCGGCCGGCGTCGCGCCCGACATCGACCTCGACGTCGTCGCCGTGCGCCGGGACGCCCCCCAGGAGGCCGTGCTCAGCAACTCCTTCGGCTTCGGCGGGCAGAACGTCTCACTCGTCGTCACCGCCGCCCGGCCGTAGGCATCCGTACCGCATCCTGCCGTAGTCGCGGCGGTTCCGCAGCAGATCGGCCCGACCTGCGGCCCGGGGGCCCTCCGGCCGCGTGCGAAGGCGACAACCCCGGTTGCGGAGCGGTAGGTTGACGGCTGCCGACTCCGGGAAGGGTTCACCGACGTGACGATCGATCAGAGTGCCCTCGGCAGCGCGGTGAAGGCGGTCGTCGCCGCCGCCCGCGCCGAGGACGCGGCCGCGCTGTACCGGGCCGTGATGCCGCCGACGGGCACCGACACACCTCCGGCCGAGGTCACCGCCTGGTTCGGGTCGCTCGTCATCCACCTGGCGCTCACCGCGGCGAGCGCTTCGAAGCTGGAGCGGGGCTGCTCCCGGGAGGCCGTCTCGGCCTGGGTCGAAGAGGTGGAGGGCCCGCTGCCCACCCCGGCGCGGCTGCGCGCCGCGGATCCCGGCGGGATCGACCACGTCGAAGCGATGAGCGCCGCGGCGGGCTACTCCCGGTGCCGCGAGTACGCCGTCGACCTGATCGGCGTGGGGCTGATCGAGCCGGACGAGGGACCGCACGAGCGAGCCGTCGACGCCCACTGCGCGGTGACGAACGACAAGGATGCGCGGATCACCGTGATGGCGATGCTCGGGCGCCTCGCCGCCAACCCCGGCGGGCGCGGCCGGCGGTGACGGCGGCGCCGCGGGGCCGGTGGTGCCGCCGACCGGGGTGGCCTCGCGGCGGGTGACGACCGACCCGCCGGGCGGACCCGGGCCCTGGTCGGGCTCGGGGCCTGGTCCTGGTCCTACTCCTTCGGAGTGGTCCCGGCGCTTGCCCCTGCCCCAGGGGCAGGGGGCACAGTGGGCGGCGTGCAGGAGGACGTGATCACCATCGGCGAGCTCGCCGCCCGCAGCAGGCTCAGCCTCAAGGCCCTGCGGCTCTACGGCGAGCGGGGACTGCTGCCGCCCGCCCGGGTCGACCCGCGCACCGGGGTGCGCCGCTACGGCCCGGCGCAGGTCGAGCGGGCCCGGCGGATCGCGCTGCTGCGCGCCGCCGGGCTGCCGCTGGCGCGGATCGCCGCGGTGCTGGACGCGGCCGACCGGGACCCGGACGAGGGCGAAGGCGAGGGCGCGAGCGAGCAAGGCGCCGACGAGCAGAGCCCCGGCGAGCAGGGCCCCGGCGAGCAGGGCCCCGGCGAGCGGGAGCTGCTGGCGTACTGGCGGGAGCGGGAGGCCGAGCACGCGGCCCGCCGGGAGGCGGTGGGCTACGCCCGGGAGGTCCTGGCCGCAAGGAGCACCACCATGTTCGAGATCGCCGAGCGCGACGTGCCCGAGCAGTACGTCCTGTTCGTGCGCCGGCACGTGGACGCCGCCGCGCTGCCCGGCTTCCTCGCCGAGGCCGGCGAGTCGCTGCTCGGCCGGCTGCGGGAGGTGGACGCGTGCCTGTCCGGGCCGCTGTTCGCGGTGTTCCACGGCCTGGTCGGCGAGGACTGCGACGCCCTGGTCGAGGTCTGCGCCCCCACCCCGGACACCGTCGGGCCGCACGGGCCGTTCGGGGTGCGCATCGAGCCCGCGCACCGCGAGGCGTACACCGCCCTGCCCCGGCGGGGTTTCGCCGCGGCGGCCGCCGCCCACGACGCGGTCGGCGCCTGGGCCGCCGCCCGCGGGTACCGGCGGGGCGGGCCGAACCGGGAGGTGTACTACCCGGACCGGCCGACGGCCGCCGGGCAGGAGCACGTCGCGGACGTCGCCGTGCCGCTGGCCCCGGGGTGACGGCCAACCGCCCCCGGCCGTACGGATTTCTGGACTTGAGGGTCCATTTCCGGCTGCCTACCGTGCTTCCCGTTCCCCCCTTTTTCCCGCCCGGACGGGCCCGCACAGGAAGGTGTCACCCATGCACGCGATCCGGATCGAGGAGCACGGCGGCCCCGAGGTCATGCGCTGGACCGAGCTGCCGGACCCGGTCCCCGGCCCCGGCGAGGCGCTGGTGCGCCTGGGCGCCGCCGGCGTCAACTACATGGACGTCGGCGCCCGCGCCGTGGGCGGCCCGGGCTGGGCGGCGCCGGCGGTCCTGGGCGCCGAGGGCATGGGGTACGTCGTCGCGCTCGGCGAGGGGGTGGACGGGTTCGCGGCCGGCGACCGGGTGGCCTGGTTCTACCACCCGGGCAGCTACGCCGAGTTGCTCGCCGTCCCGGCCGCCTCGCTGGTCAGGGTGCCCGACGGGGTGCCGGACGAGGTCGCGGGCGGCCTGCTGATGCAGGGCCTGACCGCCGGCCACCTGAGCACCGAGGCCCACCCGATCAAGCCGGGCGACACCGCGGTGGTGCACGCGGCGGCGGGCGGGGTCGGCCGGCTGCTGACCCAGCTGGTCAAGGCGCGCGGCGGCGACGTGATCGGCCTGGTGTCCCGCGAGGAGAAGGCCGCCGTCGCGAAGGAGGCCGGCGCCGACCACGTGCTGGTCCACTCCGGCGGCGGCTTCGAGGACCGGATCCGCGAGCTGACCGGCGGGCGCGGGGCCGACGTCGTCTACGACGGCGGCGGCTCCGACACCTTCGCCTCCTCCCAGCTGTCCCTGCGCCCGCACGGCGTGCACGCCTACTACGGCCCCTTCATGGGCGTGCCCGAGCTGCGGCCCACCGACCTGCCGAACAGCATCCTGCTGACGTACCCGGTGGTGCACCACCACGTCCCCACCCGCGAGGCACTGGTACGGCGCACCGGCGAGCTGTTCGACCTCGTCCTGGCGGGCCGGCTCACCCCGCACGTCACCGGCCGCTACCCGCTGGCCGAGGCGGCCCGGGCGCACGCGGACCTGGAGTCCCGGCGCACCACCGGCAAGCTGGTGCTGCTGCCGTGAGCGCGGCGCGGGAGCACCTGCCGCCGACCCGCAAGGGCGCGGCGACCAGGCAGCGCATCGTCGAGGGCGCCGCCCGGGAGATCCGCGAGGAGGGGGTGTTCGCGCTGCGCCTGGAGGACGTGATGGCGCGCACCTCCACCAGCAAGAGCCAGCTGTTCCACTACTTCCCCGGCGGCAAGGACGAACTGCTGCTGGCCGTGGCCCGCTTCGAGGCGGCCCGGGTGCTGGAGGACCAGCAGCCCGAGCTGGGCGCGCTCACCTCCCGGCAGGCCTGGTGGCGGTGGCGCGACAAGGTCCTCGCCCGCTACCGCGCGCAGGGCGTCAGCTGCCCGCTGCACGTGGCGCTGTCCCAGCTGGGCACGGCCGCCGGCACGGGCGCCGGCGCGGGCCGGACGGTGGCCGCCGAGCTGCTGGCACAGTGGCAGCGCCGGCTCGCCGCCGGCATCCGCCACCTGCGGGACGAGGGGACGCTCGATCCCGGGCTGGACGCCGAGCGGGAGGCGGCGGCGCTGCTGGCCGGGGTGCAGGGCGGGGTGCTGATCCTCCTGACCACCGGCTCCGCCGACCACCTGGAGGCGGCCCTGGACTGCGGCCTCGCCCGGCTGGGGCTGGCGCGGCCGGCGCCCTGACGCAGAGCCGACGCCGGGCCGGCGGCGGCGCGGCCCCGGGTGACGCAGCGCGCCCGCGCCCGTACGGACGGGCACCGGCCGGGTGTGGAACGGGTCACATTTCCAGGGCAGTTGGGGGCCGCGGGTGACAAGGGTCACGCCCGGCGCGCTCTCCCGGCCGCCGACGGCGGCCGCCCCCGGCAGGACTGGGCGGGCGCCGCCCGCCCACGGGCGAAGGGCCTGTCCGCTTCGGGACCTTGGTCGTGAATCCGGTCGACCTTCGGCCCGGTGGCGCCCCCACGGGGCCGGGGCAACCGTGGACGGTCGCCCGTTGTGACCGGGCGATGGCGCCGTCCGAGGTGGGCGGCGCCTTTCCCTGCCGTCTACCCGGCGCACGGTGCGCAGTGCGTGCCGTACGCTCCGGAGGACCCCCAGCACATGTCCCAGACCATCGACAACGCCCCGTATACCGCGTTCCACCGCAGGCTGGCCCTGGCCTGTTCGGGCGGCCCGCTGCTCGACGGCTACATCCTGAGCATCGTCGGCGTCGCCCTGATCGGGATGCGTCCCGACCTGGGGCTGTCCACCGCCGAGGTCAGCCTGATCGGCGCCGCCGCCCTGGTCGGAATGTTCGTCGGCGGCGCGCTCTTCGGCGTGCTGACCGACCGGATCGGCCGGGAGGTGATGTACACCGCCGACCTGCTCGTGATGGTCGCCTGCTCGGTGCTCTCCTTCTGGGTGGACGCGGTGTGGGCGATCGCCGTGCTGCGCTTCGTGCTCGGCATGGCCGTGGCCGCCGACTACCCCATCGCCACCTCGCTGCTCGCCGAGTGGCTGCCCGCCAAGCAGCGCGGCCGGCTGCTGGGGCAGCAGATCGTCGCCTGGTACGCCGGCTCCGTGCTCGCCTACGTGGTGGGCTACCTGTTCCTGGAGCTGGCCGGCCCGGGCAGCTGGCGCTGGATGCTGGCGAGTTCCACCGTGCTGTGCGTGGTGTTCCTGGTGATCCGGCGCGGCTCGCCGGAGTCGCCGCGCTGGCTGGCCGCCAACGGGCGGGTCGGCGACGCGGTGCGCGTGGTCGAGAAGCACCTCGGGGTCCGGGTCGACGGCCGGGAGCTGATGCCCGATCCGGCCGAGCGCGGCCGCCCCGCCGGACTGCGCCTGCTGATGACCCAGCCCTACCGGCGCCGCACCCTGTTCTGCGGCCTGTTCTTCCTGTGCCAGGTCGGCCCGCTGTTCGCGATGCTCACCTTCGGCCCGCAGATCCTCTCCTCCTTCGGCATGCCGGGCGGCACCGTGATGGAGACCCTCGGCACCGGTCTGATCAGCCTGGTCTTCCTGCTCGGCTGCTACCCGGCGCTGCGTCTGATCGACACCCGCGGCCGGCGGCCCGTCATCATCTGGTCGTTCGCGCTGATGACCGTCCCGCTGGCGCTGCTGGGCGTGTGGCCCACCGCCCCGGCGGCGGTGGCGCTGCTGGCGCTGTGCGCGTACGCCTTCCTGTGCGGCGGGCCGAACGTGCTCGACTGGACGTACCCCAACGAGCTGTTCCCGACCGAGATCCGGGCCACCGCCGTGGGCGTGGCCACCTCGGTCAGCCGGATCGGCGCGGCCGTCGGCACCTACCTGCTGCCGCTGTCGCTGACCGGGCTCGGCACCGGCCCGACCATGCTGATCGCCGCCGGGACCACCGCCCTCGGCCTGCTGGTCTGCGTCATGTGGGCCGAGGAGACCCGGGGCACCGCCCTCGGCGCCTCCCCGGCGGCCGCCTCCGCCGCCCCGCGTGCCACCCACGGCGCCGTCCCGGCCCAGCGGGTCCCGCAGACGGCGCGCTGACGGGCGCTTCGTGTACGGCGCTTCGCCTCGCGTGTCGACGGCGCCGCCCGGTTCCCCCGGGCGGCGCCGTCCGGCGTTGCGGGGGCGTCGACTCCCGCGCGCTGCAGGGTGTTCGCCCTTCGCGGCGCTCCCCGGCGGCGCACGTTCCCGACTCCGTGAGGACGGGCACGGGGCGGCCGTTGCCGCAGCCGAAGCCCGCGTAGGCGTGGCACGGGGCCCGGGACGGCGGTGCGGTCAGTACGGTGCCGGTGGGCGGGTGTCTCGGGCTCGGCGGCCGGGGCCGACGGGTTTTCCGCCGCCCCGGAGTACCGCCCCGTCAGGCCAGGTCGCCGCGTTCGCGCAGCAGGGGCAGGAGGTGGTCGCGGACGGCGGGGGCCAGGCGCAGGGTGTCGTCGCGGCCGTCGGTCCAGCGCAGGTCGGCGAGTTCGGCGGCGGGGGCGGGCTCGCGGTCGAGGCCGGCGGTGAAGACGGTCATCAGCATGGGCACGTCTTCGAGGGCGGCGGTGGCGCGGATGTCGGTGAGGTGGCGGGGGTCGACCGGGGCCACGCCGAGTTCCTCGCCCAGTTCGCGGGCCAGTGCCCGGAGGGCGTCCTCGCCGGGGTCGGGCTTGCCGCCGGGGAGGTAGTAGACGTCGGGGGCGGCCTGCTTGCTGACGACCAGGAGCCGGCCGTCCCGGACGATCGCGGCGGCGGCGACGGTGAGGGGGGCGGTCGGGGTGGTCGGGGTGCCGGCGGCTGCGGGATCGATCACGGAAGGGATTGTCGCAGGTGGGAGGGCGGGCCGACGGAGCACCCTTGCGAATGCCTGCGCGCGCAACTATTGTTTGTGAATGTAAATGCAGCTGCAAAAGTTGCATGCTCACTCACCCTTTCGCCCGGCGCCAGCCGACCCCACCGGGAGTCCGACCGACATGAGCACCTCTCTCTTCGCGCCCCTCACCCTGCGGGCCCTGACCGTCTCCAACCGGATCTGGATGCCGGCGATGTGCCAGTACAGCGCCGCCCCGGACGGGGAGGCGGCCGGCGTCCCGACCGACTGGCACTTCGCCCACCTCGCGGCCCGCGCCGCCGGCGGCACCGGGCTGATCATCACGGAGGCCACCGCGGTCAGCCCCGAGGGGCGCATCAGCCCGTACGACCTCGGCATCTGGAACGACGAGCAGGCCGCGGCCTTCCGCCGGATCACCTCCTTCCTGAAGAGCCAGGGCACCGTGCCGGCGATCCAGCTCGCCCACGCCGGCCGCAAGGCCTCCACCGAGCGGACCTGGGTCGACCGCGGGCGCCCCGTCGCCCCGGACGAGGAGCACGGCTGGACCCCGGTCGGCCCCAGCGCCGAGGCCTTCTCCCCCGCCCACGCCACGCCCGACGAGCTGACCGAGGAGCAGATCGGCGAGATCGTGCGGCAGTTCGCCGACGCCGCCCGGCGTGCGCTCGACGCCGGCTTCCAGGTCGCCGAGGTCCACGGCGCCCACGGCTACCTGGTCCACCAGTTCCTCTCCCCCGCGTCCAACCACCGCACCGACGGCTACGGCGGCTCCTTCGAGGGCCGCGTCCGCTTCGCGCTGGAGGTCGTCGACGCCGTCCGCTCGGTGTGGCCCGAGGACCTGCCGGTCTTCTTCCGCGTCTCCGCGACCGACTGGCTCACCGAGGACCCGCAGGACGGCCGCGAGGGGTGGACCTCCGAGGACACCGTGCGCCTCGCCAAGGAGCTCCAGGCCCACGGCGTCGACCTGCTCGACGTCTCCACCGGCGGCGTCGTGCCCGACGCCCGGATCGAGGCCGCGCCCGGCTTCCAGGTGCCCTTCGCCGAGGCCGTGCGCCGCGAGACCGACCTGCCGGTGGCCGCCGTCGGCCTGATCACCGACGCCGCCCAGGCCCAGGCCGTGCTCGCCGAGGGCCGCGCCGACGCCGTCCTGATCGGCCGTGAACTGCTGCGCGACCCCTACTGGGCCCGCCACGCGGCCGCCGAACTCGGCGGCGAGGTCACCACCCCCGTCCAGTACCACCGCGCCTGACCCCCGCGGGCGCCCGTACGGGGGCGGGGAGCCGGGTGGCCGGCTCCCCGCCCTGCGGGCGGCCCGACCACCCGGTCGGGCCGTTCGCCGACGAGCTCCACGCCCGCCACCGGGCCGTCCCGCGCATCGCGGTCGAGGCCCACTGCGTCCAGGCCCTCACCGGGATCGTCCGGCGCACCACGACCTCGTCCGCACCCGCCGGTACGCGTCCGCACCGCAGGGCCCGCACCGCAGGGCCCGCACCGCCTGGGCGGCGAAGCCGTCCGGAGGTCAGCGCCGGCCGGCGCCGGTGAGGGCCGGTCAGTACCGGCCGGCGCCGGTGGGGACCGGTCAGTGCCAGCCGGTGCACGACCAGGTGCCGCCGGCTCCGTCGTACTGCTCGACGCAGGCGCGGTAGGCGTTCCCGTTGCCGACCATGGCGGTGTACGCCTGGCGGTCGGGCGAGGCGTTCGCGAGGTACGAGTCCCCGTCCCTGATCTGGATCTTGAACCGCCAGTTGGAGTTGGCCGCCTGGATGCGGGCGAAGGCCGCGCTGCACCCCGTGGAGTTCTGCAGCTCGACCTCGGGACCGCCGCCGGCCGGCGTCACCCTGTCGATCGTCCGGGCGCTGGACCTGCAGCCGGTGGAGCCCGGGTCCTTGCCCGTACAGCCCGACCCGCTGCAGCCCGCGGCCCGGGCCGCTCCCGCCGGCAGCAGCGACACCAGGACCAGCCCCGCCACGGCGGCGCCGAGAGCGTGCTTGAGCATGCGCACTCCTCCTTCAGATCTCGTGAACCGGTGCCGGGCCCGCGCCACTCCCACCACCCACGCCGCGCAACCCGTGCAACCCGTGCAACCCGTGCCCCACGGCCTTCCCGCCGGGTGGCGCCGGCAGCCGCCGCCCGGTGCGGCGCTCGTGGCGCACCGCCCGCTCGCGGGAGGCGTCCTGATGCGGGGCCACCCCTTCGGGTGGTTTGGGCACAGGAAATCCTTCGGCCCGGACAGGGCGCAGTGATGCCATTTCAGGGGGGTTGGACCGCAGATCTTCCTGCGAAGGCGGGGCGGCGTGGCGGACTTGAGTTCGAGTGCACTCCAAGTCCTACGGTTCTGCCGTGGTTCGGGCCGCCGGTGGTCGGCGGCCGGGAGACGGGACAGGAGCAGCGCAGATGAGCAGGTCCGCGAACGAGGCCGAGGTCCGCCGGGAGCGCTTCACGCACGGTCTGGAGGTGCTCGACCGCATCGACGGCGAGGCCGGGCGGCGGGTGGTGGACTCCCTGGGGGACATCAGCCCCGAGCTCGGGCACCAGATCGTGGCCTGGGGCTTCGGGGAGGTCTACAGCCGCCCCGGGCTGCCGCCGCGCGATCGGCAGCTGGTCACCCTGGGCATGCTCACCGCGCTCGGCGGGTGCGAGCCGCAGCTGGAGGTCCACGTCAACGCCTCGCTGAACGTCGGGCTGACGCCGCAGGAGATCGTCGAGGCGCTGCTGCACTCCGCCGCCTACTGCGGTTTCCCCAAGGCCCTCAACGCCACCTTCGTCGCCAAGAAGGTGTTCGGCGAGCGCGGCCTGCTGCCGGTCACGGCGGACGGGCCGACGGACCGGCCCGAGGACCGGTCGGCCGACTGACCGCCCGCCCCGCTGGCCGGCTGACCGGGCGGCCGGACGGACGGCCCGGTGGTGCGGGCCCGGGTGCGGCGGGGCCGCCCCTGGCCGGCCCTGCTGGAACAGGGCAGGCCGGATCCCCTGGATGGTGTCGAGTGGCAACGGCCGGGGAGACCGCGTTCGTCGGACGGGGGTGGGCGTCTTCCGGCGCCCGGCCGGCTTCCCGCCGCCCCCGTCGTCGTGCCGATTGCCGCGCCGAGCCCCGGCACCTCCGGCTCCGGGCCCGGGGCGGGGCTTGTGCGGGGACGCACCCCGCCGACAGCCACCAAGACTGGCGTTTTTCGCGCCCCCGTGGCAAGCCCGAAAGGGTGCGCGAGGTCGGACGCGGCGGGCCGCCGGGGCCCGCAGGTGGGAGCGGGCGGCGGGTGCGAGCTGCGGGTTCGTCCTGACGGTTTCTCAACTTCGAGTGGGACAAAGCGAGAAACGGCGCCGTAAAGCGGTGGACCGCCGCCGTGGCCCACGGCAACCCTATACGTGGGCGTCCAGCCCGACCGGCCCTGGAAGGCCGGGCGGGCGCACGAGGACCCCGGTCGAGTGGCAACCCCCCGCAACCCAGCGAAGCGGAGACCGCATGGAACAGCAGTACACCCCGGCCGCGCACGCGGCGTGCGTCGAGATCCGGACGGCACCCGGCACCGGGGTGCCGGTCCCGGCCACCGTGCTCGTGGTCGTCGTCCTCCTCCTCACCAGCGCCCTGACCGCCTCCGGCACCCCCGCCCGCACCGCCGTCGCCACCCTGGCCGCCGCCGGACTGCTCGGCACGGAGCTGGCCCGCCGCCTGGCCGAGGCGCTCACCGCCCACCGGGCCCGCTAGGCGGCCGCCGGTGGGGCGCCTGAACAGCGCCCTGGCTGAGCGGGACAAGGAGGTCCGGACGCTCGCGCAGTGGCTGCGCGGGCTGCGCGAGCGCTCCGGCCTCACCTACAGCCAGATGGCGCACAAGACCGCCGGGTTCACCCAGCCCGTCTCCCTCGCCACCCTCTCCCGCGCGGACGAGGGCCGCACCGTGCCGACCTGGCCGGTCACCGAGGCCTACACCCGGGCCTGCGGCGGCTCGGTGCGCACCGCCGAGCGGCTGTGGCTGCGCGCCGACGCCAACCGGCCCGGGCGGCGCACCGGCAAGAGGCTGCCGGGCCCACCACCCGCACCCGGCGCGGGCCGGGCCCTGCGCTACGTCACGGAGCGCTCCGAACTGCTCCTCGCCATGCGGCGGCTGCGGCTGCGCGCCGGCAGCCCGTCCCTGCGCGAACTGGAGACCCGCGCGGTACGGGCCGCCGTGAGCCACCTGCCGCGCAGCACCCTGCACGGGGTGCTGGCGGGCGAACGGGACTGCACCGAGCGCGTCCTCGTCGAGTTCGTCCGGGCCTGCGGAGCCGGCCCGGCGGAGGAGGCCGAGTGGATCGCCGCCCTGCACCGCACCCGCACCGCACCGCCCCCCGACATCCGCCGCCAACTCGCCGACGCCCACGCCGAGATCCACCGCCTACGCCACGCCCTCGACCACCGCCCCTCCCCGGCACTCCCTGACGCCCCCCGGTGTGCGGTGGAAGACTGAGGCCGAAGCGCAGAACCGCACAGAGGATCCAGACGCCCATGCCGAACCCACTCGACGCTCCGGACGCGGTGTCAGGCGCGGCTGAACCGCTCGAGGAACTGCTCGACGACTGCAACTGGGGGGTGTCGTCCGTACAGCTGCTCCACGTGGTCCCCGTGGCCGGGGTGACACCCGGTCATGACCGGCTGAAGGATCTCGCTCAGGCCGTGTGCCACCCGGGGGCCCGTGGACAGCACGGAGGAATGTCGGTCGTGCCGTTCGAGTCGCCGGGGGCCTGGCGGGACGTATTCCGCCGACAGGTGACCGACGGGTTCATGCACTCCGCCCACAGGTTCCCGGACCCCGACGTGCGCACGCCCGCCGAGATCCGGGGGGCCGGCGAACTCGCCGACAGCGTCGCCGACCTCATCGAAGCGCACCTGGGGCCCGTCCGAAGCGCCGGTGACGTCAACGGCCCGTACCTGGTCGACGACATATGGTGCCGCAACCTGCTGTTGGTCACCGACAACTGGGCCACCATCCTGCACCTCGGCTTCTCCGACTGACCGAGCACCTCCCCGTCGACTGCGGCCGCCGCCTCAACGGCTCTCATCGCCCACAACTCCTGACAAGTGCTCCGACACTTCCGGCGACGAGGCGCGGGGCCCACACGCACGCTGGAGCACGAAGTCGGCGGATCCGACTTCCCGCGCCGCAGCGGGCAGTTGGACCTCCACCGACAACACTCCGCACTCACACCAGGGCGGCGTGGGAAGTCGACCGGCTCGACTTCCCACGCCGAGTAGGCAGAACCCCATCGAAGGCGTGCAGCGCTCCCCCGGAGACTGGAGTGGAAAGTCGGCGGATCCGACTTCCCGTACCGCAGCGGCAACCATGGGCGAAGACGGAGCAGAAAGCCGCCCCACCCAACTTCCCGCACCACCACCCGACAGGCCGCTACTGCCGCACCCCCAATGTCCGGCACCCGTGCGCAGCGGAGCAGAAAGCCGGCCGGGCCGACGACACCTCCGGCGCAAGAGGTGCGCGGCGCGCGCGGAGCTTGGAGCAGGAAGTCGGTGGATCCGACTTCGCGCGCCGCAGCGGGCAGTTGGGCCTCCACCGGCAACACTCCGCACTCACACCAGGGCGGCGGGGGGGGGGGGGGCGGGGGGCGGGGCCGCCCCCCCCCCCCGGGCGCCCCCCCCCAAAACGGAGGGGCCGA